>JBMNUV010000003.1:0-195122 GCA_050946455.1 Prevotella sp.
TGAGCGACAGATGTCGACAAACTCGTTGACAATTGCCGCCAAACTCGTTGACAATTGTCGACATGCGTGTCGACAATTGTCGCTCAATCCCAGTTGGCAGTTGTCCCAACTCATGGAGGTCTCGCGCTCCGCGCGGGACGATAACCGTATACACTAACTTAAGGAAGATGCTAAGCCTTATCTTTTAAATTGAACTTTTGGTAGTCGTCCCGCGCGGAGCGCGAGACCTCCATGCATCGCGATCTCCATGCTGCAAAAGAAAATTCGTGTAATTGGAAATTCGTTGGCTTTCTGTAGCTACAATGCGGTAGTCGTCCCGCGCGGAGCGCGGGACCTCCATGCATCGCGACCTCCATGCTGCAAAAGAAAATTCGTGTAATTGGAAATTCGTTGGCTTTCTGTAGCTACAAAGCGGTAGTCGTCCCACGCGGAGCGCGAGACCTCCATGCGTTGCGGCTCTACCACGGTTATTGTTCCCGCGCGGAGCGCGAGACCTCCATGCATCGCGACCTCCAGACTACGAAAGATAATTCGTAGAGTGCAACTCGCTAATTCCATCACCCATTTGGCAGAAAACAAAAAAGCCGCAAGTCAGCTATTGCTGGGCTCGCGGCTTCAAATATATATACTCTCTCAAAAATCTGTATTCTGTTGTTTTAGTGAACCATCATCCGCAGTGGATGAAGCGCTTCACGAGTTTCTCCATTGCCTCAGGGTCGTTGGCGATATCGGCGCGCAGTGTGCGGTCGTTGAACGAGCGCAGGTCGGCAATAATGGAATCAATCATTGAAGGCGAGAACACTCCGTGCTCCTCAAATACCTTGCGCTGGCGCTCCAGGCAGTCAGCCGATGCAGCGCAACTGTCGGGCAGTGACTTCAGCTTAGCCAACTGCTGCTTGTGTGCCTCGTCGTGGATGTCACCGTCAACGAAAGTAGCCTTAGCCATTTCAAGCGGGTTCTCCATTTCGAAGCCGTGACGGCAAGCCACGCACAGACCGGCGATAAGCTGGTAAACGTCGGCGGAGCCGTCCGGAGAACGCATCTCCACGGTCTGCTTGTTGCTCAGGTCGCGCATCTCCTTCTTCTCCATAGGATTTGCCTGAGAACTCATGTCGAGCTTCGTGGTCCAGCCCAGTGGCACGCGCACGAGGGCAGAGCGGTTGCTGATACCCCAGCATACGTTAGTAGGAGCCTCCTGATGAGGAACGAGACGGAAATAGGACGTCGGGTTCTTGTTGCCAAAGGCGGTAATGCTCTCAGCCACGTCCATCATGCCGGCGATGCAGGTGCGTGCGGTCTCAGAGAGTTCTCCATTGTGGAGCATTTGGTTGACACCTTTCTTCATCATGCGCATGTGGATATGGAGTCCGGAACCAGCCTTACCGGTGGTAATCTTCGGAGCGAAAGTCACGTTCACGCCCTCGCGATAAGCGAGATTGCGGATGCACCACTTGGCGATGACAAGCTGGTCGGCAGCCTCGCGTGCAGGAACAGGAAGGAACTCTATCTCGTTCTGCTCATAGTTGAAGCCATTCTCAATGAAGTTGCCCACCTCAGAGTGTCCGTATTTGATGCGGCAGCCAGCCTGAGCCAGATAGTCCATGCAGAGTTTGCGGAAGTCACCGCCCTTAGAGAAGGGACCTGACTCGTGATAACCGCGCTGGTCAACAGCGTTGAAGCGGTTTTCGTTAGTGCGGATTACGTAGAACTCCAACTCGCCCATTGCGTGGAATTCCATGCCCGTCACCTCACGGAAGGCTTCCGTTGCCTTGCGCAGGGTGTTCTCAGGAGAGGATTCCAGCATCTTGCCCTCACGGTTGAAGAAGGAGCAGAGCATGCAGAGCGTAGGCTGCTCGCTGAACGGGTCGAGGAAAGCAGTGCTGAAACGGGGAATGACATAGAGGTCGGAAGAGCCCGAAGCGATGAAATTGAACAGCGAAGAGCCGTCAACACGCTCGCCGCCGGTAAGTATGGTGTCGAGATAGTCGAGGTCATTGATGACGAAGTTCAACGTTTTGAGCCTACCGTCGCCAGCCGGATACATAAAGTTGACGAAGCGAATCTGATGACTCACGATGTACTTCATGATGTCTTCCTTGGTAAACATCGTGTGATCTTTCTGCAGCTCACGTACGATGGGATTAGCTGCGTATTCGATTGAGTTTCTCATAATTTTGGGTTTAAAGCTTTATAATGTAGATTGACTCCGACAAAGATACGACCTTATTTGCTCATTGCCAAACTTTTAGGCTAAAATTTGAGTTTATTTAAGTTATTCGTTCCTTTTATTGCCTTGAATACCCCATAAAAAGGAACAATTTGTATATTCTTCCGTTTTCTCTATCATCGCTCATGGGCGATAGCAAAGTAAAATGTATTCATTCTTTTCCACAACGTCGTTAATTTTTTGTATCTTTGCAAAAAACATAAACAAATGACAGAATGGGAGAAAATGTTGGGCGGTGAGCCTTACGACGCTGATAATCCCGATATTATAGAACGGCTGTTTGCCAATAAAGACCGAGTCTGGCGCTACAACCAGATTCAACCCACTCACTTCGAGGAACGTGAGGCGGCGTTGCGCGCGATTTTGGGTCGTTGCGGGAAGAACCCCACCATCAATGCCCCGTTCCATTGCGACTATGGGTGCAATATAGAGGTAGGCGACAACTTCTTTGCCAATTTCAACTTCGTGGTTCTCGATGAGGCAAAGGTCATTATCGGCGACAATGCTTTCTTGGGCCCCAACGTGAGTCTGCTTACTGCCTGTCATCCCACAGACCCTGAGCAGCGCAATACCCGCGTACAGTGGTCGCGTCCTATCCATATCGGCGACAACGTGTGGATGGGCGGCAGCGTGACGGTGCTTCCCGGAGTGACCATCGGTGACGGAACCACTATTGGTGCTGGCTCCGTGGTAGTGCACGACATTCCCGCCCATTGTATCGCTGTGGGAAATCCCTGTAGAGTAATTAAAAAACTGAAGCCATGACATACGTCATAGAGAATTGTGCCAATGGTGCTGAGAGCGCCTTCCGCGCGCAACAGGGCGGTGCCGACCGCGTGGAACTTTGTGCGGGAATTCCTGAAGGCGGAACTACTCCGTCGGCTGGAGAGATTCGCGTGGCTCGTCGGTTGCTCACCACAACCCGTCTGAACGTTATCATTCGTCCGCGTGGCGGTGACTTCTGCTATTCTCATGATGAACTGGAAGCCATGACCTACGACATCGGTGTGGCTCGTGAGGCTGGAGCCGACGGAGTGGTCTTTGGTGCCTTGCAGCCCGATGGCTCTATCGACCTTGAGGCAATGCAGCGGCTCATGCAGGCTGCCCACGGAATGAGCGTCACTTTCCACCGCGCTTTCGACGTGTGCCGAGACCCGTTTGAAGCCTTGGAACAAATCATCGCGCTGGGCTGCGACCGTATCCTCACGTCGGGGCAGGAGACGACAGCAGAACAGGGTATTCCGCTTCTCGCACAACTGAACGAGCGTGCTGCAAACCGTATCATCATCATGCCCGGCTGCGGAGTGAATGCGGGCAACATTGCGCATATTGCCCGTGAGACCCATTGCCACGAATTTCACTTCTCGGGTCGGTCGCCAGTGGAGAGCAAGATGAAATTCCGTAATCCGCGCGTCAGCATGGGCGGAACGGTGAAGATTGAGGAATACAGTCGCGACCTCACTGACCCGGAGAAAATCCGCGCTGCCCGCAAGGCACTCTTAGAAATCTGAATACGCTACTAAAACAGTAATCAAACCATATCTAATTATGCATATAAAAACCTATATCTTATCATTTCTTTTCCTTGGACTTGCTGCATCCGCGTCGGCACAGAAGCAAGCTCTGACGCAAGAGGAGAAGCAGGCATTGGATTTTCTTTATACTTATATGGCACAAGCCGATAAGGTAGACCACGATGAGGCTTATTATATCGACAACGTGCGCCTTGCCCTGCAAGCCCGCCGCGAGATGCCGTGGGGAGCGAAAATCCCCGACCGCGAGTGGCGCCATTTTGTACTGCCCATTCGTGTCAACAATGAGGACCTCGACAACAGTCGTGCCGTATTCTATAAGGAGTTGGCACCTCGCGTGAAAGGCATGTCGATGTACGACGCCGCCCTTGAGGTGAACCACTGGTGCCACGAGCACGTGACCTATGAGCCTAGCGACGGTCGCACTTCATCACCGCTCGCTACTATCCGTACTTCCAAAGGCCGTTGCGGTGAGGAGAGTACGCTCACCGTTGCTGCCCTGCGCTCCGTGGGTATTCCCGCCCGACAGGTCTATACGCCCCGATGGGCACACACCGATGACAACCACGCATGGGTAGAAGCATGGGTGGACGGAAAGTGGTATTTTATGGGTGCCTGTGAGCCGGAGCCTGTGCTCAACCTCGGATGGTTCAACGCCCCTGCCTCTCGCGGAATGCTCAAGCATACCAAGGTGTTCGGCAAATACGATGGACCGGAAGAGGTGATGCGCCGTATGCCGCGCAATACTGAAATCAACGTCATTGACCACTACGCTCCTTCCACACGCCTTAATGTGCAGGTAGTGGATGCCAATGGCAAGCCGGTTCCTAACGCTATTGTGGAATATAAACTCTACAACTATGCTGAGTTCTACACCGTAGGTACGAAACAAGCTGACAAGGACGGTCGTAGTTTCCTCTCTGCTGGTTTGGGCGACATGCTCATCTGGGCATCCAAGGACGGCAAATTCGGTTTTTCAAAAGCCTCTTTCGGCAAGGACAGTCTCATTACGGTAGCTCTTTCGCTGGATGCCAACAGTCTGCCTCGTGAGGGTATCGACATTGACATCGTTCCTCCCAAGGAGCATGCCAACATTCCGCCTGTGACGGCTGAGCAGCGCGCCACAAACGACAAGCGCTTTGCCTATGAGGACTCGTTACGACAGGCATACATGGCAACTTTCATGAACGAGCAACAGGCTCGCGAATGGGCGACGCAGCATGGCTACGATGCCGATGCTTTGGCTCCCCTGCTCGTTGCCACCAAGGGCAACCATGATGCCGTTTGCCATTTCCTCGCCAACTGCAAGAAAAACGAGCATGAGGCAGCGGTGGATTTGCTCAAGTCGTTGTCGCAGAAAGACCTGCGGGATGTCACCGAGCCTGTGCTGCGTGACCACTTGCTCATTTATCAGCCCGAATGGGAGTCAGCCTACGGTATCAGCAAGCAGACTTTCGACGACTACGTGCGCTGTCCTCGAATATCCAACGAACTTCTCACGTCTTTCCGCAGTTTCCTCCTTCCTCAGGTCACTCGTGAAATATTGGGAAAGGAATATACGATGGATGACTTCGTGAAGGGACGTGTTTTTCCTCTCTTCCAGAAGAATCCCCAGCAACTCGTGAAGTTTGTCGACAAGTATGTCACTATCGACGACAGTTGTAACTTCGGTGCCGCTCCCATCTCTCCCATTGGTGTTTGGAAAGGCAAGAAGGCAGACCCCCACAGCCGCGACATCTTCTTCGTGGCTTTAGCTCGTTCGGTGGGTGTTCCCGCTCGCATTGACCCTGTCACGGGTAAGGTTCAGCTTATGGGCGGCAAACAACCGCAGGATGTCTATTTCGGTGGAAGCGGTCCTGTGACTCCTGTGATGGGCTTCTTGAAGGCTACCTATCAGCCCACGAAGATATTGGATAACCCCAAATATTACAACCACTTCACTCTTTCTAAGCTCACCGATAGTGGCAAACTGCAACTGCTCAACTATGAGGAAGGAGAAGTCGATATGGGCGGTGGCACTACCTTCAACAATCTGTTGCTCAAGGGAACGGATGTGGAAGCCGGAAGCTACCTCATGGTGAGCGGAACGCGTTTGGCAAACGGTGGTGTACTGGCTCACATGCAGTTCTTCAAGGTGGCACCCCACGATACTACGACCACGCAACTCGTGATGCGTCAGTCGGAGAACGACGTGCAAGTCATCGGCAGCTTTGATTCGGAATCACGCTATATAGAGCCGACGAAGAATAAGGAAGTGTCTATCCTCTCCACCACGGGTCGCGGCTATTTCATCGTGGCTGTGCTGGGCGTCGGTCAGGAACCCACCAACCATGCACTCCGCGACATTTCTGCAGTGAAGCAGCAGTTTGAGAAGTGGGGACAGAAGATGGTATTCCTCTTCACCGACCGCGACCAATATAATCAGTATATGTCGCGCAACGAGTTCAAGTCGCTTCCCAACACCGTGCGCTATGGTATCGACCAAGACGGTAAGATTCTCTCGCAGATACGCCGTGAGATGAAACTCGATGCCTCCACGCTGCCCGTCTTCATCATCGCCGACACGTTCAACCGCGTCGTCTTCGTCAGTCAGGGCTACACCATCGGATTGGGCGAACAGATGATGAACGTGATTAATAAACTCCAGTAATTAGTTAGGAGCCAAATGAGTTAGGAGTTAGGAGATAGGAGTTAGGAGTTGTGTTGCCGAACACGAGGGCGAAAGCTAATTATGCATTGTGCATTATGAATTATGCATTAATAGTCATCCTCATATAATTCAAAAGCCCGGACGCGATTGCGACCGGGCTTTTGAATTTTATAAAACGTTTGCGCTGAAAAGCGAAATGATTTTTCGCCTTAATTGCTCTGGAACACGAAGTTCTGAGAGGTTGACATGTGGTTGGTGGGATTCGTGTCATCTGTGTCGCGGTCCACCCAAATGGCGCCTTGGCACATACGGATAACTAATTGTGGGGATGACGTGGAGTCGTATTCACCATACAGATAATTCGGCATACCGGTGTAGAATGCTACTTCCACTTTGTGGCTTTCACCGCCATACGTCATGTTGTACGTGATGTTGTAGGGGTCAGCCTCAAAGTAGATGGGACTCAAGTGGAAGTATGCCGTGTAGATGGTAAGCGTCACATTGTCCTGCTTCTCCAGCGAGTCCTTAAGTTCCCTCTCCCCGTCATTGACGTATTGCGCTAATGGCTTTGTCGGGAAATTGTAAATGTAGATGGTGCTGTCATTGGCAGCATTGAGCGTCACGTCGATAGAATCCAACTTTGTATAAGAAGAGGAGTCTGCAAGCCAATAGACGCGTCCGGAATGGGTTCCTGCAAGTTGATAGAATGCCTGCAATTGCTCTGACTTGGAAAGATAGCTGAAACTCACGTCGTCGTCATCGTCATCAAGACAAGAGGTAAACAGACCACCCACGAAGAGGAGGGCTACCAACTGAAGTGTAATGATTTTCAAGTTCTTCATATCTTATCGATTTTTGTTTTTATATATTTAACGCAGTTGTATTCAGAATATTGCCTAAGTGTTTACAGTGAATAAAATCCATTATTTCCCGATTTCTTGTATGAACTGTGCTTAATTTATGTTAACGGTCTGCGTATAAAGGTATCATGTTAACTCAAGATGGAACAATAATGACTGAATCTTTCTAAAGGGAGTAATTAGATGGCAGAAAAGATGCAGAACCATAGCAGCAGGTATGCAAACCGTGTGATTCGGTCAATCTCACCATACTGCACACTGCCGCAGTAGTCCACCGCCACCGCTTTCGAAACAATGGCACCACATATTCCTCGGAAGATGCAAAGGGCGGCATAGATGCTTTTAGAAAGGAGGGGATATAGGTTGCTTAGCTCATCTCTGAATCCCATCGACGAATAGAAAAACAACAAAAGCCAAAAGAATACGAACAAGCCAAATCCCCATATAAGTTGCTTCTTCACCTTTGAATTTTCCTCTGTTGTCGTGTCTTTCGATTTTCCTGTCTTGAAAATCCTGCGAGAAGCTAAGGCACCCGCGAAAAACATAAGTAGGATTGCCAGCACGTAGCTTACAATCGTCAAGGGTCCAACATGAGTAAAATAAGCCACACCGAACACTAGCATACAAAATGCCGCTCCTAATAATGAGAACTTGATTTTTAGATTGCCCATCTGATTTCGGTTTTTTAGTTAGTAGTTATGTATTTGAGGATTTAAGAAATCTATATTAGTTTTACAAAAATAATTCTATTTTTTCGAATTATAGCCATAGGGCATAGCTTTAACTTTTATTAAGAGGGCTGGGAGATTTTCGGAGAGCTCGAACTTTTTCGGAGTGCTCGGAGTGCTGGGAGAACTCCGAGAACTCGGAGTTCTCGGACTGGTCGGAAAAGTCGGACTGGTCTGAAAAGTCTGAATAGTCTGATAAAAAAGCCTCACGGCTGTGAGTCGTGAGGCTTGTGCTGGCAGAAAATGCCATTTAAAGTCTTAATAATTATCGGCAGAAATTTCAAAATAACTTTGAGGATGGTCGCATACGGGGCATACCTTGGGTGCGCTCTTCCCGATGACGATGTGCCCACAGTTGCGGCACTTCCAGATTCGGTCGCCATCACGGGAGAAGACGATGCCCTTCTCGATATTCTCTAACAGTTTGAGGTAGCGCTCCTCGTGGTGCTTCTCAATAGCACCTACGCCGCGGAACTTGGTGGCAATCGCCTTGAAGCCTTCTTCGTCAGCCTCGCGTGCCATGCGGTCGTACATGTCTGTCCATTCATAATTCTCACCTGCAGCAGCATCCTTCAGGTTCTCCATCGTATCTTTGATGGCACCGCCCTGAAGCAGTTTGAACCACATCTTAGCGTGTTCTTTTTCATTGTTCGCCGTCTCCAAGAAGAGGGCTGCAATCTGCTCGTAGCCGTCTTTCTTAGCCTTGGAGGCATAAAAATTGTACTTTGCGAATGCTTGGCTCTCGCCTGCAAAGGCGTCGCGCAAGTTTTGCTCTGTTTTCGTTCCTTTCAGCTCTTTCATAATGATGGTTGATTTATTTTCCTTTTCTATTTCACTTGCAAAGATAGTGATTTGTTTGGAAACTACCAAAGAAAGTTGTAATTATTACAAAGTTTTTAAGGTTCTTTAGGGAAACAAATTATTACTGTCCGGTAAACTTAACCTCTCATGTGCCCATCCTCATCTACAGACGGGTTGGGGCTTTTTACTTGTCTGATAAGCACATCTCGCGATGCCTCTTCCTCATCACATGGCAGGTTGGGTCAATAGGCTCTTAATTCGTCCTAAAGCTCTATTTGTCACCTCTTTGCCCATTCCATATGGAAAGATGTTCCGTCTCAGTCTGCTGAGATGTTGCTGAGATATTGCTGGGATGTTTTACCATCTATTCATGTACGTAAGAGTTTTTCTTTCAACGTGTTAGATGCTTTGCTGAGATTGCTGAGATGTTTTTTCAACTAAAAAACTCAGAGGAAGCACCCGTGATGGGAAAACTTTGGGAAGCCATCCCTTTCTATGAAAGGTCGGGACAAAATGATTCTCTATTTCGGATGCACCATTTTTCCTCAAAATGTTTACCGGACAGTAATAGAAACAAATTGAGCTCCATGAAGCTGATAACCTAACTACAAACGCTTAAACATTGCTATTAACAGGGCAGAAAGTTAGGCAATGCTGCTTCGGAATGGAGCGGTATTGACCCTCTAAGTAAATAAAATAATACTACAAAAGTTTTTATAGGAAATAGGGAATTTTATTGTGCATTCGAGACTTGCTGCTTTTTGAACTTCCGCATGTAGTGAATCATGACCAATGCGGTAGTGACGGAGGCGAGGAAGTCAGAGGCAGGCATTGACCACCATACACCAGCCAATTGGAAGAAACGCGGCAACAGCCAGAGCATGGGAAGAAGGAAAATGAGTTGGCGGGAGAGCGAGAGGAAGATGCTCACCTTTACTTTGCCGATACACTGGAAGAAGTTGGTGGTCACCATTTGGTAGCCCACAATGGGGAACATACAACAAGAGATGCGGAGAGCATCAACTGAAAGGCCTGCCAACGTTGCGTCTGAGGTAAAGAGACGCACGCAGGGATAGGATAAAAATAGGGCGATTGCCCAACCGACGGTCATTACTACCGTTGCCCACAGAATAGTGAGCTTCAGCACATGCATGAGGCGGTCGAAAAGCTGGGCGCCATAGTTGTAGCCGGCGATGGGCTGCATACCTTGGTTGAGTCCCATGACAATCATGGTGAACACGAAGAGTATTCTGTTGGAGATTCCATAGGCTCCTACTGCAAAATCGCCGCCATAGCGAACGAGTTGGTTGTTGATGAAGATGACGATGAGACATGAGCAAACGTTCATGCTGAAAGGTGAGATACCAATGGCGATGATATTGCTCACGATTTGGGAATGGAGCCGGTAGGTGCCTCTGCGGAAATGGATGAGCTCGTGCTTATTGCTCAACAAACGGAACTGATAGCACAGCGCGAGAATCTGAGCTAAAATAGTGGCGTAGGCGGCTCCCGCAATGCCCAGTCCGAGTCCCCACGGGTAGATGAAGATGGGGTCGAGGATGGTGTTGAGCACCACGGTGAAGATGGTGGCGTTCATGGCTTGGCGCGGCTTGGAGGCTGCGCGCAGCACGGCGTTGAGGGCAAAATAGGTGTGGGTGACCACGTTGCCCGCAAGGATAATCACCATATATTCGCGGGCGTAGGGCAGGGTGGCGTTGCTGGCGCCGAAGAATCGCAGGATGGGATTGAGAAACAACAGGCAAACCACGGACAGCGACAAACCGATGATGAGGTTGAGCGTCATCGTGTTGCCGAGCACTTTCTCAGCCGTGCGGTAGTCCTTCTGTCCGAGCTTTACGGAGAGAAAGGTGGATGCACCCACGCCAATAGCAGCTCCGAAGGCTCCCGTGAGGTTCATGAAGGGGAACGTGATGGCGAGTCCGGAGATGGCAATGGGTCCCACGCCTTGTCCGATGAAGATGGAGTCCACCATGTTGTAGAGCGATGAAGCCAACATGGCGACGATGGCGGGCAGGGCATACTGCCAGAGCAGTTTTCCTACAGGCTTGGTGCCGAGTTCGAGGGTTGCTTGAAGATGATTCATTGCTTTAGTGTGTGGGGTGATGAAAAAGAGCGGAAGGGGAACGGAATGTAGATTCGCCCCGTGGCTCTCATTCTAAATCAAGGTGTTTGACGTTGACTTCATCACTGATGAAGATACGTGCGCCCTCCTTGAAGCGGGCGGGATTCTCCGTGGTGTAGTAGGTGACGTGTCCACCTTTTGTGCAGCGTGCTTCCATGTCGGGGTGGCGATGCAAGTAGTCTTTCAGACTGGATGCCACGTATTCGCCCTGCGGCACGATGCGCACGTCGGGACGGGTGTATTTTACAATCTTGGGCAGCAGGATAGGGTAGTGAGTGCAGCCGAGAATGAGCGTATCAATCAGCGGGTCTTTCTGCATGAGTTGGTCGAGACGCTTCTTCACGAAGTAGTCGGCTCCCGGCGAGTCGGCTTCGTTGTATTCAATAAGAGGCACCCAGAAGGGACAAGCCTGTCCCGAGACTTTGATGTCTGGCCATAGCTTGGCAATCTCCATTTCGTAGCTGTGGCTGCGGATAGTACCTTCGGTGGCAACGATTCCCACGTGGTTGTTGCGCGTGATTTTGCCTATCACCTCGGCGGTGGGTCTGATGACACCTAACACCCGACGGTTAGGGTCAAGTTCGGGCAGGTCGTGCTGTTGAATACTGCGCAATGCCTTTGCCGATGCCGTATTGCAACCGAGAATCACAAGGTGACAGCCCAACTGGAACAACTTCACCACGGCTTGGCGCGTGAACTGATAGACCACGTCGAAGGAGCGCGGACCATAGGGAGCGCGCGCATTGTCGCCCAAGAAGATATAGTCGTATTGGGGCAGCAACTGACGTATTCCGTGGAGGATGGTGAGTCCTCCATAGCCAGAATCGAAGATGCCGATGGGACCCGGAGATTGAGAGAACTTCATGATGCGTTTATTTAAGGATACTCTTCATCTTTGCCGTGACATCCTCGCCAGTAGTGCTTGACACGAAAGGCAGTGCATTGTTGTCGGAGTTGAGGATGAAGTCGAAGCCATATTCTTTGCCGAGAGTCTGTGCAGCCTCAAGAATCCTTCGGTGCAGCGGTGCAAGGGCATCCTTCTCGGCTTGCTGCAGGAGTTGTTCAGCCTGCTGTTTGAAGTCGATGCTCTTCTTCATCAGTTCCTCCAATTCCGCTTGGCGCTTGACGCGGATGTTGGGCGCGAAAGTACTCTGTCCGTCAAGAAACTCCTCATATTTCTTGTTGAACTCATCTTCGGAGCGTTTCTGCTCAGCCTCGTATTGGGAGCGGAGGTTGGCGAGTTGGCGTTGAGCCGCAGTGTAGGCGCTCATGGAGTGGAGTACCTCGTCATAGCTGAAATAGCCGAAGCTGACCTTGTGGACGGTGGGCACAGTGGAAATGTGCTCCTGTGCGGTGAGAGACAGCGGAAGGAGTAAGAGAAACAGGGAATAGATAATCTTTTTCATTGCATAAGGGGATTGGTGAGACGAAAGGCGAATCGCCTAATTAGCAAACACCACAGACGCTAATACGCCTGTGGTGTTACTTGCGCTAATGAAAGTAGCGCAATCTTATTTCAGCTTGTTCAGTTCAGCCTTCACCTCGGCGGTAACGTCGGTGCTCAGTGTAGTGCTGATGTAGGGAATACCGGCACTCACATCCATGATATAGATATATTTGCCGCGGTCGCCTACATTCTTGATAGCGTTCTGCAGCTTGGTCTGAATAGGAGCGAGTTTCTGCTCGCGCAGTTTCTGCAGAGCCTGTGCATCGTCCTGCTGTGCCTGCTGGAACTTCTGATAGAGGGTGTTGAGCTCAGTCTCGGTCTCCTTCTTCTTTGTGTCGGGCATGGTGTTGGCAGACTTCTGATACTCGTCAGCCTTGCGCTGCAGCTCGTCAGACATCTGCTTGAGTTCGTTGTCGTAAATCTTAGCCTGCGACTCGATTTCGCCCTGAGCCTTAATATACTCGGGCAGAGCCTGTACAACTTCCTGAAGATTCAAGTGACCGAATTTCTGCTGTGCGAATGTTGCCATAGGAGCAAACATCATCAACATCAAAATAAGTTTTTTCATTTTTCTTTAGTGTATGAATTTATTATTGTTAATTTGGTTTTTTACGAGGAGGGGGGGTGAGAGTAATGCATAATTCATAATGCTTAATGCATAATTAGCTTCGCACCTAATTGTCTTTTTTGGGGGTGAGTAGGTGCATTGGGTAATTCATAATGCATAATTCATAATTCATAATGCATAATTAGCTTCGCACCTAATTGTCTTTTTTTGTGGGTGAGTAGGTGCATTGGGTAATTCATAATGCATAATTCATAATGCATAATTAGATTCGCACCTAATTGCTTTTTGGGTGGGTGCAGTTAGTGCAGTGAGTGCAGTAGGGAAAAATTATGCATTGTGCATTATGAATTATGCATTATTCAATGCTGTATCCCAGTTTCTCCAGCACTTCGTTGCTAATGTCCACCTTGGGCGATGCGAATACGATTCCGGCATTGGAAGCACGGTCGAGCACCATGCTGTAACCGCGCAGTTCGGAAATCTCCTTCACGGCATTGTAAATTTCGTCCTGAATAGGCGACATGAGACTCTCGCGCTTCTTGAAAAGCTCACCCTCCGGACCGAAGTATTTGCGCTTGAGGTCAGAAGCCTCTTTCTCCTTCTTCATAATCTCCTCCTGCTTAGCCTTCTTCTGCTCCTGCGAGAGGAACACTACCTCGTTCTGGTAGTTCTTATACATGGTAGAAGCCTCCGTGTTGAGAGCCTCCACCTCGGCCTGCCATTTCTTAGAGACCTGATTGAGCTGCTCATTGGCACGTTCATAGGCAGGAACGTGGTCCAAAATGTATTCCATGTCGACCAACGCGTATTTCTGTGCCGACATTGACAGTGACGCAACCAGCATGACTGCCATCAAAATGAATTTCTTCATATCTTTATTCCTTTTAATTTCAAAAATAGACAACCGGTATTAACAGTAGACGACCGAAGACCTCTGAAAGTTACATTTCACGGGGATTAGAACTCCTGACCAAGCACGAAGTGGAAGTGGCTGCCACCAGCCTTCTGACCGAATATCGTCTCGTCGAAGCCATAGCCCCAGTCGATACCCATCAAGCCCACCATAGGCAGCATGATACGCACACCGACACCGGCAGAGCGACGCATGCTGAACGGGTTGAAGTCCTTGGTGTCGTGCCAAGCGTTACCGCCTTCGAGGAAGCCCAGCGCGTAGATGGTGGTGTTGCCCAGCATGAGAGGATAGCGCAATTCCAGCGTCAGACGGTCGTAGGCGTAGCCCTCATAATAATAAGGTGTGAGCGAACCGTTATCGTAACCGCGCAGTCCGATGGTCTCCTGTGCGTAGCCAGTGGAGTAGCCCGACATACCGTCACCACCCATGTAGTAAGTTTCAAACGGACTCTTCTTATATTTATTGTAGCTGCCGAGGAGTCCGATTTCAACACGCGTCATCAGCACGAAGCATTTCTGTGCGCTCGACAGGGCTGTGAAGGTGCGTGACTTGAACTTCCACTTGTGGTATTCCACCCACTTGTACTTCTCCTGCTGTTCTTCAAGATAAGTGGATGAGTAGGGGTCGTTGGCGAGATTCTTGTAATCCTTGTTGTCCCAGAGGCTCCAAGGCGGCGTGAGGGTCACGCTTGCCTCAAACTCCGAGCCACGACGCGGGAATATCTGGTTATCCGTTGATATACGGTTGAGCGAGATGCTCAGGTTGATGTTGTTGGCATTACCGTTGGTCATCAAGAAGTAGCGCCAGTTCTTCATCATGTAGCGCGTATAGGAGAGCGACGCGCTCAGCGTGAAGTAGTCATCAGGCCAGCGCAGACGCTTACCCCAGCCAACCGAAACGCCAATCATCTTAATCCATGTGTCCGGGTCGTAGAAGTTCTCATAATTATTATAATTGTAGTTGCTCAAGCCACTGAGGTAATTATAATAATTGTACATATAACCACTGCTATAGTAGGTATCGGACACGTCGCTCTGCTTATTGAAGTAGAAACCGAATGTGAACTGGTTGGGTCGCTTTCCGCCGAACCAGTTGGTGGAGTAGCTGAAGTTGAAGCTGTTGTAATAGCTGGCGTTGGTCTGGAAACCAAGTTTCAGAACCTCGCCGTCGCCGACTGGTAGAATGCCGCGGTGTTCCTTATTCTTATTGAACAGGTTGCGGATGGAGAAGTTGTTGAGCGTCAGTCCAATCTTACCGATGATACCCGTCTGTCCCCAACCTAACGAAAGCTCGATTTGGTCGTTGCTCTTCTGCGTTAGGTTCCAGTTGACATCCACCGTTCCGTTCTCATAGTCGGGACGGATATCGGGCGTCACTTTCTCCGGGTCGAAGTGTCCCATAGAAGCCAACTCACGTGCGGTACGCATCAAAGCCTCCTTGGAGAAAAGGTCACCGGGTTTTGTACGCAACTCACGGCGCACGACGTTCTCATAGAGTTTGTCGTTACCGTTGATGCGCACGTGGCTCAAGTGAGCTTGCGTTCCTTCCGTTATCTGCATTTCCAAGTCGATGGAGTCGCCCACGATGTTGATTTCGGTGGGCTGGATGCTCGAGAACACGTAACCGTTGTTATAGTAGAGGTTGCCTACGGCGTCGTCATCTTCTTGCAGTCGCTTGTTGAGAAGTTTCTGGTTGTAGACATCGCCTTTCCTCATGCCCAGCACCGCTGCTAAATAGTCAGATGAATAGATGGTGTTGCCCACCCATGTGATATTTCTCAGATAGTAGCGCTGTCCCTCGTTCACCTTTATATAGATGTTGACGTGCTTCGGGTCGTTGTCCCACACGCTGTCGGTTATGATTTCGGCATCGCGATAGCCCAACTCGTTATATTTGTCGATAAGGTTCTTCTTATCGGTCTCCCAGCGCTCAGGAGTAAACTTCTTCGACTTGAGGAAAGTGGAGAGCTTGCCCGCCTCGTGGGTCTTGGCAAAGGCACCTTTCTTGAACAATCCGCCCTTAATGCGCGAATTGCTCAGGTGTTCGTTGCCCTCTATGATGATGTGGCGCACCTTCTTCTTCTCCTTCTTGTCGATGACCACATCGAGAATCACTTGGTTCTTCTCAGCCACGTCGGGACGCTGCTGGATGTCGATAACGGCATCCTTGAATCCCTTGTCGTCGAAGTATTTCTTAGCCAACAGCTTCGCACGGTCAATCATGTTAGGCGTCAACTGGCTGCCGTTGAGCAGTCCGAGCTTGTTTTCCAAGTCGGTCTTCTCGCTCTTTTTCACTCCCACGTAGTTGATTCTCGACACGCGCGGTCTCACCTTGAGCGAGATGTGTAGCCACACCTTATCGCCCACGATGCTATCGGCGGATATTTTCACGTCGGAGAAAAGCCCGTGTCTCCAGTATCTTTTCACAGCATTGGTGATTTCGCTGCCAGGCAGTGTGATTTGCTGTCCCACGCTGAGGCCCGAGATACCCGTGATGACATAGTCCTCATAGCCCTCAATGCCACTGACGTTGAAGCCACCGATGATGACCCTTCGCGGGGTGCCGGCGTAGGTGATGTCGGGATAGCTCACCACGTCTTGTGCTTGCAGGGCCATGGAGCATGCCACGGCCAATGCTGCTGCTAAAACTTTCTTTTTGTTATAGTGCATATCAGATGTTTTCTTTTTCCACTTGAGCCTCCGTCTTGCCGAAGCGGCGCTGGCGGCTCTGATAGCTGATGATGGCCTTGTGAAGCGCTTCGGCATCGAAATCGGGCCAATAGGTGTCGCAAAAATACAGTTCCGAGTAGGCAATCTGCCAAAGTAGATAATTGCTCAGCCGCAACTCGCCTCCTGTTCTGATGAGCAGGTCGGGGTCGGGCATGAAGCTCGTTTCCAAGTTACGCTCAAAAGCCTCTTCGGTGAACAGCGACTCAATGTCCTCCGGCTTCAAGTTGGGTTTCTTTTGGAGAGCGTCGGCAGCGGTACGCTGCATCGCCTTCACGATTTCCCAGCGGGAGGAATAGCTCAGTGCCACCACCATCGTCATGCGGTCGTTCTTGGCGGTGTGCACTTCGGTTTCGTGCAGTTTATCCTGTACGTTTTGTGGCAGACGAGCCGTATCGCCGATGACCCTGAAGCGGACGTTGTTCTCCATGAAGATTTCGTCCTCCAGTGAAGTGAGCACCAACCCCATCAGAGCGCTGATTTCTTGGGCTGGGCGGTTCCAGTTTTCAGTGGAGAATGTGTAGAGGGTGAGATACTTCACGCCCAGACGCGTACACTCTTTGGTGATGCGTCTCACAGCCTCCACCCCTTCCTGATGGCCATAGCTACGGTCTTTGCCGCGCTCCGTGGCCCAGCGCCCGTTGCCGTCCATGATGATGGCAATGTGGCGGGGTATGCGGGTCATGTCAAGTTCTGCCATATCTCTTGTGTTGTCTAATAAAAGTCTTTGTTGCACGTAGTGCACTTGGCGGAGAAGCTGTAGGTCAGGCTGAGCATCAGCGCTGAGTAGCAGTCTGTGTTCTTGAATGCGCCGGAGCTTTCCACGTGGGAAGGGTCCTTCATGCCGTCAAGCTCGTCGTTGAGCGAGAAGTGCATAGCCCAATTCAGTCCGAGATTCAAACGCGGAGAAATCTTGTATTTCACGCCGAGTCCTATCGGCACGTTGCCCGTGAACTTGTTTTTCTCACCGCCACTGACGTAGGTGGCTCCGATTCCGCCAAATATGTAGGGTGTTATCCGCTTGGCTCCGCGGTAGTCCCTGCCAGTGCCGTAGGGCCAGAAGTTGTATTCAAACGTCAGGCTCACGTCCACCAATGTGTTGTCAAACTCATAGGGTTGCTCCTGCTGGTCGGGATAGTAGGTTTCAACATCTTCCGAAGAGCCTTTCAGCTTACCGTAGAATCCCGACAGGTTCAGTCCGATGTAGGGGTTGAAGAGCCGGCGCACCACAATGCCTCCTGCTGGCTGCAAGTCTTTGGTTAAATTACCGTTGAAGTCACCCAAATAGCCGGACATTCCACCTTCCACGCCAATCTCCATGCGGTATATCGGGTCTTCCTGCGCACCGGCGGTGGCGGCAGTGAAAATCAATAGCATCATGGAGAAAAGCAGCCTTCTCATATATTGTTATAATCAATAATAAACTCTTACTTTGTTGAAGCCTTTCTGTTCGTCGGCCCAGCCCAAGCGGTTGATTCTTCCACGCCATATAGTTCCCGTCGTGGCATCGGCAATCCACAGATAGTTATCCTTGTCGGCAGTGAGGGCGAAGGGATGGAACGGCGTGAAGCCCGTAGGCAACGTCATCGTTGTGTCTTCCTGCCACGTGACGCCGTTGTCGCTTGAGCGGTAGAAGCCGTGTGCCGTCTGCGTGCCGCTGTTGAGCTGTGTTGTGCTGTATCCTCCCATTGCCATAAACGAATTGTCGTAGTTAATCATCTGCAAGTCGTAGAGGGCAGGCAGAGGATAGGGGTTGTTGGCATCGAACTTGTAGAACGACCAAGCCTGATTGTCAGAACCTTCGTTGGTCTCTTCAATCTTGCCCCAGACCACAGCCGTAGTGTCGCCGAGTGAATAGTTGCGGTTACCGGCGAGCAGCAAACGGTAGGTGTCGTCGTTGGTGGGGAGCTGCATGTAGCAGAGGCTCGCGTCGTTGACGGGCATCATAGTGGAATCTCCGTCTAAATCTTCTTCCGTCCAATCGGAACCGTCCTCGCTGCTGGCAATCTTACCGTTGGCATCAAGGGCGTAGAGCTTGACCGAAGATGCTCCAAACAGATGGCTGATGGATGTCTCGCTCTCGTTCCAGCTCTGTCCGTCGTAGGTGGTGAGCAGTTTTCCGTTGGACAGCACGTATAGGGTATCGTTCAATACGGCGGCGTTGTTGTAGGCTAAGTTGTCTAATTCCTGAGAAATCTGTGTCCAAGTAATAGCGTTGTTGCGACTTGCCATGTAGCTTACGCTTTTGCCCAAGAGAAACAGATAGTCGGACGTGGCATAGAAGCGCATGTTGTTGTTGGCGCTCAAACCGCTCACGGTGGCAAGGTTGCTCCATGTCAGCGTGTCGCCATACTGCTGGTGCACGTTCACCGAAACCGTGTATTCCCTATAGGCTCCGGTGTAGTTGTAAACGCGGAACAGTCGGGGCTGCGTGAAGTCAATGCTGTCGCTTGACGACCAATAGAAGAGCGTGTCGCTGTCGTTATCCCTCAATATGACCGTACCGGAGTTCTTGGTGGTGATGGTGCAAATCACCTTCGAAACGTCCACACCCACCGGCAGGGAGTCGGTGTTGTAGATGGTACGGTTCTGTTGGTCTATATAGAACTTATAGCTGCTGCAGTCAAGCGTAGTATTGGTCACGCTGTCTGCATTGACGCGCTTGTTGTATTTCAATGTGCCGAGCGAGAAAGCAGTGATAGCAGTATCGTCGTAATACGTAATATTGTCGTCGTCGTCACCAAGACACGAAGTGAACATCACTGCGCACAGCGCGAGGCAGCAGAGGTATATGAAGTATTTTCTCATTTATCTATTTACCTTTTAGGTGCAAAGTTAATCAGAATTTCGCAAAAGAAACGACTTTTTGACATATTATTGTAGATTTTAAGATGTTTGAAGCGATATTTTAAGTTTGTTTAGTTGTATATAACGATTGTAAAGTCGGTTGGGAGAAGGAAGTGATGATGCTGTTTTTGCCTTGGAAGAAGTAAAAAACAAGTCATGATTCGCTGGGAAATCATCGGCACGGACCCTTATTCGGGTTCCGTGATGCTGTTGAGCAAATCGAGTTTTCCTTCGTTTATGAGATGGATGATAAGCTCTCCGAACAGCGTATTCTGCCAAGCAAACCACGGACGGGTGAAATTGTCGGCATCGTCCTTGAAGAACGATTCGTGCATGAATCCAGTTCCGGCATCGGTGCGCATCAGTTGTTCGATGCAGGTCTTGATTTCGTCATCGTTGTTGCTGGTAAACGCTTTCATCATGATGCTCATAGGCCAGATGTATCCCGGACCCACGTGGGGACCGCCGATGCCCTCACCGGCTTTGCCACGGAAGAAGTAGGGGTTGTATTCGCTCCAAACAAATCTACGCGTATTCTGATAGATGGGGTCGTCCTGCGCCACGTCGCCCAAGTATGCCATCGACAGCAGACTGGGCACATTGGCGTCGTCCATGAGCATGCGGTTGCCGAAGCCGTCCACCTCGTAGGCGTAAATCTTGCCAAACACCGGGTGGTCATAGACGGCATACTCCTTGAGCGCCTTGCTCACCTCGTCGGCGAGTTGGGTGCATTCCCTTGCGAGCTGCTCCTCATGGTTGACGGTCGTAAGGATTTCGGCAGCCTTGCGCAGCGAAGTCACCGCCATGAAGTTGGACGGCACCAAGAAAAGAAACGTCGTGGCATCGTCGGAGGGTCGGAAAGCGGAGGCGATGAGTCCCACAGGCTTCACCGGAGCACCGTAGCCCCAGTTGCTCTGCGTGTCGAAGGCACGGTCAGTGATGCGCAGGAACTGATAGTTGCCGAAGCCCTGCTTGCGCTGTTGGTCACGAAACACCATGAGCGTATTCTTGATTGCCTCCAGCCAACTTGTGCCGAAAACGGATGTGTCGCCCGTCACCTGCCAGTAGCGGTAGGCGAGACGGATGGGATAGCAGAGCGAGTCAATCTCATACTTGCGCTCGTGCAGTTCCGGTTTCATATCGGTGTCCTTCATCCAAGGTCCGTTGGGGTCGGGGGTACGGTTGAAGGCATTGGCGTAAGGGTCGATGTTGATACATTTTTGCTGTTGCAGGATAACACCCGCCAGCATCTCGCGTAGGTGCTTGTCCTCGTCGGCGAACTCCACGTAGGGCCAAACCTGTGCCGCACTGTCGCGGAGCCACATGGCTGCGATGTCACCCGTATAGACGAAGGTGTTGGGTCGCCCGTCCTTATCGTAGGAGAAGTGGACGGTTGTGTCGAGGGTGTTGGGGAAGCAGTTGGCAAACATCCATGCCAAGCGCGGATTCTTCAGTTTCTTGCAAATCCTGACAATCTCGTCCTCAATGGCTTGGGAACGGAACAGTCGCTTGTCCTTGGGCGGTCGCTGTGATGGATAAGTTTGGGCGACGGCATCGGCAGGGCAGGCTAAAGACGGGGTGTCGGCGAGAGCCGGAGAACCCACTGAGAGGGCGATGGCGATAAAAAGAGAAGCGCAGGGTTTCATAGACTCGTTCGTTTTCGTCTGTTCAAAAATATAAAGAATTTGGATAATGACCAAACAAATTGCGGATTATTCTCCTTCTGTCGGGAAAAATTTGCTAAGTTTGCACCATGAAATCCATCATTCTTCAACATCTTGTCATCGGCAACCAAGGCAAGCGCGTGGCAGGACCGCTCGATGCTGAGTTCCGTCCGGGACTCGTGTCGTGCCTGTTGGGTCGCAACGGCGTGGGCAAATCCACCCTACTGCGCACGCTCTCGGGTTTTCAGCCGGCTATGGGGGGCAGCGTATTGATTGACAGTCGCAACTTGTTGTCGCTCACGCGATTGGAGCGAGCCCGCATCATTTCCGTGGTGCTCACCGGCAGACCGCAGGTGGACAATCTCACGGCGGCGGAAGTCGTGGCTTTGGGGCGCTCTCCCTATACGGGCTTCTTCGGACGGCTTCACGAAAGCGACCGCAAGGCAGTTGATGAGGCGCTTCGCGACATGGGAATTGCCTCTCTTGCCCAGCGCAATGTGGCGACGCTGAGCGACGGTGAGATGCAAAAGGTGATGATAGCCAAGGCACTGGCTCAGCAGACTCCCGTGATATTATTGGATGAGCCTACCGCCTTTCTCGATTTTCCGAGTAAGGTGGAGGTGATGGCGAGTCTGTCGCGGTTGGCTGCCGAGCAGCAGAAAATCATTATCCTCTCTACCCACGACGTGGAACTTGCCCTCCGCACTCCCGCAAGGCTCTATTCTTTCGACACTTGTCTGAATGAGACGGCAAAGGAGACGGTGAAAGAAAAAGTGGAGCGCATCGTTTCGAATGCGTAATCAAAGGCAGGCTCCGACAATTATGCTTTCCCTAACAGGCGCTTGCTCATGTATCTCACTGGATACCACGAAGAGAGCCAGCCAACGGCAATCACCGTGATGAAGATGAGCAATACGTCGATATAATGAACGCTGACGGGATAGGCATCAACGACATACGCGCCGGAATTGCCTCCCAACGAAACGAGTCCGTATTCCTGTTGCAGCCAGCACAGCAGCAGTCCGATGGCGATACCCAACAAGGCGCCCATCATGCTGATGAGTCTGCCTTCAAAAAGAAATATCTGGGTAATCTGCCGGTTGGTCGCTCCCATGTTGCGTAGCGTCACCACGTCGTCCTTCTTGTCGATGATGAGCATGAGCAGAGAACTGATGATGTTGAAGCAAGCCACCATGAGGATAAAGGTCAGGAAGAGGTATGCCATGAGCTTCTCTATCTTCATGATTTTGAAAGTGTCGAATTGCTGTTCGTAGCGGTCGAGAACCTGATAGCGTCCTTTTCCTATATCGGTTAGTTCGTCCTTGACGCTGCTGATGCTGGCTCCCGGCTTCAGCCGAAGCTCCAGTGAGGTGAGGCATCCCTGCTGACCGAAGAGGTCACGCGCAATGGCGATGGGTACGATGATATAGCCTTTGTCGTAGCGACCCTGCATGACGTTGAACAGCACGCCGGGCGACATCACGGAGTCAACCACGAAGCCCGGCGAATACATCGGGTCGTACTGACCCTTGCGTTGTGGGGCATAGAGACTCAAGAATCCATCCCAGTCGTAGCCCATGTCAAGGCTCTGCGCCAGTCGGATGCCTAAGATGCCGTAGTCGAGATTGGCGGCATGGAGCGTGAAATCGCCGTCGCCGCGCAGCACCTGACTGAAGTCGGTAAGCTGTTCAAAGTTGTCTTCCACGCCCATCACGGTCACCATTGCCTGTTTTCCTCTGTAGATGGCGAGCGCTTGGTCCTCCACGCACTCGGTAGCCACCTCCACGTTGGGGTTCTTCTTCATCTGTAGTAGCACGGGGTCGTCGGATGGTGCCGACTTGCCCTTCACCGGCACTACCTTCAGTTCCGGGTCTATATTGGTGAAGAAGGATGCCACCAAATCCTGAAAACCGTTGAACACGCTCAGCACGATGACCATTGCCATAGTGGCTACCGCCACACCGATGACCGATATGGCTGAGATAACGTTGATGGCGTTGGTGCTCTTCTTGGAGAACAGGTAGCGACGGGCGATGTAAAACGGGAAGTTCACTTCTTCAGCAGTTGGTCGATATGTTCCATATAGTCGAGCGAGTCGTCAAGGAAGAAGCGCAGTTCAGGTATAATCCTCAACTGTTTTCCCACGCGCTGACCCAAGGTGAAGCGCACGCTCTTCTCGTTCTTCCGAATATTCTCTAACAGTTCGTTGGCTTTCTCCGAGGGGAAGATGCTGATGTAGGCGGTGCAGATGCTTAGGTCGGGACTGATTCTCACCCGCGTCACGCTGATGAGCACTCCGTGCATGGAGCGTGTCTGGCTCTGGAAGATTTCCGCCAGTTCTTTTTGCAATAATCGAGCTATTCTGTTTTGTCTTGTTTCCTGCATTTTTTTATTATATAAGTTTGTTGGAATGCAAAGTTACGGTTTTTTCTTTAGAAACTGCAAGTTGGTTGCCGAAAGTTTTTGATTCATTGCGCATCCCGTCTCCCAGCGTTGTCCGTTTCCTTGATTTCCTTTTATCCGCTCGCTGCCATTTTGTCATCATAATTTGACAAGTTGTCGCTATTATTGTGTGGGCACGCATCTTGCAGAATGTTTAGTGGAAATCGGAAGCCCAAGGGCTGAAGAGGACCAACAAACAAACGATAAATAAAGAATAAAATAAAAATAGGAGGTATTGATTATGTTGTTTCCAGTATTAAATTCTAACAATTGGCTTAGCAATGATTTCGATGACTTTTTCGACACGAGCTTCATGCCGCGCATCAACGCTACAGCACCTGCAATCAACGTAATTGAAAACGATAAGAACTACGAGGTGCAACTTGCTGCTCCCGGAATGAACAAAGATGACTTTACCGTCAACGTCACTGACGACGGCAATCTCAGCATCAAGATGGAGCACAAGAGCGACGACAAGAAGGAAGACAAAAAGTCTCACTATCTGCGCCGTGAGTTCAGCTACAGCAAGTTTGAGCAGAATCTCGTCCTGCCTGATGACGTGGATAAAGACCACATCACCGCCAAGATTGACAACGGTATTCTTCGCGTAGAACTGCCTCGCATTGCAAAGGTAGAGCAGAAGAACACCCGCAAAATCGAGGTTGCTTAACACAGTTGGAATAACTTATAACGCATAGATAGATTGAAAGACAGCCGAAGGGAAGTGATTCTCTTCGGCTGTTTTTGTTTTTTATAAGGGGATTGATACAATATATTATAGGGGGATTGATGCAATAATAGCGGGCTATGACCGTTCTAATAACCGCAACAGAACGCATCAAGAATCCCCTAAATACAGTTTACGAACGCTTACTGATGATTGAACGACAATTGTCGACAAACTCGTTAACAATTGCCGACAAACTCGTTGACAATTGTCGACATGCGTGTCGACAATTGTCGCTCAATCCAGACGAAACGCTGCGAAACCTCATATTAGGCATATAGAGATTATATTTTTGGCAGGTCTACAATTAGTAGCAAATTCTTGATAAGCAAATAATTATTGCGTTTTACTTGCATGTTAGCCCTATTTTTACTATATTTGCGGTTGGAAACGCAAATATTATTCCTATGAAGGCAAATATAGATAATATTCGGTTAGGCGGGTTTGCCAACTTGCAGGACATATCATTGAGCCTGAACAAGCTCTCTGCATTGGTTGCCCCGAACAATTATGGAAAGAGCAATGTCCTCAAGGCTATTGTTTTCGGATTCGATTTCATCCAGGCAAGTCCTGCGGAGAAACGAACCATGATGACAAGAAAGAGATGGATGCCCATCAATACGTCGATGAGTGGGGCACCCTTCTCTTTTGAAATCTCCGGAACTGTTGTCGGCAAAGTTCCTATGCAGTTTTGTTATGGATTCCAGTTTGAGTGGGCACGCGCCGACAGCCAAGGAGGTTCTGTGATTGTCAGTGAGCACCTGAGGATGAAAGCTTTGGGCGATGCAAAATACAGGCTGTTCATTTCCAGAAATGATTCCAAGGAGGGTCTCTTTCTCCCCACTGAAACAGGTAGATGCACCAAGCCGCTTGCCTTGGAAGGAAACATGCTTGCCCTGAATAAGCTCGCCAACTATGACGATTTATTCTATGTGGAGGAGTTGCGGATGATTAACAGTATCTCCGTGAAGAGCATTAACACGCTGGAGAATCCAGATGACTATTTCACCATGACCCTATCGGATGCCGATGCCAGCGGATACAGCATTGCTTTCCCCCAACCTTCACAGATAGGCTTTTTCGTCAACAGTCTGAAAAGACTGGACCCTAACCGTTATGAGCTATTGCGCAACACGGTGATGGACCTGCTTCCGAACATGGAGGAGTTCGAGCCGGTGCAGATAGATATGAGGGGAAATGCTGTCAAGGACGTTCCCTATCAGGTTCCCTCCATTTTCTATGACATCAGGGTGAAGGAGAGATACAACAACCAGACAACAAGTATTTCCAGCGTTTCCACGGGTTGCAAGAAGATAGTTCTTCTGCTTGTCATGCTCATTGCCGCCGACGTCAACCAAGTCCCACTTCTCATGTTCGAGGAGTTGGAGAATTCTGTTCACCCCAAGCTTCTGCAGAATATCCTGACGACCGTGGCGGAGCTTGCCGGTGAGACAAAGGTTATCATTACAAGCCACTCGCCTTTCCTCATCAAGTATCTTTCAGCCGAGAACATCCTCATCGGAGTGCCGTCGGATAATGGAATTGCCGACTTCCGGAAGATTAAGCCTAACAAGGTAGGTAAACTTATGCGCATTGCCTCTTCCGAGGAAGTATCGTTTGGAGAGTATCTGTTCGACCTCATGCTTGACATGGATGATAGCCAACAACTCGTAAAGGAATACTTAAAATGAGCAGCACGACCATAGTCCTTTTTGTGGAAGGCGACACTGACAAGGTATTCTTTGAGGCACTGTTTCGCTATTACCGTATGCAAAGCAATAAAGAATTGTGTAAATGCATGGTCGTCAACCTTCGAGGAGTTTCACGTTATACAAGTAAAGTTGCAGGCAAGCTGAGTAATGAGATATTGCCGGATGTAAGAAAACAGCACGGGGAGTTGAAGGCTGTTTGCTGCAGTTATGACACCGATGTGTTCGAGTTCGCCGAGCGTCCAGTGGTAGACTGGTCGAAAGTGGAGACGACGATGAAATCCATCGGAGTCAAGGAATTCTGCAGAATTAAGGTTGACAGGATGATTGAGGATTGGCTGCTGGATGATATAGGCGGACTCTGCCAGTTTCTTAAAATCAAGACTCCTCCCAAGAAACTTCAGGGAAAGGATGGATATGGGAAAATCCAGTCCCTGTTCAAACTTGGTCACAAACTATATCTGAAAGGCAACAGTGTCAAGTCGTTCATCGACTACCTCGACATGGGCACAATTTCCAAAAAGAGGCACAAGGAACTCGCCACCTTTGAGCGTCTATTGGGATTTCAATAGGCTCCCAGATTTTGGACTTTGTGAAATTGGATTGCTACTCTTTCGGATTACTGAAAGAAGGCTTACTATAACTCCTTTGAAGTAAGCAAATATTAAAATCAGAACACGCTGGGAGGCTCAGCGTATGGTTTGTTGCTCTTCCACTGCTGATGAAAGGAAAAACTTCTTGTATTCGTTTTCGAAGTTGGGCGTGAAGAAGTCGTGCCCCATTTGAGCGGCTATCTCTTCGGAAGAGAAGAACCGACCGCCGTTTAGCTCGGAACTGCTTGGGGCGATGGAACCGTCGTAAATCGTGGTGAAAACGTAAACCAATTCTTTCTCGCGACGGCTCTCGAATACATAGTGACCTAGTGAGCGCGGCGTGAAGTCGGTGATTCCCAACTCCTCTCTTACCTCGCGGTGCTGCGCCTCGGCAATGCTCTCGCCATAGTCAACATGTCCGCCAACCGCCGTGTCCCAACGGTCGGGCTGGATGTCCTTCCAATGGGGACGATGCTGCAAATACAACTCACCCTTGCTGTTGAACACATGCAGGTGGACGACGGGATGTAGCACCTTGCGCCCATCGTGAGCCTCGCCACGGGTGATGCTGCCCGTCACGTTGCCTTCCTCGTCAACCACGGGGAAGAGTTCATCCTTGTTGTCCTTATTCATTTTTGTGTTGCTCCTTCCATTTGATGTTGCGCGGGTGGTGGTTGAGGATTTCCTTGCGCAAATCCTCCGTTGACAAATGGGTATAGATTTCGGTAGTGGAGATTTTCTCATGCCCTAACATGGCTTGGATGGCTCGCAGGTCAGCACCGCCCCGCAGCAGTGCGGTGGCGAAACTGTGGCGCAGGGTGTGGGGCGAGATGGTCTTTTCTATTCCAGCCTCCTTTGCCTGTCGCTTAATCATGATGAGTATCATTGTGCGCGTGAGGTGGGAGCCACGACGGTTGAGGAACACATAGTCCTCTTCGCCCGGTTTGATGCGAAGTTGTTTGCGGTCGTAAAACCAAAGTTCAAGTTGATGGATGGCGGAATCGCTGATGGGAACGAGACGTTCCTTGCGACCCTTACCCTCTACGCGGATAAACTTTTCTTCGAGATAAAGGTTGGATAGCTTAAGGTTGACAAGTTCGCTTACACGCAGACCGCAGGAGAAAAGCACTTCAATGATGGCTTTGTTGCGCTGTCCTTGCGGCTCGGAAAGGTCAATGGAATTCTCCAACTGGTCCACCTCTTCCGTTGACAGCACTTCGGGAAGATGCTCACCTAAATGAGGCCATTCGAGAAGTTCCGTGGGGTCATCCTCAATATATCCCTCAAGTCGCAGGAATCGGAAAAACGAGCGCACGCCACTGAGGATGCGCCCCTGCGAAGTAGGACCTATTCCGTATTCGTGAAGTGAGGCGGCGAAATCCTCCAAGTCGGCGAGTTTCATCTCCTCGGGTTGCTTGCTGTGCTCGCGCATGTAACGTTGCAGCCATTCGAGGTCGTGGGTGTAAGCCTCAATGGTATTCTGCGTGTAGTTGCGCTCCAACTTGAGATAACGCTGATATGACTTGAAAATATCAACCTGCATAAGCTCCAAACTCTATTTCCTTCCGAAGTCGGCAGGACACTCGCCCCACTTTCTCGTGTCCCATTTTAAGATGGGAACAGAAACGTCGTGAGTCTGCAACCAGCGTTCGGCGCGGGCAATGATATTGTATAGGGGCAGTGTCTGTGGTGTGCGTTCCAGCTTGGTATTGCATTTCTTCTTCCTGACCCAACCAATGGCGTTGACAGAGTCGCTGTAGATGACTTTGTCGGTGATATGCCGTTGGCTCATCAGCGCGAGGGCATGGACGATGGCGAGAAACTCACCGATGTTGTTCGTGCCCTGCATGGGACCGAAGTGGAACACCTGAGCTCCCGTAGCCAAGTCGATTGCCTGATATTCCATGGGACCGGGATTGCCGGAACAGGCGGCATCCACAGCCCATGCGTTTGCCCTCACCTCAAGAGGCAAGGGCAACACCGTGTCGTTGCGCCAATCGGGCGGATTAATGGGTTGCTTCATCTATAATTCAACTTTCGTATATATGGTGGAGCTAGAATGAGTTAGGAGATAGGAGTTTGGAGTTGCTGCGCAGCAGAATCCCGACATATCTCCGAACACGAGGGCGAAGCTAATTATGCATTATGCATTATGAATTATGCATTAATTGAGGATTCTGATACCCTTCAGTACTGTTAGCTTCGCTGAATCCTTGCTACGCTCGGTATAGCTCGAACAAGTTCGGCTCTGCACTCGCTTGCCTCGGATTTGTCTTTAACTCCTTTGACTTCTTTTGACTCCTTAGAAGTAAGCAAGTTTAAACTTGCTTACTTCAGTTATCTTCCTTACATTCTCTCCGGCACCTCAATGCCCAAGAGTTCCATGCCGTTATTGATGACCTTTGCCACATTCTTGGCAAGCATCAGACGCACGCGCTTCTCTGCTTCCGTGTCGGCGCTGAGAATGCTGTAGTCGTGATAGAACTGGTTGAAATCCTTGGTCAGTTCGTAACAATAATTGCAGATTCCTGACGGATTGTAGTTCTTGCCTGCCTCAGCCACTACCGTTCCGAAGTCGTTCATCTTACTGATGATTTCCACCTCTTTTTCGTTCACGGGGTCATCGGGCTTCACCTCAATGTGGTCCGTGTCGATGCCGGCAGCCTTTGCCTTGCGAAGGATGGAACGGATGCGCGCGTAGGTGTACTGGATGAAGGGACCCGTATTGCCGTTGAAGTCGATGCTCTCGGCAGGATTGAACAGCATGTTCTTGCGGGCGTCCACCTTCAGAATGAAGTATTTCAGAGCACCGAGACCCACGATGCGTGCCGTCTCGTTCTTCTCCTCTTCCGACATATCGTGGAACTTGCCCAATTCATCGCTGGTCTTGCGGGCATCGTGAATCATCTGCTCGATAAGGTCATCGGCATCTACTACCGTGCCCTCGCGGCTCTTCATCTTTCCGTTGGGCAGTTCCACCATGCCATAAGAGAAATGCACGAGGTCCTTGCCCCATTTGAAGCCTAAGCGGTCGAGCAGGATGGAAAGCACCTGGAAGTGGTAGTTCTGCTCGTTGCCTACCACGTATATCATCTTGTCGATGGGATAGTCGCGGAAACGCAGTTCAGCCGTGCCGATATCCTGCGTCATGTAGACAGAGGTTCCATCAGAACGAAGCAATAGTTTCTGGTCGAGACCCTCTTTGGTAAGGTCAGCCCATACACTATTGTCGTCCTTCCGGAAGAAAAGCCCCTTCTTGAGCCCCTCTTCTACCTTTTTCTTTCCCTCGAGGTATGTGTTAGATTCGTAATATATCTTGTCGAACGAAACGCCCAAAGCCTTGTAGGTCTCGTCAAAACCGGCATAGACCCAAGAGTTCATCTTCTTCCAGAGAGCACGCACTTCGGGGTCGTTGTTCTCCCACTTCACGAGCATGGCGTGTGCCTCCTTGATGAGGGGAGCCTCTTGGGCAGCCTTCTCCTTGGCATCTTCCTCACTCATGCCCTCGGCGATGTATTGCTTTTCTAATTGGGCGCACTCCTCTTTATAATGCTTGTCGAAGAGCACGTAGAAATCGCCAATCAAGTGGTCGCCCTTCTTGTGGGCGGACTCAGGCGTCACTCCGTTGCCCCACTTCAGCCAAGCCAACATCGACTTGCAGATATGGATGCCGCGGTCGTTCACAATGTTGGTCTTTATCACCTTGTTGCCGTTTGCCTGCATAATCTGAGCCAGCGACCAACCCAAGAGGTTGTTGCGCACATGACCCAAGTGGAGAGGCTTGTTGGTATTCGGTGAGGAGTATTCAATCATCACGAGCGGACTCTTATCTGTCGGCTTTTTCTCGCCCCATTTCGGGTCAGCGTCTATCTGACGAAGCACGTCGAGATATGCCGATGCGGGAACAATGAGGTTGAGGAATCCCTTTACCACATTGAAATCGCTCACGTAGGGACAGTTGTCCTTGAGCCAGTTGCCGATTTCTGTAGCCGTATCTTCCGGTTTCTTATGGGAGAGTTTTAACAGTGGGAATACCACCAAAGTGAGGTTGCCCTCAAAGTTTGCTTTTGTTTTTTGCAGTTGTACCATCTGCTCAGGTACATCCTGACCATAGAGCTGCTTCACAGCCGCAATCACTGCGCTCTGAATTGCTGATTCAATATTCATATATACCGGTATTGTTATTCTGATTTATGATGCTCATAGAATTATGTTGCAAAGATAATGTTTTTTTGGAAATTAAGACGGTAAATCGGCAAAGAAAAGTTGTCAAATGGAAAAATTCATGGGAACTTACAGCTTGATGAGAATTTTTTTCTTAACTTTGCAATAAGAAACTATTAACAAAGGCATTGATAGAACCGGGCGAGAAACCTGCAACCTTAATCTTGAGAAAAAGAAATAGGAAATGCTCCTCCGGCTGATTGACACAATGTAGAAGAACTAAAAGCCAACAACTATGGAAAAGAAATTCTTGATGAAAAGTGATACGACCATCTTCACTAATGAAGTGGTGAGTCAGTTGGAGGCAAGTGGCATTGCCAGTGAGGTGGTTGATGAGACCAAGGGCGCTGCGTTCGGCTACGGACCTAATGTGGGCATGTCCATCTATGTGGACGAGAAAGACTATGAGCGTGCCAAGGCGATTGTCGACCCACTGATGGAGCAGCGCAAGCAAACGAAAATTTGGTGTCCCAAATGCGGCAGTGAGGATGTCGTGCCTATCACCCCAACCAAGCATTCGTCTACAGCCAAATATATCATGGCAACTATCTTCATCCTGATAGGCGTTTTGTATTTCTGCTTTGCCTATGCTTTCAAAGACGGGTTGGACGTGGAATACCGCACGGTTACCTTAGATGTCATCGCCGGCATTTTGATAGTCTTTGGCTTCCTGCTCTTTTTCTTTGGCGGCAATTCCAATGATAACTACCATTGCAAACACTGCGGGAAAGACTTTTTCCATCAATAAAAAAGGAAAAGAGTTAGGAGTTAGGAGATAGGAGATAGAAGTTAGGAGTTAGGAGATAGGAGTTAGGAGTTAAAGGCAACAGTGCTGAAGAGCAGCAGAATCCTCAGCAATGTCTTTAGCTCCTTTGATTTTTCGGACTTATCCGACTTTTCTGACTGGTCTGACTAATCCGACTGGTCCGACTTCTAACTTATTCTAACTCCTATCTCCTATCTCCTAACTCCTAACTGAATTCTCTCCTAACTAAATTAGTTCTTGATGTTGCTGTAACCATTCGTACAGTCGGGTAATTCCGGTTGTGATGTCGGTATCAGGACGGTAGTCATAGTCGTGCAGAAGGGCGGCGCTGTCGGCATAAGTACGCGTGACATCGCCGGGTTGCATACCCACCATCTGCATGTGGGCTTGCTTGCCGGTCACCTTTTCTATGCAGTGGATAAAATCGAGGAGTCTCACAGGTTCTGAGTTGCCGATGTTGTAGATGCGGGCGGGAACCTCCTGCTGGTCATTCCCCCTTAGCACGCGGCTCACTCCCTCCACGATGTCGTCGATATAAGTGAAGTCGCGCAGCATGTCTCCATGATTGTAAACCTGAATTTCCTCGCCACCGATAATCGCTTTCATAAACTTGATGGGCGCCATGTCCGGTCGTCCCCAAGGACCATAAACCGTGAAGAAGCGCAGTCCGACCGTTTGAAGCTTGAAGAGTTTGCTGTAGGCATACGCCATCACTTCATCGCTCTTTTTTGTGGCGGCATAGAGACTCACGGGATGGTCGGTGCGGTCGGTCTCGTGGAAGGGAACGTGGTCCTGCATGCCATAGACACTGCTCGACGAAGCATAGACTAGTCGGGGCAATCCGTGGTTGCGGCATGCTTCCAACAGGTTGACGAACCCCACTACATTGGCTTGTACGTAGGACATGGGATGGTCAAGCGAGTAGCGCACACCCGGCTGTCCGGCAAGGTTGCAAACATGAGTGAAATGCTCTTCTGCAAAAAGCTGATTGATAGCCTCCGTGTCGGTAATGTCGATAGGCTCAAAGTGGAAATTCCCAACGCGGCGATGGCTGTCGTCTATGCCAAGGTCGGCAAGACGGGCGTGTTTGAGGTTGACATTATAATAATCGGTAAAGTTGTCAATTCCAACCACCTCTAAACCCTGCTTGAGCAGCAGTTTGACGAGGGCATGACCAATGAATCCGGCAGCGCCGGTGACGAGCACTTTCATTTCTTTTGCTTATGATAAAGAACTATGTTTCGGGAATAGGTAAAGAAGCCAACCGACTGACCTAAAATCAGTACGGGGTCGAGACGGAAGATGCCGTAGCTGACGATGATGGTACAGCCTACGAGACTGATAATCCAGAAGCCTACGGGCAGGATGGACTCGTGGCGGCGGTAGCTGTACTCCCATTGATAGATGAACCTCAGCGTGAAGATGATTTGTCCTGCTGAACCCCAGATGAGAAGCCAGAGCGGCACGTGGCTATTGTGGAAGAACGAAGCGAAGAACACCGATGCGTCGGAGAGCATCAGTGAGATGGCGACGAGGGGCAAAGCGGCTATCGGCACGCGGAAGAAGAGGCTCAACTTGTGCCAGACACCCTTGATGTCGAGGTTCCAGATATAGATGTAATAGGAGATAAGTTGTCCAAGTATAATAGCGAAGTCACTGCGCAGCCAACCGTAGATAAATAGCAGGATGCTGCCCGCGAGGGAGCACACCCAATAGAGATTGGGCGACACCACGCGGCGAGCCCTCTCAGAGAGAATCCACTGAATGAGCATTCTCGCAGAGAAGAAACCCTGTGCGAGAAATCCAATGGCATATACAAATAGTGATGAAGTCTGCATTTGATTGATTAAACCAATTAATATAATGCACAATTATAATGCATAATGCACAATGCATAATGCATAATTAGCTTCGCCCACGTGTTCGGAGATATGTCGGGATTCTGCGGCGCAGCAACTCCTATCTCCTATCTCCTAACTCCTAACTGAATTAACTCCTAACTGATTCGAGTTTTTCCTCGTCAATCTGATAGCGGATATAACGCTTCTTCATCCAGCGGTAGGCGAAGCAGTCGAGGAAGGGACCTTTGAGACGGTTCCAAAGATGATACTTGGAGACACCAGCCACACGGGGATAATGGCGCACGGGCACTTCCTTGAACTTTCCTTCCTCAAGCATCATCAGCGCAGGGAGGAAGCGATGCATTCCATCGAAGAAAGGTAGCCGCTTGGCATAGGATGTCCACATCACCTTCAACGGACAACCCGTGTCGGTGGCGGTGTCACCCGTCATCTTGCGGCGGAAGCCATTGGCAATCTTCGACTGCAAGCGCTTGAAGCCTGAGTCCTTGCGGTTGGCGCGGATGCCCGAAACCAGTTGATAGTCGGGCGCATACTTCAACAGCAACGCAAAGTCCTCGGGGTCGGTCTGCAGGTCAGCGTCGATATAACCCAAGTAGCGGCTCTCTGCCGTATTGATTCCCGCCTTCATGGCAGTACTCAATCCGTGATTTTCGGTTGATGAGATATAATAGAAGTGAGACTGACGGGCGCAGATGTCGCGTATGGCGTCTAAACTGCCGTCCTTGGAGCCATCGTTGACCAACAGCACGCAGGTTTTCATGGGCGCATGAGCCACAAAAGCAGCCATTTTCTCCTCCACCCGCTTCATGTTGTCTACCTCGTTATAAACCGGCATGATGACGGTGAGGTCGTAATTCTTTGTATCGTTCATAAAACTCTTTTTAAACCCTATCTGCTGTCCTTTATAGGAAGGGTGTGTTCAGCAGTGAAGGGTATTCTCATGTTCTAACTGATGCTTGTTCCCTTTGGTTGCACATTGCGCGTTTTCCATCGCACACTGTCGGGGAAACACGCGCAAAGATACATCCCAATTCTGTAGAATTTCTATAGTTGTCTATTTCTTTTCAAGCAACGTCACGTGGTTGAGGAACGCCTCGGTGTAGTGGCGGTTGCTCTTTGGGTGTTTGTTGTCGTCAAACGTACCGATATTCGTTACCTTTAGGCTTCCCAGCACGTTGGCGGGCATTTCCTTCTCTATGGGCTGGCGCGATACGATGACGCAAGGCAACTTGGCTGCCACCGTTGCGGAGTCGTTCAAGTTGAGGGGCAAAATCTTCCGACCTGCCTCATAGACCAGTTCTATGCGCAGGTCCTCATTGGCATTGTGGTAGAAGCTGAGGTTCTGCAGACGCTTATCCTGCTGGGTCAACGAAATGCTATGCGCGTCGGGATTGCCAAACAGCGCTCCAATAGGCTTCAGCAAGAAAAGCTCCGCCACCAAGAAAATGCCCAATATCGTCCACATATAGATGCGTGTGGCTTTGCCGTAGCGCGTTTTCTCAATGAGCCACAGCAAGACAAACGCCACGCTCATTGCCACCGTTGGAGCCATGGGCAAGAGATAGCGCATCTTCTTCTCCGGCATGAGCGACAGCAGCACAAGTTGGAGCAGCATCCACCCTACGGCAAAGAGGTATTCGGGATATTGAGTGAGACGTTTCTTCCAGTAGGGAATCGCCATAGCTGCGAGGATGAAGGGAGCCCAAGCGCCACCCTCAAGGAAGAACCGCCAATAATAGTACCAAGGTCTCACATTGTGGTTCACCCATGCACCCGACTCTTGATGAATCACCTGTTGCAGTTCGGGCATGTGATAGCCCACCAGCCAAGCATAATAGGCTCCACCCACTACGACAGTAGTCAAAATGCAAGCCACCAGTGGCAGCCACTTGCCTTTCATCTTTATGGGACGCCACCAGAGGCAGAACGCAATGACAAACGGCAACAGCAGGGCATAGAATGACACGGGTCCCTTGCTCAAGAAGGAGAGTCCCATCATGGCGCCAGCGGCAATGAGCCAGCCCCACACACCCGCACTGGAAGCATCTTTCAATCCTTTGATAAGGAAGTAGATGGCACCCATCATAAAGGAGTGGCAATAGATGTCCCACGTGGCAGAACGCCCCATCAGTATCACATTGTAGAGAGTCAGAAATACTACTGTGGTGACGATGGCGAAGTCGTTGCGGCGCGTCAGTCGTTTGGCAATCAACAGCGTGAAGAGCGTCCAAAGCGATGCCATGAAGGCTGCCGGAATGCGCTGCGCGGCAAGACTTCGGGGACAGATGAGTTCTACGACTCCTCCCACCCAAGTGGGCAATGGCGGTTTGGCAAGTCGCAGCTCCCCGTTCATCGTGGGCACAAGCCAACATCCGTCGCTCACTATCTCACGTGCGGTGATAATGTTGCGCGACTCCATGATGTCGGTAGGCAATGCTCCTAAATTGACGAAGAACGTGATGAGGCAAATTGCCAGAATAAAAAACTTAGTCTTTGCGTTCATGCGATACAGCTATATGAGTTGATGCTGCTAAATGTCCCTTTGCTCAATTACAGTGTTCGTTATCACCATTCAGAGAATCTTTGCAGCTTATTACATGCCAACAAGTTGCAAAATTACTATATTTCTGTTGAACAGCCAAAACTATGTAATTTATTATGAGAAAATGAAATGCTTTTGCACTCTTCCTACTGATTGTCAGAGTGTCGGATTCCCACCTTCGTTTCTTGGTTGCCCCAAGAGTTACAGCACATTCAGATATTGTTCCAAAGGGATTCCTCGGTTCTTGTCCTCGTTGTTCTTGTTGCGGTCAATGAGCGTATAGACACCGTCCATAGCCTTGCGCGTGGCATCCTTCAGCAAGTCGCCATTGAGGAGATGACCGATGAGGATAGCCGAGAAGATGTCGCCCGTGCCGGGGAAGTGGACGGGAATTTCTTGGTAGCAAAGGCGGAAATACTCATTGTCGAGAACGTTGTAGCCCACCACCGACGGCTGTCCGTCAACGGGAATACTCGTGATGAGCACACTCTTGGAGCCGATGCCGCGAAGTTTGTCCACCAATTGGCGTGCCTCACTCGAGTTTACGCCCTCTGCATGGTATTCAGCATCGGTGAGATAGCATGCCTCTGTGAAATTGGGATAGCACAGGTCGGCAACGGTGAGCATTTCCTTCATGCTGTTGATAGTATTTGGAGTGACGCCGTTGTAGAGTTTTCCCTCGTCGCCCATGATGGGGTCTACAAAGATGGTCGTGCCTATTTTGTGCTGTTCCATGCAGTATTTAGAAACGATATCTGCCTGTTTCTCAGAGGCGATGAAACCAGTGGCGATGGCATCAAAATGAAATCCCAACTGTTTCCATACGGGAAATACTCCTTTAATATAATCTGTTGTATCGAGGATGTTGAACTTTCCGTAGTCCAGAGTGTTGCTCACGAGCGCCGTGGGCAGGTTGTAGGTGGGGAGTCCGAAGTAGGAGAGAATAGGCAACATAGCTGCTGTAGCCACTTTGCCATAGCCCGCCATATCGTTAATAAGAAGAATCTGCTTTTTAGCCATGTTATGTTAAATTTCAATATCTGTGGCAAAATTACAAAAAAGCATTCACATTCTACCCTACTTTTGGAAGATTCTCTGCGGAAGCCGTGTTTCGAGTAGCCACTTCTTCCGCAGTTGATGGCTCATCAAAGGTACCTTATCCTATGTTCTCCTTCACCCTGTCGCAGAATTGCTCCAAAATGGCAATCATGTCGTTGGGAAGATAGGTGAGCGCCTTGGTGATAAACTCGTCGGGAATACTGTAGAAAGCCTCGGCAATGCTGCAAGTGATGGCAGCCTTCGTGTCGGTGTCACCCCGCGTCAAGATGGCGTTGCGCAGTGCATCCTCAAAGGTGTTGCTCTCAATGAAGCAGCGCGCAGCCCATGGCACCGTTTCCTGACAGATGGAGTCGAAGTGACCGTTGCGGCCAATACGCATGATATCCTTCAAGTCGGGCATCTCATATTTGAAATGCTTCACCATCTTGTTCTCCACTTGTTCTTTGGTGATTCTGCCGTTGCGAATCCAATAAATGAGGGTGGCAACGCATTGGGCGCCCTTCACTGCCTCAGGGTGGTTATGCGAGCAAATGGTGGCAGCCTTTGCTTGGTCGAGCACGTCGTGATAGTCATTGAACAGCCATCCTACTGGACTGATTCTCATTGCCGCGCCATTGCCGTAGGAAGGATTGGCGGGAGCATCGTCCTGCATCACCCATTCCTCAAAGTAGCCGCCGTAGCCGCCCATGGGGTTGGGATATTTTTGGCACCAATGGCGCAGTGACTCACCGTAGTCCTTATGGTTCATGATGGCATCGGCTATGGCGATGGTACAGATGGTATCATCGGTATAGCTGCAATCGCTGGTGAAAAGTGTGAATCCGGGTTCCAAACCTTTGCTGTTGAATTCAAAGCGCGACCCGACAATGTCTCCTATGATGGCTCCAATCATAATCCGCAAGCTTTAAGGGAGGATACAATACAAAGTGCCAACTTGACCCCCTATTTGCACCCTGAGAAATTGTAACTTATTTATTTCTAAATCATTAAGACACTCGAAGAGTACTTCCATCGGGAATCGAACCCGAATCAAAGGTTTAGGAAACCTCCGTTCTATCCATTGAACTATGGAAGCATTCGCGGTTAGTAGTGCAAAGGTACGATTATTTTCTTTGCTTGCAAAATTAATCAAGTATTTTTTATTAGTCCCGGACCATTCAATAGTTGGAAGGGAGCTTCATTGCGCAGCCGTAGTTCTCGCGCTCCGCGCAGGAATACGAGATATTGTTGCATCCGCCTATATTTTTCTCGCAGCCACTCCTCATAAGTTTGATTGCATCATTTGGATATTCGATAGTCCGTTCAAGTTATTATGATAATTGGTATTAACAATCTCGCCAACTTCCCAAGCAAATCTTCGCCAACTTCCCAAGTGAAATTCCGCCAACTTCCCAAGTGGTTGTATTTATTGGAAGTTTTCGCTTGCTATTTTTCTCCTCCTTCAAGAATTTCGATTCCAGTAGCGGCACAAGGTGTCAACGTGATGAACAAAAATAATATAGCAAATAAATTCCGCATAGCAAATAGATTTATTGCTTTCGTGCAAAGTTAGAAAATTTAGATAAGCTATGCAAGGAGTTTAGGTCTATTCTTCAGTCTGTATGCTGTTAATATTCTTCTGATAGTCAATTATTTATAGATTAAAGTTAATAACAAAGAGTCTTTTTACTCATAATTGATTAGCAAAAAGCGCCTCTTCTTGATAGCAATGACGCTATTCATGGAAAGTATTAAAATCGTACTTCATTGCCTTCTTTTCAGACTTATGCTCATCAAGGAACATCTGCGGATGATGCCGTTTCAGTCCTTCTGGAAAAGGATAACGTTGTATGCAATAAAAAAGAGCTAAAGCGTTTTAATCAACTCTTTAGCTCTCATGAGGTACCCAGACCCACACTCGAAAACGGTAAATCTAGGTAAATTTATTTCTGCTAGTTTTTATTTAAATTAATTCGTAAATATTTTATTTTCAATTAGTTATAAAGTTGCATTTGTATCGAATTGGAAAAAGTAAATTTAGACTTAATTAGTTTCGGTGGGGAAAATGTGGGGAAAATTATTGCAATCCTGTTTGTGGGTTGAAGATAATTGCTTATCTTTGCTGCAAATAAAAAACAATCATTATGAAAGTAACATATCAGATCAAGAAGTCGGCCAACAAAAACGATCATGAGAGCAAGGGAACTGTGTACCTCAGAGTGCGTGATGGAAGAAATATGGAGTGTATCGTGCCCACAAACATCTCGCTGAATCCTAATATGTTTGACAACAGAAGTGGACAAATCAAAAGCAGAGTTGTTTGCGACAATAGCGTTAGGCTGAAAATCGATAAAGAACTCCGAGATCTGAAGACCTCAATAGAGGCAGCGTATGCCGAGGAGCAGGGACCTATTGACAAAGAATGGGTAAAATTGCACATGGATATGTTTTATCATCCCGATAAATACGTTAGACCTGAAAAGAAAGCAAAGAAGAAGGAACTCATTCCAATGTTTGATCACTACCTTGAGATGCATCCGCTTTCTGAAATCCGCATACGCAACAACCGAGTTGTCGAACGAATGATGCAACGCTACGAATATTTCGTGCGTCTTACGCAGATTGGGCAAAAAAGATTCAAGTTGTATTTGGACGATGTTACCCCCGAAACACTGCATGAACTCTGGAACTTTATCTTCAACGAATACAAATATGTTACTCAGTATCCTGAGATATACGAGAAATATCCAGAGAAGCGGGTTCCGAAGCGACGAGGGATGAACACAATGAGCGACTATTTCTGCAAGATCCGCACCTTCTTCATCTGGTGCTACAAGAGTGGATACACGGAGAATCGTCCTTTCGACAAGTTTCATATTGACGAGCCGGTGTACGGTACCCCGGTCTTCATTACCCTAGAGGAGAGAGACCAGCTGCTCGACAAGGATTTCTCAGATAATCCCAGGCTGGACCGCCAGCGGGACATCTTTGTTTTCCAGAGTCTGATAGGTTGTAGAGTCAGCGATTTGTATGCAATGACCAAGGCAAACATCGTGAATGACGCCATCGAGTATATTGCAGAGAAAACAGTCAACGGACAGCCGCGCACCATCCGCGTGCCATTGATAGATATCAGTAGAAGCATTCTGAAGAAATACGAAGACTACGAGGGGCCAGGCTTATTTCCATTTACTGTGCAACAAGAATACAATGAGGACATCAAGAAGGTATTCAAAGAAGCAGGCCTGACGAGAAGGGTAACGATTCTCAACCCGACAACCCGCAAACAAGAGCAGCACGAACTATGGGAGGTGGCCAGCAGTCACATGGCCCGTCGTACCTTCGTGGGCAATCTCTACAAGCGCACTAAGGACAAAGGCATCGTGTCTGTCCTGTCCGGCCATAAATCCGACAGCAAGTCGTTCGACCGATACTGGACGCCAGACGAATCCATGCGCATGGAAACGGCCGAGCTACTGGAACGTCAGGACAAGAAAGAAGAGCCTATCGAACCATTGCATCCAGGTGTGCTCTTGAAACAGTCAATTGCAGCCCGTCATCTTAGGGTCTCAACAATGGCCAAGGACTTCAAAGTCGAGAAGGTGGAGTTTGAGGAGATCCTCTCTGGCGACCGTCCCATCTCGGAACAGGTGGCCCAGGGCGCAGAGAAGGCTTTTCACATTCCGGCAGACATGTGGCTTACACTGCAGCAGGAGTATGACTTCGTAAAGAAGGTTTCAAGACATTTTTGCTTTACCCAGCAAAATGAGGAATAAAATAAAAAAGAAGGCGTCACCTTCTTGACAAAAGGACACCTTCTTAATATTGTCAACTTATCTTGATTATTATTGCCTAATATCCATTTCCAATTTTATCTGAATTTAATATTTGGGCAAAATGCTTTCAAGATAGGTCCGTAAATATTTATCTCTTGATCTCTCATATAACGTGCATTGTCTGAAAGTCGATGGAAGAATCCATCTTGTCCTTCTATCCACATCTGTACGTGCACAGTGCCTATTGGGAACAGCTTCCCGTCACTTTCGTTATTATGTGCGTGACTCCAATCAAAGTCAAGAAACATTTTCTGTCCAACATATACGCGGGCTTGGCAAACTCCATTCGCATTCTTTCGAAAATATACGTCGGAAGTGTTCGAGTAGTAGGGAAGATTGGTATGTGTATCTTTATCGCCAACTTTCTTGATTAAGTGGCCTTTTACGCCATTGACAGTTTTTGCTGGATCCAAAGAAACATATTCTGAACGTCTCCCTTTTTCGTCACGTGAAAAGAAATCAACTCCGTTTCCCATTTTCTATTATGTCGTAATTACGTTCATAGTTTACTACAGTATAGTCGCATTCTCGCAACCACTCCCACAGTGTAAGGTCTCTCTCAATATAGCCAAGTGACTTAAGATTTAGTGACAATGCATCGCTAAGGCACATAACGTGCTCTTCGTACGCACCATTGGAGCCTATGCCATACCCAATGACATATTCCTCATTATACATGCGTACAACGTATATTTGGTCTTTATTCTCGTACTCCGACACTATAAGGTCGTTCAATGCAGTTGGCTCATATTCCTGCTTGTACTGCATGTTCTTGAAGAAGTTCTCCTCGTTCACCGATTGGTATTTTCCTTCCATCGATGAAAACAGAGCAACATCTTTATCCCAGAGTTTGTGCTTTATAGTATTATTCATAGCTTTCTCAATCTTTCTTGTATAAAGCAGGGGACAAACTTAAGTGGAGTGTGGAGCCCCTGTACATCCACTTCTCCTCCGTAAACAATTATCAGAATTGGTGCCTTTGCCTCTTCTAAGCGACGAAGTCCATAGCACCATCGATTATAAGCATCAGTGCTCTTCTGATTTCCCATCCCACTTACAGCAATGACACTGTGCATTGGTAATCCTTCAAAACAATATGAAAATGATGCCAAGTCTCCCCAACTTGCAGTAGGAATAACTTTGAAGCCACAATTTTGCCAATACGCACCAACGAAACGCGTTCGATAAACATTCTCTCTATTATAGAAATCTGTTGGAAGATCGCGCCAGAGCGAGAAGTCTGGTGTATAGAGATAATCAAACTTGTAAATGGAGTACGTAGTGTATTCGAGGTTACACCATACTGCATCTCGAAATTCGAAATCATTCAAGAAGAAGTGTAATGCTTCGTTCTTACCGTCATGCTTTGCACGATCCTTGTAAGAGACCGTGACGAAATCAGTTGGGCCAGTATATGGGTCCATCTGTGGATAGTGGAGGTTCTGTGTGAATGTCATACCTTCCATCAGATGCATATTCTCATGTATTTTTTTGCGTCTTTGACGGACAGGTAACATTGCAAGCCCCCTGAATCTGCCTTGTGAATTGTGTTCCACAAGATACATATCCTTTTTAGGAAACATTAAATTTTCTATTGCCATATTTGTAAATTATTGGCATTAAAAATGTTAATATGGGCAGATTTCGGGTTGCAAACTTGCATCTTCAAGATATTTTCCATATCTTTGCAATGCAAGTTTTTCCCCTTCAGAAAAATTTGCTAGAAGTCTCACTGCCCAAACTTCGAGACCTCGCTTTTGCCCCGCCATCGCCAAATGCCCGGGGCTTTTTTATTTTCAAATTGTTATCCCTTCATAATCCTCCTTCCTTTAATGTATTTTTCGGGAATCATCAGATTTAAACTTATACATTCCCGTAGCATGTGATATCTGTCCTAATACAATCCATTTATTCAAATGATATTTCTCCGCCCAAGAGGAATATTTTTTCTGAATAACCCAAGGCTTGTTTAATTGTACCGTGGGTGCATCAGACCAGAAATTTGGATTTACAAGTATGTTTGAGGCAAAATCATTTGCTTCAATTTCCTCCTTGCTTTCAGTATCATAATCTACAATACTAATTCTTTGATGTCGCTTATCATTCAGATGCTTATAAGCATGAAAAACTTCATGCAACACTGCGAATGCAAAATTGTCAATTCTGTCATAACGTTTCGTTACGACGATTGCGGGCGTTTTTCCGTCTATAAACGAATATCCATCAATCGAGGCATGATCCAACCTCTCAACAATGGCAAATTTAATTCCATAGTTTGCCAATACATCATGAGTACGAATAATAGTATTGAAGTTGCTATGAAAAACAGAAGCTAATTTTTGTCCCAATTCATTGATATTAATGGGATTGAATTGAGTAACTATGTTTTGCTCTTTAACTGCATGCCGAGCGAGAACAACCCACGTTGCTATCATTCTTGCATCCAAACCAGTCTTGGAGGATTTTTTAAACAATCCACTTCTCAGCATGTCAGAATCATTATTTAGAGCTTCTGGGGAAGGAAGACTATAATAATTACGAAGGGAATCAAGAAACTGTTTGTTACCCTCTTGTTTCGCTCCTGCCTTTTTTGACAGAATTTTAATAGAAATAATCTTATCGTAATCTTCTAATTCTTTTCTGGCACGTATTTCCTCCTCGTTATTATTACCTGTGTGTTGCTGGATCTCACATTGAAGTTGTAAATCCATCCATTGTGCAATAGGTATTCCCAAAAAGGATTCGAGTTTTTCAGCCGTTTTCATAGAGAGAGGGCGGGCTCCTCTAATGATATCACTAAGATGAGAAGGACTCATACCAATCTGTTCCGCAAAATTTCTTTGCGAAATCTTCCTTCTTTTCAATTCCTCCTTAAGTCTGGCTCCAGGAGAAGAAGGCAAATTATTATGGAGTTTGTCTTCTATCATAAAAAATTCCCTTTTATTGGGAAGTTTATTCACCTGCAAAGATATAATAAAAATTCGGAAACAAGGGAATTTTTTCGAATTTTTTTTGATTTGACATTTTTGTCCAACAAACAATCGGTTTTCGCAAACTTTAAGTTTTCAACTCACAGAATTACATCAAAGTGAGTTGGTAAAAACAATATATAAGTGTCATGGTTGTCAAACACGCCATACTAGTTGGTTAAGCCGATAATGTCCCTAAATGGGATAAGAATTTTAATGGCATATCGTGTTTTATTAAAGCTGAAAACCATACTATCACTATCAATGTTGCTATACTAGTGCCTTAAGTGGGTGAAAAAACCTACTTAAGGCACAACTATAAGCTATTTTCTTGCCCATGATTGAAGATTTTTGGAATTTCTTTCATACTATCTATAATGATATCTACGAAAAAGTACTGGAGGTTCTATTCCGTATTTCCAGGATACAACCGACAAGAGAAAACTCTTCAAAGAAAAAGAACCGCTTGAATGGCCAACTTACCTAGTAAATCTTCTCCAATCTCCCAAGTTTATGATGAATAATTGAGAATAAATAGCTATAGTTGCAGCAAAATGGAAATGACAAACTTTGACTTTACTGCCTTGGGCGAATACAAAGAGGGAAACCGCACCGAAGCGAAGAAGGCTACACCTTCTCTAATCCTGGTGATTTCCGTATCTCCATGAATGAGGCGATAAGCGGTGGAGTATCAGATCCACGCAATGCTGTCGTGTTCAAGATGTTTAACCTTGTCGATTTGGGAGAGAAGGCCGGAAGCGGACTGCCTACCATTTATAGTGGTTGGGAGGAAGCCTATGGCAAACGTCCGATACTTTCTGAATCTCACAATCCAGATCGGAAAACGCTGACACTCCGCTGCGACGATATAGACCATGTTATGTTTGAAACCGACGATAAACGGCAAGGCGGACGACAAACGGACAACAAACGTAATCAAATTATCGCATATTTAAAAGAAAATGGAACTGCAAGCGTTCAGCACTAACTGCATCAATAGGAGTTAGCACAACTCAAATAAAAAGATATATTTACCAGCTCATTTCAGAGGGTAAAGTTATATCTCATGGTGCAAATAGAAACCGCACCTATTCCTTGAAGGAGTAGAGATATCACTAACTCTTCCCCAAATAGCAACTAAGAAAAAATTAAAAAGAATGGATTCAGCTTATCAGTGGCTATTGCAGTTAATGGAGAACTATCGAAGAATTGAGTATTCATTTTGGAAAAGATTATAGGTATATGAGAAACCATATTATTCCCATGTTAGATGAATACTTGGAGAAGATGTATCCAAATCCTCATCACCCAAAGCAGAAATACCGCAGGAAACAATAAGGGCTTTCTTGTTTAATAACGTAGCTGGGGTGATGCCTGTCTTTGTATTTAACTTGTCACAGGGAATATCACGATTTCCATTCGATGAAGACGGTTCTATTCCGGACTATCGGGATAAAACCGATTTATGATTGATCTGTCGCAAAAATGCTGATCGAAGTTGTTATAATAGTGCCTTAAGTGGGTTAAAAAAACGACTTAAGGCACAACTATAAGTTGTTTTTCTTCTTTTAATCCAAATATTTAGTTATATTTGCGGTAGAAACAATCAAGATTATGAATGCGGAAATTATAGGTAGAAAAAAAGAAATTAGCGATATCAACCGATACGTCAATTCTGGAAGACCAGAACTGATAGCTGTCTATGGTCGGCGCAGGGTAGGAAAGACCTTCCTTGTGAGGGAATTGCTGGGCGAACATTTTTGCTTCTATATTACTGGAGTGTGGAAGGCGCCATTGAAGGAGCAACTGCGGAATTTTGCTGATGAGCTTACAGCCAGAACCGGTGAGAAGCAAAAGGTGCCCAAAGACTGGCATGAGGCATTTCTCAGATTGGACGAATATCTGAAGACTCTTCATTCCCCAGAGAAAATCGTGTTCTTCGATGAGATTCCATGGCTGGACACGCCAAGGAGTGGGTTCCTCCGGGAATTCGATTACTTCTGGAACAGGAATTGGAGCATGTACAACGAACTGAAATTCTTCGTGTGTGGCTCGGCTACCACGTGGATGCTCAACAAGTTCATCGGTGACCGCGGTGGATTGCATGGTCGTGTAACTCACTCCATCCATCTGGCCCCATTCTCATTGTGCGAGACGGAATCGTATTTGAAATCCAGAGGCATAGACTGGGAACGTAAAGAAATCATGGAGACATACATGGTGCTGGGCGGTATACCCTACTATTTGGACAAGTTGGACCCGTCGACGGATGTCTCACAAAACATAGACCGGCTGATGTTTGGCAATGGATCGGAATTGCGGGAAGAGTTCAACTTCATCTATTCTTCGCTTTTCAATGAGAGCAAAATCTACATTGCCATCGTCAAGCTGTTGTCTAAGAAACGCAGCGGACTAACGCGCGATGCCATTAAGAAGGAGCTGGGCTCATCAATAGGGGGCAAGCTGACGGAATATCTGAACAATCTGATAAAATGTGATTTCATTCGCAGCTATGCCCCATTCGGGAAGAAGAGCCGTGGAGCGATTTATCAATTGACGGACTTGTATTCCCTTTTCTGGCTTACGTTTGTCAGCAACACGAGGAGTCTAGACGAACATGCTTGGACCAACATGACAGACACGCCACTGCAGAACAGTTGGAAGGGATACGCCTTCGAGATGGTATGCCTGCATCATCTGCCGCAAATCAAGCAGGCGTTGGGCATCAGTGGTGTACTCTCTCAATGCCAGTCGTGGATTGGCGGTGACAATGAAGAAAAAGGACAGATTGACCTGGTCATTGTGCGCCAAGACCGTGTCATCAACCTTTGTGAGATGAAGTATTCCACGGATGAATATGCCATAACAAAGCAATACGCCGAGAAACTCATCCGCCGCCGTGAACTTTTCCGCAGAGTTACCGGCACAAAGTATGCTCTTCATCTGACCATGGTTACAACATACGGCGTGAAACGAAATGAACATAGCAGTATCATACAGAACGAGGTTACGATGAATAACCTGTTCGCTTATTAAATTCCATCATGAAAAGAGTAGTCGTTGTTAATGACGCTGTCATCCATGACATGCTGAAAATATTGGTGAATATTCAAAAGAGATATGGTGGAGAGCTGAAGAGACACAAGGAATTATTTCCCCAAGTATATGAAGACTTCATGCGCCATCACTTGATAATGAATGAATTGTCAAGCACTGGATTATGCATGATGTTAGATATGTTGCATATCCTCCTTCCTCGTCTTTGCGCAACAGAACTGAATGTTCCCATCGACAAGAATATCGACTTGGGACTTGAGGAAGAAGACATCGATGAATGCGAGGAGCAGATATCCGCCAGAATTTTCGACCGCTACATCTTTCCCTATGGCTGGCCGCTTTTTTATTGGTTATGTTACGATAAGGGACTGGAGTATATCCTCATTGCGATTAACGATCGTAAAAATGAAATAGTTTACCAAAGTCTCTTACAAATACCCTCAGAACGTTTCCTGCTTTGGGAGAAATCCTTGGTATGCAATAGCATCGCATTAGGGCTAAGGACTGAGAAATATTGGAGAGAGTTTATGGAATCGACCCGAAATAGGCATAGAAGTCTTTTCCCCTTGGATCTGTACGAAGATGCCTCTCTCATTTTAGACTCAAAAGAATTGGTCTTTAAGTTATGTGATGCTGTTGCAACAGATGATTTGGAAAAGACATCCGAAAAGAAACCTAAGAAGAGAGGTCGCAAAAACCCTTTGATGTATTGTCATACCATCTCTGAAATCATCAATGCAGCAGAAGATGTCAATTTCTTCACTCGGTGGCTCACACAACATACTTCGGCAGCAGATTTGGCTGATATCACAATTTTCTTCGAAGAGAGTAATAAATTCAAGTTTGGCAATATAGACGGCATGCTACCTTCCTATTACATGATACTCGAATCCTCGGATATTCCATTGGATTCGAGAAGTCAAAACGCCCTGTCCTATCATTATCGTCATCTCCGTGATCTTCGAGGGCTGTCTCAATTGAACTCCGAAGATTTGAATACTCTGGTCGCTCATTTTACAGGGAGGAAGAAAGTGGATACCATATATTTTAAGGAGAAGCGAAAAGAAATCAACCGTGTAATTGAAGATTATCAAAGATACATGAAGAATTCTCAGTTGTAAGAAATTAAAAGTAATTGCGAGTAATTACAAGAAATTAAAAGTATTTACTCTTCGGATTTCTTTTAACACTCAAACTTTTAGAGCGATTAGATATAATTTAATTTTGCCGGTGACAGAGAAAATCCCTGCCACCGGTTTTGTTTTATCCGGTTGACATTCATTTATTTTATTAATTTGAAATGAAAAAAGACTGGAACAGCGAAGAGCTGAAGCAACAGGAGAAAGACTATGAGGCAAAACTCCTGGCCCATGGTCTCCTCGACAGTATTAATAAGAGTAACGGGCACATTTCCGTTACCTTGTCTTCCAAAGGCGTGGAAACGCTGTGCCGCATTGGTGCTGCCATGATGCCTGAAAAACAGGAGCAGCAAGCGAAGCAGGATGATAGCAAGCGGCTCATCACCAAGGAGGAAGCCAAGGAGATGCTTGGCGTTTGCGACACGACACTTTGGGCATGGGGCAAGCGCCACTATCTGGAACCCATCAAGGTGGGCAGCAGAATCAAGTATCGTTTGGCAGATGTGAAACACATCATGGAGGGATAGTCATGGGTGGCAAGGGTATCAATCCGGATGCCTTGGAGCACATTCAGCAGATTCCTATCTATGCGTTGTCTCCAAACATTCAGGGCATCATCACTGAACATGCTAAAGTACTGCAGTGCGCTCAGGACGTTGTAACCGGATCTGTCTTCTCTGCTGCTGCCTCCGCCATGCTCAGCAGTCTCACTATCGACACAAGAAAATACGTAAATCCTCCGATCATCTGGGTGTGCATGGTGATGCAGAGTGGTGGCGGCAAGAGCCAGGCAATGAGACGCATCCTTCAGCCCCTCAATGACTGGGATGTCAAATTGTACCATGAGGATCAGGTGAACTTGCCTTCGGATGGTTCACCTGTCAAAGAACGTCAATTGCTCATCGAGGACACCTCAGCAGAGGGACTCATCGACGTATTGGCAAAGAATCCCAATGGTATTTTGTTGGCCCGCGACGAAATCAAGGGCTTCTTTGATGACCAGGGACGTTACAACGATAGTGGCATCATCAGTCATCTGCTGTCCATCTGGGACGGAAAGGATGTGCGCATCAACCGGAAGACACAACGGCGAGTGGTCATTGAGCATCCGCAACTGAATATCTTGGGCGGCATTCAGGATGAGATGGTACACAAGACCTTCAGCAAGTCGGAATATACAGACACTGGTTTTCTTCCACGGTGGCTCTTCATCATGCCTAAGCTAGTCAGTGTCCGATACAACGATGCTGTTATTTCTCCAGTATATACCAACACCTGGAGGGATATTGTGGAAGCTATGATTAAAATGCCGCCACGAATGCTGACAATGTCACCTGAGGCCCATCAGTTGTACGTCGACTTCTTCAACTGCATGCAACTGCTCATGGAGGGTGAAGATGCCTATATGTATTCCGTATATTCTAAAATTCAAATCATCGTCTTGCGATGGTGTGCCGTTGCCCATATGTTGAGCAGCCGCACGGAAGATTTGTTGCCCCAAGAAAACGTGGTTTCTGGCATAACAATGAAATACAGCATAGATTGTATGAAGTATTTCCTGGAAACACAAAGAAAAATGCATCATCTTCTTTTTGATGAAGTGAAGTCGGAACTAACAGACGCGGAACTCATAGTTAAAATGTGGACTCGCTTCTGCCAGGGGAGAAAGGACATAAGTATTAAGCAAGTGGCAGACATTTTGGGCAAGTCCCGGCAATATGTGAGCCGTGTGCTACATGAAAAACTGGATCCGCGAGTTCAGGTTGCGCAGTTGCGTGGTTGCGCTGAAAATTCTTTGAAAGGCACAAATAATGCGGATTTCAGTCAAAATTGCGCGCAACCTGCAACCTCGCAACAGATTAATAAAAAACAAGCATAAACAATGGAAGCAAATGAAATTCCCATCTTTGACCGGAAGATTTCCACTTACAGGAACCTATACGATACTTCTGAAGGTAAGGTGGTGCGGTTAAGTGAATTTCTTTTTGACCGGAGCCATGAGCAGGAGATTCTTCACATCCGACAAATCTCGGACAAGAACGAACGTGACATGTTGAAGAGGCAGCTCCCGGCTGCCACCATCAGCGGCGTGTTCTCTCCCGACCGCAAGCAACAGCATCTCAAAGTTAGGTCTGCGCTGATGTGTGTGGATATCGACGGCAAGGACAACCCTGAGATAGAGGATATGGAGGAACTCAAAGCAGTACTTTCTGTATTGCCACAAGTCGCATACGCCGGGCTGAGTGTTTCCGGACGGGGTATCTTCCTCATTATTCCCATCCGCTTTCCCTTGAATCACATTCAGCAGTTTCTCCAGTTGCAAAGGGATTTCCTTTGCATGAGCTTCACCACAGACAGCGGTAAAGACATTGATGGCATCATCATCGACGGTGCCTGCAAGAACATCAACCGCACACGGACGATGAGCCTGGATCTTCACCCTTACGTCAACAATCTTGCTGTGGAATACGAGGGTGTTTATGTGGAGCCTATGATTCATCGTCCCACATTCTCGAAGGGACTATCTGGAGATGAGACTTTCGGGAAAGCCAAGGCTCTTTGCAACCTGATAGAGTTGCACCATGTTGACCTGACTCCTACCTACGACGATTGGTTTCATGTCGGTCGTGCGCTGGCAACATTGGGTGAAGCTGGCCGTGAACTGTTTCATATTTGCAGCCGACAGTATCCAGGATACAGATGGCAGCAAACTGAAAAGCTTTTCTCCTACCTCCTCAACCATCCACATAACCAAGGCATCAGCATTGCGACCTTCTTTTATATGTGTAAACAGAATGGGGTGACATTATAAATGGTGATAAGTAAGCTATGACTATCCTCATCACACTATGTTTGTTGAAGAAAAGTTCTAGATGTTCCGTAATTTTCATAATTCTAATTCTCGTTCACATGAATAATGACAACCTAAGCAGAAAAGATTTCAATGAGCTTTGCCCATTGGGTGACCTCTTGACCGCGTTTGGACTGGGGTGTTATGAGCAGCGTGGCTCTCTTCGCCACTATATGCTTACCAACCACACAACTAGCGATGTGTTCGACTTCACCGTTAACACCGCCCGTAACGAATGGATCTCCCGTCGTGACAATCAGCATGGCCAGGCAGCGGAACTTGTGGACTATCTGAAACTTGGGAAACCAGGCAAGAAGTTCTACTATGAATACGGCATGCTGGTGCTGACCTTCCATTACAAAGATCGGGAAGAAATGCCCATGACTTATCCGACAATTGATGTTCCTATTGGTATGGAGAATTTAGTGTCAATCGGTGAAGTACAGAGTCATGTATCCATTTCTCTTTTGACAGTTCAGAACATATCCTGCAAGACGGCAGAGGATTGTGACGTTAGGGAAATAAAGGTTTTCAATCCCAAAAGTAATGAGGTGGTGAGTCATCTTGCCCTGCCTTGTGACAGAGGAGGCTATTACGTGTTCGATGGCAAGACCTACCGTCCCCTCAATAATAAGAGCATATCTACTGGGGGACAACACAAACGATTCCAGGTATGCAATGTCTTTGAGAACTGGATGGACTATCTCGCTTTTCAGGAGCGCTGTCGTCAGACGGGCCTGTACAATCTGGCCAAAGACTATCATGTCATCCTCAATGGCAAAGGCAATCTCGATCAGGCTAAATCATTTTTCGAATTGAATTCGGACTTCTTGGAAGTGCGTACCTTCATGCCAAGAAATGACGTAGGAAAGTTCCTCGCCAAGCGTGTCAATGAGTTCACCAAGGGAACATCTATCGATTGTTCTGAGAATTATGATTCTACTGGATCTCTGTCTGCCGATATCTTGCCGCCTCTCCCTCAGTGGTATGTCAAGAATGTTAAGAAGAAAAGACGGAAGCAACATTAGCTCTCAATAGACCCTCCGTGAAGATTCGGATACTTGGAGATTTGGAGATTTGGAGATTCGGATACTTGGAGATTCGGAGATTTTGAGATTTGAAGATTTTGAGATTTTGATACTCTGATCTTTTGATTTTTGTCTCTATAAATACAATAACATGGCTGCAATAAACTTCCAGGCAAGTTGTACTTTTATGGCCATAGCCAAAAAGTCATTGCCAGCTACGCTGGGGAAGAGATGTAGCTCGCAACTCACTACCTCTATTATTAATTGAATTATGATTGAGAAAAGAACCATCCCCTTTAAAGTGATGTTAACCCCGACAGAGGCTAATGTCTTCAAGAAGAAAGCATCAAATTATGGTAATACGAGCGCTATGGTTCGTGATGCCGTGGCAAAATTTGACGACAGGGCCACTATTGGCAAAATAACAGCTCTCGATGAAATGACTAATCTGTTGAAGAAATACCAGCAAGATTTTGGGTGGCTGGGAAGCAACTTCAACCAAGCTGTAAAGAGGGCCAACCAGCTGATGCTCCGCAACCAATTGTCACAAGAGTATTTTGAAAATGTCCTTCTCCCTAAAATTCAAAATGTCCAGGTTCTCCTACAAAACCTGAAGGATGAGCAACATGAGATATTTGAGAAGCTGATACGTTGAGCTTCTAATCTATTTATCTCCAAAGCGCTTTGTAGATTTGTCTACAAATCTCAAAATCTCATAGTCGATTTAGCTAGTGGTTTTCTGATTTTAGTTGACTACCTTTTTGCTTAGACCCAAATTAAGTTGACTCGGTTAAAAGAAAAGCTCATTCGAGTTGACTGCCGCCCACTAACCCTGCATTTAGTTGACCTTTCAGACTTATCCCTGCAAAGAGTTGACCGTATCCTTCCAGAAGAATAGTAGTGCTCCTAAAATATGGAAAATATCTTAGATTGGATAAGAGGCCATGCTAAATCAAACTAAATTATTGCAATAAATAGAGCTGAATGGAAATGAAGAGTTTTTCACCGAAACGATTTAGTTTGCTTGAATTTTAATAATTTTTAAGGAGATAACCATGATCGGTGGGGAAAATGTGGGGAAAAATCATTAAATGTTTACTAAAACAACAGCCGCTAAATTACTGATTTACAGTAGTTTAGCGGCTGCTAATTGTAAATAAAAAGGGTACCCAGACCCGGGCTCGAACCGGGATGGATTGCTCCACTGGTGTTTGAGACCAGCGCGTCTACCGATTCCGCCATCTGGGCATCGTTGCGGATTAGACGGGTGCAAAGGTAACAAATAAAAATGAAACGGCAAAGATTTCCGAAGAAAAACTTTGCCGTCATTATTGTCAAAAAGAGTTTGCAAGTGGAAATCTCCTCTGTCTTTTGGGACTCACGTCTCTCTTAACAGGCGGGATTGTTTATATTCCCTCCTTCCACATCGCACTATGTTTAGATAAGTGGTATTCCTATTGTTCTAAAATACAAAATTAATAATATTTTTTTAATAGACGCTACTTTTTATGAGAAAATTGCAACATTTTTTTATTTTTCTACTCAATAAGGGAGAAAAAAGACAGAATAGTCTACTGCTTCGTTAGTTGAAGATGCGCCCAATCGAGTTGCTTTCCTAGAACCTGCGACAGAATAAGAGGTGCACGGAAGCGGGTCGCCACTCGGTTTGTCGCGACTTTGTGAATGGGCAGATTGCAACTTTGGTTTTTCTTGAGGCTAAAAATTATTAAATGCTTGCTGTTCTCATTTATAATATGTACATTTGAAGCAAATTAATCTTTGCTATATTATGGAACAAACAGAAAATTCCTACTGCGTTATCCTTGCCGGAGGAAAAGGCCGCCGCCTTTGGCCTTATAGTCGCAAACGCTATCCTAAGCAATTTATCGACTTCTTTGGAGTGGGACGCACCCAGTTGCAACAGACCTATGACAGGATGGTGCGTATATTTCCTAAAGAAAATATCTTTATCAATACCAACCGCGATTACGTGGAAATTGTGAGGCAGCAGTTGCCGGAACTGCCGGAGAGCCATATCATTGGCGAGCCTATCCATCGTAATACCATCCCCAGCGCCGTGTGGACACTCCACCGCATCCGCCACTTCGGAAATTCTAATAATGCTACGGTGATGTTTACTCCAGCCGACCACGTGATTCACAACGATGACTTGTATCGCGAGGAGATTCTTGAAGGACTCAACTTCGTCGCCAACAACGACTACATCATGAATTTGGCAGTGAAACCTACGCGTGCAGAACCAGGCTACGGCTATATCCAACTCGGTGACCCGATGGAGCATAATATATATAAGGTACAGTCGTTCACGGAAAAACCTGAGCGGGAGTTTGCCAAAATGTTCATGGAGAGCGGGGAATTTTATTGGAACACCGGTCTGTTTCTTGCCAACGTCAATGGCTTGTGGTCCTACTTGTGTACGCTGTTGCCCAACGAGTTGCGCCAGTTTGACAAGGAGCATCCCAATTGGACGATAGAAGAAGAGGAGGAATTCATGAACGACCATTTCCCCATCTATCCCAACTTGCCGCTTGACCTGACAATATTGGAGAAATGTGAGAAGGTCTGCGTAATGAAATGTGACTTCGGTTGGGCAGACGTGGGTACGTGGCACAGCATCTATGAGGCAATGCGCAAGAGCGAGAACGACAATGTAATTATCGACTCCGACGTGCTCATCGATGAGGCAAAGAACAATGTGGTGAAACTGCCCAAGGGCAAGTTGGCTGTCATCAATGGATTGGAGGGCTATATTGTTGTGGAGAACGACAATGTGCTGCTCATCTGTAAGAAAGAGGATTCCTCCGCTCTCGTGAGGAAATACGTCAACGAAGTGCAGATGAAGAAAGGAGAAAAGTATATTTAATGCATAATGCATAATGCATAATGCATAATTGGCTGCGCCGAACTAATTCATAATTCACAATTCATAATTGGCTTCGCCCACGTGTTCGGTAGTTTGAGCAACGGGCACTGAAATCTTGAAGGCTGGGTTACTCAATTTTGCGGATTGTAATAATAGACAATAAAAAGCCTGTCTCACCAAACAGTGAGGCAGGCTCTTTTATTACTGTTGGTTAATGAGAAAAGGACCCTAATAGAATGGTTTTTCGCCGATATTCATTAATTTTGCAGCAAACTATCAAAAAAATGTCTGGGCAGGCTTTTCCCATTTCAATACCCACAAGGGCGATGTGAACGCTCTATCATGATGATACGAGGCTGAAATGAAATAGAATGCCGAGAACCTATTAGCTATGAAAGAAAAGATTAGAAAGATGCTTGAGGAAGCTCTGCCATTGGTCAATTTCGACTCGGACTTCCTTTTCAGCGAACTGGATTCGCTGGGTGTGACCACTATCTTGATGTTGCTCTCAGATGAGTTCGGAATCAAATTGGAGGCAGAGGACGCAACACCGAAAAACTTGCGCTCTCTCGACAGTATTGTCAAAATGGTGGAAGAAAAAATGAAAAACAAATGACGCTCGAAGAATCGGTGGCTCACCACGCTGTAATATTGGGTGGTAAGGCTGTTGTTTGCGGAGAACAATCGGTCTCCTATGGGGAACTGTGCCGCAATATGGATGACTTTGCAGAAAGTCTTGACGTGAAGGGACGTGTGGTGCCTTTGGCATTCACGCCCACCATAGAGACGCTTGCTTTTTATCTTGGCATCCATGGAGCCGGAGGAATTGTGGCTCCCATGCCAAAGGACGCTGCCGAAGAGCAACTCAATGCCGTATATAAGCGATTTGAAGGTTGCCGTCTGCCCGATGATGCTGCCGATATTCTTTTCACAACAGGAACTACAGGACGCCCCAAGGCTGTGGTATGGGGACATAAAACTATCTCTGCTAACGCAGAAAACCTCGTTGAGGGACAAGGATTCCAGCCAAGGCTGAACTTCATTGTCTGTGGTCCGCTCAACCACATAGGCTCGCTGTCGAAGATTCAAGCCACTCTTATGTCGGGTGGAACGCTTTGGCTGCTCGACGGATTGCGCGACATCAATGCTTTCTATGATATCATGGAGCGTTGCGAGGGTCGCGTGGCAACCTTTCTCGTACCGGCGAGCATCCGTATTCTGTTACAGATGAGCAGGAAACGACTGGCTAAATTTGCCGACAAGATAGATTTCATTGAGACGGGCGCAGCTCCAATCTCACAAGCCGATATGCAGTTGCTCTGTGAGACGCTGCCCCATAGCCGCCTCTACAACACCTATGCTTCTACAGAGACGGGCATCGTGGCAAGCTATAATTTCAATGATGACCGTTGCGAGGCAGGTTGTGTGGGACCGCTGTTGAAGAATGCCCGTTTGCGCGTGGAGGGCGATGGTACGTTGGCGTGCGGCGGGGCGAGTGCCATGTTGGGTTATGCCGACGATGAGGAACTGACGCGCGCTACGCTGCAAGATGGTTTTGTCCATACTCACGATATGGGTCGTATGGGCGCCGACGGTATGTTGAGGCTTACGGGGCGCAACGATGATATTATCAATGTAGGCGGCTACAAAGTGAACCCCGTGGAAGTGGAGAATGCTGCCATGAGCGTGGAGTCGGTAGCCGACTGCATCTGCGTATCCGTCAAGCATCCCATCACGGGAAATGCGCTGAAGCTGTGGGTGGTGACGAAAGAGGGGCAACCGCTCGACAAGCGTGCCCTCGCCCAGACCCTCCGCTCCAAGCTCGAAGCCTATCAAGTGCCGCTGCTCTATGAGCAAACCCCCTCCATCCACCGAACTTTCAATGGAAAGCTCGACAGGAAATGGTATCAAAACAAAGAGGGAGAATAGGAGGCTGCTCGGAGAACTCGGAGGCCTCGGAGATCTCTGAGAACTCCGAGCTCTCGGATTTTCTCGGAGCTCTCTGATTATTAGCAAGCTAATAGCTCTTTATAGATTTCTTCGGGTCGCACGAGCTCGCTGCATGTTACGATGGCGCCGACCAGCACGCCCAACATGCCGTGGGAATTGATGTTCTGACCAGTTTGTAGAACGTTGGGAACCTTCCAACGCTGGGGAATGCGGCTTGCGGAAGGCGAATGAACGTCCTTCGCGATACCGTACATGCTTCCGCGCTCCGTGCCTGTGTAGTCGCGGTAGGTGAGGGGAGTGGCGGTGTAGTAGTGGGCGATGTGTTGGCTCAGTCCGGGGAAATCCCTTTCCACCGCTGCCATCAGCTTTTGAGCCTTTCGTTCCTTGAAAGCCCCATAATCCTCTCCGCGCCGCCCTACGGTTGTCTCAGCCCAGCGCGCTACATCCTCATAGTTCATATAAGATAGAATCACGCCGGAGTTGGCGAATCGCTGTTGAGGTTCATCACAGAAGTGCATGTAGAGATAGCCCTTGGGCCACGATATTTCGTCGTAGTCCTCGCAGTGCCACGGCGACTCACCGCTGTAGCCAAAGAAATTATGGTTCATGTATTCCACGCTATTCGGTTTGAAATGCAGGTAGAGCGAGAACACCCCTGTGGTCTGCGGCAACGATTCCACGCGGTGACGGAACGCCGGTCGGATAAGATGTGTCTGTAGCATCTCCAACGTCCGTTTTGGATGGGCGTCGGAAATGACGTAGTCGCAGTCGATTCTTTCTCCTTCAGCCGTTTCAATCGCAACGGCATGAGTGTCGTCACAGACGATTCGCGATACCTTGCAGTTGGTACGCAATCGTCCGCCGTGGTGTTGCAGCACCTCTGTCATTGCCGCCACCACCTTGCCCGAACCTCCCACGAAGCGGAAGGCGCTCTGGTTGTAGAAGTCTGTTATGAAGGCGTGAACCGAGAAAGGAGTCTTGCCCACCTCGGCTGCATAGAGCGGCAGATTGCCCACGAGCACGTGCGCCAATATCGGGTCACTGATGATGCCTCCTATCACCTCGTCAATGGAGCGCAGTTGATATTCCGCTTTGACGGTTGAATTGGTTTGGTCGAACTTCAGCGTGTGGAGCGACGAGGCATTGGCGACAGCCTCTATGGTATCGAAATAGCGGTTGAGCGCCTCGCGCTGTTGCGGGAATGATTGGGACAGCAGGTTGACGAAGTTCTCCCTACCGGTGGAGAAGGCGTAGCGGTTGCCTGCCAGCGAGATGACATCGTAGCCCTGCGGATTGAGTTGCGACAACCTCACGGTGGGAAGTACCTCTAAATAGTGTAGTAGTCGCCAAAGTGTCTGTCCCGGTAAGGCACTGCCCACATAGTGCATACCCGTTTCAAATATGGCGCCGTGGCGGTGGAAACACTGCAGACAACCGCCCGCCTGAGCGGACTGTTCGAGAATAGTCACTTCGTAGCCGTTCTTTGCCAAGATGATGCCGCAGGCGAGCCCGCCCAATCCGCTGCCGATAATGACGACGCGCTGGGGTATGTCAGATATGTTGTTCGATTTCATTGCAAATACGCTGAAATTCTTGTTCATAACGATGGCGCATGGCGCGTGCTTGTTCTTTCAAACCGCCTATTGCGTTGAGTTCAGCCACGCTGATGGACCTATATACCTTTATATATATAGGCCAACGGTTGAGGTGATAAGTTTTCTTTCTCAACACGCGTCCCGTACCGTATAGTACCATTGGCAATACGTTGATGTTCAGTTTCTGCGCCAGATAGAAAGCGCCCTGATGGAAACGCCCAATCCTACAGTCGCGGGAACGAGTGCCCTCTGGAAATACAGCAATGCTATAGCCTCGTTCCACGAGATTGCGCAGTTGTGGAACCAAAGCCTCAATGCCCTCTTTCACGGGAAGATATTCTGCATGACGGATGAGAAAACCGTAGAAAGGATTATGCCAGACCCAGTCGTTGGTGAGAAAAACGATGCGCGGTGTGAAAATCAGCATACACATCAAGTCGAGGTGCGACTGGTGATTGCAGATGATGATATGGGGATGCTGGAAGGCAGACGGCTCGGTCACGTCGTAGCTGAACTTCACGCCGGGAATACCCAAGCGAAGCATGATGGTACGCGCCAGCCAATAGATAAGTTGGTGGAGGCGGAAACGCTTCTTATTGGTCATGCGACCCCAATGGGTGTAAACCCAGACGCCGGGAGTAATCACCAATAGGGAGAAGAACATGAAGAACAGCAGGGAGAAGAGAGTGCGTCCCCACTTGTCGAGAAAATGCAGAAGACGGAGCGGCAATCCTACGACAATAGCCAAAAGGCATAGCACACAGTTGAGCAGGGTGATACGCAGGAAATCGGCTCGTGGACGGAAATGGCTCACGCGTTCCTCAGCGGGCGGATAATAGACCCGAACGGGGATGTCGACCAATTGGATGCCCGACCATGAGGCTCCTACAAGAAGTTCCAACTCTGCCTCATAGCGGTTAGTGAGCAGCGAGAGAAAATGAAGTTTGTGAAGGGGATAGAGTCGGAATCCGGTTTGTGTGTCGGGCAATCTTCGTCCCGTCTGCACGTAAAACCAGAAATTGGAAAAACGGTTGGCGAAGGTACTTCCTTTGGTGCGCACGGCATCGCCAAACTGTCGGCTGCCCACGATGAGCGCGCCGGGGTTCTCCATGTTGGCTTGAAGAAATAAGGGAATGTCGGAGGCATAGTGCTGACCGTCGGCATCCATCGTGATGGCATAGGCAAACCCCATTTGCAGCGCGCGCCGGAAGCCCATCTTGAGGGCGTAGCCTTTACCGCGGTTACGCTCATAACCTACCAAAGTGATACCCGTGATAGACTTCAGTTGAGTGGTTGTGCCGTCGGTGCTGCCATCGTCAACCACGATGACATCTTCGCAGAGTGATAAGGCATCCGTCACGACACGTTGAATGGTTCCCGCGTTGTTGTAGGTGGGAATGACTACGCAGATGCCTCGGTCGTGGAGCAAACTGCGTATCTCCTGCGGACTATAGTCAGTCAACTTTCTCACAATAGAAGGAGACTTTTGCTTTTTGTTGTCCCATAGTCTCAACTGAGACCTGTGCCTTCAGTGTGTGGTCGTCAAGTTTCTGGTATTTCAGAATATGAAATTCCACCTCGGGTGTTTCTTGGGGCGAGAGAATGGAGAGGAATTTGACGTTCTTCACCCCTGTCAGCCGGAGCTTCACGCCGAGGTACTCAGCGAGAATCTCCATCGCCATCTGCACCGTGCACACCCCTGGCGTAATGGGCTGACCGGGAAAGTGAGCCTTGTAGATGAAACATTCGGGCAGAAGTCTCACCCCATATACCGGCTGTGGCTCATTGGCTGCGGGCCGGCTGATGATTTGATAGAGGTTGTTCTTCAGTATCATGGGCGATGGGAGTTAGTTGGTATCTGATAGGACGTTTCTCGCATACGTTCGTGCATTATCTTGTTATCAAGAAGCAGCCCAACATGATGAGTGCCACGCCGAGCCACTTGTTGAGGCTGACTGCCTCGTGGAAAAATAGGATGGATGCCACCATGCCGAAAGCATAGCTGAGGCTGATCAGCGGATAGACCGTGCTGAAGGGAAAATGTTTCAGCATATACATCCACAGCAGAGAGCAGGCGGCAAAGAACACACCACTGAGCGCAAACTGCCAGTTAGTCAGTACCGAGAGCCAAAAGCGACGGTTCCAACCGAAGGGTGCCATGCGCAGTAGCGCAAACTTGAGGAACACTTGTGCAGCCACCAACATCAAGCTCTGCAGGGTGGCGTAGATTACGATTTTCCACATGTCAACAGAATAGATTCAGAATGGATGTCTTTTGGAGGCTCTTTGCCCAAGCGTTGCAGTGCGTCGCGCAGAAGGGGTGTGGACTCGTCGTGGATTCCCACCAACACGTTGCGGCAGCGTCCGCTGGCGATGAGCATCCGGGCGGCAAGCAAAGCCCAATCCTTCGATTCCGCGCCTTGCGAGAAAGTGAGGTTGAAACCTTGGCAGTGGGTCTGAATTGCTACCGCACTGCTGATGGTGTTGTGTGTGCTCTGCATGAACAGCGTCGGACTGACGGCATCTTCACCCTGCTCAGCCATTGACTTGAGCAATTGCAAACTATGGTCGATGCAGCCGTATGTAGTGGCGGTGATAATGGCATCGGGCGTAGTGATGCCCGCAGCCTTCAGTGTGCGAATGGAAGTTAGCAATGCCGCTTTCATCACACGACTCATGCGGCGCGTCGTCATAGGCTTCATCCACTCCTTGAGTTCGGACAGTTCTGACTCATCGGACAGTTCGGATTGTTGCGAAAGCACCGCTTTTGGAATAAGCTTGGAGTTCTCTGAGAACTCTGGGGCTGTTGCTTCCTTCGAGAATATCAGCGTAGTGTCATTGCCACCGAAGCCAAAGGAATTCATCATCACGTGGCGGAGGTTGGCAGGTCGGTTGACCGCGACGGGTTGGATGCCTCCTTCAAAAGGATGAGTAAATCCGAGATTGCCTGGGATGAGTCCTTCGTCTTCGTGCATGGCGATGAGACAGATGACCGCCTCAATACCACCAATCGCGCTCGTGGCATGACCGGTCAGCGCCTTGGTGCTCGACACAGGGGGAAGCTCGGAGCCAAAGACACGCTGTAAGGCACGGCTCTCTGTGGCATCGTTGTTGGGCGTGCCGGTGCCGTGGGCATGAACATAGTCGATGTCGCGGGCGCTGAGTCCCGCCTGTGTAAGGGCTTCTGTCATGGCGAGATAAGGACCTTCGCCCTCTGGCGATGTAGCGGTCTGATGGAAAGCGTCGCAAGCGTTTCCCCAACCCGTCAGGTAGGCGTGGATGGGCTTTTGAAGTCTTGCCGCAGTATCCTCGCGCATCATCACCACGTAGGCGGCTCCCTCACCGAGGTTGAGTCCTGCCCTGCTCTCGTCAAATGGTCGGCAGCGGTTGTGGTCGAGAATCAAAAGCGAGTTGAAACCATTGAGGTGGAAGCGCGACAACGCTTCAGAACCGCCAGCCACTATCACATCGGCTTTGCCGAACCGGAGTAGCAAGGAGCCAAAGAGAATGGCATTGGCTGCCGAGGAACAGGCGGTGCTGATAGTGGTCACGTCGCTGAACAAGTCGAAATGCTGCTTGACGAGTTGGGAAGAAGCTCCACAGTCGTGTTGCAACAGGCAAGAAGCGTCGCCACCCGACGCGAGGTCGTTGTAGTGATTCTCGGTGATGTCCATTCCTGCGACAGTCGTTCCCGAAACCAGCAGTACGCGGAGACCATCGGCTTGATGCAGTCCTGCGTCATTCAAAGCCTCCTCTACCGCCATCATCGCCATGAGCGCAGTGCGACTCACCGTCTGCTTTGGCGCAATATGGAGCCGACGCTTCATCTCGTCGTTGCTCATCGGCACTTCGCCCACAGGCAACTCCTGATGCGCTGACTGCAAGAAACGCATGGTGCCCACGCCGCTACGCTGGTGGCGAAGCGACTCGGTCACTTCCTCGCGGTTGCAACCCATGGCACAAACGATGCCTTCTCCTGTGATGACGATATGGCTATGGTTCATTTACAGCGTTATTTCTTACGGTTCTTGCTCACGTAGTCCGCCATGACGTTGATGCTCTTAAACACCTCTTTGCCATCAGCAGCACTCTGCAAGCGAATGCCATATTGTTTTTCGAGCAGTACGATGAGTTCCAGCGCGTCGATGGAGTCGAGTCCCAAACCGTCGCCAAACAACGGCTCGTCGTCCTCGATTTCATCTGGTGTCATCTCTTCCAAGTTGAGTGCTTGGATAATCTGCTCTTTTAGTTGTTTCTTTAAATTTTCCATTCGATAAAGTTTTTTTTAGTGGTGTAAGTTCAGTAGGCAATTTCTAATGCATAATGCACAATGCATAATGCATAATTAGCTTCGCCCACATGTTCGGCGATATGTCGAGATTAGGGGGCGCAGCAACTCCTATCTCCTATCTCCTAACTCCTAACTATTATTTCGCATTCCGCCTCGAATTCCTTGCTGTTCCGATAGTCCACCCAGCCGGCGAGGATGCTGTCTGTGCGGGGGTCGCAGGAGGTGGCGGTGAGGATTTGGCTCATCAGAACCTCATTCTTCTCTGGCAGGATGTAGAAAGCCGTCTCGCCTTGGTAGTGGTTGCGGATGGCAATCTCACCCGTTACGATGTTGGGCAACGTATAGACGAAATGCGACGGGCTGGGGAAATAGTTGTCGGGTTGGATGGTACTGAGGTATTTCAAGTCAGCAGCGACCGACGAGGAACGGTTCATCAGTACCACAGCGCGGTTCGTGCTCTCTTTGAAGTGCTCTTTGCCTTCAGCCTTCAACAGTAGTTCACTGGCGATGAAACCGAGTTTGCAGAGCGAATCCATCTTGTGGAACTTAGGATAACCGCCCACGTAGCGCTCATAGAGTTCCCGCAACATGGCATCACCTGTGGCTTGCGTATCAAGATGTTTGCCGTCTATCGTCACTCCATCGGGCGTGATTCTCACGCGGTGGGAAAAATTCCACTCCGTCGGCTGCATCTTCCTCTCTTTCTCTTTTCCGCCTTTAGTCGCTAAGATGGCTGCGTTGCAACCGCCGAATCCCGATAACGTCTTGATGAAACTTCGCTTGTCGGTAGATAGTCGTTCTTTCGTTACTTGTATCTTACCCGACACGCCCCGCTCCTCGAAGCCACGGGTGGCGGGAATCCATCCCTCGTCGAGTGCCGCCATGCAGAGAACGGTCTCCAACACGCCGGAAGCACCCATCGTATGACCGTAATAGCCTTTTAATCCGACCACTGGCAGACTTCCGAGTCCCGCCCGTTCTATTGCCACCGACTCCATTTGGTCGTTGAAGAGGGTGGCGGTGCCGTGCGCGTTGATGCACGCCAATTCCTCGGTAGGAATCTCCTTGCTGATGGCTGTCAGAGCCAAACGCAATCCCTCGCCCTGTCGGTGGGGAGTGCTGATATGGTAGGCGTCGTTGTTGACTGCCCCCGTAGCGATTGCCCAGTCGTCGGACTTGCTTGGCTGGATGCTGAAAACGATGGAAGCGGCTGCCTCACCGAGGTTCATGCCCGTGCGTTCCAAGTCGAAAGGTCGGCAGGGACGCGACGACATCGCCTTGAGCGATTGGAAGCCGGAGATGATGAACCGACTCTGCACCTCTGCGCCACAGACCACCGCATGGTCGTAATAACCGCAATCAAGAAGCCGTTGAGCCAAGATAATGGCAGAAAGCCCCGAAACACAAGCGTTGCAGACTACTATCGGCTCAGTGGTGAAGCCCAAGTTTTTGGAGATGCGGCGTGCACTGGCGCCTAAGCCGTAGTCATCGTTTGCGGCTGTCTCCGGTGACAGACATTCCACGTCGCCCTTCGTTGTACTGAGAATCAGAACCGAACGGGATGATGAAACGTTGATGCCGCTTTCCAGGATGGCACGCCGAGCAGAAGTCGTGGCAAGATGCTCGAAATCCATGCGACCGTCGGTGGGAAAGAGTGATGCGGTGAAAGGCTCCGGCAGTTGCCACAGTCCTTCGTGCCTTGTCAGGCGACTCTCCCCGTTGGCGATGGCGCGCAGATTTTCCTGCGTGGTCGTTCCGAGTGGCGACAGTATGTTGTCGGCAATCTTATATATCATTTTTATCTTCAGTCTGTCCCCAGCGTTCTTTCCATTTGGCATAGAATTCGGGGTTGTCCCAAGACAGTTCTCCGTCCTTCGTGGTAAACACCTGTACCGAGTGACCCTCCACACAGAGTTCTCCTGCCTCGTCGCGAATCTCATAGTCGAACACAATCTTAGCCGACGGTTTGGGTCTGTAGATGATATCCACCGTGGCTTTCTGACCGTGATGCAACGACTTGTGGTATTTCAGGTTGAGCTCCACAATGGGCGCAAACCAACCGTTGCCGTAGATGGTCTGATATTCCAACCCATACTCTTTGCCGAAGGCTTCGCGGGCATCCTCAAAATAGAGTGGATAATGGCCGTGCCATACCACTCCCATCGAATCTACCTCGCTGAAACGGATTGTGATTTCTTTTCTTGTCCTGAGCTCTTTCATTTCTTTTGCTTTTGGGATAGCTGAACAGAACTGGCAAGCGGCTTGTCAACTATTCATTCTTTAGGGCGATTTTGATATCGCAACTTGCTATCGGTGAGTCATTCTCGGAGATTTCTGCATGGGCAAGAATCATACCCATCACTTCCTCCATTACTTCCATCCGCGTCCTAACGGTTGAGCCTGCAGCAGGAAGTCTAACTACGTTGAAGTTGCGGATGGCTCCGATAACGCCAATCTGAATACCTTTTTCTAATATATACTTGTTGACGTAACCGATGCGTGCGGCACAGGTCTGGGCGATATTCTCCATCAGTCCCGTTGCCGACCATGCCCCGTTTTCTACAAAGATGTTGTCGGGCGCAATGCAAGTCTCGGTCACCGTCACAGTCGGATTGAAATCCGTCAGTCGTCCCACCATGACGAAAGGCTCCTGTTGGGGCAACAGTTCATGGATGTCGATGGACCGCAGAAATTCTTCCGAAGGATATTCGCGTTCCCTACGGAGAGAAGATGGTTGTTCGTTATTTGGCATCGCCCACCTTGCTCTCTATGTAGTCGCAGAAGTCTTTCAGCGTAACTACCCCGCTCATTTCTTCTGGCTTGATTTTGAAACCGAAGTTGTTCTCCACGATAACGACGATATCAACGAAGTCAAGACTGTCAATGCCCAAATCGTTTTTCAGTTTGGCATCGTCGTGGATTTTGTCCTCATCGATTTCCAGTTCATCTATCATGAACGCTCTCACTTTTTCTTCAATTTCTTGGCGTGTCATATTGTTGTTTTAGTTTTTTAATTCTTCTGAATAGTAGAAGGTTCAGTAGGTAACTTCTAATGCATAATGCATAATTCATAATGCATCATTAGCTTCGCCCACGTGTTCGGCGATATGTCCGGATTCTGCGGCGCAGCAACTCCTAACTCCTAACTCTTTTCGCTCCTAACTACGATGATGGAGTGTCCTTGCCCCAAATGGTCGTAGATATGCTCAATCGTCAGACCTGCTTCGCGAATGCAATGCTCCATGTCCTCTGTGTTATACATCTTGGAGTTGCCATTGGCGATGGCGGCGAAGTAGAGCGAAGTCATGGTGAGACAGAAGGTCGCTGGCTCGTAGCGTTGACGGTCCCACAAGGTCTCCATGATGCAGAGGCGAGAATGGGAATCCATCGCTTGGGCGGCACGGCGCAGGATGCTCACAATCTGCGTCATGCTAAAGCAGTCGAGGAACTGACTCATCCATATCACGTCGGGTGCCGGCTGCGTCTGTGGAAAATGGGCTTGCTCGTCGAGCACGTCAATGCCATAGCCACTGATTCGCTCGGCTCCTTTCTTTCCGGCTATATTCTTGCGCATCATTTCAATCTGCTGCGGCAGGTCAAGAACCATTACTTTCACTTCTGGGTCGAAATCCACGCAGCGCAGTGCCCACTTCCCCGTGTTGCCACCCACGTCGAACAACAACTTGGTATGGTGCTGGCGGAAGATGATGTCGAGTGCCTGCGGAAAAGAGGAATCGCTGTAGAAATGGTCAAAGCCGAACCAACTGCGCTGCACCTGTTCGGGCAACTGCGACAATCCCTCATACACCGTTGACCAGTTGCCGAAATGGCGCAGTCCCTCTGGACTTCCCTTCTTGAGCGATTCGCCCAAATGAAACCACCCTTCGTAGTTGACATCTTGGTTGAAGTCGATGTTGACGCGCACCGCTGGGTCGTTGATGAGGAACCAGCCGGCCTTGGAAATGGTAAATTTGTTGGTCTTAGGGTCAACGAGGATGATGCCGATGGCAAGCGAAGCCTCGGTGAGACATTTCACTGCGTAGTCCGACAGGTTGGTTCGTTGGCAAATCTCCTTGCGCGTCAGTCCTGAGCCGGAGTCGCGCAGGAGGTCAAGAATACCCCATTTGAGCATCAGCCGCGCGGTTTGAAATACGGCTGGTCCCCATGCAATGAACTCTGCCAACCGTTGCGCGTCGCGCGCCGACAGTTGTTCGTGGGTATAAGTATGTAGGGATGGCGATAATTGCATATCGTTCTGTTGATTTATCTTCGGAGTAAGTTGAGGCTTCCGTCTTTGGTAAGGCTGTAATGTGAGATTGCCGACCAACCGCTTTGCGGGCAGGGGTATGACTGTCACCTTAGGATAGCGTCAAATCCTTCTTATCACTGGAATTTTCTTATCACGATTGCCGAGTTGGTTCCGCCAAAGCCGAAGGAGTTGCTCAGCACGGTATTCACCTCTGTATCTACTGTTTTGGCGGTCAGGTTGAGATGTTCCGCGTACTCGTCGGGGTTCTCCAAGTTGATGTTGGGCGCAACGAAGTGGTTCTGTATCATCAATACGGAATATACCGCCTCACTGGCTCCAGCCATCCAACATTCGTGGCCTGTCATCGACTTGGTACTGCTGATGAGGGCGTGTTTGCCGCGGAACATGCGGTCCAATGCCTTTGCCTCATACATGTCGCCCTGTTGCGTTGAAGTGGCGTGAGCGTTGATGTAGTCTACGTCGTCCTCCTTTAGTCCGGCACTCTCCAGTGCACGCGACATGGCAATGACGCATCCGTCGTCGCTGGGCTGCGAGATTCCACCGCCATTGCTGGAGAAGCCGTAGCCCACTACTTCAGCTAAAATAGTAGCTCCGCGTTTGCGGGCATGTTCGTATTCCTCCAACACCAATGCAGCCGCACCGCCACTCGGCACGAGTCCGTCGCGGTCGCGGTCAAAGGGGCGACTGGCTTTTGTCGGCTCGTCCATGCGCACAGAGAAGGCTCCCAATGCGTCGAAAGAAGCCATCGAGTAGTAGTTGGTCTCTTGGGCACCGCCGCACAGCACCATATCCTGCAAGCCGTCCTTGATGAAAAGGTAGCCCAAACCGATAGAGTGGCTGCCACTGGCGCAGGCGGCACTCACCGTGAAGTTGATGCCACGTAGGTGGAAGATGGTGCTTAGGTTCATGTTCACCGTGGAGTTCATGGCTTGGAACACGTAGCCATAGCCCAGCATTGCCGAGTCGTGCTTCTCGTCCATCACCTTTGCCGCCTCAATCACGGGTTTTGCCGACGAGTCGTTGCCAAAGAGGCATCCCACCTCGTTTGCCTGGAGATAGGCATCGTCAATCCCCGCTTGTTGCAGGGCGTCGCGACTTGCCATGTAGGCGTAGCGTGCCTCCTCCGACATGCCGGCGCGGGTGTGGCGGTCGAGCATTTTCTTTGTGATTTCGGGTGTAGGGACGATACCTGTTAATCCTGAGCGGTAGCCGTATTCCAAGCGCTCTTTCTGTAAGCCGATACCCGACTTGCCGTTGTAGAGCGAGTCCTTGACGGTTTCCAAATCAGTTCCCAGACATGACCAAATTCCCATTCCGGTTATTACAACTCTTCTTGCCATATACTGTTGAGATTCATCTTTTAATGGTTGAAAGCCAATGCCCCGTCGGTGTCAGAGAAAACAGAGTAGAAAACTGGCCTTATAAACTTTGCAAAGTTACTTATTTTTATTGAGCAATGCAATTTTCCACGCTAAAAATACTAAACTTTGACAAGTTCCAAACTTACGATAACCTCTTAAAGATTCGTAATATCCGGCTTTTCTCAACTTACTCAACTGTCGCATGCAGGGTGGAGTCAGAGGAGTTAGAAGAGTTAAAGGCATCACTAAAGGGCACCTGCAACTCTTCGGCAACAAGAAAGGATGAATGCTGTCACGTGATTACATTATTGTTTTCACGTGAATACATTATTGCTCTCACGTGAAGCAATCGTCAGGAGATGTTTCTTTGTGGAAATTTTGGGGTTGTCTCGATTGAATAACTTTGTATCCATGAAGTCTGACACGTGACGGACTTAAGGCTACCACGTGTTAGACTTAAGGCTACCACGTGTTAGACTTATGGCTACCACGTGTCAGCCTTCAAGAGTAGAGTGTTCTTGAGGGAAAAACATGCAGATTTCAAGTTAGGAGTTAGAAGATAGGAGATAGGAGTTAGAACAAGTTAGGAGTTAGAATGAGTTAGAAGATAGGAGTTAGAATGGGTTTGGAGATATGAGCTTGCAAATGAAAACTTGTGAACCATCAGCAATTCATCGCCTTAAATTCTCCTCTAAATGTTGTAAGATATTGAAACTTTTTTATGTTTGCAGCGCGAACGCAAAATAAAAACATGTGGCTCTATTTCGAGTCATTCATGGAAACGCTGTCAGAAATAGAAAAAGCGATAAAGATAAAGGAGGCATATTATGCGGACAAACAATCACAAAATTGTTGACTACGATGCTGTTTTGGATGCCAAGTTCGGTAAGGAAGGAACTCCCCAACGCGCACAGGCTGAGGAAGAGGCTTATGCCTTTTACTCTGGTCAGATACTTCATGATGCTCGCAAGGAAGCGAATGTCAACCAAGAGGAATTGGCTAAGCGGACTAACACTACCAAATCATACATCTCCAAAATTGAGAATGGCATCATCACCCCAAGTGTTGGCGTTTTTTACCGTCTGATAGATGCACTTGGGTTGAGGGTTGAGATTGTCAAACCAGTATAGTAACCATGAATTCAACTTTCACTAAGTTCAATCTCCCTTCCCGACGTTCTTCATATAGTGGAAGTCAGAAGGGTGGCTTATCGTAGAAGGTCATTGTTTTGCCGCTCACAGGATGTCGGAACGTCAATCTTGCGGCATGAAGACAGAGTCGCTCACCGGGATGTCCATAGAGGTTGTCTCCTATTATGGGGCGCGAAAGCCCTTCACTGTGGGCGCAGTGGACGCGAAGCTGGTGGGTGCGGCCTGTAAGAGGATGCAGTTCGATGCGGTTGTCGCTCAGCATTCGGTAGTCGGTAATCGCCTCTCTGCCGTAGAGGTGGTCAACGAGTTGGCGCGGACGGTCGTCCAAGTCTGGGCGCAAGGGCAATGAGATTCGCCCTTCTTTCGGGGTGACGATTCCTTTGGGCGCAGGTTCCAACAGCGCAATATAAGTCTTCTCGATTTCATGATGGGCAAATTGGCGCTGCAAGTCATGATAGGCTTTGACAGTCTTTGCCGTAACGAGAATTCCACTTGTTTGCATATCCAAGCGATGGACGATGATGGGTGAGTCAGTGTGTGGCAATAACTGGCGCATACGGCTATAGACACTCTCGCGGTGGCTCTTACCCGGTACGGTCAGCATTCCCGCCGGCTTGCATACCACGCACACGTCGTCGTCCTCATAGAGGATGGGCAACAGTTGACTCACGGGCGCCAACAGTTGGTTGCGCTCCACTTCCAATCCCTGCAGCATGAAACCCAACAACGGTTTGCATTTGGAGTTGCAGGCGGGATAGTAGGCTCTGTGATGGCGCACTTCGCCAATGGGACTCTCGCCCCACCACATCATCGCCATGCAAAGGGGACGCAGCCCATGAGAATAGGCGTATTGGATGAGTTTCGGCTCACAGCATTCGCCGCTTCCAGAAGGCGGAATCATACCATAAACCTGCATGAGGGAACGCCGTTCTCCCAACGCGTTGTTCACAAAAAAATGGGAGAAAAGCCACCGCTGCAACTTGTCGCTCTTGCGTTTGCGCTGCTCGGTCATGTCCTTTAGATGGACGGTCAGTTGCTCCTTGGCATTTGCTATTTCTGCGGTTGTTTGTTGGAGTTTTTTCCGTTTGCGTCGCAACTCTGCTTTCTGAAACTGGCTCTCGGCAATTCTCTCCGTCTCGTTGCCGATGCCCGATAGTCGTTGCTCATCGCGCCGCCGCTTACTCTCCTCCATCATCTTGCGGAAACGGTCGATGTCGGCTTGCAAGGATGCCACTTGGCTCTTCTCCTTCGTTTGCAGTTGTTGGAGTTGAGCCTCTATGTGCAGTTGCTCCGCCTCAATACTTTGTCCCAAGGCTTCAATCTCCGCCTCGCCCCGTTTGAAGGTTCCGTCGGGCTGCAGATAGTCAAAAATCAGAGGAACGAAGCCGTTCCAATCGGCTCTTCCGCCAATCTGTCCGCTGTAGGCAGCCAAATACCCCATCTGTCCTTTTTCGTCCTTCACAATAAGCACGCCAAACATCTTCCCTTTGTCGGCTTCTTTTCGGAAGTCACCACTGTCGGCTATCCACGCCGCTACCTCAGCCATCGCCTCCCGGCATAGCGGATGGGGACGGTAGTAGAAAGGATTATTCATCAGCGATGGCGGGACCGTTGATGATTGTAAAGGGTGGAAGATATCGGTGGGAGAAAACATGTTATTCCATCATCTCAATGCTCACGCCGTTGAAGTCCTTCACGAAGTCCATGATTTGCTCGCGGTAGTTTTTGCGTTTGACTTTCACTTCCATTGTCACCTCATACTGCTGTCCGTCGGGATTGATATAGCGGTGCATTTCGTAGGAGTCAAAGTCCACTCCGTTGTTCTGCAATTCTTGGAGTATTTGTTTTACGGTGTCGTGACTTTTTGTGGAGAAGGTTACCATGAGCTTCTTCACGCCGAAGCGGCGCGCCACGAAGTTGAGGGCTTCCAAACAGATGAGTACCAACACGGTACTTGCTAATCCCAAGGTGTAGAGACCGGCTCCAATGGTCATACCGATGGCGCTCGTCACCCACAATCCGGCGGCGGTAGTAAGTCCGCGCACCACGTGTTTCTGAAAGATGATGGTTCCGGCACCGATGAAGCCGATGCCTGTCACCACCTGCGAGGCGATACGCGAAGGGTCAAACGAGGCTGTCGAGGCGTAGTGGCGGAGCGCAAGGTCGAATCCGTATTGAGACAGAATCATGAACAGCGCACTGCCCATCGCCACGAGGAAGTGGGTGCGCATGCCTGCCTCCTTGGCGCGGAACTCACGTTCCAGACCAATGGCACCGCCCAAGACGGCGGCTAATGCCAAACGGATGACGAAATCTGTAGTTGTAAACATAATCTGATGGAAATAAATGTTGCTGAGCGGATAGTACGGGGTATTATCGACGCTGATTCTTTAAGCCTTTCCTCTTCCTCTCTTTTTGCAATCGGGGCAAATGCCCTTCACCATATAATTGATAGAGGTCATCTCGAAACCGTCGGGAAGGGGAATGGCAGGGATGGGGGTGTCGTCGAGGCAGAAGGTGCGGTGGCACTGCTCACAGAAGAAGTGGGCGTGAAGGTCGTCGTCCTCCTCATCCTGCTCACAGGTGCATAGCTCATAGCGCACGTTGCCCTCGCCGTCCTCCACATCGTGTACCATGTGGTGGTCGCGGAAGAGCGTCAGCGTGCGGAAGATGCCCGATTTGTCGATGGTGAGAATCTTGTTTTCCAAGTCTTTCATCGACATCGGACTGAGTGCCGCAGACAGAGTACGGGCTATCACGATTCGGTTGGCGGTGGGTTTGATGCCATGAGCCAACAGCAACTTATTGATTGTTGACGTATTCATATAGTTTCTTATAGAAAGGATGGCGCGTCATAGTGGAGGCGTCACCAAGAATAATCAGTTTCATACGGGCACGCGTGATGGCTACGTTCATTCGTCGCAGGTCGCGCAGGAAGCCAATCTCACCGTCGTCGTTGGCGCGCACCAACGAGATGAGGATGATGTCGCGCTCCTGTCCCTGAAAACCGTCCACCGTGTTGATGGATATCAGCTTGCGGAAAGGCTTGAAGAACTCGCTCCGCTTCACCAATGACCGCAGATATTGTACCTGTGCACGGTAGGGAGAGATGATGCCCACGTCGATTTGCTCTTCTAAGATACGCTGCTTGCCTATCTTCTCAAAGTAATCTTTTAGTGTTTGCAGCGTGAGCCGAGCCTCGTCCTTGTTGATGCGTCCGAAAGTCTCGCCCACGAAGGTCTCGCGATAGTGAGGCTCCTCATCGGTGGAAGGCAGTTCACTCGTGTCCACCCACATCATCGGGTTGTCGTAGTCGAGGATTCCGCGGTGGCCCATGCCCTCGGCGCTATGAACCATGCCGTGATAGAACCATTGGTTGGGGAAGTTCATGATGGCATCATTCATTCGGTACTGCACGCGCAGCAGCGTCACCGACTCAGGCTTGTTCTCCACAATACGTTCCATGAGCGTCTTGCCCAGTCCGGCTCTCATTGCAGCCATGCTCTTGATGGTGGGCGGAAGCTGGCAGTGGTCGCCTGCAAGGATGACGCGTGTGACCCTTCGGATGGGAATCCAACAGGCTGCCTCCAATGCTTGGGCAGCCTCGTCTATGAACAGCGTGCCGAACTTCATACCCTCCAACAGTCGTCCGCCTGCTCCGACGAGGGTAGAGGCAATGACGCGCGCCTCACCGAAGATGTCGCTGTGGATGCGGATGGCAAGCTCGGTCTCACGACTTTTCAACCGTTCCAATTTCTGGTGGCGGTTTTCGCGCTTGCCCTTGGAGGAGCGAATCTCGCGGATAGCCTTGCGGATAGCCCAGAGCTGCGGATAGTCGGGGTGAGCCTCGTAGCGCCGCTCGTAGGTGAACCCCAACATTTTGTCGTTCACACGGGTGGGGTTGCCGATGCGCAATACGTTGATGCCGCGGTCCACCAGTTTCTCGCTAATCCAATCCACCGCGGTATTGCTCTGTGCGCATACCAGCACTTGGCTCTCGCGCATCAGCACCTCATTGATGGCTTCCACGAGCGTGGTGGTCTTGCCCGTGCCGGGAGGTCCGTGGACCACTTCCACGTCTTTTGCCTGCAGCACCTTGTTGACCGCCTCTTCTTGAGTAGAGTTGAGCCAGGGAAACCGCATCGGCTCGAAGGAGAAAGTTTGTGCGGGCTGGTGGCTGTAGAAGAGGTCGCGCAGATAAGCCAAACGGTTGTTCTTCGCGTGAATCACGCGGTCGAGGGCATCAAACATCATCCGATAGGTAGTTTCGTCGAAGAACAGTTGGACACCCACGGGTTCTGCTGAACTTTGGATGTCGAGCTGATGTCCTTCCGGCACCACCACGACCATTCTGTCGCCGTCCACGTAGCTCACCTGTGCGGTAAATGAGAAATAATGGATGGTTCCGTCTTTCTTCATTGAGAAGAACACCACCGGCTTGCCAAATTCAAAGTTGTGTTCAATCTCAGTGTCGGCTGTGCGTGTCACCTCCAGCGTCATTTGGTTGAGGGCATTGTAGGAACTGCGTCCCACGGAGAGCGGGAACCACGCGTCACCGCGTTTCACCTTTCGTCCCATTCCCATCGTCTGCGTCTGCTTCCGATAGGCCTCCTTTTCCACAGCGTATTCCATTTGCAGGAGTGTGCGCTGTTGCAGCAATGCCTGTATTGGCGAAACCATTTTGTCCATATCAGTGCAAAGGTAGAAAAAATCTTTCGCTTCTGCGCAAGATACACACTTATTTAACGCGAAGCCGTTAGAGTTAGGAGCAAAGTGAGTTAGGAGATAGGAATTAGGAGATAGGAGCAAAATGAGTTAGGAAATAGGAGATAGGAGTTGCTGCGCTTCAAAAGCAAAACATAACGCCGAACACGTGGGCGAAGCTAATTATGAATTATGAATTGTGAATTATGAATTGTAATTATGCATTGTGCATTATGCATTATGAATTAAAGAAATTGCCACCCACTCTCAATGAATGGATGGCAACAATATGGAATGTTAGAAATGTCAATTAGAGGTCAAACTTGTAGCCCAGAGTAATCTGGAATACACTGTTCTTAGGACTGTCATCACCTGCATCAACAATCTTTGTCAAACCCCAGTTGTAGCGAGCATCAAGAACAACGTTGGCATACTCATAGGACAGACCTACAGGGATGGTGAAGTCGAAAGTCTTCACGTCATCTGCCAAGTCATAGCTTTGGTCTGCGCTTAATCCAGCGCCAGAAGCAGACACCTTAGCCTTCGCATTCACGTTGAACCCAGGTTGGATACCAAGTTTTACAGCCAAACCTTTTACTACATAGACATTCGCCATGATGGGGATGTTGATATAATCAGTCTTATAAGTAACATCTCCATTGAGTGTGTAGCCGGCAAAAGTAGCTGAATTATCGAGCTTGCAGCCCTGCATAGAATAGAGCACGCCAGCAGAAAGGCTGAAAATGTCGGTTACTTGATACTCACCTTCAACACCGCCAACGAATCCCACGCGAGGGTCACTGTCATCCATATCTGTCATGTTGGCGATGTTGAGACCCACCTTAGGTTGCAGTGTGAAAGAACCCACTGCATGCTGAGCAAATGCTGAAGCAGAACTGAGCATTAATACTGCTGCAAAAAGAATTTTCTTCATCATAATCTGTAATCTTAAATAGTTGATAATTTTAATATGAAGATTAAACGGTGCAAAGGTAGACCTTTTTATCTTTATACAACATGTTTTAATGTTAAAAGATAGATATTTTTATTCCATTTCTTGTTCTAAATATCCATTTTTGCTGTTTACCTATCCTATTTACTGCCTTAAAAATAGGATTGTAGCCCATGATTTTCTCGAATCTTCCTTGTAATTTGTCACCCGCTGCGACGCAGACGCTGTTTGGTCTGTTATTATTTCTTATAAACATAGTGCAATTATGTCACTTTTAACGTTTGCGTCACCCTGCGTCACCCATTGTTTTGTTTCGTAACTGCCTGATTTCCAATCGGCGCTACATGATGGCACGATAAAAGTGCCAAAGTCAGGAAATTATGAATTATGAATTGTGAATTATAATTGTGCATTATGCATTGTGCATTATAATTGTGCATTATGCATTGTGCATTATGCATTAAAAGAAATTGCCATCCACTCTCATTGAATGGATGGCAACGATATAAAATGATGTTAGCAATGTCGATTAGAGGTCGAACTTGTAACCCAGAGTAATCTGGAATACACTGTTCTTAGGACTGTCGCTTTCTACATCAAAAACATCCGTCACACCCCAGTTGTAGCGGGCATCAAGAACGAAGTTGGCATACTCATAGGACAGACCTACAGGAATAGAGAAGTCGAAAGTCTTCTCGTTTACTGCATCATCTTTGTCTACCATGAAACCGGGTTGGATACCAGCCTTCACAGCCAAGCCCCTCACTACATAAACGTTGGCAAGGATAGGAATGTTGATGTAACTGGGTGACCAAGAGTCGTCTGCAAAGTCTAAATAATTATTGTCCCACTTGACACCCTGACGAGAGTAGAGTACACCTGCGCTAATTGAGAAAATATCTGTAGCTTGGTATTCACCTTCCAAACCACCGACAAAGTCAACGCGTGATTTGCTATCGTCAATGTTTGTCATCGATGCGATGTTGATACCCACCTTAGGTTGCAGTGTGAAAGAACCCACTGCATGCTGAGCGAATGCAGAAGCAGAACTGAGCATTAATACTGCTGCAAAAAGAATTTTCTTCATCATAATCTGAAATCTTAAATAGTTGATAATTTAAATATGTAGGTTACACGGTGCAAAGATAGGCCTTTTTATCTTTATAAAACATGTTTTATATGTTAAAAGATAGATAAAATTATCCAATTTCTCGTTCTAAATATCCATTTTTGCTCTTGATATATTCTATTAATGCCTTGAAAATGGGATTGTAGCCCATGATTTTCTCGTTGCCGGTTACTATCATCTGACGGCGCGCCCGCGTGAGTGCCACGTTGAGCTTGCGGTCAATCTCATGGTTATTCTCAAAGAAGTTGCTTGCTGTGAGGAAGTCGAGCTGATAGCGGTGCTGTACGGTGAAGGAGTAGACGATGATATCTCGCTGACTGCCTTGATAGCGCTCCACAGTGTCGATGCTGATGCGTGTGAGCAGCGGGTCGCCCGTTTGCTCCAGCAGTCGACGCACCATCGCTATCTGATTGCGGTATGGCACGATGACGCCGATGGTATGGTCTGGGTCGAAGAGCGGACCGTAGGTGTGGCGCACGGCTTCGACCACATTGGCTGTGATGCGCGCCTCGTCGGCGTTAACCTTGTCGCTCAGATTAGGGTCAATGCAGAAGCGTGAGGGGATGAATACATTGCGGCGCGTGGCGATGAAGGCACCGATGGGTGAGCCGGTGTAGGCTGTGCATCCGTCGGGATAGATTTGGCTGCCTTGCTGGTGGGGAAGAGGCACGCATTGCAGATGCTCCTCGCTGTAGAACATCTGGTTGGCGAAGTCGGCTATCTCCGTGTGCATGCGCCCTTGGTGGTTGAGCACGGCGGTGAAATCCGTGCGACCCGACGACATTTCCTTGCGCATGAGACGCTGGAAAAGAGACTCTCGGCAGTCGGAAAATCCAGCCTCATGGAGAAGCGGACTGCTGATGGCGGTAAGACCTTGGGGTTGCTGCACCACTGCCGGCAACTGCTTGTAGTCGCCAATGAGGATGAACTTGGGAACGCGCGCCAACAAACCGATGAGCGACGGTTCAAGAATCTGGCTTGCCTCGTCGATGATGGCACAACTGAATGCCTTGAGTTGAAAAAGCGATGCCGACGACTGGACGCTCGTAGTAGTGCCGACGACAATGTGCGCCCCAACCACGTGGGAGCGGATTTCCTGTAGGTTGCCGCCCTCATTGACGGCGTTTTGGAGGAGGTGGTCGCGGTAGCGCTCATCACAAGTATAGGGATTGCCAATGCGCAGATAGTCGAAGCCGTTCTCTTCCAACATGCCGCAAATCTCATCTACAGCCCTATTGGTGTAGGCCATGAGCAGGATGTCTTGACCCTCATACTCGCGCACAATATATTGCAGTGCCATGGAAGTCTTGCCCGTTCCCGGCGGACCCACGAGCAGGAAATAGTCGGTAGCTTGCATAGCTTTGAGGATGATGCGGTCGTAATAGGGATTGTAGCTGTGGCGGAGCGTCACGTTGGGGTTGGCATGCGGGGCACGCTGACCTAAAAGCAAGTCGCGGAAGAGTTTGTCGGACTTAGCAAACGCAAGCATGGCGGCAAGAGCCGATGAGGTTCCCATTTCTCCGTTGCTCTTCTCTACGGCATAGAGGCAGGGACGCTCGGCTCTGCCGAGGCTGGCGGCATGAGCAAAGATGTCGGGATTCTGCTGACCGTCTTTGAGATGAACGGTGATGGAATCGCTGCTCAAGGCTGTCACGTTGCCGGGAAACAGTACCGCATGGCGCACGTCAGGCTCCTTGTCGGTATCGTAGGCATAGAGATAGACGCTATCGCCCAAGCGGATGTTGGGCAGAAAGTCGTCGCCCTGATTGGGAACGTGGAGCGTGAGCGTGTCGTAGCCGTTGTAAGTATCGCTTTGCTCCATGTTGGTGATGGTCAGTGCAGTGAAGATGCTTCCGTTTTCCTGCTTTTCGGCAAGGGGCATATTCCACAGGTCCGCGGTGGAGTTGCCGCGGTTTTGCTGTGCACCCGTCTTTGACATGATTTCTTCGCGCAGCACGAAAGTCGTCATAGTGGTGATATACTCCCGCTCAAGTGGTGAGAGTTGGTGGAGCGGAATCGTTACGGCATCAATTTGGCGCTTGAGACAACTGTCCCAGAACCTACCGCTGATGCCCGCAATGTTCAGGTTGTCGGTAGTGAACGCGTCAAGATAACGGTCGAATCCCTCGCGCGCCATCGCAAACTCCAGTGCCACGATGCGGTTGCGCAACTGCATGATTTCGTTGAAGAAACTTGCCAGCCACGCCGTGCGAAGCAATCCGTATGGGAAAGGATAGCGCGAATAGAGTAGCATCAAGTCGGCTTTTTGCGGCGTGATGCCAAAGTTGCACCGCAGAACACCAAAATAGAGCAGTAGCTGGGCATAGTGCTTCTCCAACTGCATACGACCGTTGATGTCGGGGCGTCCGCATTCGATATTGAAGTTCTTGCCCGATTTCTGCTCCACGAGCATCCGCAGGTCGGTGGTCATCAGGTCAACACGACCATAGACACCGAGTTGTTCGCAAACGAACGACGGTTCCAAGATAGCCAAATCACGCCGGTAGGAATGTGGGTCGGAGGGATTGAACAAATGCTCAACGATGCCTTGTATGTTACGCGCCTGCCGTTGAGCGTCGGATTTAAACACGGTGGCATTGAAATCAGGGCATGTGCAATAGTTGAGCACCTGCTCTTTGAAATTGGTTTTCAGTGTCTCCGTCCATTTATAGTGGTCCTTCGTATGGATGATGTCGTCGAGCGCGCTGCCCGCAAAGTTACCCATCAGGATTGCCTGTGAGTTGGGCGAAGGCTGCATACGTTTGAGCAGATAGTTGAAAGGGCTGCGCCCGTACTCCATGAAGCAGCCCGCAAGCGTGGAGATATTGACCGTGAAGTCGGGTTCCACCACAATGAGAGATGGCAGTAGCGCGCCATTTTCATCGCGACGGCTGTCGATGAGATTGAGTTGCATGCCCTTGCGAGCCAACTCTACTATATATCGAAGACCCTCAGCGCTGCAGTCGACCTGCCATTCCGATTCGCCCTCAGCAGAAACCGTGAGGGTGAAGCGGGAAGAATCGACATCCGTGATGATACACCTTATATATTTATAGTCGATGGGGCGCAGGTTGTCATCGGGCGTGAAGTCGTGGGGCAGGAGCCGCGTGAGTTCATCGGGAATACCCACGGAGAACACACCGCTGATAAACAGCGCCAGCGCACGGCAGTCATCGCCCCAGCGTTCCTTTGGAATAGGTTCGCTGTGGTTGCTGTCACGGCGCATTCGCTGGATGCGCAGGGTCTGGAACGCGTTGAGACGGTGGCGACGGCAGAGAAAGTCAACCTTTGAGAACAGATTGCCGAAAGCCCCCTCGTTGTCGTCTGTCCCACGGGTACACGTCAACTCCAAAATGTCGTGCATTGCCTTGTTGGGCGTTTTCCCGTCGTCCGGGAAGACGGCGATGGCGCTCAGCCGTGCGAAAAGCTCATCGGCGGTGATGTTGCTATGGCTCATTTCTTCAGATGTCGCTTCTCCCAGTCAATGAGTTGTTGTTTCAGTTGTGTTCCCCAATGGTAGTTGCCCAACGAGCCATCCTTGTGAACTACGCGGTGGCAAGGAATGAGTACTGCGATGGGGTTTGCGGCGATGGCGGTGGCAACGGAGCGCACAGCGGTAGGGCGTCCCAGACGGTTTGCCACTTCCTGGTAGCTCACAGTCGTGCCAAAGGGAATGCGGCGCAACTCCTCCCAGACCTTCAACTGAAACTCGGTTCCCTTGGGACAGAGTGGAATCTCTTCCCAGAGCGGAGTGGAGGCAGTGGGAGAGAACGATTCGAAAATCAGCCGTTCCACTTGCTGCGCCATGTCGTCGTTTTGACTAGTGGGAGTGTAGACTCCCCAGCGGGTACCCAACTCATGAATGACGAGGTGACGGTCATAACCTAAGAACTGCAGGTCGCAAACACCTTGTGAGTTGCGTGCTACAATAATACTGCCGAAAGGCGACTCGGCAAAGCCATAAACGATTGTTTCCATAGTCTTAATTTTTTAGCAAAGATACAAAAATATAGAATAATATTCGTATCTTTGCAAGCTAAACTAATTCATTGAATGGAAAATAAAGAATTCATGCGCCGCGCCATCACGCTGAGTGTCGAGAGTGTTCGTCGGGGCGGCGGTCCGTTTGGAGCCGTCATCGTGAAGGACGGCGAAATTATAGCTGAAGGAAACAACAGGGTGACGATAGATAATGACCCCACTGCCCATGCCGAAGTGTGTGCCATTCGCAACGCGGCACGCAAACTGGGCACTTTCAATCTGAGTGGCTGCGAGATATACACTTCGTGCGAGCCTTGTCCCATGTGTTTAGGAGCTATTTATTGGGCGCGGCTGGAACGGATATATTATGGCTGTGACCGCAAGGACGCTGCCGATGCAGGTTTCGACGACGACTTTATCTACCGCGAGCTGTCGCTTCAGCCCAGTGAGCGTGAGAAGATGATGACGGTGCTGCTTCCGCAGGAATCACTTGCCGCTTTCAGAATGTGGAAAGAAAAAGCAGACAAACGGGAATATTAACAAAGTGGGGATTTAGAATCCATAGATGTGTTTCTATCGCAATGAATCCATCCATGTTATCCAACCTATAAAACTTTTAGACATGCTACAACGAGACTACATCATGCGTATCATTCGAGAGTTCCTTGCTGCTCTGCAACGAATGCTTGAGAAAAAAGAATTTGAGGGCCGGCGTGAAATGCTGGAGAAGCTCTACGACCAATATGTGGGACCTCACACCTTCTACCATACAGCCACATTGGAAGATGTGCTGAAGTCGTTGGAGGGTGAGGATGCCGAGCACAGAGCTATGAAGATTCAGATTCTGAGTGAGCTTTTCTACTACGATGCCCAAATGGAGTCGGAGCCGTTTCGGACGATGCTCCTGCAGAAAGCATACGCCATGTACGACTGGCTGCAAGACCACGAACAGACTTATTCATCGGAGCGAATCAAGCGCATGGATGAGATTAAGGCTGCAATGAAAGAAAGCCTCAGTAAATAGCGTTGACAACTATGCAAGCAAATCATACATCCAAGTCGTGGGTGGCACATGTGGTAGCCATCGCGGTGGTCTGTTGCTGGGGCTGCACCTTCGTCAACACGAAGTATCTGCTCATGGGCGGGATGTTGCCGTGGGAGATTTTCGTGTGCCGTTTCCTATTGGCTTATATCGCCATTTGGGTCATCTCACCCCGACGGCTGTTGGCAGACAACTGGAAAGATGAAGGACTGATGTGTCTGCTCGGTGTTACGGGTGGCTCTATCTATTTTCTCTGTGAGAACGAAGCCCTTGGCATTACCTACGCCAACAACGTCTCGTTCATCGTCTGCACGGCACCGCTCATCACGGTTGTCTTAGGCATTCTGTTCATGCCCAGCATCAAAGCCTCTTGGCAACTCATCGTGGGTTCACTGTTGGCGCTGTTGGGCGTGGGACTGGTTATCTTCAACGGTCATTTCGTACTCCATCTCAATCCCTTGGGCGACTTGCTCGCTCTCATGGCGGCAATCAGTTGGGCTGTGTATAGCCTTATTATGAAACTCGTCGCCGACCGCTACAGTGCCGTGTTCATCACTCGCAAGGTGTTCTTCTATGGTCTGCTCACCATGCTCCCCATGTTTTTCATCAAGCCGTGGCAGTTTCCCCTTTCTGGATTTCTGAATTCCACGATATGGATGAACATCCTCTTTCTTGGCTTCATCGCCTCCTTCGTCTGCTTTGCCCTTTGGAGTTGGGCAATCCGAAAGGTGGGAGCCATTAAGACGAGCAACTATGTGTATCTGAACCCGCTCACCACCATCATCGCCAGTGCCATGTTCCTCAATGAGCCTATGACTCCCGTGGCATGGGCAGGAAGCATCTTGATTCTCGCCGGTATCTTTATGGCGAACAAAGCGAAGAACATTTAGGTGCTGTATCCTTTCCTCTCTATCATAAATTGAAATATGGCTACACTCATCTCCATCCTTCTCATCCCTTTTGCGGGAACCGTTATCGGAGCCTCCTTGGTTTTCTTCATGCGCAAGGAACTTCCCGACCGCGTCAACAAGTCGCTGTTGGGCTTCGCGTCGGGCGTCATGGTAGCGGCTTCCGTTTGGTCGTTGCTTATCCCTTCAATGGAAATGAGCGCAGACAGTGGCAAGTGGAGTGTGATGCCCGCCGCCATCGGCTTTCTGCTCGGCATCGGATTCCTGTTGCTGATAGACGAGTTGACCCCTCACCTTCACGTGGGAACCGATGAGCCGGAAGGTCCGCGCGCCCATCTCTCGCGCACTGCCATGTTGGCTCTTGCCGTGACGATTCACAACCTTCCCGAAGGTATGGCTGTCGGTGTGGTTGCCGCAGGAGCATTGCAAGGCGATATTGGCATCACGGGCGCCGGAGCCTTAGCCACCGCTCTTGGTATCGCTATCCAAAACGTACCCGAAGGTGCCATTGTGGCAATGCCCATGCGTGCGGCGGGCAACAGTCGCCGGCGCGCCTTTTTCATTGGAAGTTTGAGTGGCGTGGTGGAGCCAATCGGCGCGGTTGCCGTTATTCTTTTGGCTTCTGTGCTTACTCCAGCCCTGCCTTATCTCTTGGCATTTGCAGCCGGAGCTATGATGTATGTGGTGGTGGAGGAACTCATTCCCGAAGCATCTAACGGTCACCATTCCAATCTCAGTACCATTGGTTTTGCCATTGGATTTGTGCTGATGATGGCAATGGACGTTGTCTTGGGATAATCCGAGTCGGGAGTAGAGTACTCTATACCGAGGGTGACTCATAGCTATCAACATGATATAAGTGCATAAACGTAATAGGAAATGGAAAAGGAATTATTGGAAAAGGCTTTAGAAATAGCCATCAATGCCCACAAAGGACAAGTGGACAAAGCGGGTGCAGCCTATGTCTTCCATCCCATCCGTGTGGCACAGCGATGCGAGACCGAAGAGGAAAAAATAGTTGCCTTGCTTCATGACACTATCGAAGACACGAACGTAACTGAAAACTATTTACTTGAACAAGGATTTTCAAGAACGATTGTCGATGCCGTGTTAGGTGTGACACGGAAGGATGATGAAACCTACGAGGAATTTATCCGTCGTTGCTCCCTCAATTCCCTGTCGCGAAACGTCAAGCTCCACGATTTAGAGGATAATATGGATATCCGACGACTGAAAGAAGTGACGGAGAAGGATAGGGACAGACTGAACAAATATCTCCGTGCTTACAGATTCCTCAACACCTAAGAGGCTTTGAATACAAAAAGGGACCGGTTCGCGAACCGGTCCCTTGATGTTTACCCATGATAAATTAGATTATCTATGTGAAATCTTTCTTACCTTATTACCTTCTTTTATAATGTAGACTCCACCACGACTGATATCTGAACGACGCAGACGGCGTCCCTGAAGGTCATATATCTTGGCTTTGTCGAGGTTTATACCGTCCATGTTGACAGTGGAAATAGCATCTGCAACAGGACTGGAAATGACTACATTATCTATGACAACTCGGTCGTTCATTCCCGAACAGATAGCCTCAAAACTAACCGTGGCATAATTCTTACCGGCTATCTGCGGCAACTCTATACGATGGAGGTGCCAGCCCGCTGTGGAGTCGGTCACGAGAATCGTGTCGGATACATCGACATAATCGCCATCCTCATAGTTCACCTTCACCAATAAGCTGGCAGGATGAGTGTAGTTCAATGAGAGTCCCTGCTGCATCCAGAAACTGAGGTAGTTGCTCTCGGAAGAAGGACGGAATTTTGGCGTAGTGAGGGTTCCGGAGACAGCACTTTCATAGTAAGAACCATTGTAGAAGAATGCCATACCGTTATCGCCATCCTGTGACTGGAACTCTTCGCCGTCTTGCAGTTCGGTCCAGTTTCCATAGCTGCTGTTGGTAGAGCCGATGAGCCATACATTGGTAGTCTCAGCACCATTGGGGAACGATTCCTCGAATGGCAACTCGTAAGGCTTGCCGAGCACGAGTGCGCAGATGCTCACTTGGTCGTAGCCTGCAGAGGTGTAAGGAATGACTACATAGTAGTGGACGGCTTGCGTGTTGGTCTCAATGTTATCAGCGCTGTAGGTCAAATCCTTAGTGCTGGCGATGACAGTGAGTTTCAAACTGTCTTCGGTTTCCTCGAGATGATATTCTGCGATGATGTATCCAAGGGAACTGTCGAGCACACCACCGTGGATGCCTATGGTAGGAGCCTCCCACGAGAGTTCATAGCCTGTGTTGTCAGCAGAGCCTTTGCCCTTAAAGTTGCCTACAGCCACTGGTATGTCTACACCCACATACGTGGAGTCAAGTACTTCCTTACCACGACCTTTGCTGTTTGTAGGCACAATCATGTAGTAGTTGTATCCTCTGACAGGCTCATCGTCTTCCCAAGTGAGAGAGGCACCCGGTTCAACACCTGAGAATGTTTTAACAGGTAACGTAGCGTTGGCACCACGGTAGATGTTGATATCCAAATTCTCTGTCAAATCACGGCCTGCAAAGTCCTTGGTCGGAGCATTGAAGGTGAGCGTAGCTTTGAGAGCACCCGATGCATCGTGGTCCACTTTGAGGTTTTCCACTCGATAGGGGGCGTAGGCTGACGTGACATACTTGATGACGACGCTGTCAAGGTTGGGCATGAGGTAAGTGTTATCCACATCCGCCGTAATCTGCACGTAAGGATAATATTTGCCCGCCTCTGACGAAACGAGGTCGGAACTGACAAGCAGGTTGGCGCCGTAACTGGTCTTGGGCATCTCACCAGTCTTAGTGAGGTCTGCCGTCATGTCGTTGGCACGGCTTATTCCCATTTCAGCGGGACACTGCGCATCACCATAGACAGAGTTGTTCCATACGAAGGAGAGTGCATAAACCGATTCAGCATCGAACTTGATGGCTGGGAAGAATACGGTAGAAGTAGAAGGCGCTGTAGCAACAAAGTAACTCAGACTGAGATTCTTGTCCCATGAGCTCCATTTCCACGTGTTGCCATCATATGGGTCAGCTAATTGACCGTCGATATACGTAACGAAACGGCTGGCATCGTCCTCTGTATCGAAGGTGTTGGTGTATGTAGGTTTATAGACGCCGATGAAAGCGGTTACGCTGGCACGCTTGCCTTCACCAGCCTCGTTCTCCACTCCCACGGTATAGGTATGGTCGCCTACGCCTGTAACAGTGTTGTCAACATAGCTTACCTGTTGACCAGCAGCAAGTCCTGTGAGCGATGTGAGCGGTTCGGCGGCATTGTCACGGTAGATATTGGCGGTGAGTTCGCCTGTGAGGGCTGTTCCGTCAAGAGTCTTGCTTGGCGTCACGAAGCGCAAGGTGTCAATCATCTCGCCATCAATATCTGGTGTGAGTGATAGACTTTCAGCGGCTGCAGGAGCACCCAAGGCACCCAATTCTTCAACCCTGATTTTGTTGAGGAATAGCGATGAGCCTTTACCTTTCGGGGTAGTACAGCGCAGAGCCATATAGTAGGTTCCGGACTCTTCAACGGAGAAGTCGGTCTCAAAGTCGGTTAGCGTTCCGTCCACCTCGATAGAATCGTAGCTGGCGTAGAGCTTGAAGGTGTTAAGGTCCTGCGGATTAGTGCCGATATAAACCTTAGCACGCTCCCAATAGCCACGGAAAGTGTTGCGCATATTGTAATTTAGGGCGTATGCCTTTCCTGTTTCAAGCTGGATTCCGGGTGTGATGAGCCAGTCGTCACAACTGTCTACGATGGTAAAAGCTGTCGTATTGATGCCCATCTGCTGATTATAACTGTTATATTCCCATGTTATATCGTCGGAATTGGCATCGTTGATAGTGAAGAGAGGCTGTGTCTCATCGGTGGAGAAGTCCTCTGCATAGGGAACCGTGTAAGCATCACCGTAGAGTACTTTGTTCGACTCAGCATATTCGCTTCGTTTTCCTGCGTTCTCGGCATAGACACGGTAGCTGTAGCGCTCCAGTTTAGATGGCAGAGGCTCCGTGAAGCTGTTGCCGCTGAGCGTTTGGGCTACGGTGACACTGTCGGGCATGCGCACAATATCATAAGTGAGTTCTTCCTTATTAATATAGCCCTTGTTGACACCAGTGTCAGGAGCCGTCCAAGTGAGGGCAAAGCGGTTGTTGGCAGAGTCAGCCTTCAGCACCACGTCGGTAGGCTGCACAGGCGTATCGTTGCCCACCCACTGATAGAGATAAGAGTTGGGAGAAACGCCGGCATCATTCTTCAAAATGACATCCACATAATGGTTGTCGTTGGTGAGCGATACGGCTATTGACTGTTGGCTTCCGGGAGTCACCGATTCTTGTTTCAGTTGTTCTCCATCCATCCAAACCGTCATCTCTACATTGCCTGTAAGAGCGGAGCCGTCGTAAGTGGTAGTGGGAATGTTGAAGAGGATATTGCCTTCTGTAGCGGCAGTTCCCGTAAATGAATAGGTCAGACCGCTGACAGCAGCCGGAGCCTTGTCAAGAGCCTCGTTCACCTTGAAAAAGAGGGAGGAGAGTTGTTCGTTCTTGTTGAGCGAAGTGATAAGACTAGCCTCTCCAGATTCTGGGTCTACCGTGTAGAGTTCATTGCCTGTTGTGGTGACGGCAGCCCAGATAAAGGTGCCCGTCTTGCCATCGTAGCCCATAGCCTGGACATAGTTAGTGGGCGAAATGCCGGTCTCGCCTAACATTTCAGCATCACCATTGCTCTTGTCAAGGTGATAATAATAACCGTCAGCACCGATGCAATAGGCTTCGCCTTCGGGCGTAAATGCCATTGTCATAGGCTGGAAGTCATTGTTCCACTTGGAGATGACGTCAAAGAGTCGCGTCACCATGTTGAACTTCGCCCAGTTGAGTCCATTGAGTTCATCGTTGTACATGGCTGCATAGTAAGTATTGCTCGTGGGGTCGTATGCCATCACGTCGGGAATAGCGCCGTAGCTGACATTGCCTAGCACGTTCTCCCAGTTCTTGGCAAAGGCTGCAGAGTCGAGTGAAATGTAGCGTACACCATTGAGCGCACCCATTACGGACATGGGGAAGGCGCCGATAAGTTGGTCGCGGCCGAAGGCACTCGACATGAAGTTGTAGGTTAAATCAGTGGCAATGGACTGAAAATCAGCGTTGTCGCCGAAAGTGTAGCTGTAAACACCATAGGGTACACTGCCGATAGAGGCACCCGACCAATCACTGCTGTTGACTAAATTGCCATAAAAAGTGCGGCCTTCGAAGAAGTTAAAGTCGGCACTTGGTGCGGCATGTCTCAATTTTCGAAGCTGAACTTTCTGCGGCTGTGCTGAATGGCGGTCAGCCTTTTGCAGAGCAGGCTTAGCCACAAGTTCGTGTGTTGCTTCCTGCTGGGCGGCCACTGGTAAGGTGGTCAGGCAGCCCAATGCGAGCGTTAGAAATAAAAATTTGTTCATACGCATTTGTTTTGATGTTGATTCTATTCTATTAGAAAGTGGAGGAAACAAAATAATCGTCCAACAGGATATGTCTTGTCTTTTTTCACCCACTTCTCTGGATAATTTATCTGACTAATATTTTCTTTCCCTTCACGATGTAGAGTCCGCGTGGAAGGTCCTTCAGTGTAGCTGTGTTGCCCACTTTGCGTCCACTCAAGTCAAATACATCAGTGGGTGCATCTGTTGTAGCGATTTCACGGATAGCATCCGCGGTTGCAATGGTGAATCGGCAAGTTGCCATGTCCATAGGCTCCAAGTAGGTGGAGTTGGTGAGGTTGATGAGACGAGCTACGTAGGTTTGCCCCTCAACGGCATTCTCAAAGTTGCCCTTAAAGTTGACGTCCTTCTGCTGACCCTCCTCAAGGAAGACAAATTGAGGATTGAACGAACTAACCACCTGTGTTTCTTCGCTGTTGTAGATGTAGATAGAAACATCCTTGGCAAAGACACCGCTTACGCATTCCAGTCCTGCGGTGAGAGCCAGTGAGTCGGGATTCACATGGTCGTTGTCGTCAAAGCTGAGTTGGCGCGACATGCGGAGTTCTTCGCTAACCGTTGGGGCTGCTTTCACCTCAACGGCAATTGGTGTGTTGAGTTGCTGACTGTTCTCGTCCAACAGCACTAGATTATATGTACCGGGAGAAGCTGAGAACGCCGGTGTCATTACAACCTCTGTACTGTCGCCGCCCGATACTTCAAATTTGTATTCGTCGCCCTTGGCAGTCACGACTCCGTCGGTTGGATTCAATAGGGCGGCATACACGCTGCCGCTGTAGCTCATGTCGCCCGAATTTCTTAGGGTGGCTTTCAACTGTGCATTGATATTTTGGTAGATGGGTGTCATGCTGTCGATGCTGGCAGTGAGATTGAAACCCTCGGGTGAGGCGATGCTCCACTCTCCGTTGGAAACAGTTAATTTCAGCCAGTTGGGTTTCTGGTAGCTGTAGTCGCGGATGCGGCTCCACTGCTGGCCACCGGCATTGCGGGTGGAGGGATAAATGCGGTAGTTGCCGTCAGTGAGCGATGACAGGTCGAGCGTAGTATAGGGAATACCGATGACGTAGCTGTTCGTGTCGAGTGCCACGTTTTCCTTCACTGCAGTGTTTATCTTCTGCAATCCGTTGCTGTCGCAAACCATGAAGCCTAAGTCCACGGTGTCGGCGCGCCAGCCATAGTTAGTGATTTTGCCCGTCAGCCTTACTTGTGGACCATCGGCAATTTGTCCCTGCAGGGCTTTTGCCTTGGACTTTTCAGAGGAGACTATCTCCAACCAGTCCTCGGCTGTAGCGTTGGGTTTCTGTATGCCCACAATGATTCCCTGCCTATAGTTGAAGCCTCCGGCTGAACCTCCTGTGCCCTGTGTGGGTGGCGTAAGGGCGGACATGCGGAAATAGCCATTGGACATGCCGCTCCAGCCCCAGTTGACGTGGATGAGGCCATCGGAATCGTAGCCGTCAAAGACGTAGGCATGACCACCGCTGCTCTCTGTGAATCCAGTGGAGAAAACGGGACGCCCTGCGGCAATCTCACTTCGGATGATTCCATCCCAGTCCTCTTGCGTATAAAAGTTGCGGTGGAGTTGTCCTAAATGACCATCATAACCGAAATATCTGATGAGTGAGGAAGGCCAGTAATCGATGGTGCTGCCGCTGCTCTCGCCATAGACCATATCCACTGCCACGCCACAGTCAAACATGAGCTGTGCCACGGCATTGCATGACTCCTCACTGCTGTTGCTGTCGTAGGTGGGTGTCATGGCATCCCAGTCGTAGTGATGGGCTGAGAAGTCGGTGCTCACCTCGCTGTAAGAGCCATAAGGAATGTAGCTATGCGAGCCTTGTCCCTGCACGGGCCAGCGGTGGTAGTACATGATTTGTGCCATTGCCGTTGCCACGCAGCCTGTGGCGCTGTGAGTCGTGCCTACATAGCAGGGAGTCATCAAGTTGTAGGGCCATGTCTGGTCCCATGCGATGTCGCCTAACAATGGACTTACAGCCTCATAGTGACTTGTTTCTGCAGTTGATGGGGAAACATCAGTGGGCAAGCTCCGTGCATAGCGGATTTGCTCGCCGTAGCCTGTGAGCATGTCTGCCAAAGCTTCCGGAATATGGTCAAGGTCAAGATGCCCCACGGTGGAATAGCCCAGTACCGAATAGGTACGGTCATCGGCAGAGACGATGACGAAACCACCGTTGTCGCCGTTATTGAAAACGTAGAAATCAGCGGCACCGCTCTGAGCGCCACGGTGAATTTGACACTGCGATGGGGAAACGGGGAAGAAAGTAGTAACTCCATGCGATTGCAAAGTGGCATGGGCAATGGTCTGCGCCTGAGTCCTGTCAATGGGATGAGACCACGAGGGGACTATGATTGGTAGACAACATAATAAGATAAAGATTTTCTTCATAAGCTGGGATTCTTTCTAATTGCAAAATTAGAGGAAATAATAGCTTAATAGAAGAAAAATAGAAACAAATGCGTTTGAATTTCTGAAAAATGACGATAAAAGGTACGAAAATCGCTTGATTTCCTAACATTTGTTCAAGTTGGGAATTTATTCACTAGCAAGTTCTTTCTGCCTGTGTTCGGAAGCCAACTGAAGATAATTCGACGGTGTGAGTCCTGTCTCACGCTTGAAGGCTGTCACAAAACTGCTGCGGGAACGGAACCCCACACTGTTGTAGATGGCCTCCAACGTCCAGTTACCATAGTTCTGCGTGTCTTCCATTTTGAGACATGCCTCGCGGATACGGTATTTATTAATAAAGGTGTTGAAATTGCACTGGAACCGCTCGTGAATGACCTGCGATACATAGCGGTAGCGTGAACCTACCATCTGGGCTAACTGCTCAATGGAGAAATCGGGATGATAGATTTCCTCGCTGTTCTCCACTACCTGCATGATACGTTGCAAGAGCAAGTCTTTGCTGGGGTCGTTGGAATCAACGGTCTTTTCCTTTTCGGGTTTCGTCCGTGGTGCCGCTGGACGTGCCTCAAGTAACTCTCGGTTTTTTTCATAGAGCGTGCGGTTGCTTTCGCGCAGCCGCTTGTTATGGTAGACGAGCACACAAGAAAAGGCAATAACAACGACGGCACCCACCACCAACACCAGCAACAATCTGTTTGTACGGCGGCGTTTGGCGTTTATCTGTTCCACCTGTGCGTTGAGTGCGCGGATTTGCGTTTGCGACTCCATCTCCTTTACACTTGCCAATTGGCGGTAGCTGGTGAGCGTGTCCTTGAGGTTGACAAACTGGTTGCGATAGAGTTGATGCTGCTGTTTGTTGCCCACTTGGAGGTAGTAGTCGGAGAGCAGGCTGAAGACCTCGAGCATACAGTCCTTCATGGCGTATTGCTCGGCAATGCGCTTTGGCTCGGCTAATGAGGAAAGAGCAGCGGAATAGTCGTGTAACTGTGCTAAAAGACGACTCTTGAGGATATAAGTGAAATAGAGTAGTCTGGCATATTCCGTGGGCTGGATGATGCGGATTTGATTGTCTAAGATGGAGATTGCCTGACGCTGCTGACCTGCCGAAGCAAGTACGACGGCTCGATAGAGTTCTCGATTGTATTGGCGAAGCACGGATGTGGGGTTGTCTGTGCGCAACCGCTCATAAGATTTCCAGTCGTTACCAATACGATTCAATCTGCCTAAAGTGTATGCCATCTGAACCACGTTTGTGAAAGCCATGTCGGCATGCTTGTCATCACCGATGGAGAGTGACACACGGTAGGCCTGCTTATAGTATTCGAGAGCCTTTACGCCGAGCGATGTTGTGTTCGACTCCTCACTCACTGTCTGGTACATACAACCCAAGCCTAAGAACACCGATGGATGTTCATAGCCGATGCGTTGGGCGATGTCACGCGCCTGCCCCAAATACTCAAAGCATTTGGCATAATCGTAGTAGAGGAAGAAATAGATGCGCCACAACTCCACAAGTGCCTTCACCACTACACGCTGCTGCTCTACTGGCATATCTGCACTATAGCGGTTGGCGACGAGGGTGTAACAGACGAGAGTAGTATCGTTGAAGATATTGCGGTCGGAATATCCGGCAGCAATCTTCATGAGCTTTTCCGTAGGCAGTCCGGCATAGGAGGAAAACATCACGTTCCTGCTACTGCCATACGCCGTTGTCAGCCACAAAAGAGCCACCAGCGTAAGAAATATTCGGATGATATTGTGCTTGCTTACTTTCGTCATTTTGTGCAAAGATAGTGATAATTTATAGAAAGAGTGCATCGCCCTCCTATTTTTTCCAATCATCCTTATTTCTGCACTACTTTGAAATATACTATTATAAGCACCCGAACTGCAGTAAACTGCTTAGGTTATGTCATGTCGGCAATTTCACTTAATTGAGTAGTGCATAACAATCAAACAAAATACCAACATGGCATGGCAAATATACAAATTATAAACGAGAAACAGACACCTTTCAGCAGAAATTTCCCTTTCATGGAGTCGATAACAGTAAATAGGTTTCTATCATAGAAGGAGACCGCTGTAATCAACTTTGATATACTTGTAACTGCTATTATTGAAATCCTATCCAATACTGGAGCAGTGAAAGATTTCTTTTTTTTCTGCAAGATATATCATTATTTTCCTGCAAAGTCGTATCTTTGCATAACAAAATGCAGTATTGACGCTATATGGGAATTATTCATCATATATATCTTCAATTTTCCGAAGAAGGACACTATCGCTCCTTTGAGCATGTGCGCAGAGGAAAGAACGGGGTAAACGCCCTCTATGCTATTTTCTGTTTCCTGCTCCTCCCATTTCTTGTGCCGATGGGAGTTCATGCCCAAACATTCAACGTGGATTCCATCAAGGAAGGTGACCTGCTCTTTGCCTATGTGGATGACAGTAACGCCATCACTAGCGTCACTCAAGGCATCGGCGACATGGCAATCGACCATGTAGGAATCTTGGCTGGTAAACCGGGGCAATGGACAGTGATTGAAGCCGTGCACAAGGGCGTGCAGGAAATACCCTTAGACTCCTTTATTTGTCATCATATCGGCAAAAGTGGTCATCCCAATATCATCATCGGGCGTGTGGCAACCCCCATAGATATCCCTGCATCCATTGAAAGGGCACGGAAACAATTGGGTAAGCCATACGACTTTAACTTCATGCCCGACGACAAGGAATTCTACTGTAGCGAACTCGTGCAGAAAAGTTATGTTGACGGTCAAGGCAATCTTATCTTCCATCCTATCCCCATGTCGTTTCATGATAAGAATGGCAACATCACCCTCTATTGGCAGGAATATTATGCCCGGCAGGGACTTGAGGTTCCTGAAGGCAAGGACGGCAGCAACCCCGGCGACTTGTCACGTAATCCCGTCTTAAAGATAATCAATCAATAGAAAAGGACTGTAATCGAGCTGCAAAATTCATAGTTTGTTTGTTGTCGCTGATTGATTGCAAATATATGAATTCTCATGGTCATATAGGAAGCTGATTATAACTCCTATCTCCTATCTTCCTAACTCCGAATTCAAAGTCACCATCGTCCGACAATTGTTGCAAAACTGGTTAACAATTGCCGCAAAACTCGTTGACAATTGTCGACATGCATGTCAACAATTGTCGCTCAATCGCCAATAGTTGCTGCCAATGCCGTCAAATGCTTAAAAATTTTCAGCGGACGCATGTATTGATACCACAATCTTGGAGATATTGATGGCACTGTGGGTTAAAAACAAACGGTTCTGTAGTGCTCATGAAACGGGACGCTACGGAAAATCAGCACGCTTTTTTTAAGAGAAATTAAATTTCCTAACAATTAGTGAAGGTAATTACGAGAAATTTTCTTAAATTTGCACTTGCTATTTGATTTTGCTCTTCTCGGTTAATTATTTTTAATTATCATTAGCGTGCTATACGTGGCATTCTTATTTTTAGTATATTTGCACATAACATGAACAAGAACTACGCTATATTCTGTGATATAGACGGAACCCTGGTTAGTTTCACTACCCACCGTGTGCCCGAGTCTGCTGTAAGAGCGCTGACAGAGGCGAAGCAAAGAGGATGCCAGTTCTATATTTCCACGGGACGTCCACGGCAGTTTATATTCAATCTGCAACAAGTGGAGCACCTGATAGACGGATACATTACCACTGACGGAGCTTTGTGCTACGTGGGGAACAAAATAATCAGTGAACACATCATCAGCCGGGAGGACTTTAACACCATGGCTAAAGCCAGCGATGAATTGGGATTCCCCATGTTGGTGGCAGGCGATAAGGATATTGTGGTCTATAAGGAGAATGAGCTTGTCAAACAAATTGTCAGCGGAGGTTTAGGTGTGCCTTTGGACAATTACAGCCACAACTTGAAAGACTTGGAAAATCAGCACATATTGGAAATCACGCCTTTCTTCAATAAGGAGACTGAGGCTCGTGTGATGCCACTGCTGAACCACTGCATATCGAACCGCTGGAGTCCTCATTTCACTGATATCACCAATGCCGATGCCAACAAGGCTTCCGGACTTAAAACTATGGCTAAATACCTGAATATCGACTTAGCGCATACTATAGCATTCGGCGATGGAGGCAATGACGCCCCTATCATAGAAGCTGCCGGAATTGGTGTGGCGATGGGTAATGCCGATGAGCAGACCAAGCGCAGCGCCGACTATGTCACTGCTCATGTTGACGATGACGGACTTGCCAAGGCACTGCAACATTTCGGGCTGATTGGAAACTCGGAGTAAACAATACTACCTAACTTGTCAGAAAAGATAAATTTCTTACTAACGCAATTTCAACTCATACAAATAATAACAACTTAACTAAAAAATGTTATGAAAATCAAGCAACTACTTCTTTCGGCATTTTTGCTTGTAAGTGGAGGGCTGATGGCATTCGGACAGCAGCAGATGACGCTGCCGTTGGATCCTGAGGTCCGTACCGGCAAGCTCGCCAATGGCCTGACGTATTTCATCAGGCACAACAATTGGCCCGAGAACCGTGCAAACTTCTACATCGCCCAGCGTGTAGGCTCCATCCAAGAGGAGGAGAGCCAGCGCGGCCTTGCCCACTTCCTCGAGCACATGGCTTTCAACGGAAGTGAGAACTTCAAGGGCAATGCCCTGCTGCGCTACTGCGAGTCGATTGGTGTCCAGTTCGGCGGCGACCTCAACGCTTTCACAGCCATCGACAAGACGGTGTACAACATCGACAACGTTCCCACAACGAACCCCAACAACATCGACTCTTGTCTGCTTATCCTCCGCGACTGGTCTTGTGGTCTTTTGCTGGAGCAGGACGAGATTGAGAAGGAGCGCGGTGTCATCCACGAGGAGTGGCGTATGCGTACATCGGCTGGAAGCCGTATGTTTGAGCGCAACCTGCCCACCCTCTATCCCGGCAGTAAGTACGGTCTTCGCATGCCCATCGGTCTGATGAGCGTGGTTGACAATTTCAAGCGCAAGGAGCTTGTCGACTACTACCACAAGTGGTATCATCCGTCCAACCAGGGCATCATCGTCGTGGGTAATGTGGATGTCGACAAGGTGGAGGCTGAAATCAAGAAGCTCTTCGGCGGCATCCAGGAGCCGAAGAATGCCGCTCCCATCGTTGACGAGCCAGTGCCCGACAATGCCGAGCCTATCGTTGTGGTTGACAAGGACAAGGAGTTCCAGCAGTCAGTCGTGGAGGTGATGATTAAGCAGGACGTTTTCCCCGACAGCTTGAAGAACACCCCGCTGTACTATGTGAACGACTATCTGAACAACGCCATGTGCAAGATGCTCACCGACCGCCTCAATGAGCGTGCGCTCAAGGCAGACTGCCCCTATGTGGGCGCGAGCGTTGACTATGGACAGTATATCTACGCCAAGACCAAGGATGCTCTGACTCTTGCCGCTGTGCCCAAGGATCCGACCCAGACGGTTGCCTCCACCAAGGCACTCATAGAGGAGCTCCGCCGTGCGCAGCAGTTCGGCTTCACCGCCACGGAGTACAAGCGCTTCCAGCAGGACTACCTGTCCAGCCTTGACAAGATGTATAGCAACAAGGACAAGCGCACCAACTCCCAGCTCTACAGCGAGATTGTTGACCACTTCCTTGAGAACGACCCAATGCCCAGCATCGATGTCTACTATCAGCTGATGAAGCAGATGGTGCCCATGATTCCCGTTGAGGCACTCAACGAGGGAATCAAGGAGAGTTTCCCCGACAACGACTCCAACCTCGTCATCATCAACTTCAACACGGAGAAGGAAGGCGCAGTCTATCCCACCAAGGACCAGCTTCTCGGTGCCGTGAAGGAAGCCCGCGCAGAGCAGCTCACCGCCTACGTGGACAACGTGAAGAATGAGCCTCTCATCAAGCAGGACCCCAAGGGCGGCAAGATTGTGAAGCAGGAGACGAACGACAAGTTCGGCTATACCACCCTCACCCTTCAGAACGGTGTGAAGGTGACCTACAAGAAGACCGACTTCAAGAAAGACCAGGTAGTCATGACCGCCCGTGGCGGCGCAGGCTCCTCCGTGTATAACTTCAAGCAGGAGGGCAGCAACCTCAAGCTTTTCGACGATGCCATTGAGGCAAGTGGTCTTGGAGGCTTCAGCAACAAGCAGCTGGAGAAGGCTCTCGCAGGAACCATCGCCGGAGCCAGCCTGAGCATGGGCTCACGTTATATGACCCTCAGTGGCAACTCCACTCCGAAAGACCTGCGCACGCTGTTCCAGCTCACTTATCTCTACTTCACTGATATCACGAAAGACCAGGACGAGTGGGACAACCTGATTAAGCAGGAAAAGGTGAACTTGGCTGAGCGCAAGCTCAATCCCGACATCGCCTTCGCCGACTCTATCACCGCTACTCTGTACAACCACAATGAGCGTTTGGCTCCGCTGAACGAGCAGGACCTCACCGCCGCATCCTACGACCGCATCCTCGCCATGGCGAAGGAGCGCATGGCTAATGCACAGGGTTGGGACTTCACTTTCATCGGCAACTTCGACGTGGATTCTCTCAAGCAGTTCGCCGTGACCTATCTCGGCTCCCTGCCCTCAAAGAAGAAGGCTGAGAAGGGAACCCGCACCAGCGACATTGAGCCTGGCGTGCGCATCTGCGACTTCAACCGCAAGATGGAGACTCCCAAGGCTACCGCCATCGTCGTGTGGTCAACCCATAAGCTGCCCTACACCACGGAGCGTTCTATCCAAGCCGACATCGCTGGTCAGATTCTCACCATGGAGTATCTGCAGAGCATCCGTGAGGACAGCAGCGCTGCCTATTCAGTGGGTGCATACGGTGGCATGAACATTGATGAAGACAACTACAGCATTGCACTTCTTCAGGCCTACTGCCCGATGAAGCCGGAGAAGCAGGAAGTGGCACGCAGAATCCTTTATCAGGAGGTGCAAGACCTCGCCAAGAGCTGCGACGCTTCCAAGCTCGACAAGGTGAAGAAGCTCATGCTGAAGCGTGCTGACGACAACGCCAAGAACAATGGCTACTGGCTTGGTGTCCTCGACACCTACCGCCGCTTCGGTATTGACGACCATACCACTTACAAGCAGCTTGTAGAGGCACAGACTCCTGAGACTATCCAGAAGTTCATGCAGGACTTCCTCCAGGCTGGCGACCACTGCGAGGTGGTGATGCTTCCCGCTAAATAATCGTTAGTTGGATATCCACAAACGGGCGATGCTCCTTTATTGGCGCACCGCCCGTTTTTTATATAGTATATGGGAAAAATCGGAATGTTTGTTTTGTTACCATCTTTAATTTCACTATCTTTGCAACGATAAACCGTTATTGCCCATGTGGGCGCGGTCAGTATAAATAAGGACTATGGACAAATTAAAGAAAGCTTTCGCAGCCAAACTGTTGGATATCAAGGCTATCAAGCTGCAACCCGAAAATCCCTTCACATGGGCTTCCGGTTGGAAATCCCCATTTTATTGCGACAACCGCAAGACGCTCTCCTATCCCGACCTGCGCAGTTTCGTAAAATTGGAACTCGCCCACGCCGTGTTGGAGAACTTCCCAGAGGCTACAGCCGTGGCAGGTGTCGCTACGGGAGCCATCGCACAGGGTGCGTTGGTCGCCGATGAACTGAACCTGCCGTTCTGCTATGTTCGTTCCAAACCAAAGGACCACGGTATGCAGAATCTCATTGAGGGAACGCTGCCCGAGGGTTCCAAGGTGGTGGTTGTGGAGGACCTTATCTCCACAGGCGGCAGTTCGCTGAAGGCAGTTGACGCTCTTCGCAAGGCGGGCTTTGAGGTTGTGGGCATGGTAGCAAGCTATACCTATGGATTCCCCATTGCCGAACAGGCTTTCAAGGATGCCAATGTGAAGCTCATCACGCTTACCGACTACGAGCACGTGGTGGCGCAGGCACAGGAAACCGGCTATATCAAGCCCGAGGAAGTAGAGGTGCTGCATACTTGGCGCAAAGACCCCGCCAACTGGAAAAAGTAATAACGAGCCTAAAGCAGGGAGATGGAATGGGGGATAGACTCAGTAAGGATAGCTCCTACTGAGGTATCTTCTGCCTTATGGCTTTCCTAACACAACAATTATGGCTAAATTTGAAAGCACGATTCGCGAGATACAGGCTCCGCAAAAACTGGTTTACAGTGTGCTGAGCAATATGAGTAATATAGAAAAGGTGATAGACCGCGTGCCGGAAGATGTGCGCGACAAAGTGACGTTTACCGCTGACGGCTTCGCCATTCAGTCGCCTATGGGTAAAGTAGCGGCGAAAGTGGTTGATTTGGAGGAGCCGAAAACCATCAAGCTGCAGTCGGTGGAGAGTCCTGTGCCCTTCAACTTCTGGATTCAGTTGCTGCCCGTCACGGAACAGACCAGCAAGATGAAGCTCACCATGAAAGCCGAGCTTAACATCATGATGGCTCAGATGGTGAAGGGACCGTTGCAGAAAGGTATCGAACAGCTTGCCGACGCGCTGCAGTCTCTGCCTTATCAGCAGTTTGGAGAACTCTGAAAGAATCAGAGCCTCCTCATGATTTAATGAATAGCTTATGCGAAAACTGAAGAAAATATTCGTCGCTTTGGCGACTATGCTGTTGGCGTCGTGTGGCGGCGACGAGATGTATAATAGTGACATCTTCTGCTATTTCGCCTACAACACCAGCATCCACAACACCGGATTGTTGTGGGCAACCGTTCAACCGAGCAACTACGGACAGTTTGTCTTTGTCAGTGCTCCGGTGACTGGAGGCGTGCGCTATGTCGTGGCGGAGAACAGTTCGGGTGAGACCGACCGCGTGGCTATCACTACCGCCTCAGAGACGCGGCTCACCTATTCGTTAGGTGCCAACGACGGACTCATCATTGGGCGAAATACCGACGGACTGCTTGTTGCCTACGACCGACAGTGTCCTAACTGCTCGCGTGAGCAGAGCCTCTACCGCTATGCCCTGTCGTTCAATACGTCGGGACAGAGCGTGCACTGCTCCACCTGTAAACGCGATTATGACCTCAACAACAATGGTAGCAGCAATAATGGAGGAAGAAAACTCGACCAGTATATCGCAAGCTACAATGGGTCTATGCTCATCGTTCACAATAAGCAGTGAGCCACTTTCCTTGTTGTCTATCGTATATAATGTAACAGTTTCTCATTAAATCAAAATGCCATGCGCTATCTTCATCCCGTATTCCTGCTCGTTGTCCTGCTCGCTCTTTCAGCCTGCTCTCAACCTTCGGGAGTGAAGCGTAGCATGTATTATTGGCGCACGTCGCTTCAGCTTTCCCAAGAGGAGCGGGAGTTTTTGCGCCTGCATCACGTCACTCGTCTTTATGTGCGCTATTTTGACGTGGTGAACGAGGAATCTGATGGCAATCAGCCTAATGCCACGCTCACTTTTGACGACTCACTACCCAAAGGCGTGGAGATTGTGCCGACCGTCTATATTCTCAACGACTGTATGCGCCATGACGACCCGCTCTTGGCTGAGCGAATATTGAAGCGCGTAAGGCAGATGAACGAGACCCATGACGTGGGAAAACTCAAGGAACTTCAGATAGACTGCGACTGGACGATGCAGACTCGACAGCGTTTCTTTGCTTTCCTCAAACAATTGCGCGACCTCTGCCATCAAAACGATGTTCAACTCTCGGTCACCATCCGTCTTCATCAACTCTCCCAACCCGTGCCACCAGCCGACCGCGGAGTGTTGATGGTCTATAATACGGGCGACGTGACCCAGCTTTCCAATGAGAAGCCTATTCTCAACCTCGACGATGTGAAACCCTATGTGCATTATATAGATGACTATGAGTTGCCTCTCTCTGCCGCCTATCCGCTCTTCACGTGGCGGGTGCTGTTCCGTGGAGGGCGCTACGTGGGCATCTTGCATGGCGATGACCTTCCTATATTGCGCGGCGACAGTATCGTCACCCGTCAGCCTTCGCTTCAGGATATCCTTGAAGCAGAGCGGGTGATAGGCAAGCGGCGTCCCGATGCTCATTCGGAACTTATCCTATATGATTTAAGTAAACAGAACATTCAAAAATTTCATTCATCAGATTATGAGAAGATTTTTTCTGCTCGTTAGTGTGGGACTCCTCGCTCTGCTCCAGCCGTTCAAAGCAATGGCGTGCATCTCCGAGGCTCCTACGCACAATGCTTATCTATTCAGTGTGTATGACAACAGACTGATGATTAACAATCCTTTTACAGACAGAGTCAACAGCTATTGGCGCAACTATGTGGGAAGCAGTGAAGAATACTTCGACTGCGAGAACGACAGTACGCTTATTCTCAACACCGCTCGTCAGAAAGGCGACAGCGAGACGTCAGCCTATCTGCGGTTGCTCTACGACTATGTAAGCGCAACCAACAAGGTCTATAACGGTTGGGACTATCCCACCAAAGAGGAACTTGCCTATTATAATAATGTAGTAAGCCGTATGCTCACCGCCGCCCGTCGCTATAAGGGCAAGCGGCTGCGCCCGCAATATGCGCTCATGGAGATGCGAGCCCTCTTCGCACAGAAGAACTACAAGGCTGCGTCGAAGGTATGGAAACGAAAGGGCAGTAAGATGTCTGAAAGCGTATTCCGCGATATGATGGAGAACCTCTACGCTGGTTGTCTGCTTCGTATGAATCAGAAGCGGCAAGCCGTGGAAATCTATGCACAGCAGCAGGACTTTGAGAGTCTGAAATACTGTGTACGCAAATACCGCAATTTGGCGGGCATCAAGAGTATCTATGCGGAGAATCCCAACTCTGCCACGCTGCTCTATCTGGTTCAGGACTTCGTCAACAACACGCAGGAGACGATGGACCTTTTTGAGAGCAACCGTCTTCCTATTACAGTAGAAGCCGACTCGGATAAGCAGAATTGGATGAAACAGATTGACCGGAAGGCTATCTACCGTCAAGAGGCGCTCGACTTTGTTTCCTTCGCCCAGCAGGTACTCAGCGAGGGCAAGACGCAGAATCCGTGTCTGTGGCAGACCGCCATCGGCTGCATCCACCATATTCTCGGTGATACTCAGACTGCCGACAAGGAATTGAAGGCGGCGCTCTCCATGGCTGGCACCGACCGCATGAAGGACAATGCCCGTGCCATCTACGCCGTCAATTCCGTCAGCGTAAGCAAGATGGACAACGACTATCTCAACTGGATAGCAAAGGAGATGGAATGGCTGCGTTCCAAGGACACGAAAGAGCCGAACGGACACTATGCCGACGTGCTCGACCGATTGGTGTTCAACAACCTTGTGCCATCGCTGCGCAAAAGCGGGAATAATGACCTCGCCTTGGCGCTCATCGCCTCACAGCAACCTGAGTTGTGGTACAGCGGAGAGTATTTCGATGAACTTCAGAAGCTCTCTGCCGACCAACTTATCGCGTATCAGAAGTGGTGCGGCAGCAAATCGCAGAACGCCCTTGAGACCTATGTCAAACAATATGCGCCCAAAGGCGAGGATTATTACAACGACCTCATCGGAACTCGTCTGTTGGCTTGCGGTCGCTGGGCAGACGCCATTCCCTATCTTGAGAAAGTGAGCATGAACTTCCTCGGAGAGCAGGCAATCGCTCCCTATGCCAAGAAGATGAACTTCAATGTGGACCGCTGGATTACCGACCAGAAAATAAAATGGGAAGAGATGAGCACGCCTGTGTCGCTCACTACCAACAAGAAGATTGACTTCTGCAAGGAGATGATGGAGGAGGAAGCAAAATACCGTCTCATGCGCGAGGGATTGGAGAAGCGCAAACAGGCTTACAAACTCGCCTCGCTCTATTATCAGGCAAGTTATGAGGGCGATTGTTGGTGGCTGACGCAGTATGGCGTGAGCTACAGCCAAGATAGTGCTCTTGTGGGGACGAAGGATTTCGTGGCAGAAGCTATCCAACTGCTCGGCGTTGCCAAGTCACCCAAGTGGACCAAGAAAGAGGTTCGTCGCGCGTTTGACTTGCAGCAGAATACGCTCTACGCCCTTGCCTTCATCCGTCGTGGCGACTATCTCTCATGGACCTACGATGCCGAGTACAATGCCGTGAAGCATGTCGATTTAAATGCCCGCCGCTATCAGGCAATGTCCGACCTCTACAACTTCTATCATCAGTATCCAGACCGTGTAGCCAAATACGTCAGCCACTGTGATGTCTTGAAGAAGTTTCAACCATAATTTCAGAAGGTTATAATCCTGCGTGGAGGTCGCGAAGCATGGAGGTCCCGTCGCTCCGCGCGGGACGATAACCTTCGTGCAAATGCGGATATGTAGCCGCATATCGTAGTTCTCGCGCTCCGCGCGGGAACAATAATTTTAGGTTAAAAGCGGATGTCGTCCCGCGCGGAGCGCGAGACCTCCATGAGTTGCAGGTCAATATTCCAGTCATCGGTGATACAATCCCAGACGTTAATGAATTAGTCCCCTGTTCCCGCGCGGAGCGCGAGAACTACGGCTTTTCACCCTGCGGGAACAATTATAATTTATCTATCTCTTGCAGCAAGAAGTCTTCTATGCCGATGTATCTGATGCCATTCTCATCGTTCCAAGGCTTAATTTGATTTCCTTCCACAACAATCTTCTGATAGGAATCATTGATTCGGAGTAGGGAATGAGTTTCCTGTTGTCGTTTTTCTTCGTTGGGAATGGCAAATGCCGATTGGATATAGAACCGTTTATTGGCTTTGTTGGCAACGAAATCTACTTCTAATTTTGAGCGTTTGCTTTTTCCTTCATCATCTTTGTAATTATAGACTACGATACCAACGTCCACATTGAATCCCCTTGCACAGAGTTCATTAAAGAGAATATTCTCCATGATATGGGTCTCTTCTAGTTGCCGGAAGTTCAGTTGGGCATTGCGCAGTCCAATGTCGGTGAAATAGTATTTAAGCGGTGTACTGATGAATTTCCTTCCTTTGATGTCGTATCTTTCAGCCTTTCTTATTAAGTAGGCTTCCTCAAAATAGTTGAGATAAGTGCTGATGGTCGCGTCAGTAATCTTCCTTTGTTTCACAGAAGCGAAAGTATTTTCAATTTTCGATGGATTGGTCAGCGACCCTACACTACTCGCTACCACATTGAGTAAATCATCCAATACATCAATCTTGTTTTGCAGTTGGTTGCATTCCAACACATCTGTCAGATAGGTTTTATGTAACAAATCGTGCAAATATTTGCTTTTATCCTCGTCTTTCTTTTCCGATAAAATGCGCGGCAGTCCACCGAAGGTGCTGTATTCCATCCACGCCTGTCTTGCGTCACCTTGCCATGCGTTGAAGAACTCTTTATACATGAATGGCTCCACATGAATCTCATCGCCTCGGTCCTTGAATTCCGTAATGATGTCCGAAGACAACATTTTGGAGTTGCTGCCTGTGACGTATAGGTCAACGTTCTTTAAATCCAGAAGTCCTAACAATACGTCAACGAAGTTAATGGTGTCTCCCGAATTTTTCAACCAAGGGTTGGGAATAGGTCTCACTTCTTGAATCTCATCTAGAAGTACATAGTATTGTTTGTGGGAATCTGTGACAAGATTGCGTACATACTGGTTTAGCTCCAACGGGTTGCGGTATCTGGCATTCATGACGGTGTCGAGTTGCAGTTTGATAATCTGTTCTTCGGCAACTCCCGAGTGCTTAAGATAATCAGTGTAGAGGTCAAAGAGTAACACAGATTTCCCGCATCGCCTTATTCCGGTAATGACTTTAATCCTTCCGTTCTCACGCCTATCAATTAGTTTATTCAAGTAATAATCCCTTTGTACCAGCATAACATTAGAGATTTTTGCGTATTTACGCATTTATTTCTAACGCAAAGATAACGAATTACTTTGAGAATCTCGGCTTATGATTAGAAATTTTTGCGTATTTACGCATTTTTTTCTAATGGCAAGATAAGATTTCCACGCTGCACGTAGTTCTCGCGCGGAGCATTGATGTCGCGAAGCATGGAGGTCTCGCGCTCCGCGCGGGACGATAACCTTCGTGCAAATGCGGATATGTAGCCGCATATCATAGTTCTCGCCCTCCGCGCGGGAACAATAATTGTCGGTTAAATACGGGTGTCGTCCCGCGCGGAGCGACGGGACCTCCGTGAGAAGTGCGAGACAGTTACCGAAAATATATATTCCTTTCCATTAAGAATGATTCCTTCAAACGAAAAAAGGTGCGCCAGCTCTCTGACGCACCCCCATTTTATAGTCGGATGTTGGCTCCTGCAACAAACCAGAAGCCGGGTTGTTTCACGTTGCCGTAATCCACGTAGTCTCGGTCAAGCACATTGTTGCCTTCTATGTAGACCGACCAGCGTGGCTCCGTCCAGCTCAGCCGTGCGTCCAACAGTCCATAGGTCTGATAGCGATGTGTGTTGCCTTCCAAATCCTTGTATTGCCCCTCGCGGTGCTGCAAGCGCCAGTTTGCCTGCAGGTCGAGGTTGCGCCACAGGTTAAACGTAGCGGCGGCAGTCAACTTGTTGCGTAGGTATTCCAGTGCATACTTGCTGATGATGCCCTCTTCCTCGTCTTGTTCCTGATTAATCCAGCACCATCCGGCGGAGAAGGATTTCAAGAATTTTTGATGAGGAAGCAGCACACGGAAGTCGAGCGCCACATTCGCTTCCACGCCTAACGCGTTGATTTTTCCGAAGTTCACGCTTTGCCAGTATTCCTGACCGCTCTCATCGGTCGAACCGTCGTTAATCCAGTCGATGAGGTTCTTGTAGTGGTTGTAGAATAGACTTGCCACAGCGTTGATGCCACCGCGGTTGTATTTCACGCCTGCCTCAATGGCAGAAAGCTCCTCTGGCTTCAGATGACTGTCTGCCTTATGTCCACCAACGGAATAGTACAGTTCGGTGAATGACGGCATACGGAGCGACGAGTTGTAACCGGCATAGAGTTTCCATCCCTCGGCAAATCGCCAACTGACGTCCACACCGGGATAAACCCGCATGTTCATGTCGGCTAAGGAGTTATCCACAGCCGTGATACCCGCCGAGAGCGTAAAGTTGCGCAGCACCACATTGTGCTCCACCACTAACTGCACGTTGGTTCGGTTGACTCCCTTTGTGTAGTCGCGCGAAGTGTGATGCACGTGGTGCGGTCTGCTGAGGGTCTCGCCGAGCGTCGTACTCACCAAGTCCTCATAGCGCATCTCCACACCAAGAGCCGTTCTGCCCAGCGGCGAGTCGAACCATGCGTTGAGGTTGGCGCCGAAGATGTCCGTGCGGTGATAGTTGAAGGGCACCTTGCTCTCATCGCCGCGAATCAACTCGAAGCGGTCCATATTGCGGTTCCAATACACGGAAGGCCGCAGATGGAACCACCCTCGCTTGGTCTCTGCCTGCAAGGCTGTGGTAGTCTTGAGGGTATGTTCAAACTGATTGTCATAATTGACGCTGTAGAACGTATTGGAGCCGTAGTCCTTTATGCTGAGTCCGGCATGCCAGAAAAGTTCTACATCGGGGTTGTTGTAAGCGCCTTGATAAAAAGCCTTTCCGGTTTTGTAGTCGGCGCTGAGGTGACCGGAAGTGCTGCGCAGATAACCGTCGCTGCGCGTATAAGAAGCCGAAAGGCTGTTGTAGAATCTTCTTGTGTTCAGTGCTCCTCGTGCTCCCGCTTGCAGATAGCCATAGCTGCCACCTTCAAGATGGGCTGAGGCTTCTGGGTTAAGTGTTGGATGAGAGGAGTTGGGAATTGCCGCGCCGTCGGGAAAACTCCTACTGTCGAGCGACCTCTTCCTTGTGACGATGTTGATGGCTCCCACGAGCGATGAGGTGCCATAGACCCTCGCGGCTGGTCCTTCGAGAACCTCAATGCGTTCGATGTCGTCCTTGTCGACGGGCAGGTCGAACACGTTGTGGGCAGTCTGGGCATCGCCAATGTTGATGCCATTGAGCAGCACTGCTATCTGTTCACTGCTTCCACCTCGGATGCTGACATCGGTCAAGGCTCCAAGTGGGCCTTTCTGACGGACATCGACTCCTGCGACGAGCTTCAACACGTCGTTTACACTTTGCACCGGCGCCGATTGGATTTCCTCCCGGCTCAGTACAGTTACCATTCTCGCTTGCTGACTTTGCGTCAGTGGCGCTCGCGTTCCCATCACGCTGACCTCCTGCAACTCGTGGCTGGCATTCACCACCGTGGAGTCGCTGTTGACCAAGTCGGTGCGGGTGCTGATGCCCGCTGCTTTGGCATGGGCCAACGTGGCAACGCTCAAGGTGCCCACCAATACTTCGCGACCCAACACACTGAAGAGCGAATAACCCTTGTTGCTGAACCGTTTGAACTTGAGGACCTTGCGCCTGTTAAACAGTTTTTTGTACATGAATAAAATTTAAGAAAACGTTGCACGCTCTGTGCAATCGGAGAGCAAAGGTAATAAAAAATGTTGAAAGTACAAAACAGGCGCAGGGGTGCATCTACATTTCTTTTTCCTTGATGATATAGTTCTGGTATTTCTTGTCTACCACAAGCAAGAAGAAGGGCTGCATGCTCCACGACATCTTCCCGCCTTCGCGCACAATCTGATAGCTCAGCGTAAGCTCTTTGGCTCCCGTCTTCTTGAGTCCGAGGGGATTGATTTCAGTATGTATGTCGGTCACGGGCAACACCTTGGCGATGACCATCTGACGAGAGAAGTCGATGGGGGTAGGCTCACCGTTCTTTCCCATCACAGGTGAATAGCCGAAATATTCTTCAAACTGAGCCTTCGAGGTCAACTTCAACACCTTGTTGGTTGAGGGCTGGTTGAGGAAGTAGAAGTTATGACCCTGCTCATAACTTATTTCCTGCTTCGTGGCGCAGGAGCAGACCGACAGCAACGCTGCGGCTACTATCGTGAGTAACTTGATGGCTTTCATTCGTTTCTATCTGATTTCAGTTGAGGAACGCCGTTTGGTTACATGCCCTATTCAGCCTTGAGCGGGGCAGCGGAATGGGCAGCAACCAAAACGGCTTCTCCCATTATTACTTGATGTTCCACCGCAAACCCAGATTCAGACTGAACGATGTGGGCTTGTGCTTATAGTAATTCTCTACCGACGAGCCGTTCTTGAAATGATAGTCCACTCCCGGCTCCACATACACTCCCAAGTTTGGCGTGAAGTTGTATTCGGCACCAGCGGCAGCATTCACCGACCATTGCATCCGGCTCTCCTTCACCTTCTTGTGGTCTTTCTCACCGTCGCTGTAGGTTTCGTTGCGACGGCCTTTGACGAGTTTCTGCGCCTCACCGCCACCTGTCACATAGACGCGCACATGGCGATTTTGCCAGATACTGAAGTCCACGTTCAGTGGAATGCCTAAATAGTGGAGATGCTGAGTTCCGTTCACCTCACCGGCAGCGTCGTGGCGTTCATAATCCGTTTTCAGATAGGAGTAGGTGAGTCCCGTGCCGACGCCCCAACGCTTGTTGATGCGCCAGTGGACCGACACTCCCGCCCGTATAGGATGGTGATGCTCGACGTTGGAATAGACATCTTCCGAACCCAGTGCCAGTTGCGGCTTCTCCATATCCAATAAGTTGATATCGCTGCCATAAGCGGATTTTGCCGACATCATCACTCCGCGAGAGCCTCTTGACGCAGTGTTGCCCCCACTTCCGTAGTAGGCTGAAATCGACAGGCGGGTAGGAGTCGAATGACTCACCAAGTTTCCATTCCAATCGACGTAGGCAGTGCTCGTAGGCTCATGGTAGCTCTTGCTTTCTGTAGATTTTTTCTGTGGCGTAGGCTGCTCCTTTTTCTGTTGTGTGCCTATCTCGGATTCTTCCTTTATGGCATCAGCAGGAGTCTCCGCGCTGGTTGAAAGCGGTTCAAAGGCAATTAATTCGCCTCCCACCGTGCCGCGTTTCATGGCAAACGCGACATCAGCAGGGGCGAAATTAGAAGAGGAATTACCGGTCACCGCATTCTCCGGGGGGGATAGTGGAGAATGCGATGCGCGCTCTACTTGCGCAGTTCCGGCTTTTTTGAACTTAACGGAGTCATCACCCCCATGGCGCCACACCATAACTACGGTGAGTGCCACGGCAGCCGCCACAGCGATGGTGGCAATCCGTTTCAGTTCCACTCGGTTCTCTCTCAGGTATGGACGGCCCACAGACAGATGGCGACGCTCCATTTCCGCTTTCACGTCGTGGAGCAATCCTTCTGGAGCCTTAGACGTGTAGTTTTCGAAGCGGCTGCTCAAATTGGATTTCTTTTGCTTCATGTCTATGGGTTATTTCGTTTATATTCTTTGATGAGTCGTGCCAGCATGGCACGTGCCTTGAAATATTGTGATGCCGATGTGCTCGGCGAGATGCCTAATTGCTGGGCTATCTCCTTATGGCTCAATCCTTCTATGGCAAAGAGGTTGAACACTGCCCTGTAGCCTGGCGGCAACTGCTGGATAAGTCCCACCAGCGCATCGTCGCTGATTCTATCCTCGGGCGGCTCTTCCTCGGGGCGGTCCGGCAGATTGCCGTCCGATTGCAGCGGCGCTGACTTGGCTTGCTGGCGGAGATATTGCAGCGACTCGTTCACCACGATTCTGGCTGCCCAAGCCTTGAGTGACCCTTTGCCGCGATAAGTGAACGAGCCGATAGAGGTGAAAATCTTGATGAGAGCCTCCTGCAGCACGTCCTTGCGGTCGTCGGCATTGGCAATATAGCGGCAGCATACACCCGTGAGATAATCGGAATATTCGGCATACAACATGTCCATAGCAGAGGAGTCTCCCCTGTTGAAACGCTTGAGTATCTGAAGTTCTTTGTTGGTGCCGAAAATTCTCATGGGATGTTGATGCCCGCCCTCTCAGACGGGCATGAGCTTATTGCTGTCCGAATCGGAGTGGCACTCGGTAGGTGAATTTGTGTTCCTTGGTGCCGCTAAAGGAGTTCCACTTCACGGTAAGCTCTTGTGTGGTGCCGGGTGTCAGTCCGAGTTTTTGCAGTGAGAATGCCATCATGCCGTCAGCCAAATTTCCGCGAAGGTCTCCGTCGGCATCGTGGTGTATCACCACTTCGTTGCTGTTGGAGCCTTTCACGAGGTTGAGCGTGTGTACCTTGCCGGAGCCGAAGATTGTGCGGAAGCGGATGGTCAGGAAACCGTCCTCCACGCAGGTGACCCAGTCATCGACAATCTCCAATGGGTCGTTGCCGTAGATGGAGTCGTTCAGCGTGTCCTTGTCCACAGCCATCTCCTTGGTGCGGATGGTGTCAATCCAGTTAACGAAGGTGTTTTGCAGACTGTCGCCGTAGATACCGCCGTCTAATTCCGACTCCTTGGGTGTGCGCAGGTTGACGAAAGCCCTCATGCGTTTGCCGCCGTAGAGTTCGTTTCTCAGATTTACGGGCCATAGCACCGTGCTGTCGTTGAGCACCAACATGGGATGCCCGTCACTATTGGAATAGACTGAAACAATTGCGTTGGGGGTCATATCCATATAGTAGTAATCATCATCGTCATCGTCGTCACAGCTTTGCAGGACAACGGAGGTAAGGGCAAGGCAGAGTAGCCAGCCCATCATTTTGAAATACTTCTTCATTGTCTTAAGATGTTGTTTCTGACTATTAAATGAAAGATAAGACAAAATATTGCCTGCAGAGGCAGAGAATAATATGTGGAATCTGGTCGGAAACGGCTTCTGACTTTATCGATGAATAATATGATGCCAAGCAAGAGAATGCGGCTCTTGAATTGAGTACTTATTCCTGATAAGTGTGTGCAGATTAGTCAGAGTGGATTGTGCTCAATCTTCAGTCGCTTAATCTTGTAGTGACTTAGCATGGATTTTGAATTGAGCATCGCTCGAAATTTCATCAAATTTACGTTGGTTTTGCAGTTGTTGACGTAGTCAACAACAAGCAGAAGAAAAAATGGTTGAAAAAGAAAGCCCAGAAGAAAGGTGTTGAAAAAAAGAAGGGCAACGTTCCCCGTCAGAACGTTGCGATGTAGTTGTAAAGCTCCGACGCGTCCTTGAGACCCAATTTTTTGCTGATGCGCGTTTTGCGGCGCTTGCACGAGTCGGGAGAGATATTCAAGAACTGTGCGATGTCCTTCATCGACAGATTCATGCGCACATAGCTGAGGAAATGGATGTCGGAAGTGGAAAGCTCGGGATGGCGCTGCTCTAAATGTTTTACGAAGTCGGGGTTCTCCGATTCGAATTTCACGTAGAATGCCTCGTTCTCCTCTCCTCGGTGGAGCACCTGCTGTAGGTTTTGCATGATTTGTTTGATTTCTGGATTCCGCTCCGACTCCGGAACATCGGCAAACTGCTTGAGCAACTCAGTGATGAGCTGGTTGCGGGTGGAAACGAATACTGCCGTTGCCGACAGTTCGCGCTGTTTCTTTTCAAGCGAGGTTTGAAGGAGTTGCTTCTGGTATTTAGCCATGAGTTCCGTCTCGCGCATCTGCGTCTTTGCCAGTTCCTTGTCGCGCTTCTCCTTCTCCAGTTTCAAATCCATCAGTTGGTGGGCTTGGCGGTTGCGTATTCTCTCATTGCGTACCATGAACCATCCCATGACAATGATGAGTAGGCAAACCAGCACCAAGACAATGGCGATGTAGGTATGGCGCTTCAGTCTCATTGCCTTCCGCTCCATGTCCAAGTTCATTTTCAGCAGTTCTATCTTCACGCTACTGTTCTCTACGAGTTGGCGGTTGTTGATTTTATTGAGCGAGTCGGTGGTCACCAACAGCGAGTCCTTGAATTGCAGGGCACTGTCAAGGTCGCCCAACTTCTGGTACAGATTCGATGCCGTGCTGAAAACCTCCGGCTTGTTGCGCAGTGGTACGATTGCCATAGCCTGATGGATGTATTTCTTCGCCAGTTGCATCTGACCGCGCTCCATGTAGATATTGGCTAAATAGTGCATCATGACCGCCTTGTCTTCAACTCCTACGGCATTCTTCTGCAAAACCTCCTTGCAGAGTTTTTCAGCTTCGGTGTAATTGTGCTGTTTGTACATGTTGAAGGCTTCAATCACCTTTATGCGTGACCAGTGGAAGATGTCGCCTTTTTTCAAGTGTTGCCAACCTAATTGGCTGTAGTGCTGCGACTCGGCAAATTTGCCCATGCGCGTGGCTATCAGCGCAAGGTCGCAAGCACAAGCTATGTAGGAGTCGTTGTCGTTGGTCTGTTTACAGTATTCGAAAGCCTTCTGCATATAGGATTTCGCCTTGTCAAAGTTTTCCTGCTCATAATAAACGCCGGCGATGCCGCGGAGAACATCGCTGCGTTCCTTCATTCCTAAATCGTATTGGTTGCAAACTTTCAGCGCCTCGTAGTAATGGTTGAGTGCCTCGCCGTTCTCCAATATCGAGAAATAGGCACTTCCGATATGATATTGTGCCCAGAACTCACCGCTGTGGTCTTTGTTTGTCGTGGCAAGCTCATGTGCCTCAAAAAAACAACGCATGCCTTTGGGCACCTGCTCATGGCTGACGTAGGACTTCCCCTTCTCAATGAGCCGCTGGATGTCGGCATGACTATCGCCCCACGAGTTGCTGAGACCCGCTAAGAGAAGGAACAATGACAGGCAGAGTCGCAGAGTTCCTTGTAGCCAAATAGAGGAGGGAGGATGAGCCATCTGTTCTATTAATTACCCGTTTATTGATGCGAGGTGAAAGCAATAAGGTCTATTTTTTCCTGATAATCGTCAGTCCGTCGCGTATCGGCACGATGACCTTCTCTACGCGTTCGTCGTTTGCCACGTGGTCGTTGAACCGTCTGATGCCCTGCGTCTGGTGGTCGCGGTCGTAGGATGGGTCGATGATGTGCCCGTCCCACAGCGTGTTGTCGGCGATGATGAATCCGCCGGGACGCAGGATAGACATCACCATTTCGTAGGTTTCCACATACGTGCGCTTGTCGCCGTCGACAAAAGCCATGTCGAAACTGATGCCGAGCTTCGGTGCCTCCACGTTGGCGTCGCCAATGCGGAACACGATGCGGTCAGCAACGGGCGAGTTCTCTATCCACGGACGTGTGAAGTCCTCCATCTCGTCGTTGATTTCAAACGTATAAAGTCGTCCGTCATTGTCAAGTCCTTCCGCCAAGCAAAGTGCGCTATAGCCGGAGAAAGTGCCCACTTCAAGAATGTTCTTCGGGCGAATCATGCTCACAAGCATCTTCAGCAACCGGCCCTGCACGTGGCCTGAAGCCATGTGACCGTGGATAGTGTGGATGTTTGTGGCACGATAGAGCCGGTAGAGGTAGTCAGGCTCCGCATCGCTGTGGGCGGCGATGTATTCGTCCAATTGTTCCGTCTCAGTCATCTTCCCAAAGAGCCTCCACGGCAAGTTTATAGCTGTTGAGTCCAAAACCGCAAATCACGCCTTTGCAGCCTGCCGCAATCATGCTGTGATGGCGAAACTCCTCGCGCTGGTGAACATTGCTGATGTGCACCTCCACCACGGGACATTTGATGGCGCGTATGCAGTCGAGCAGCGCGATGGAAGTGTGGGTGTAGGCACCGGCGTTGAGAACAATCCCGTCGGCGGTGAAGCCTACTTCCTGAATCTTATTGATAAGCTCGCCCTCCACGTTGCTCTGATAATAGCTGAGTTCCACTTGAGGGAAAGCCTCCTTGAGTTTTGGCAAGTAGTCCTCAAAGGAACTCTTGCCGTATATTCCCGGTTCCCTCACCCCTAAGAGGTTGAGGTTGGGACCATTGACAATCAGTATTCTCTTCATGATGATAGGATGGTTGAATTTGAAATATAATGAATTATCAGTCTTATCCCAAGGAGGCTTTCCTCAGCGGTCATTTATAGATTTTATCCAGCAGATGATATCTATTCTCCACCTCAGCGTCGGCTTTCTGGTAGGGATTGACATCAAGCTGCATCACAGGCGGAACCTGCTGACCGTTGGTCGGTGTCCAATCGGGAAGTCCAAGACCGTTGGGATTTCCCGTCTTGATGAAGTTCACGTAGTAGCCCATGAAGATATCAGAGACGATGAAATCATCGGGCTGCCAGTCGTAGACACGGTTGGTGGGCAGGTTGCCCATTGCGTATTCGATGTCGGCAGAATGCTCAGCACCTTCAAAGCGAGGCTGCGAAGTGCCGTCGGTTGTCTCAATGGTTCCACCGGCAAGTCCGCCAACTTTGCCCTTCTCGCGCATGGCGGGACGAGGATGGCAGTAGAGATAGCGATAGACGGGTTGGTTGCTGGTGCGCGACTGCATGTCCGCCCACTTCCACGTGCGGAAGCCAATGAACAGGTCGCCCAACAGTTGGTTGGCATTCATCGAGTTGGCATCGGCATCGCTGTTGATGCTGTAAGCCTTCAACACCGCGTCGGCATTCTCACCGAAAGCTGCTTTGGCGATATCCTGGAAAGCCTTGAGCGTTGCCGGCTTGTTGCCGAAGTGCCACTGCAAGGGACTTTCCATGTTGTTACCTCCCACGAGCAACGGAATTTGAGCCTGCTCTCCGTTGGCATAAATCTCCAAGGGGTCTTTGGGCATGAAGTAACCGTCGATGACGCAACCTGCCATATTCGTCATGTGAGCCTTCTGCATCAGTTCTTCGGCAGACATGGCGCGCAGTTCCTTGATGTTCTTCTTGCCAATCTTCTTCATTATTTCCTCACCCTGCTTCTCAGCATCTTTAAGAGTTACGGCGCGCTGGGAACTGAGAACCGAACCACTGGAGCCCATTGCCTGAGCGATGAGACCCTTGGTAAGCGGAGAAGCCATGAGAGCACTCACGCTGACAGAGCCAGCCGACTCGCCTACGATGGTGATGCGGTTGGGGTCACCGCCAAAGGCTGCGATGTTGTCGTGCACCCACTTGATGGCAGCCACTTGGTCGAGAAAACAGTAGTTGCCGGAGCCTTTATAACTTGTTTCCTTTGAGAGCTGGGGATGAGCAAAAGTGCCGAAGATGCCCTCACGATAGTTGGCGGTGATGGATACGATGCCGTGGCGTGCCATAGACATACCGGCATAGCGAGGCTCACTGCCGCTTCCGGCAAGCAGACCTCCGCCATTGAAATAGATGAGCACAGGTAACTTCTCGTTGAACGTCTTGGCGGGAGTCCAGATGTTGAGGTAGAGACAGTCCTCGCTCATCTTCTTGGTTCCGAAAGCCATGTCGCCAAATAGCGGTTCCTGCATGGGGTTGGGACCGAACTCCTTGGCTTGGCGCACCCCTTGCCAATGTTCGGCTGGCTGTGGCGCTTTCCAACGCAGTTCACCTACAGGGGGCGCTGCAAAAGGAACACCACGGAAAACGTTGATACCGGATTCGTAAGAACCCTCAAGCGTGCCTTCAGCAACCTTCACTTGTGGGGCTTTCTGAGCCGAAGCCGTCAAGCTCACCAGCAAGGCGGCTAATATTAGATAAAAGCTGTTCGTTTTCATATAACAATATAAGATAGAGTTGAATCGAAATTTCGTAAGGGTAGTTCACCCTTAAAGAGCCTGTTCTGCCCAATCGGCGCGGTCGAGTTTACGGTAGCTGATTGCCTCGCCGATGTGCTCTGCCTTTACATTGGGAGAGCCAGCCAAGTCGGCAATCGTGCGTGCTACTTTTAGAATGCGGCTGTAGGCACGTGCAGAGAGCGAGAGCCGCTCCATGGCATCGCGCAAGCGGTTGAAGCCTTCCTCGTCTGGCTCGGCATACTGATGAATCATGCGCTCGGTCATCTGTGCGTTGCAGTGGATGCCTTTGATGTTCTTGAACCGCTCGGTCTGGATGGCACGCGCGGCAACCACCCGTTTGCGGATGGCGGAAGAAGGTTCGCCCGGTTCCAGTTTAGACAAGTCCTTGAACGGGACGGGCGAAATCTCACATTGTATGTCGATACGGTCGAGAAGCGGACCGGAGATTTTGTTCAGATAGCGTTGACGCTGACCGGGCGTGCACACGCAGTGGTGCGTAGGGTCGCCGTAGTAGCCGCAGGGACACGGGTTCATGCTGGCGACAAACATGAAGTTGCAAGGGTAGGTGATGCTGTATTTCGCCCGACTGATGTTGATTTGATGGTCCTCCAACGGTTGGCGCAGAACCTCCAACGTATGTTTGTTGAACTCAGGCAACTCGTCACAGAAAAGAACCCCATTATGTGCCATGCTGATTTCGCCCGGCATGGGATTGGTACCGCCACCTACAAGCGCCACCTCGGAGATGGTGTGGTGGGGTGAGCGGAAGGGACGCTGAGTGATGAGCGCAGAGCCTTGTTTCAGAATTCCCGCCACAGAATGAATCTGCGTGGTTTCCAGACTCTCGCTGAGCGTCAGTGGCGGCAGGATGCTCGGCAGTCGTTTTGCCATCATGCTCTTGCCGCTTCCCGGCGGTCCTACCATAATGAGATTGTGGCCGCCTGCGGCAGCCACTTCCAAAGCGCGCTTTACACTCTCTTGTCCGCGCACGTCGCTATAGTCGAGCGGATAGTCGCTCTGTTGTTCATAGAACTCCTTTCGCGTGTCGACAAAGGTAGGCTCTACCTTCTCCTCTCCCTTGAGGAAGCGAATTACCTGCGCCAAGGAATCCATGCCGTAAACATTCAGCTTGTTGACAACGGCAGCCTCGCGGGCGTTGGCTTTCGGCACAATGAGTCCCTTGAAGTGTTCCTTGCGTGCCTGAATGGAGATGGGCAGCGCTCCCTTGATGGGTTGCAGCCCACCGTCAAGACTTAACTCGCCCACAAACATATAGCCTTCGAGGTTGACCGATAAGTTGCCGGTTGCCTCCAACATTCCGATGGCAAAGGGAAGGTCGAACCCCGTTCCTACTTTGCGGATGTCGGCTGGCGCCATGTTGACTGTGATATCCATGATGGGAAACTCATAGCCGTTGTTCTCCAAGGCGGCGATGACGCGGTCGCGTCCTTCTTTCACAGCCTCGTCGCCTAAGCCAGTGAGGTGAAATTGTGAGCCGGGAGTGGTACTAACTTCTACAGTAACAGTAGTTACATCCAGTCCGTTTACTACGGCGGAATAGGTTTTTACGAGCATAGACTAATGGTTAAGATAAGGTTGCAACTTATTAGTGAGTTCTTGTTGCGACAAGCTGTGGTCGATGAGCTGACCCCTGCGGAACACGGCATTGTCGGGCAGGTTATAGAAACCGAAGAGACGCATGGCGCGACTCTCAAACATGTTGCCGTCGCAAATGGTGGGGATGGTCAAGTTTTCGATGCGCATTGCCTCGCGGCATTGCTCCACGCTGGGGTCGGCACAAACGGAGAGAAACTTAATCTGTCCGCCGCTTTGCTGTTGCCACATTCTAATTCGCTGCAGGATGCCACGGCTCTCATAGTTGTTGGATGCCCATGCCACGACCACAGCCATAGGAGCTGAGGCAAGCTGGCTGCTGCTCACCACATTGCCATTGATGTCGCGGAACGAAAAGTTGGGCATACGGCCTCCTAAAACCGACTGCTGCATCTGCACCACTTTGCTCTTGAGCATCAACAGCCAGTTGTTGTCGGGCTGTTTGCTGTGCATGAGGTCAATGAGCTTCATTGCCTCGTTGTAGTTAGGCTCGCGGTCGTCAAGGACGTAGGTACTCAACAGATAGATGCCAATGGGCGAATCGGGGTTGTCCTTGATGGTCTGTATGGCGATGCGTTTCTTCTCGGGCGGCGAAGAGTGGGCGATGCGCTTGCGGAAGCCGTTCATCAACTCGTTCGCCTTGGTGCCTTTGATGGTCATCTCGCTCAGGTGGGAAGCGTCACCTTTAATGTCGACCGTCTTTCCCGGCTCAGCAAAGATGGGCAGTTCGGTGAAGTTGGGAAAGACAATCATCAAGATAGTGGGCTTCTCGCATGGAATCTCCAAGGCGAAACGTCCTGCCTCCACCTTCATCGTGTCCAAGCGGTCAAGGTCGCCTGTCGGACTATATACATAAAATTCACCCTGATTCAGGTGAAGTAGCCGACCTTCTATCTTGAAATGGTGAGAGTCGGCTCCGCACGCAGTCAGAATCAGGGTGAACAAGAGCAGTATATACTTTCTTAAATCATCTGTCATAATCAACAATTCAAAATTGGCGGGGCAACGCTCGAAGAGCTATATCCGCTTGATTTCCCCGTGACAACTCCCCACCGAAAGTGCATATCCGGCAGTGGGTTGCAAATCGTTGCTCACCACTTAGCAACAGCAGGTGTTACTTGATGTTGGCAAACTCCAAGTCGTTGTCGGCGAGGGATTGCAGGGAAGCATCTTTTTCGATGGCTTCCTTCAGATAACTCTTGGCTGCGAAGTTATTGCCTTGGCGGGCGCTGACCACTGCGTGGAGATAGCTTGTCATTCCGTCGGGATTCTTCACCTTGTTGAGGATTGCCTTAGCACCGGCGTAGTCCTTCACGAGAATCTTAGACAAAGCGGCAGTATTGGTGTATTCTCCATCGAGAGCCTGTGATGCAGCGGCATAGTTGCCTTTGGCGATGTCGAGCGTACCCATAGCCTGGTTGAAGCCCTTGCTGCCGGAAGCCTTTCCGATAAGGTTCTCAGCTTCACTCACTTTACCGTCCTTCAGAGCAAGCAGACCCTCGTTGGCATAAATCTCACTACCTTCCTTGTTCAGTGCTGCTGCCTTGTTGAGGTATTCCTGTGCCTTGTCATAGTTGCCCTTGTTGAATTCCATTACAGCCAAGTTGTTGTAGGCGCGGTAATCGCGGTCGTAGAGTTCGGCGGTCTTCTTGTAGATGTCCTCCTTCTTGGCTGCGTTGTCCTCCAACGAAGCGGCGTAGAGCATTTCGTCGGCGCTGAGTTTGGTGGGGTCGCTTTCCAACTGAGACTTGATTTCGTCATCGGTGCGGCCTACGGTCTCATAGTTGATGGTGAGACGGCTGCGGCGAAGCTCGGGCAGAATGCCATTGGCAAGCTCTTGGAATGCCTCACTCATATTGCGGATTTGCTGCTCGCGTTCCTCGGGGTCTTTATACATGGAGAGTACGCGCAGGATGACTTCTTTGTCTTGAATATCGCTGGCTTGGACGAGTTTCTGGAATCCCTCCCAGTCCTGAGCGGTATAGTGAGCGTCAACGTCAGCGTTCTGCATGTCGGCTTTCTTCAACTGCTGCTTTACGTATGCCTCAGAATTGTTCTGACGCTTGGTTGCGAGTTTGTCGTTGAATTCAAAGCCACCTTCAGGTGAAGCATAGGCGTTCACCTCTACGTTCTTGAGGTTAAGTCCCTTCTTGTCGGCGTTGATACGCTTGAGCAGACTCACGAATTCCTGCACGCTGTTGTTTTTCAACTCACTCTTGCGCAGGTTGGCCTGATTGATGAGGAACTTGATGTTTGCCTCATATTTGTTTGCCTTCACACGCTCAAAAGAGTCGGGAGCGATGATGCCACCGTCGCTGAGCAGTGTCTTGCGATACAGTTCCGGCGTAGCCAATACACCGTAGCCTATTTTCACATCGGGAATGGTTACGCTCTTCTTGCCCACTTTGGCGGTGAAGGTAGCATAGAGGTCGCTCTTGCGCATTTCGTCAGTGTAATCAAAATTAGACTTCATGGTGTAGCGGCCGCCCAAACGGTAGTTGATGGTCTGGTAGTTGCCCATAACACTTTCGCCTTGGAAAGTGGCAGGCTCACCCTGTGCCACCATGCCGTTGCCATAGCGCAATTCGGGAGTGATGGTGATAACGGCTTTACGCTTGAAATACTTCTCTGGGAAAGAACCGTCGATAGTTGCTGTCACCTTTCCACCTTGTACTTCCAAAGGAGTCGGCGTCACTTGGAAATTGTCTTTCGACAATGCGCCTAATTTAGAAGAACAGGATGATAAGGCTATCAGGGAACAGACGGAAAAAGACAGGATGAGGTTTTTATTCATAATGGTAAATATTTTAGAATAAGTGCCGCGAGCGGGACTCGAACCCGCACAGCCATTTCTGGCCAAGGGATTTTAAGTCCCTCGTGTCTACCAATTCCACCATTGCGGCAAACCTGCGTCTTTTCCTCCGGCGTGCATGGCAACGGTCATGCTAAGACAATGAATCGAGAGGCGGAGACGCTGTGGGGTTGTAATACAAAGAGCGGCAAACGGGACTCGGACCCGCGACCTCGACCTTGGCAAGGTCGCGCTCTACCAACTGAGCTATTGCCGCGTGAAATTAGTAGTGCAAAGATACATGTATTATTCCGAACTGCCAAATGTTTTGCATTTTTTTTGATTCTACATAGAGTGTCGTATTTCTATTTGCGGGAAGTTGCCGTTCTCTGCTCCTTGTGAAAACTTTATGGAATATTTTAGATTATTACTGTCCGGTAAACATTTTGAGGAAAAATGGTACATCCGAAATAGGGAGTCATTTTCTCCTGACCCTTCATAGAAAGGGATGGCTTCCAAAAGTTTTCCCATGACGGGTGCTTCCTCTGAGTTTTTTAGTTGAAAAAACATCTCAGCAATCTCAGCAAAGCATCTAACACGTTGAAAGAAAAGCTCTTATGTACATGAATAGATGGTAAAACATCCCAGCAATATCTCAGCAACATCTCAGCAGACTGAGACGGAACATCTTTCCATCTGGAATGGGCAAAGAGGTGAAAAATAGAGCTTTAGGACGAATTAAGAGCCTATTGAGCCAACCTGCCATGTGATGCGAAAGAGACATCGTGAGATGTGCTTATCGGACAAGTAAAAAGCCCAAACCCCTCTGTAGATGAGGATGGGGCACATGGGAGGTTAAGTTTACCGGACAATAATATTTTAAATAGATTTCCCCTTTGGGAGGAACACTGCTGAAAAACGGAAATTGCTCGGCGCAAAAAAAGAATAGAACATACAAACAAAAAGCCCAAATCGCTTTGCTGCGGTTTGGGCTTCACCTTTTTCAAATCATATTCAAGAAGTACTCATGTACGGCTGTAGAGTCGTTCAGTTCGGGATGGAAAGCGGTGACGAGTTGGTTGGCTTGTCTTGCCGCTACGATGTGGCCTCCCGTTTGAGCCAAAATGTCCACTCCTTTGCCTACCTTATTTATATAGGGGGCACGGATGAACGTCATCGGCACAGCGTCGCCCACTCCTTTCATGGGGCTGGTAGTGAAGAAACTGCCCAACTGTCGACCGTAGGCATTGCGCCGAACGCTGATGTCCATGGTGGAGATGCGCTCAAAGTCCTCTCCCTCCACATCTTTCGCCAACAGGATGAGTCCCGCACAGGTTCCGAAAACCGGCAGTCCGCCCTTGATGGCATCGCGCACGGGTTGCAACAGTTGCAAGTCGCGAAGCAGTTTCAACTGGGTGGTACTCTCGCCACCGGGAATAATCAGTCCGTCTTTGGGCTGTAGCCAGTCGCTGGGCTCACGCACTTCGAAGCAGTCGGCTCCAAGGCGCTTCAACATGCGCTCATGTTCAATAAATGCTCCTTGCAGAGCCAAAACAGCTATTCTCATTTGCCGCGCTCCGCCATGAGGACCTTTATCTCCTGTTCGTTGATGCCCACCATAGCCTCGCCGAGGTCCTCACTCACTTCGGCAAGTTTCTTCGGGTCGTTGTAGTTGGTGACTGCCTGTACGATGGCGGCTGCACGCTTGGCGGGATTACCGCTCTTGAAGATGCCGCTACCTACGAACACGCCCTCGGCACCGAGTTGCATCATCAGAGCTGCGTCGGCAGGAGTGGCAACACCACCAGCGGCGAAATTCACCACGGGCAGTTTGCCGTTGTCGTGGACGTATTTTACCAAATCGTAAGGCACCTGCAGCTCCTTTGCAGCCTCATAAAGCTCGTCCTCGCGCTTAGCGACGAGTGCACGAATCTCGCTCTGCATCAGTCTCATGTGGCTCACAGCCTGTACCACGTCGCCTGTGCCGGGTTCGCCTTTTGTGCGAATCATCGTTGCGCCCTCTGCAATACGGCGCAAAGCCTCGCCAAGGTTGCGTGCACCGCAGACGAAAGGTACGTCAAATTTCGTCTTGTCAATATGGTAAACGTCATCTGCCGGCGAGAGCACTTCACTCTCATCAATATAGTCAATGTTGATGGCTTGCAGAATCTGTGCTTCCACAAAGTGACCGATGCGGCATTTTGCCATCACGGGAATGCTCACAGCCTCTTGTATGCCCTTAATCATCTTGGGGTCGCTCATGCGCGATACGCCGCCGGCTGCACGGATATCGGCGGGAATGCGCTCTAATGCCATCACTGCACAAGCACCTGCCTTTTCAGCGATGCGTGCCTGTTCGGGGGTTGTCACGTCCATAATCACACCGCCCTTGAGCATCTGTGCCAAGTTGCGGTTGAGTTCTTGTCTTTCTTTAGTCATGATTTAAAGTTGTTTGTTATGGGTCTGCCTGCGATAATCGCTTGGCGAGAGACCGGTTTGTTTTTTAAAGAATTTCGAGAAATGTGCCTGCGAAGAAAAACCGTTGTCGAAAGCAATCTCCTGCACCGTCTTGTCGGTAGAGAGCAGTTCGTCCCCAATCGCCTTGGTCATCTGTCGGTCGATGATGTTCTTCGGGGAGAGTCCGCTCACTCGGTGGCAGACCTGCGCCAAATAGGTGGGACTCACATTGAGGCAGTCGGCATAGAATGCCACGTCGCTGTTGGTGCGGTAGTGGTTAGTGACGAGAGCGATAAACCTGTTGTATAGCTTCTCTCCCACACCTTGCGGACGTTGCTTGGGCTGAATGCCACGTGCCACGAAGTCGCGTGCCTTCCGCTCAGCTTCTGCTGCGTTGTCGCCTAACGCCACGTAGGCAGCCACAGCCGAGGAAAAAGCGTTCTGCTGACCATGGAGAGCGGCTTCGTCGACGAGGTGTACGGTGGGCAGAAGCTCTGTGCCGAGAATGTCGTTTGCCTCATTGCGACGAACCACTACGAAGGAGCAGAGGGGCAGCAACTGTTGGCGAATCTGCACCAATACGTCGGGCGCGAGCAACAGGTCGCCGTTGGCGGAGCGCAGAATCGGGTCGTAAACCACAAAGCGCGGCTTGTATTTCACTAACATATCGACGATGACCTGCAACACGTCGGTGCGGCGAATCATACCAATCTTCACTACTTCCGGCTCCACATCGTTGACGATAGCTTCCACCTGTCCGCGCACGGTTGAGGCGGGCAAGTCGTAGAAGTTCTGGATGCCGAGCGTGTTCTGCACCGTGACGGATGTGATGGCTGATACAGCATAGGCACCCAGCGACGCGATGACGCGGATGTCTGCTTGAACGCCTGATACTCCAGTGCTGTCAGAACCTGTTATGGTTAGTACGGTTTTCATTTGTAGCTGCAAAGTAAAAGAATAATTCTGAACAAACAAAGAATTGTTTGCAAAATGACAAAGAAAACGAAAGTTTGTACAAGTGTGAAAGGATTATTTGAGATTCTTGAAAGAACATACCGCCCGCGCAGGGGAATGTTTGAAAACCTCTGAAAAGAATAGGGAAGAAGTATGTATTTTCCTTGCGGGAAGGAGACCGACAACCCTGTAACGGAACAGGATTGCCTATTAAAATTCGTAACCTAAATTGATGAACAAACTGACTTCCTTCTGCAAGGTATTGTAGTTGAATGCCGCGCCAACGGGACCGAGCATTGTGCGATAGAACCACGCGGTGCGGAATCCATAATGGGGCTTGGTGCGGAATAGACGGTCCAAGTCGTTGTGGTCGAACATGATTCCTGCGGCTCCATAAAAATAGTTGTTGGTGGTGAAATGCCATTGAGCCTGAAGTTGTGCGGCTGCCAAACGGTTGGCTGCAAGCTCCACATTGTGCATACCTGCAAAAGGCATCTGCTCTTCGAGGTAGTGACCGAACCACGGTCCGCCGATATTGTTCATCCGGATATAAGGAATCTCACTGCCGAAGAGCATTCGCCCATAGACCATCGGCTGGAGCGAGACACTCGAGCCAATAGGAATGTTGGTAAGCCAATAACCGCTCAATTCGCTGAATCCCGTATGATTGTTGTATTGGGCAAAGTTGTCGGTGAAATAGGCAAACTCCAATCGGAAATTGGAGCCGCGTGTAGGAAATACGCCGTCGTCCTGTGAATTGTAGTGCAGCAGGGCGTGATAGCTGAAGAAGTGGTCGTCGTTCATCTTTGCTCCATATTCTAGATAAACTTCCTGCGACGAGAGCATGTTGATGAAGCGGTAGTAGTCCCAACGCGCGTTCACATCGAACGAGATATTGTGGAAGTTGGCACCTAGCAGACCGATACGTATCTGATGGTGGTTGTTGGTGATATTGTAGGCGTTGCGTCCGCGCTCATAGATGTCAATGTCGTTGTGGCGGTAGGTATAGTCCATCCCAAACCGAGTAAACTTCTTTGGCGTCCACAGTCCCTGTACGTTGACCATGATTCGCTTTCCAAGTCTGACCGTTGTTTGTAGGTCGACGGGAACTTTTGAACTTTTGTAGAGTGCATTAAGCTGCAATGCTACCATCTCCTCGTTGTCGAATCTGAGTCCCACATTGCCTTGAACCACATCGTGGGTGGGTCGCTCATACGGATTTCTGTTGCTGTAGTCCATGGGTTGCCGCGCCTCGTCGGAAGCCGAGAAGTATTGCGGCTGGTAGTCGTCACTGAGTCCCAACTTCTTCTTCAGTGCCATCAACTCGTCCCAATGGCGCATGGCCTCTTCCTCACCGCGGCGGATGAGCGTGTCGATGGCAGCATTGGTGAAGCTCGCCGAGTTATAGCCTTTCGTGTTGACGCGGATGGCAATGTCGGTAATGGCGAGATTGTCATCATATTTATTCTTACAGTTCACGTCAATAATCTGTGACAGCACGTTGGAACCCGTCGTGAGGTCGTCGGCAGTCTTGGGCGGACCTTGCACCGTGGCGCCAATGATATAGTCGGCACCCATCTGGCGCGCGATGTCGGCAGGATAGTTGTTGCGCAGTCCACCGTCGACGAGTACCATGTCGCCCTTACGTATGGGGGTGAATACCAATGGGATGCTCATACTGGACCTCATTGCCTCGGCAAGCACGCCGCTGTGGAAGTCGTACTCGGTGTTGTCAACGATATTGGTGGCGACGCATGAGAAGGGAATGGGCAACTGGTTGAAATCAATGGAGTCATTGTAACCCGCCGTGAGATGTGCAAAGAGCTTCTGCAAGTTCTTTCCCATGATGAGTCCACCAGTCTCGGAGAGTTTCTTCTTTCCTGCGGTTAAGGTCTTGGATAAGAAATAGGTGTCCTGCCTCTTGCGTCCGAAAAGGTCCTCAGAATAGTAGTCTTCCTTGTCGGAGAGCAGAAATCCCCAATCCTGCTTGCGAACGAGGGAGTCGAGTTGCTGGGCATTCCAGCCCACGCTGTAGAGTCCGCCCACGAGACTACCCATTGACGTACCCGTGATAATACTGATGGGGATTCCGGCACGCTCTATCACCTTGAGCACACCGATATGTGCCATACCTTTGGCGCCGCCTCCCGATAACACAATGGCAACGCGTGGCTTATGCTTCGTGCTGTTGGCTATGATAAGGGAGTCGGAGTCATTGCGTTGCTGCGTCAAGGCTGAGTCGCAGGTGTCACGGATGATTCCGGCAGGTTGCAGGGTATCGTTGGGCAGTGTGGTTGGTTTTTGTGCCCATATCAGAGTTCCTTGAAGAGTAAGATAAAATAAGATAGTGAACAGTTTCTTCATCTGGAAGTTGTAGCTTAATTGATTGCAAACATACAAAAAAAAGTGTGAAAATTGGCATTCGCCTACGCTTTTTCTTTGCGAAAGGAATTATATCATAACTTTTTTGTAACTTTGCACCGAGTTTATAAACGATTATCAAGAAGAAATGGCATTAAAATGTGGTATAGTGGGACTTCCCAATGTAGGAAAGTCCACGTTGTTTAATTGCCTGTCAAGCGCAAAGGCTCAGGCAGCAAACTTCCCTTTCTGTACGATTGAGCCTAATTTGGGCGTTATCACTGTTCCTGACGAGCGACTGACGAAGCTTGCAGAAATCGTACATCCTGGAAGAATTGTTCCTGCCACGTGCGAAATCGTTGATATTGCAGGTCTTGTGAAAGGCGCCAGCAAAGGTGAGGGACTGGGCAATAAGTTCTTGGGCAACATCCGTGAGTGCGACGCCATCATCCACGTCATCCGCTGTTTCGATGATGACAACGTGGTGCGTGAGGGCGGTGCGCCCGTTGACCCTGTTTCCGACAAGGAGATTATCGACACCGAGTTGCAGTTGAAGGATTTGGAAACCATTGAGAGCCAGCTCTCGAAGGTGCAGAAGACTGCCGCAGCCGGCAACAAGGACGCCAAGACGCTGGAGCGTGTGCTGGAAGCCTACAAGGAGGTTCTTGACAAGGGACAGAACTGCCGCACCGTGACTTTTGATACGGAAGAGGAAGAGAAGGCTGCTCACGACCTGTTTCTCCTCACGACCAAGCCTGTGCTGTATGTTTGCAATGTCGATGAGGCAAGTGCCAAGTCGGGCAACGACTATTCCAAGAAAATTGAAGAGATAGCTGCCCAAGAAGGGGCAGAGGCAATGGTTATCGCCGCCAAGACGGAAGAGGACATCGCTTCGCTGGATACCTACGAGGACAAGAAGATGTTCCTCGACGAGTTGGGAATGGAAGAGCCGGGTGTCAACCGACTCATCAAGAAGGCTTACCATCTGCTCAACTTGCAGACATTCATCACTGCTGGTGAGATGGAGGTGAAGGCGTGGACGTTCCACAAAGGTTGGAAAGCCCCGCAGTGCGCCGGCGTGATTCACACCGACTTCGAGAAAGGCTTCATCCGCGCAGAGGTCATCAAATATGAGGATTATCTGAAATATAAATCCGAAGCTGCTGTGCGCGAGGCTGGAAAACTCAATATTGAGGGTAAGGACTACGTGGTGCAGGACGGCGACATCATGCACTTTAGGTTTAATGTTTAAAGCGAGGGGCACCGAGCTTTCAGAGCAATCCGAGCCCCTCCGAGAGTTCCTCGCCCTCCGAAAAATTTATCAGTTATGAGCAATCTTCTCTGCTACATTTTATGGGATCCTGACGTTGTGGCTTTCCATATTGGTTCCTACGGCATCCACTGGTATGCACTATGGTGGATTATCGGTCTCGTGGGTGCCTATTTCATGGTGCGCTGGCTCTACAAAGACCAGAAGGTGAAGGATGAATACTTTGACCCGCTTTTCATCTATTGCTTCTTTGGCATCATCATCGGCTCACGTCTCGGTCACTGCCTCTTCTATGAGCCCGGCTACTTTTTGAGCAGTTGGCAACATGTAGTGGAGATGTTTCTGCCCATCCGCTTTGAGCCGGATGGCGGTTGGAAATTCATCGGCTACCGTGGATTGGCAAGTCATGGCGGCACGCTCGGATTGATGATCGCGCTCTGGCTTTATTACCGCAAGACTCACATGAACCTCTGGCAGGTGCTGGACGACATCGCCATTGCCACCCCCATCACGGCATGTTGCATCCGCTTGGGCAATCTCTGGAACTCGGAAATCATCGGTAAGGTGACCGACGTGCCATGGGCTTTCATCTTCGAACAGGTGGACCAAGCACCGCGCCATCCCGGACAACTCTATGAGGCAATCGCCTACTTCCTTTTCTTCTTTGTGGGGTTGTATTTCTACCGCCAAGGCAAGAAAAAGGCTGGCAGTGGCTTCTACTTCGGTCTCTGCTTGACGCTCATCTTCACGTTCCGCTTCTTCATCGAGTTCACCAAAGACATTCAGGAGCCTTTCGAGGAAGGTATGCTGCTCAATATGGGTCAGCTCCTCAGCATCCCGTTTATCATCATCGGCGTGGCATGTATGTTTGGCGGCAAGTGGATGGAAAAGTTAGGGGCGAAAAAGAGTTAGGAGCAAAGTGAGTTAGGAGATAGGAGTTAGGAGTTGCTTCGCCGACCACGTGTGCGCCAGCTAATTATGCATTATGCATTGTGCATTATGCATTAGAAATTGCCTACTGCACTTACTGCACTCCTCTTGCTCTGAAAGATTAAATCGACAACCAACCATATGAGAAATTATAATATATTATTAATCCTGCTGGCAATGTTTTGCTTCACGTCGTGCTTCAAAGATGAGGCGCCGAATGCTGAGGCGGATATTGAACGGGTGGCTGTGAAAGTAGCCGACCCGTTGGAAACGTTCTTCCAGCTTTCTGATACCGCACAGGTAGTACCTTACAGCGATTCTACTATTGTGTTCCGTGTGCGCAGTCATGCCGATATCACGGCGTTGGCTCCCACGCTTCAGCTCACCGAGGGCGCAACAGTAGAACCCGCCAGTGGAACGGTGCACGATTTCAGCCAAGGACCGGTTGTCTATACGACAACTTCCGAGGATGGTAACTGGCATCGCACCTACAATTTGCAGTTCGTGCCGACTGTCGTCACGGTGGAGGATTCCGTCGCCTTTACTTTCGAGGACTTCAGTCTGGAGTCTTCAAAAGGCAAGTATTATGTCTTCCACTGCGATGCTTTGTCCCTCGACTGGGCGACGGGCAATCCCGGCTTCCAACTCTCTATGGGTTCTGCCGCACCGGAAGATTATCCCACTTGTCCCGACGCAAACGGTCACACAGGCTATTGTGCCAATCTGACCACACGCTCCACAGGTGCCTTTGGTGAGATGGTCAACAAGCGTATCGCCGCCGGCAACCTCTTCTTGGGCACGTTCGACCTCCAGCAGGCGCTCACTAATACGCTCCACGCCTCTTGCTTCGGCGTGCCTTTCACCATGCGCCCTGTCACGTTCAAAGGCTGGTACAACTATCAGCCTGGCGAAACCTATCAGGATGTGTTTGGCGACGCGGTTGAAGGAAGGACTGACCATGCAGCCATCTATGCGGTGCTATACCTCAACCACGATGATGAGGGCAACGAGATTACGCTCTACGGCGACAACGTGAAAACCTCACAGCAGGTCGTGGCTCTTGCCGATTTGGGCGATGTGAGTCAGACTGACGGCTGGCAACAGTTCGAGTTGGAGTTCCTCTATCGTCAGGATATCGACGAGGAGACGCTGCAGAATAGGGGCTACAGCCTTGCTGTCGTGTTCTCTTCGAGCAACGAGGGCGACAAGTTCGAGGGTGCTGTAGGCTCCACGCTCCTTATCGACGACGTGAGTATCATCTGTCAAAAACAAGAATAAGGCTTTATGATGAAATATTTATTGATATTGATTCTTCCTTTGTTGTCCATGACTGCCTTTGCGCAGGAACATTGGTACAGCAACGTTCATCTCTCGGGCAAGATTGGATTCAACCTCGGTGGTACAGCTCCCGTGGGTCTTCCTGCCTCTATCCGCAAACTCAACAGCTACACGCTGCAGTCCAACCCTGTCATCGGCCTCGATGCTGAGAAACCGTTCAATGACAAGTGGGGCATCATGGCGGGACTCTACTACGAGAATAAGGGAATGAAGGAAGATGCCAATGTGAAAAACTACCACATGGCGATTGTGCGCGGCGGTCAGGAACTGGAAGGTAGATACACCGGCGACGTCACCACGGAGGTAGATGAATGGATGTTCACCGTGCCCGTGGCAGCCACCTATCGGTTGGGCAAGCGCTGGCGCCTGCACGCCGGTCCGTATATCTCATTTCTCATTCAAAAGAGTTTTGAGGGTCGTGCCCATAACGGTTACTTGCGCGTGGATGACCCAACGGGACCCAAGGTGAATATTGGTGACGATGTGAGCACATCGGGTACCTACGATTTCTCCAGCAACATGCGTCGCTTCCAATGGGGAGTATCAGTCGGTGCCGACTGGCGAGCCTTCAAGCGCTGGGGATTCTTCGGCGAACTCAAATGGGGACTCAGCGGTGTGCACAAGAGTGATTTCCACACCATCGAGCAAACCCTTTACCCCATCTTTGGGTCGGCAGGAATCATCTATAAGTTTAGATAGTTAGGAGCAAAATGAGTTAGGAGCAAAATGAGTTAGGAGTTAGGAGATAGGAGTTAGGAGTTGCTGCGCCAACACCTACTACACTTACTACACTTACTAAACTCATTTTTGCTTCCCTTTCTAGAAAATAAGCAATTCAAAATATATGATGAAAAGACTATTTACATTTATTGCTGCGACAGTGATGGCGGTGTCTGCTATGGCAACCAACTACACTGACTCGCTTGCCATTTACATTAATGGCTCAGAAACACCTGTTGTTGTCCCCGCTACTATCAGCGTGGACCAAAACTCTGACGGAACCTTGAAGTTCTCTCTTAAGAATTTTACAATCAGCCGTGGTGGACAGAATATGTATATTGGAAACGTCTCTGTCGACAACGTCCTCACTTTTGATGGCAAAAATGGTCGTACAGCATTCTTTCAGGCAGCCACGACCACTATCGAAAATGGTGACGATGATTCCCAAACATGGATTGGCCCGTTGTTGGGTCCTGTGGATGTAGAAATCTTCGGTTATGAGCTCCCCGACAACAGACTGATGGCTAAGATTTGGTTTGATGGCGGAGATTTGGAATGCGATTGCTACTTCGGCGGCGGTTTCTCCTTCGTCAATAGTGGTTTTGAGAATTTCCACAAAGCAAGCGTTTCTTCTGGCGAGAACACCGCCGAGAGCGATGAGCCCAATGGCTGGCATAGCTTCATGAGCGCCAGTGGTGACCCCAGCCTTGTTTATTTAGCTGGCTACAATCCTCACACCTTTATCAGTGATGTAACCCGTCCGGGTAGCAAGGGCAGCAAGTCGCTCATGCTGACTTCGGTGGATATGATGTTTGCTGTCGCCAACGGTACCGTCACTACAGGTCGTATCAATACAGGCTCGTTTACGGCTTCTGACGTGGCTAACCACACTTGGCTCTCACTCGATTCTACGGATGTGGATGCCAATGGCGACCCCTTCTATCAGTATATGAACGGTAGGCCCGACTCACTTGTCTTATGGGTGAAATTCAAGCAAGGCACACCCAACGCTGAACACCCCTACGCCACTGTGACCGCTGTCATTACCGACGGTACTTACTATCAGCTTCCTTCCGACAAGGAGTATACTAACATCCTCGCTATGGCACGTAACAACCAGATAGAGAGCAAGGATGGCGCATGGCAGCGTCTCTCCATTCCCTTTGACTATGATTCCTATACGTCAAACAATGTGATTGGGCGTGCTATCCTCTGTACTATCTCCACCAATGCCGACCCGGGACAGGGCAGTAGTGACACACTCTATGTGGACGACGCAGAACTCATCTACAACAATGAAATTACGAGTGTCTCCTACAAGGGCGAAACGCGTGAGGCTACGTTCAACAGCGATGATGATGTCGAGGTTACCTTTACCACTACTGGTGAGGTGAATCCTGAGGATGTTACGTTTGATATGTCTCCTAACTCTGTAGTTTTCTTCAGTGGCTTGGAGAAGGATGATGATGAGGAAACTCAGGATACGACTACCGACCCAACCTATGTCTGGTCAGTGTGTTCCGATGATTTGCGCAGCTGCCACAACGTGTACGTCACCTTTAAGGGTGGTACGGTAGGCATCAACAATACTCCTACTGTTTCATCAGTTCAGCCGCGCGCTATCTACAATGTCAACGGACAGCGCGTGCAGACCTTGCAGAAAGGTCAGGTTTACATCCTTCGCAACGCCGACGGCACAGCGAAGAAAATATTGAAGTGAACATTCACTTATTAATATCGCCAAGGGGGCACGACGCAATGCGTTGTGTCCCCTCTTTTTTTTGTTATCCCTAAGTTGTTTGTTGTACGTTGTAGCCGTAGTTCCCGCTACTCATGGAGGTCCCGTCGCTCCGCGCGGGACGATACCCGTTTGGCAACTGCGGCTGTTGTCGATAATCTTCAAGTAAATGCGGCAGTCGTCCCGCAACACATGGAGGTCCCGTCGCTCCGCGCGGGACGATATCCGTCGGGTAATTGCGGCTGTCGTCAATAATCTTCGGTCAAATTCGGCAGTCGTCCCGCGCGGAGCGCGAGACCTCCGTGCTTCGCGGCAATCTTCGGGCAATTACGACTGCGCGGGAACTACGATGCGTGAATGATTAATGCGCGGAAACGGCTTCTTATATATAGCTTCGCTATATATGGATTCATTTCCAAATTCATCTACTCTGGATTGAGCGACAATTGTCGACAAACTGGTTAACAATTGCCGACAAACTCGTTGACAATTGTCGACATGCGTGTCGACAATTGTCGCTCAATCCTGAAGATGAGATTTTTAAATCCAAAGTAGGCGTATTTCACTGTTTATTAACTCCTTATACATTCGTTGAATCTCGCATCTTGGATTGGTAAATCCACAGCTATCATTAGTTCATAGCTCAATTCCCATTGCAAGCCAAAAACAAAAAAGCCCACGCCGGAACAATGGGCGTGGGCTTTTACCTTTGATTTATTTCTTTATTAGGGTTTGTACTGCACGAAAGCTTCCATGGCTTCGTAGCAAGCCAAACCTAAGTCATCGTAGAGTTTGGCGGTTCCACGGTTGCGGTCCTCGGCACGCTGCCAGAACAAGCGTTCATCGTTGCCGAGGAACGGCGCACTCTCCATCTGCGACGAGTGCTTGAGAATGGCGTTGCGCTTGGCGCGAAGCTCTTCGGGCGACATGGGAACACACATTTCGATGTTCTCTATCTCCCATTCTGCCCATGCACCGCGGTACATCCAGATGCGGCAGTCTTTCAGCCACTCCGCCTTAGCCTGCTTCTCCAAGTCGATAGCGGCAAGGACAGCGTCGGTGCACTTGCGGTGGGTGCCGTGGGGGTCGGCAAGGTCGCCGGCAACGAATATCTCGTGGGGCTGCACCTTCTTGAGCAGGTCGAGCACAATGTTCACGTCTTTCTCCGTCATGGGATACTTCTCAATGCGCCCGCTTTCATAGAACGGCAGGTCGAGGAAGTGAACATGGTCAAGCGGGATGTGGTTGTAGGTGCAGGCAGTTCGCGCTTCACCACGACGGATGAGACCCTTGATGCGGCGCACGTCGAGCGTGTCGATGTCGCCTTCCTTCTTCTCGGCAAGGAACTTCTTGATGTCCTTGTACATCTTCTTGATGGTCTCGTCCTTCTCACCGATGAAAATCTGGTTGAAACCATTGATGAAGTGCATGAAGCGCGTCACCTCCTCGTCGTTGACGGCAATATCGCCGCTTGTCTCGTATGCCACATGCAGGTCGTGTCCCTGCTTGACGAGGCGCTGGATAGTTCCACCCATCGAGATGACATCGTCGTCGGGGTGGGGAGAGAATACGATGATACGCTTGGGATAGGGCTTGGCGCGCTCGGGACGGTAGGTGTCGTCGGCGTTGGGCTTGCCGCCGGGCCATCCTGTGATGGTGTGCTGCAAGTCGTTGAAAATCTTAATGTTGCACTGATAGGCAGAGCCGTAGAGCGCCAACAACTCGGAAAGTCCGTTTTCGTTGTAGTCCTTGTTGGTGAGTTTCAAGATGGGCTTATGCGTGACGCCGCACAGCCATACCAAGGCAGCGCGCGTGAGCTTATCCGTCCATTTGCAGTTGGCAACCAGCCAAGGATGGATGATTCGCGTGAGCTTTCCTGCTGCGGCAAGGTCGATGACTACGTGGCAGTTGTTGTGGGTCTGCAGGTAGGTGGCGGGGATGGAATCGCTTACCCGACCCTCCACGGTCTGCTGGATGATGTTGGCTTTCTCCTCGCCCCATGCCGTGAGGAAAATCTTGCGGGCAGCGAGGATGTTGGCGATGCCGAGCGTGATGGAGCAGGGAGGCACGGCTTCCTGTCCGCCGAAGCTCATGGTCATTTCCTCGCGCGATGTGGCATCAATAAGGATGAGCCGGCTGCGAGTGTTGATGCCGGAACCTGGCTCGTTGGTGGCAATGTTGCCGATGCGTCCGATGCCGAGCAACATAATGTCGATTCCACCAAACACTTGGATGCGCTCCTCATAGAGGCGGCAGAGCTGTTGCACCTCGTCTTGACCGATGCTGCCATCGGGAGAATAGATGTTCTGCGACTCGATGTCGACCTTGTCGAGGAAACGCTCGTGGAGTTGGTGGATAGAACTAATGGCACTATCGGGTTTCAAGGGGAAATATTCGTAGGCATTGAAGACCACCACATTGCGGAAACTCACCTTCTGCTCGCGGTGGATGCGGATAAGTTCATCGTAAACGGGGGTGAGGCTCTGGCCTGTTCCGAGCCCCAGCACACAGTATTTGCCGAGTTGCTGCTTCGCCTTGATTTCCTTTACGATGTCGTTGGCGATGGCAGCCGCGCCCTCGTCAACCTTCGGGAAGATATCGGTTAGAATCTTCTCGTTACGTGTAATCTCCGAGCGGTCAACCGCCGTTTTCGGATTGTAGAATTCCTCTGATACTTGGTTGAGGACGATTTGAGAACTCAGATTCAAATTCAAATTCATAATTCACAATTTTAATGCATAATGCATAATTCATAATGCATAATTCATAATGCACAATGCATAATTAGCTTCGCCCCAGGTTGGTAGGTTCTGTAGGCAATTTCTAATGCATAATGCATAATTCATAATGCATAATTAGCTTCGCCCACGTGGTCGGCGCAGCAACTCCTATCTCCTAACTCCTAACTGAGCTTAGCTCCTGACTCTTAAAGGTTTCCCTTCTCGATATCTTTGAAATATCGGTAGGTTCCTACCTTGAGCTCGTCAGTGGCGGCTTCGTCGGCGACGATGATGGCGTGGGGATGCAGCTGGAGGGCACTGATGGTCCAAGCCTGTGTGACGGGACCTTCCACGGCAGCCTGAAGGGCACGTGCCTTGTGGTGACCGTTGACGAGAATCATCACCTCGCGGGCATCCATTACGGTACCTACGCCAACCGTAAGTGCATGCTTGGGTACTTTGTTGACATCGTTGTCGAAGAAACGGGAATTGGCAATGATGGTGTCGGTGGTGAGCGTCTTCACGCGCGTGCGGCTCGTCAGACTGGAGAACGGCTCGTTGAAAGCGATGTGACCGTCGGGACCTATGCCGCCGAGGAAGAGGTCAACGCCACCGGCTTCCTTGATTTTCTTTTCGTAGTTGGCGCATTCTTCGTCAAGGTCCTTGGCGTTTCCGTTGAGGATATGGATATTCTCTTTCGGACAGTCGATGTGGTCGAAGAGATTGCGCGCCATGAAGGCGTGGTAGCTCTCCGGATGACTTTCGGGAAGTCCTACGTATTCGTCCATGTTGAACGTCAGCACGTTCTTGAACGACACGCGACCTTCCTCGTATGCCTTGACAAGGTTGGCATACATGCCTTCTGGAGAGGAACCAGTGGGGAGACCGAGAACGAAGGGGTGCTCCTTGGTGGGATGAAATTCGTTGATGCGTTTGATAACATGCTCTGCCGCCCACTGCGACATTTGGGCGTAGTCTTTTTCAATAATCAGTCTCATGATGCTTTGTGTATGATGGTGTTATTATCTGTTTTCTAAGTTATGTTGAGACAACTAAGGTTGCAGGCAGTCGTTCTCGCCCCACAGACGCTTGTTGTAGGAAAGATGACAAGCGTCGTAGAGACGGCGTAGGCTCTTGGAGCGCTCGCGGAAGCTCTCGAAGTTCTTTTTCTCGGGCTGCATCCATTGAATCTCAGCCAATGCTGCCATGCGCGGCAACACTTGATATTGAGCTAACGAGGGATAGGGAATATACTCCGTCCAGAGATTCGCTTGTACGCCTATGATATGGCTCTTGGCGGCAGCCGGCAATGTATCGGGACAAGGCTCGAAACTGTAAGTCTTTTCGATGGGCAGGTGACCTCCGATGAGCAACGGCTGTGCCCATTCCTGTTCCCATTGCGACTCTTTCTCCGCGGTCTGATAATAGTCAAAATAAAGATGAGAGGTAGGAGACATTATCACGTCGTTGCCTCTGAGGGCAGCCTTCTCGCCCGCAGCCACATCGCGCCAGTCGAGGATAACCGTGTTGGTTGAGAGATTCTTGGCTCCAAGCACTTCGTCCCAGCCCACAGCCCTACGACCATTCTCCATGATGAACTTCTCCATCCGCTCCGTAAAGTAGTTCTGCAGATGCTTCACATCAATGCCCTCGCGCTGTGACAGAGCCAGACACTTGGGGCATTTCTCCCAGCGCACGGTGGGTGTCTCATCACCGCCAAAATTGATATATTTCGATGGGAAGATATCCATTATCTCTTTCAGCACGTTCTGACAGAACTCATAGATTTTCTCGTTGCCCAAGCAGAGCACATCGTTGGAGATGCCCCACATGCGCCATACCTTGTAGGGACCACCCGTGCAGCCCAGTTCGGGATAGGCAGCCAATGCGCCCTGCATGTGGCCCGGCATATCAATTTCGGGAATGACGGTGATATAGCGTTCGGCAGCGTAGCGCACAATCTCGCGAGCCTCTTCCTGCGTGTAGTAGCCTCCGTAAGGAATGCTGTCGTAGATGTCCACGTTGTGACCGATGGTTGTCATGTCGCGCTTCGAGCCTATTTCAGTCAGTCGCGGGTACTTCTTGATTTCGATTCGCCAACCTTGGTCGTCGGTAAGATGCCAATGAAAGACGTTTATGTTGTGCATGGCAATCATGTCGATATATTGCTTGACAAATTTGACGGGGAAGAAATGGCGTGCGCAGTCGAGGTGCATGCCGCGGTAGCCAAAGCGGGGAGCGTCGCTGATGATGACGGCAGGCAACTCTATCTGACTCACGTTGGGCTGCAAGCTCTTGCGCAGGGTCTGGATGGCATAGAACACGCCGGCGGGAGTCTGTCCGCTCAGCACTATGTGCTTATTGTTGACTATGATGCAATAACCTTCCTGCTGCTTGATTTTCTTGGTTAGACTGAGTTGGATGTCGCCTTTCTTTTCCACGATGTCCAATTGGATTCCTGTATATTCCTTTATATAGTCGCGCAGAAACTCAGCATTGCGCTTGAGAGCGGCATCATTACCCGCGCAGGAAATAGTAACGTGGTCTTTGAGAACAAACGGCTGTCCCTTCTGCTGGGCAATGGCTTGCGGCAGTGGAACCACCTTGTAGTCGGCTTGTGGGGTCTGCGCAAATACGGAGAGACTTATCAAGACGGCACAAGCGGCAAGGAAGATTCTTGTTTTCATATCAGTTATTAGTTTTGTAAGTTCAATTCTTGATGCAAATATACTTGAAAAAAGCGAGAATTGATGAGCTATTTGCGAATTTATCTATGTGAAATGCGAATTTATGTGAACAAAAAAGGCAAGTATCGCCGATGATACTTGCCCTTATAGAAAATATGGAATTGAATCAGTTGATTCCCATCAGCTAAGTGGGCTGATTGTCGGGAACCCCTTATTCCACTGTCCAAATGTCGTTGGTCTCCAACAACTCGGTGAAGTTGTGGTAAGGCTTCTGCGCCTTCACTTCCTCAATCTGGTCGTTGACAGCCTGGTCGTAGGTGGGAGCCTCTACATCGCGGATGACACCGAAGGCTACGGGGAAGCCGTGCTCGTTGTCCATCATGGCGAGCTTCAACTGCAAGGTGTTGTCCATGCAATGAGCGTCGTGAACCAACACGTCGTCCATCGTGTAGCCGTCCTTGCCAATCTCAACGACTTTTAAGCCGAAGCCTTCCTGTACGAGACCGTACTCGTTGTTGACACCGAAGGTGAGCTTCTTTCCATGCTCCACATAGATGGCGTTCTTGGCGCGGCCTTCCTTCGTATAGACATTGTCCCATGCTCCGTTGTTGAAAATCATGCAGTTCTGCAGAATCTCGCAAACGGCTGCACCTTTGTGGTTGTAGGCAGCTTTGAGAATCTTGATGGTCTCGGGGCTGTCGTTGGCAGCAGCGCGGGCGAAGAAGCGACCGCGGGCACCAAAGCAAAGCTCAGCGGGACGGAACGGGTCCTCCACTGTACCGTAAGGACTGGACTTAGAGACGAAGCCACGGGGAGATGTGGGCGAATACTGTCCCTTGGTCAGACCGTAAATACGGTTGTTGAGCAGGATGATATTGATATCGATGTTGCGGCGCATGGCGTGGATGAAGTGGTTACCACCGATTGCCAAACCGTCGCCATCACCTGAAATCTGCCAGATGGTGAGGTTAGGATTCACCACCTTTGCTCCTGTGCATACGGCTGCAGTACGACCGTGGATGGTCTGCATGGCGTAAGCGTTGACATAATAAGGCAGACGGCTGGAGCAGCCGATACCTGAGATGACGGCCGTCTGATAGGGCGGCACGCCTATTTCGGCCATGGCTTTCTGGAAACTGTTCAGAAAGAAGTGGTCTCCGCAACCCGGACACCAGCGAGGCTGGCCTTTCTTGAAATCTTGTGCTGTTAGTTCCATGATTATAACACTTTAGAAATAAACGTACTGCCTTTATCAACATTAGCGGTTCCATCGATGAGCGCACTAAACTGCTTCACCAAGTCGGCAACGCTGAAAGGCTGTCCCATAACTTTATTATACTGATAAGGCACGAAGCCGTTGATGCGGCCGCGCAGCACAGCTACGAACTGACCGAGGTTCTGCTCGGCAACGACACACTTCTTGTAGCGCAGCAACACCTCAGCGGTGTTCTTCGGCAGCGGATTGATATATTTGAATTGAGCGAGAGCCACCTTGTAGCCCTTCTTCTGCATCTCGACCATAGCCGTGTGCAGGTGGCCGTAAGTAGAACCGAAACCAACAATCAGCAGGTCGGCGTCTTTCTCGTTGCCTTCCACCTCAAGGTCGGGAACGGGGATGTTTGCCACCTTGTTGTAGCGCAGGTGGTCCATCTTATCGTGGTTCTCAGGCTCTGTAGAGATAGCGCCGGTCTCACCGTCCTTCTCCAGTCCACCGAGGATGTGGCAGTAGCCCCTTGTGCCGGGGATAGCCCAATAGCGGGCACCAGTCTTCGGGTCACGCGCATACGGAGTGTAGCTGTAGCGCTGCTTCTCGGTAGCATAGTGAGGATGGATTTCGGGCAACTCGTTGATGTCGGGAAGTTTCCATGCCGACGAGCCGTTGGCGATATAGGCATCGGTCATCAATGTGACAGGAGTGAGGTGCTCCACAGCGTATTTGGCAGCCATGTATGCAGCCATGAAGCAGTCGGTAGGACTTGTGGCGGCGATAACAGGCATAGGACTTTCACCGTTGCGGCCATATACAACCTGAAGAAGGTCGGTTTGCTCACTCTTGGTAGGCAGACCCGTAGAAGGACCACCGCGCTGTACGTCGATAACCACGAGAGGCAACTCGTCGATGACGGCGAGGTTGATAGCCTCACTCTTCAGACAGATACCGGGACCAGAAGTTGAGGTCACTGCAAGTGCACCTGCGAAGGCTGCACCCACGGCACCGGAGCATGCTGAAATCTCATCCTCTGCCTGTACGGTGATAACGCCGAGCGACTTGTGCTTGGCAAGTTCGTGGAGGATATCGGTAGCGGGAGTGATGGGGTAGGAGCCTAAATAGAGCTTCAGTCCAGCTTTCTCGGCAGCGGCAATCAGACCGTAAGCTGTTGCCTTGTTGCCGGTGATGTCCATATAACGGCCGGGACGCTTGTCTTTCGTCTCAATGCGATAGGTGTTGGGCACGCTGCTGTGTGTGTTGGCACCGTAGTCGTAGCCGGCCTGCACCACCTTCATGTTCCAATCAGCCACACCGGGCTTCTTGCGGAACTTCTCCTGCAGCATGTTGTTGACGAGGTCCAACTGACGGTCGAAGAGCCAGCAGACGAGACCCAAGGCAAACATGTTGCGGCTCTTGAGTACCATCTTCGGGTTCATTTCAGGAGCTTCCTTGGAGGCTAGTTCCTTCACCATATTGGTGATAGGGCAAGCCACGACGCGGTCGCTGTCGATGCCTAACTCACGCAGATAGTCGTCACTACTGATTTTAGCCTTCTTCAAGTCGGTGGGACCGAAGGAGTTGGTATCAATAATGATGGAAGCCTGAGGTTTGGCGTACTTGATTTGAGTTTTGAGAGCGGCTGCGTTCATTGCGACAAGCACGTCGCACTTGTCACCGGGGGTGTAAACTTTACCGGCACCGATATGCACTTGGAAACCACTAACGCCCGTCAATGAGCCTTGCGGGGCACGAATGTCGGCGGGATAGTCAGTAAACGTGGAGATACCGTTGCCTACAGTGGCGGAGACTGTCGAGAAAATTGTTCCGGCAAGTTGCATTCCGTCGCCTGAGTCGCCCGAGAATCGGACGACCACTTGGTCTAATTCTTTGATGTCAAGACCTTCTTTCTGCATAGCATTATTTTTAGGTTGATGGATTTAGTGTTCGTGTTTATTTGCTGGCGGATGATATGCCTCCGTCAAGTAGATGCACGTGCAAAAGTAACCCCTTTTTTGTTATTAACCAAATATTTAACCCACAAAATATCAAAATGCAAGCATCATTTTGTTTTTTAACGTGTTTTTAGCTTCAAGCGGACGAGAAATTAAGATTTGGAGGGGTTAGAAATATACAACTTGTTAGGGAAAGCTAACTGTTCGGAGCTGATGTTGTATATCCCCATAGCCGACATGCGGCGGAAAACGGTGGGCAGACTGACGGCTCTTTGCTCTTAGAATGAATTACTTGCAATAAAATTGTATTATCTTCGTTATCAACTTGAAAAGGTGCTGTAAAATCATCCCGAGCTACCTTGTGAAAACATAATTTAAGCGCTATGAGACAAATCATTACTCATTTCACCGACGACGACCTCTATAAGTTCACCATGTGCTGTGCCGTCATCGACAATTTCCCCAGAGCACAGGTGAAGTATAGTTTCAAGGACCGCGACAATACTCAGTATCCCGACGGCTTCGACAAACTTGTGATGGAACAGGTGAAATACTTGGAGAATGTGGTTATCACCGATGAGGAGATTGCCTTCATGCGCCGCAAGTGCAACTACATTCCGGAGTGGTTTTATCCCTATCTGAAAGGCTTTCGCTATAGTGCCGATTGGGTGAAAGTCAGCTTAGATGAGGACCATCATCTGCACATTGATTTTGAGGGAGCATGGAGCGATACCATTCTGCTCGAAGTGAAGGTTCTTGCCATTGTTTCAGAACTCTACTATATCGTAACAGGACAAGACAAGGTGGACTACGACGAATATTACCGCAAGTCCTACCACAAGGCAGAGCGGTTGCTCGGTGCCGGTTGCACCTATACTGACTTTGGTACCCGCCGCCGTCTTTCGCTTGAGGCTGAGGACGTGATGGTCCGTGCCATGAAAGACTGCTATGAGTCGAAGCCTTGGAAGGGTAAATTTGTTGGCACGAGCAATGTATGGTTAGCCATGAAATACGACTTGATGCCTGTCGGCACGATGGCTCACGAGTTTGTCTGTGCTATTGGCGGAATGTATGGTCCGCAGATTGCCAACCACTTGGCAATGGAGGCTTGGCGCAATACGTTCCGTGGCGCTCTTGGCACCTATCTTTACGACTCTTTCGGCTGGGATATTTTCTCGCTCAACTTCAGTGAGGACTTCGCCAACCTTTTCAAAGGATTGCGCATCGACAGTGGCGATAACCGCCGCGAGTTGAAGCGTATCGTGGAGAAATACAAGTCGCTCGGCGTGGACCCGAAGACCAAACAGGTGATATTCTCCAATGCGCTCAATACCGACGAGGCAATTGAGGTGCAGCAATTTGCGGAGAAATACGTGCAGCCGTCGTTCGGCATTGGCACTCATTTCACCAATGACTTTGAGGGCGTGAAGCCGATGAACATCGTTATCAAACTCGTCGCAGCAAAAATCACCGAGGCTTGGCCTTACTACAACGAGACTTGCAAGTTGAGCGAGGATGAAGAAAAACACATCGGTGAGCCTGCTACCATCAAGCGCTTCCAAGAGGCACTGCACTGGAAAGAGCGAGAAATGTAGGGAGGCTTCATTAATTTTTTGAAAATAAAAGCAGATGCTATAAAGAAATTATATATGTAGGGGAAATTTTTTGCCCCTACATATATAATTTCTAATGCATAATGCACAATGCATAATGCATAATTAGCTTCGCCCACGTGTTCGGAGAAATGTCGGGGTTCTGCGACGCTACAACTCCTAACTCCTATCTTCTAACTCCTAACTCATTTTGCTCCTATCTCCTAATTCCTATCTTAATAAAAAGGGGGCGCATCCGACAACTCGTCGAACACGCCCCGAAACATTAACAGTTGAAACAGCGCTATGCAGTACTTACGTACCAATAGTTTCTTTTTAATTCATAATTCACAATTCATAATTCATAATTGAGCGGGAAGTTGGAGCGCCGGGAGGGCTGGTCGGACTTTTCAGATTGGTCAGACTAGTCGGATTGGTCAGATTACTCCGCTCTCCCTTCCTTTACTCATAGCGAATGGCTTCAATCGGGTCAAGTCGGGCTGCCTTCTTGGCAGGATACCAGCCAAAGAATACTCCGGTGAAGGTACACACGGCAAAGCTCATGATGATGGTCCACAGTTCGATATAGATGGGCCAATGGACAAACACCTTCACCGCATAGCTGGCGCCCACACCAAGGAACACGCCTATAAGTCCTCCCGTGACACTCAGCATCACAGCTTCGATTAGGAACTGGTTAAGGATGTCTATGCCTCGTGCGCCGACACTCATACGGAGTCCAATCTCACGCGTGCGCTCAGTCACGGAAACGTACATGATGTTCATAATTCCAATACCGCCCACGATGAGGGAGATGCCAGCCACGCAGCCCAAGAGGATAGTGAGCATGTTGGTGGTGGAGTTCATCATTGACGACAGCTCTTCCTGCGAGCGGATGTTGAAGTCGTCATCGTCAGCTTCAGTCGTATCCGTGGCATCCTTCAATTTGTGGTTGCGGCGGAGAATCTCAGAGATTTGTGCCGTTGCCTTGTCGGTGACGCCCTCTGTGATTGCCGAGCAAACCATTCCACCGAGATAAGTTTGAGCAAGAATACGTTTCATCACTGTAGTGTAGGGAGCCAGCACGAGGTCGTCCTGGTCCATACCCATAGAGTTGTAGCCCTTCTTCTTCAGCACTCCCACCACACGGAAGGGAATGGAGTTGAAGCGCACCACCTTGCCCACTGGGTCACTGCCGTCGGGGAAGAGATAGTCTACCACTGTGCGACCGAGGATACATACCTTGGCGCTCGCCTTGATGTCTTGGTCAGTAAACATCTCGCCATCGTCAACAGTGAGCTGGCGGATTTCCAAATAGTCGCGGTTGACACCATAGATGGTTGACTGCGTATTGTTGTTGCCGTAAATCCACTGACCGGAACTGGTCACGGTTGGCGAAATAGCCTTGATATAGTTGCATTCGTCCTTGATGCTCTGGTAGTCGGTGAGTTTCAGCGTCTCCATAGCCGACGGGTCTTGGCGCACACCGCCTCGCATATCGGCACCGGGCGAAATCATAATCATGTTGGAGCCCATCTCTGCGATGTTCGCCTGAATACTGCGCTTACTTCCCTGACCGATGGCAAGCATGGTGATGACCGAAGCCACACCGATGATAATGCCCAATGCGGTGAGGAAGGAGCGCATCTTGTTGGCGAAGATTGCGCGGATGGCTATTTTGAAAAGATTCGTATAGTTCATTGTTGAAATAATTCATAATTCATAATGCATAATTGGCTGGCGCCCTTAACTGCTGGAAGGAGTTCTGTAGGTTCAGTAGGTGTAGTAGGCAATTTCTAATGCATAATGCATAATTCATAATGCATAATTAGCTTCGTTCACGTGGTTGGCGAAGCAACTCCTAACTTCTATTTCCTAACTCCTAACTAACTTTTAACTCCTATCTCCTATCTTCTAACTCCTAACTCTTATTCGTCCGAGCTGGCGGGGAGGGCAGCGAGTCCTTCCTCGGCATTTAGGATGTTTTGATTATATTCATCGCTGATGATGTGACCGTCGCGCAGTTGGATGTCACGGCTACTGTAGTGAGCGATGTCGGGGTTGTGGGTCACGAAGATGATGGTGCGCCCCTCGGCATGCAGTTTCTGGAAGAGAACGAGAATCTCGAAAGACGTTCGCGTATCGAGGTTACCCGTTGCCTCATCGGCGAGAATCACTGCAGGGTTGTTGACCAATGCACGGGCGATTGCCACACGCTGCATCTGTCCACCCGACATCTGGTTGCTCTTGTGGTAGAGGCGGTCGCCCAATCCTACTGCCTTCAGCGCTTCTACTGCACGGTCGTGGCGCTCCTTTGCCGAGACGTCGGGGTTATACATCAGAGGAAGCTCCACGTTCTCCACACTTGTGGTCTTGGGGAGCAGGTTGTAGTTCTGGAAGATGAATCCGATTTTCCTATTGCGCAGCACGGCACGCTGGCTTTTTGACATGGAGCGCACCGATACTCCGTCAAGGAAATACTCACCGCTGGTGGGTGTGTCGAGGCATCCCAACTGGTTGAGGAGCGTAGACTTTCCCGAGCCGGACTTACCCATGATGGTGACAAACTCGCCCTCATAGATTTTGAACGAGACCCCGCGCAGGGCGTGCACGGTCTCATCGCCGACTTGGAAGTCGCGCTTCACGTCGCGAAGCTCGATTACCACCTTCTTGCCGTCAGCGGCTTGGCTGTTGTTCTCGCTCATAATCTTATTTCTTTTTGTTGTTCTTGTGTGGTCCGGGCTGGAAGGGACTGCTCTCAGTAGTGCTTTGGGATGTCTGTGCCTGGTCGTCTTCGGTCTTCACGCTCACACCGGTGATGACTTTCTGACCTTGCTTGATACCACTAATAATCTGTGTGTGGGTGCCATCGGTCATACCGATATTCACGCGGTGAGCCACGATGTTGTTGCCTTCGATGGTCCAAACTTTATTCTTGGCGTTGCTGATGTCCTTAATCTTCATGTTGCCCACCGTTTCCTTGGCAGGAGTGAAGCGCAGTGCCTTCGTTGGAACGCTCAATACACCAGCCTTCTGCTGCGTATAGATGGTAACATTGGCGGTGAGACCAGGCTTGAGTTTCATGTCTGCGTTGGTGGTTGAAATCACCACCTTGTATGTCACCACATTATTCGTAGTGGTAGCGCCAAGGCGAACCTGCTTCACAGTGCCTTGGAAAGTATCGTCGGGATAGGCATCAACGGTGAACATCACGCTCTCACCGGGCTTCACGTCGCCGATGTCGGCTTCATCCACGTCGGCAAGCACCTGCATATTTCTCAGGTCTTTTGCCACACCGAAGAGTTCAGGCGTGTTGTAACTGGCAGCCACTGTCTGACCCTCAGCCACGTATTTGTTGATGACGACACCGTCGATAGGCGAAGTGATGGTGGCATAGCCCAAATTGGTCTGTGCCGTCTTGACACTTTCCTGTGCCGAGACCACGTTCTGCTTCATCATGGCTACTTGTTCTACAGCTTGTTTGTAGCTCAGTCGGGTGCTCTCATATTCATCTGCACTGATGAGTCCCTTCTGATAGAGAGCCTTATAGCGATTGTAGTTGGCACGTTGATAGCTCAGCGTAGCCTGTGCGCTCTGCAAATCAGCTTGTGCACTCTGCAGGTTAGCCTTTGCTGAGTTGAGTGTACTCGTCAGGTTCTTGGTGTCGAGCATTGCCAATACTTGACCTTTCTTCACCGTACTGTTGAAGTCAACGTAAATCTTATCAATGATACCAGACACCTGTGTACCTACCGATACCGTGTCGACTGGCTCAACGGTGCCAGTGGCAGTGATACTGTTCTGAATATTGGCGGGTGCAACAGCCTCTGTGACGAAGCTCACTTGTTCCTCTTTTTTGTTGCCGGTGAACAGCCATGCTATAATGGCAATGGCGAAGCAGCCGCCGACGATGAGCCAAATCGTACTGATTTTCTTGGGTTTCATAATCTTATGCTGTTTTCTGTTTTTTTATTTCTTGGGGAGGACTCGGAATCCTCAGAGGACTCGGAATTCTCGAAGGACTCGAAGTTCTCAGAGGACTCGGAAATCTCAGAGCCCTATTTTATGGTTCCGTCCTGATAGAACTTGAGCATGTCAATGTTGAGAATTGTGAGGTATTTTGCCTGCAACTCGCTCTGCTGAGCCTGAAGCAGGGTAGTCTTTCCGTTCATGAGTTCAATCACGTTCTTCAAGTTCTGGCGGAATTGTTCGCTCAATAGCTCATAGCTGGCTTGTGCGCTCTCTGTAGAGACGCGTGCACTCTTGAATTGTGCTTGGTTGTTGGTAGCCTGAAGCCAGTAGTTCTCTATCGTTGAGTGGAGGGTCGTCTGCTTGTCGAGTAGGTCAAGCTGATAGCTCTCCTTTTGTAGGATTGCCTTGTTGACGGCAGTCTTGGTGCGACGCTGGTCAAAGAGGGGGATGCTGAGGGTCACCCCACCGCCGAGGGTGAAGTTGTTCTTCAACTGTGTGCCCCAAGCGTTGTCGCTCATGGAGGTTGTGTTGGTGCTCACGCCGGCACTCAGACTCAGTGAGGGAAGAATCCCTGCCTTGGCAATCTTCACTTGCAAGTCGCTCGACTGGATACCGAGCATGGCGTTCTTGATTTCGGGACGCCTGTTGAGGGCGGAGTTATAAACGTTTGCCACCGAAGGAATCTCGGCAAGTGCCATGGCATCGGTGGTCTCGGGAGCCACTACGTCGAACTCCTCATCGTCGATAATCTGAAGCAGTTCCTTCAGTTGGCGTTTATATTCTCGCAGGTTGCTTTCTGCCTGCACCACGTTGTACTCATCTTGTGCGCGTTGGGCGGTGAGCTGTGCCACGTCAGCCTTGCTCATGCTTCCCACTTTGAGGAATTCTTTTCCGCGTTCCTCATTTTTCTTGGAAACCTCCAATGTCTGCTTGTTCACCTCAATGGCTTCCTTGGAGTAGAGGATTTGCACATAGAGCTGTGCTATCTGCTCTTGAATGCTGTTGGCGGTGACGGCGGAGTCGAGTTCTGCCTGCTCAGCGGTGAGCTTGTTCAACTTCGCGGTATTGCGCAACTGGTTTCCGTCCCATACGGTCCAGTTGCCGGTAATGCTATAGCTGCCATTGTAGTAGACTTTGTCCACACTGCTTTGTACCTTGGAGCCAGCGACCGTGTAGCTTCCCGTCTCGGGCCATGGGTTATAAGAAACGTTTTGAGATGTTGAGGCAGAGAGCGAAGGCAGCAATGCGGCTTTGCTCTCCTTCCAATCTTCAATGGCGCTCTGATGCGTCACTCTCGATTTGAGAAGGGTGATGTTGTTTTGTAGCGCATAGTCGATGCACTGTTGCAAAGTCCATTGTCGTGCTTCGGCAGTCTGGGCTGTAATAACGAATGCGCCGCAGAGAGCCATGCGCACAATGGACTTGAAAGAATGACTTTTCTTGTTCAACTGTTTCATAGCGTATGTTTGATGTTTCGTTTGCAAAAGTATGGAAAAAACGCAAACATAACAAAAACAATCTATGAAACATTGAATAATTTCAGCAAAAAGGAAGAAAGAGAGGGAAAAAGCTCTTATAATGCATAATGCATAATGCATAATTAGCTAGCGCCCCCATGTTAATTCATAATTCACAATTCATAATTAGCTTCGCCCACGTGGTCGGCGCAGCAACTCCTATCTCCTAACTCCTAACTGAGTTTAACTCCTAACTCTTAACTGCTACCGCTTCTTCCTTTCCTTTGAATATTCTGTCGATAATCATAGCGATGGCGCCGTCACCCGTAACGTTGCAAGCGGTGCCGAAGGAATCCATTGCGATGTAGAGGGCAATCATGAGTGCTTGCTCCTCCTCGCCGAATCCCAAAATCATCTGCAGCGGTGCTAAAGCCGCCATGATGCAACCACCGGGCACACCGGGGCCTGCTACAGCCATGATGGCGAGCATCAAGATGAAGTAGATGAACAAACCGGGGTCGTGGGGCATTCCGTTGAGCAGGCAGATAGTGAGCGCGCAACAGGTGATTTTCATGCACGAGCCCGACATGTGGATGGTGGCGCAGAGAGGAATCACGAAGCCGGCAATCTTCTCGCTCACCTTGTTGCGGATGGTGTTGCGCAGGGTGACGGGAATCGTGGCTGCCGAAGAACTCGTGCCAAGAGCCGTGAGATAGGCGGGCAACATATTGAGGAGGCTGCGGAAGGGATTGCGCTTGGCTATGGCTCCTGCAATGAGATACTGATAGAAGAGGATGAAGAAATGCAGTATGAAGATAACCACGATAATCTGAGCGAAGACCACGATGATGCGGTATGCCTTGCCCGAGAAGGTCATGTTGAGGAAGATACCAAATATATATATAGGTAATAGGGGAATGATAGCCACGTTGATGGTCTTGACAATCACCTCACGGAAGTCGAGGAACACGCTCTTCAGCGTCTTTAGGTTGCCGTAGGCGATGGCAAGTCCACACGTGAAGGCGAATACGAGCGCCGTCATCACGTCGAACATGGGTGGGATGTTGATAGTGAAATAGGGTTCCAAGTCGGCTCCCGATGGTGGGGCGATGCCCAGCGAAGAGGAAATCATCGACGGGAAGAGCCAAGAGCCTGTGCCATAAGCCAACAGTCCTGCCACTACAGTATCCAAATACGCTATAATGACCGTCACGAGCAGGAGTTTCCCTGCGCCGCGTCCGATGTCGGCAATGGCTGGCGTCACCAGACCCACGATGAGCAATGGGATGAGGAAACTGAGGAAGTTGCCAAAGATGGAGTTGAACGTGACGAAGATGCGCACCCAAGGAGCCGTGAGAACGTTGCCGAGTGCCACACCCAGCACGATGGCTATGAGGATTCGCGGTAATAGACCGATTCTGATTTTTTTCATTACATAGTTGGTTTAAAGCGTAGACGTGTGCAAAATTACATCAACCTTTTGACAAAAACAAACAAAAAGCCGACAATTTTGCGAATCATCTCAATTCTACTGCCCTTAAGCCAGCTTTGTGTGTTGCAGTGATTGCAATTTTTGATTGTCGGCTACAAAAAACTGGCAAAATATTCGTGAGTATTAAATATATTTCGTATCTTTGCCGCCACATCACATCTGTCGGCATAGCTCAGTTGGTTAGAGTATCACCTTGACATGGTGGGGGTCCTTGGTCCGAATCCAAGTGTCGACACTTATCCCTTTTATGAATCATCAGTCTGTCTCGTACACGATGCGTGGCAGACTTTTTTTTTGTGCAACGTTTTCTGTGTCAGAGCAAAAAGTCGCTTGAAAAAAGTCGAGATAGTAAAATTAGTTAAAAACTTTGGGGTGTGAAAAATAATCTGTATCTTTGCAAAAGAAATAGATATAGCGAGTAAAATTCAAGGGGATTCCGACATAGTACCTGTCGGAATTCTTTTATTTTTTTGCCCGAATTAATCGAATAGTCATTTAAAACAAAAAAACTTATGGCTTACATGTCACAGGAGGGCTACGACAAACTCGTGGCTGAATTGAAAAGACTCGAATCCGTTGAGCGCCCTAAGGCCTCTGCTGCTATAGCCGAAGCTGCCGACAAGGGTGACCTCAGCGAGAACTCGGAGTACGATGCTGCCAAGGAAGCACAGTCTCAGTTGGAGACACGTATTAATGAATTGAAGGTGACCATCGCTCAGGCTAAAATTGTGGATATGTCGCGCTTAAGCACTGACGCTGTGCAGATTCTCTCTACTGTGGAGATGACCAACATGGCGAATAAGGCTAAGATGAAATACACCATCGTAAGTGAGAGCGAGGCCAACTTGAAGCAAGGTAAAATCTCTATCAAGACTCCTATTGCCCAAGGATTGCTCAACAAGAAGGTGGGCGACGTTGCAGAGATTAAAATTCCGCGCGGCACTATCAAACTGCGCATCGACAAGATTTCAATCGCTTAATTAAAGAAAGGAGACTGATATGACACTGTTCAGCAAAATCGCAGCTGGTGAGATTCCCAGCTTCAAGTGCGCCGAGGACGACCGCTTCTATGCGTTCCTCGACATCAACCCAGTGAAGCAGGGCCATACCCTTGTGGTACCCCGCAAGGAGATTGACTACATCTTTGATATGGACGATGAGGAGTTGGCTGCTTTCGAGGTATTTGCCAAGAAAGTGGCTCGCGCCATCAGGGCTGCCTTCCCTTGCAAGAAGGTGGCGCAGGTTGTGTTGGGACTGGAAGTGAACCATGCCCACATTCATCTGATTCCTATCGACAGTGAGGCAGACGTAGACTTCCATCATCACGTGAAGTTGTCTGATGAGGAGATGAAGGCAACTGCCGACAAGATTTACGCAGAGTTCAAGAAACTCTAAACGCTTCCTTCTATCCCTGCCGCAGTTGGGAGAGGATAGGGATTTCCAATCGGGAATATTTTCATAAAGGGCGTGATGAATCGTTTGCCCATTCGATTTATCACGCCTTTTTTCTTATCTAATTGTTGTTGTCGGGCAGAATACCCGAACAGCCTCGCATGATTTCGATGAAACAGTGGGCTGTTATGGAGTTGAAATCCACCAAGAATCCATTCAATAATCGTCTACTCTGGATTGAGCGACAATTGTCGACAAAAGTTGCGACAATTGCCGACAAACTCGTTGACAATTGCCGACAAACTCGTTGACAATTGTCGCACAATCCTTTCTGACTAATCTGACTTGTCGGACTCATCGGACTTTTCTGACTAATCAGACACATCTAACTCCTAACCCCTAACTAATTCTAACTCCTATCTCCTATCTTCTAACTCCTAACTGGTGGGAGCTCCTAACTCCTTTGGGTCCCCCATCACGCTATTCCACAGAGATGGAGGGGTTTTTGATTTCGATTTCCGCCAATCCTTCTGCCGCATACCTCAGCACGTCGGCGTGCTCAGCATCGATCATTTCGACGCAGACTTTTTCCTTGGGATTCATCAACGCATAGAGCAGGGCAAGTTCTCCGTAGCTTCGGTCGTCGGTTGGAACAGCGGGAGCCTTCTGCAACTTCGCAGCCTCGCGCAGACAGTGCTTCACGCTGAGATAGATTTCCGTTCCCTTATAGCGGTAGCGGTCGAGCACGAGCGGACAGAAGTCGGCGGGTGTATCGTACTTCTTCGCCAACTGTCGGTCGAAACCTTCCACATCCTCATCAGTTGTGGCGCCCACGATGATTCGTCCGCCATAGTAGAACCACTCGTCTAAGGGAGCCACCCGCTCGGAGCCATGCAGACAGAGATGTTTTCCCTCATTGCCTGTTGACAATGACAATGCGCCGAGCACCAAAGCATCAAGGCGCGAGGAGGAATGAACGATAATCGGAGAGCGTTGAATGTCAGCCGCCGAGTCGTCTATGACAAGATGTAGATTCGGCATCAACCGCAAGGCGAATCGGCAAGCACGAGGAGAGGTATGCGGAACGAGCGCCACGAGCAGCCGTACCCACAGCGTCTCAATGATGCGAACGAACGTGATAGGACGGCGACGGGGCTTGCCTTGATAGCTCACCAACCACTTGAAAAGCAACGGCGGGAAGATATAAGCCATCAGCACCACGGAGAACATTCCCACGATAACCACTTCGGCAAGAGAATGGAGCGCTGGATGGCGTGCCAGTATGAGGGAACCCATACCGATGAACATGATGAGCGCCGAAAGAATGATGGAATGTTTGTAGCTGCCCAAGATTTTGCGGCGGTAGGCATATTCGTAGCTTGCGCCTTCGGTCATGAAAATCGTGTAGTCGTCGCCCTGACCGAAGATGAACGTGGCGAGAATGATGTTGACAATGTTGAACTGGAAGCCACAGAGTGCCATGATACCCAATATCCACAACCAGCTCACTGCCATCGGCACAAATGAGATAGCCGCCAATTCGATGCTGCCCATAGATGCCCAAAGGAAGAAGAACACAATGAATCCGCACGCCCAGCCGATATAATTGAAGTCGTCGGACAGATGACTGGCGACCGCGCGGTTCAGACTTCCAATGTCGAAACCGTAGAAACCACTGTTGCTAAGCTGCGACTCCACCTCAGCCACTTTGCTCGGTTCTACCTGCAATTGCTCTATCACGTTGTAGCGGTTGCCGTCCTTCCAAAGGTGACTGCGCAATACCGACTGCGCAAGCGGTTTAAAATATTGGGCTGGCTGTTGGGGATAATGAGCAGAAAGAATGGCATCAAACTTCTTGAAGTCATTTGGGCTGAAACCTTCCGCTTGAGCTGCGGCGGCGATTTGGCGAAGGAGATTCGCGGAATGGGTGTTGACAAAATTCTGCCACCGAATTAGTCGCTCTTGCTGCTCCTTCTGAGTAAATAGGAAGCGCGAAGCGTCGCTGTGGCTTTCTATTAAATGCTGTGCTTGTAGTCTTTTCAGTACAGGCTGCAGTTTGTTGTTGTGGCTCACTGCACTGTCGAGGCTCTTGTTGTGCGACACCACAAAGACCTTCTCGCTGCCGCCCTGCTTCGTCATGTTGCACTGCATCCAACCTAACTGTTGCTTCTGTTCTTTGGTCATGTAGTTGATGTGGCTGATGTCGGGGTCGAAACTCGTTTGTAGACTAAGAGCGCCGAAAACGACGGTCAGCACCACCACGGTCACCACCAGCCATCGGCGGTTCTCTATAGAGGCGGTTCCCCAGCGGTCGATTGCCGAGGCATGTGGCTTGGCATGGGCATTGGCAAGATGGGGAAGGAAGATAAGGACAAAGAGGATGGTGCCGATGAGCAGCATGGAACTGAACAGTCCGAGGTCGCGCAGGGCGATGGAGCGCAACGGTACGAGGGTGAGGAAAGCGCCCACGGTGGTGATGTTGCCCACGAGCAGCGGTGCCACAATGTCGCGCAGTGCCTCGCGCTTGGTGGGGCGGTGGGAGAGATGGGCGATGAGGTGGAGCGGATAGTTGACCGCTATGCCGAGGATAATCGACGAGATGCCCAACACGATGAGAGAGATATTCTGATGGATGAGCGACAGACCTGCTACGGCAAACAGCCATCCCCACGCGATAGACAGCACGATGAGCAGTAGATTGCGCAGACTGTGGATGCTCAGATAGAGCAGAATGAGAATGAGCACCACCGCGATGGACACAGAGAGCAGACTATCGGTCTTGATTTGGGTAGCGTTGTCCACCGCAATGGCAGGTCCGCCCACCACGTGGATGTCCACCGATGGATGCAGCTTCATGGTCTTGTCGGCGCTCTGGTGAAGCAATTCCATCAAAAGCCCGTTGTTCTCAGTCTCACTGGAGCCGAAAGGCGAGTCGAGCATGACGAATCCACGCCGCATGTCGCGCGAGAATATATAGCCATTGTAAATCTCGAAATTGATTTTGTCGATAGACTGGAGGAGTTGGTCAGTCGCAGGAGCAAAGAGTTGCAAGGGGTCACGGTCTATATTCTGAGGCAGCAATCCTAAAGTAGGAAAAAGCAACTGTTGCTTGTCGGCTTGCAGTTGCTGACGGATATAGTCGGGTAGGGCAAGCAGACTGTCTATACGCCGATAGTCGCGGTCGGTCAGAAAATAAGGAATGTTCTGATAGATGAAGTCTAAGGTGGCATTCATCTGCGCCCAATTCACCTGTGAGGTCATGGAGCGTGTCCAGCCTGCGGTGTCGGCTTTGCCCGTGATAGCAACGAAATCGTTGATGGCTGCCACGGTAGTATCAGACTCTGACTTGGTGGTGTCGCGCTGTTGGAATACTACGAAAAGTCTTTCCGCGCCCGAAATCTGCTGATACACCTTGAGCGCGTTGTTGTGGTTGTCATCGAGAGGCAGAAAGTCAGAGATATCTTCGCGGAAGTTGATGCGTCCCACGAGTAGCGCCAGTACTGCGGTCAACGCCAGCAGGGCAATGGCGGTTCCGCGTCGGTGACGGCTTAGAAAGTCATAGATATGCAGGATGAAAGCCGTCATTTTTCCATTTCTTTCTTGTTGTCGACGGGATTCGCATAGATGCCGAGGAAGATGTCGAGCAGTCGGTTGATGTTGTAGTCATCGTAGCGTTCCAACTCCCGCATGTGGCGCATGAAGTCACGTCGCTGCACACCCGAATAGCGGTCGGCATAGTCCAGACAGCCGTGGAGCAGGTCGTGGGCGATGTAATTGTTGGGATAGAGACGATAGGCAGAGAGGATTCGCTTGTCGACGAGCGCCGCCACAGCCTTGTGGTATTCACTGTTGGTCATGGCGGAGAAAGCCAATAGCTCCTCGCGGTGGATAGGCTCACAAATCTGTATGTGTACCTCGCCCTTATGCTGATAGAGTCCGGTCAGAATACTGTTGAGGTCCTCGCCCGGCTTCTTCACGTATTTCTCTTTCTGCGACTGGTAAAGCTCCAACGTTTTCAGAATGTCGCAAGGCTCCCACTCGTAGCTGATAGCCACGGGCAAGAGATGAAGGTCGTCGATGGCGGCGAGCTTGTCATCGCTGTGGCTCATGCAGAACATCTTGATGATTCCTTGGTCGGTTTTGTCGTTGCCGTCCTTGGTGCGTCCGTTGCGCTGGGCTATCCAAACCGACTGGTGCTTGTCGCGGATGACGTGGCGGATATATTCCGAAAGGTGGAGAGAGGCGCGGTAGAACTCGCGGATACTCGCCCCGGGTCGCTCCACGCGGAACATCTTGTTGCATTTGCCGATATCCACCACGAGGGGATGCGTCATCAGATTGGCGCCAAAGGTAATCTCGGTGGTGTCGAATCCCGCTTTCACCAAAGAATATTGCAGCAGACTTGCATCGAGCATGATGTCGCGGTGGTTGGAGATATAGAGGTAGGAACCCGTGGAGTCGAGCTGTTCCAGTCCGTCGCAAGAATACCGAGTGATGGACTTGCTGATAACCTGCTCGTTGACCCGATACATCGTCTCATGCTGGAAGTCGTGGGTGTTGCGGTAGCCGGCAATCCTGCGTCTCACGCTCTCCAAAGGCTCGTCGGGATACACGTAAGCCGCCACGAGCGGGAACACTTCGCTGCTGGCGATTCGCTGCATGGCTGCAGGCACTTCATCATCGTTGTAAGGACGGATATCGTCGAAGTTGATGTTACTATTCATAGTTGGTATTTTGGTGGGAGGCTCGGAGGTTCTCGGAATTTCTCGGAGGGCTCTGAGGTCTCGGAGAACTCGGAGTGCTCGGAAATCTCTGATTGCTCCGATTATTCCGATAGCTCGGAGCCTCCCTCTTCAAGTCTTGCTATAAACTCTTCAAATTTCTTCCGCCAGCCTTGGCTTTCCGCACTGCCCTTGTTAGGGTTGGCACCAAAGCCGTGACCGCCGGTTGAATATTGTATGTAGACATGGGGCACGCCTTGGGCTGTGAGGGCGGAGTCGAGGAGAACGCTGTTGCGATAGTCCACAATAGGGTCGTCCTTGCAGTTGACGAGGAACACGGGCGGACAATTTTTTGGCACGTGACGCTCCATTGAGAGCGAATCCTGCAAACGGGCGTTGTGGCGGTGGTTGTCGCCGAGTAGTCCGCGCCGTGAACGCTTGTGGGTGCAGTCGGCAGACATTGACACCACGGGATAGATGGCAGCGACAAACGCCGGCCATTCCTCGCGCGGAAACAGTTCTACTGCCGACATGGCAAGATGACCGCCAGCCGAAAACCCCATCACGCCCACACTGTCGGCGTTGATTCCCAACTCTTGGGCATGTTGCCTCACATAGCGCAATGCCTGACGCAGGTCATCTTGTGGGTCGGGATAGCGGTTGCCGCGGAATAGCAGTCGGAAGTGGGTGACAAAGGCGGGGACGTAGGCGGTGCGATAGCGCAGGACGAACGCTGCGATGCCCTTGCTTTGCAGCCAATGCGCCACTTGAAAGCCCTCGTTGTCCATGTCGTGCCAGAAATAGCTGCCGCCCGGAAGCACGATTGCTGCTTTGTGATTGCTCCCCTCCACGGGAAAGCACCACATCTTGACATCCTCCTTCACGTCGCTGTCCGCCCAGATATTCACTTGGGCTTGCGCCGAGAGGCAGAACAGCCATATACCTATTATTATAATATATGCTCTGCTCCTACGCATGCTCTTATCTTGTTGATGATATGGTTGCGCCCCAACAGCGCCTCACAGGTGTTGATGGCCGTGAGAGGAACGCCACAGAAGCCGTGGAGACTGTTGTTCTGTCCCGTGAGCAACAGATTGTCAATCTTCGTCACAACGGGTAACTGCGACAGGGCGAGATTGTGGCTGTCCTTGCTGAAACCGCATAGGCAGCCTTCCTTGGAGCCATAGAAGTCGCGGATGGTGAGCGGTGAGGCAGAGTTGATGGCTTCCACCTCGTTGGCAAAACCGGGATAGAGCTCTTCCATCCGGTTCATCAGCAGTTGCGTCATATCCTTTTTCCATTGCTCATATTTTTCACCGCGATGCCCAGTTTGGGTCTGTTCCCACTCCTTGACGCAATCAAACGCCATGGGAGCCGTCACGAGCGCCTTGGAGGCGTAGGGACCTTGGTGACTTTCGGGAGGAGTCATGAAGAGAAAGCCCAACGGCCACGGCTTGTCGGTGCGCCCGAAGTGCCAAATCTCATCATAGCGCGACATGTAATAGACGGAGTGATTGATATAGGGGAAATGGCTGTCGGGGCGGAACTTCACATAGAGCGAGAAAGCCGAGTAGGAATTGGGAATATGGTCGATGCGATGGCGGAAGGCGGGGGTGAAAGCCTTGGGCGAACAGAGGGGCAGGAGCGTGCAGGGATGGATGGCGGAGATATAAGTGCGAGCCACAATGCGGTTGCCTTTGGTTGTTTCCACCCAATCTACATGACGGTTGTTCACTTCTACGTGGCTGGCTCCCTCGTTGGTAAGGATTTCTCCGCCCGCATGGGTAATAACCTTGGCAAGCGAATCGGCAAAATGACTGCTGCCGTCGACAAACCTACTGGCTCCGTTGATATAGAGGGTGTTGATAATGGCGTGGATGAAAGCAGGAGTCTCATCCGCCCTGCCTCCATAGAGAGGATTCATATAGGCGATGACGGCGCGCAGTTTTGGATTGTCAACATAGCGGGCAATGAAGGCATCGGCAGGCATCGTGAACTCTTCGCTGTGAAGCGAAAACGCGTCGCCCTGTGGCAACAAGTGGAAGAGCGGTACCTCATCGGTCAGACGGTAGATTGCCTCCACATACCGAGTGATGTTTTGTCGCTCATCAGGGAAATAATTGCTGAGAGAACGGATGAATCCTTCGCGCCCCTTGGCAAGACGGTAAGTCTGATGGTCCTCGGCAAAATAGAGACTATCGGTGCAGTCGTCGTCCACATCGCGCAGTCTCACTTCCGGCAGGATTCCCAAATATTGGCAGATGGCACGGATGTTGCCGCCCGGTCCCATGCCTGCAACGACATGCATACCCGTGTCGAACGTCTCGCCCCACCGGCGGAACGTTTGCAGACCGCCGCCGATAGTAGCGTTCTTCTCTACGAGCGTCACCCGCAGCCCTTCTTTGGCAAGCAGAGCACCCGTGAAGAGTCCTCCCAGTCCGGCACCTATTATCAGCACATCCGTTTCTTTCATGTGGGCAAAGTTAAACAAATTAATTTATAATTCAACCAACATTTAGGATTATTGACAGAATATAACCGAAAGTCGCCGCATAGTGTCTATTGGTACTTCTCACGATTTTTTTCTTGGAGGATAATTTGTTGCTCTCGTAAATATTGTTTAATTTTACAAGCGCTATCAATCAACGAATGAAGCTAACTGAATCTATTGTATGTTGAAGATGATTTCTACTATCATGTTGGCGTTGCCTCTTACAACAGCTCAGGCGGCGTCACTCCCCGATACCCTCAACCTCAACAGTGGCTGGGAATTTGCCGAGAAAGACTCCTCCACGTGGCGCTCAGCTACGGTTCCCGGCTGTGTCCATCAGGACCTGCTCGACCATCAACTCATCCCCGACCCCTTCTACGGAGAGAATGAGCAACGCGTGCAGTGGGTGGAGCGCAAGGATTGGGTCTATCGCACCACCTTCCAGCTTACCCCGCAGCAACTTAGCCACGATGGAGCAGTGTTGGAGTTTGACGGTCTGGACACCTATGCTGATATCTATCTCAACGGAGCGCTGTTGGCAAAGACAGACAATATGTTTGTCGGTTACCATTTCAACGTAAGGAAACTTTTGCAAGAAGGTACCAACCGACTTCTGCTCGTTTTCCATTCACCCGTTACTACCTGCGAGCCGCAAGCCGATACACAAGGTTTCAGCTATCCTGCCGACAACGACCACGCCGAGAAGAAAGTAAGTGTTTACAGTCGCAAGGCACCTTATAGTTTTGGCTGGGATTGGGGAATCCGACTTGCCACCAGTGGTATTTGGCGACCCGCCCGGTTAGTGCTGTTCAATCATCTGCGCATCACCGACAGTCATATTCAACAGTTAGAAGTATCCAGCGAGGTGGCAAAGCTGAAACAAGTAGTCAACGTGGCAAGTGTAGGTGGCAAGGAGATGAACGCAACGGTCAGCGTTGACTGGCTTTTTAACGGGAAAAGGGTGAAAAGCGATGAGAAGTCCATCCACCTCAATCAACATAGTCTTGGAAGTTCGCCTGCAGAGTTTCAGTTGGAGATAGACCACCCGCAGCTTTGGTGGCCCAACGGCTGGGGCGAACAGAACCTCTACGATGTGGTGACAAGAGTGAGAATGGGCGACAGCGTCCTGTCACAGAAATGTCAGCGTGTGGGACTGCGCTCGCTGCACGTGGTGATGGAACCCGACAGCGTGGGGAAGTGTCTGCGGATAGAAGTGAACGGAAAACCGATGTTCGCCAAGGGCGCCGACTATATCCCCGATGATGCTCTGCTGCCACGGATAACCAAACAACGCTACCGCCAAATCATAGCCGATGCCAAGGCAGCCAACATGAACCTGCTACGCGTGTGGGGCGGCGGTATCTATGAGGATGACGCTTTCTACGACGTAGCCGATGAGGCGGGCATTCTCGTATGGCAGGACTTTATGTTTGCCTGCACCACCTATCCGTCGGACCGGAACTTCCTCAATCGAGTAAGGAAAGAAGCCATCTACAATATCAAACGGTTGCGCAATCACGCCTCGCTTGCCATGTGGGTAGGCAACAACGAAATCTATGAGGGAATGCGTTATTGGGGTTGGAAGGAGAAATACTCTGAGTCGCAGTGGGAACAGATGAAGAAAGGCTACGACAAAATATTCCGCCAAATACTGCCGAGGATGGTGAAGCAGTACGACAAAGGTCGCTTCTATATGCATTCGTCACCCTTGGAGGCAAACTGGGGACGTCCCGAGAGTTGGACCGTTGCCGACAGCCACAACTGGGGCACATGGTATGGGCAAAAGCGTTTCGAGACGCTTGACGAGGAAATCCCGCGCTTCATGAGTGAGTACGGCTTCCAGTCGTTTCCCGAGATGAAGACCATCCGCACCTTTGCCCAGCCCGGTGACTATGCGTTGGAATCAGATGTGATGAACGCCCATCAGAAGGCAAGTATCGGCAACGCGCTCATTCAGAAAGTCATGGGATGGTACTACAAAGTGCCGAAGAAGTTTGAAGACCTTGTGTATATGAGCAGTGTGTTGCAAGGCATGGGCATCCGCCACGGTATTGAGGCGCACCGCCGTCACCGTCCCTACTGCATGGGTACGCTCTATTGGCAGATGAACGACTCGTGGCCCGTTGTATCATGGTCGAGTATCGACTATTATGGCAACTGGAAGGCGCTGCAATATCAGGCTCGCCGGGCTTACGCCAATGTGATTCTCAGTGGAATACACGAAGGTGATAACTTCAATGTGTGGGTATGCTCCGACAGTCTGCAAACGGTCAAAGAGGCACGACTTACTTTCCAGTTGATGGATTTCAATGGAAAAATCATCAAGGAAAAGACCGTAGAAGGCGATGTGGCAGCCAACACTTCAGCCATTTTCGCCACCGAACGCTATGAGGATTGGGCTGCGCAACCGCGAAACACTTTCCTGCTGCTCACGTTGGACGATTCGCATAAGAGAGTCATCGCCCGCTATCCTTATTATTTCAACTATGCCAAGGACCAAGACCTGCCCGCTGCCGACGTGAACATGAAAATAAGTTGCTCGGAAGGCAGTTGCGCGGTGACGGTCAAGAGTCAGCAACTCGTGCGCGACCTGTTTATTGAGACACCGTGGCAGGGAGCACGCTACAGCGACAACTTCTTTGATTTGTTGCCCGGAGAGACGCGTCGCATCGTCATCACTAACAGTGCTATCAAGAAGGGCGAGCAACCCACAATCATACTTCATTCAGTAAACAACATTTAGCATGAATAAACTTCGCAATTTTCTCACCGTGGCGTTGATGACGGTTCTGTTGCCCGTTGGCGCACAGCCATATACTCCTACTTCATCTGACAGCAGGACTACGAATCAGAAAATCATCAACGCGATAGAAAAACTTCTGCCCATTGACAATTTTGTCAATACTCCGCACGTGGAATACAACGTCATTCCCCAGCCTCAGTCGGTGACCTATACCCACAAAGAAGTGTTCATCGTCAACGACTCCACACAGATTGGAATCAGCAGTGCCACATTGCGCAAGGATGCTGAGTGGTTGGCAAATTACATCCGCGAGCTAAAGGGCGTGAGGCTTATCGTTGAGGACCATCCCGTAGCGAGAGGCATCAACCTTGTGGCGATGAGAAACAACAAATCGGAGGGTTATCGGCTGTCAGTGACGACCAATATGGTGGAAATCTGCGGTTCGCCCACCGGCATCTTCTATGGTATCCAGACACTGCGCAAGTCGATTCCCTACGGCAAGACAAAAGAGTTTTATCTTCCCACCGCGATTGTGGAGGACGCTCCCCGCTTTGGCTACCGGGGCGCCCATCTCGACGTGGCACGCCATTTCTATCCGGTGGAGGAAGTGAAGCGGTTCATCGACATCATGGCGCTTCATAATCTCAACCGCTTCCACTGGCATCTTACAGACGACCAAGGATGGCGCGTAGAAATCAAGTCGCGACCAGAGTTGACCAAGGTGGGTGCTTGGCGCAATGAGACGCTTGGCGACGGCACACGCTACGGAGGCTTCTACACGCAGGATGAGATTCGCGACATTGTGAGCTATGCTGCCGCTCAGCACATCACGGTGATTCCCGAAATAGATATGCCCGGTCACATGCAGGCTGCGCTTGCCGCCTATCCCGAACTCGGCTGTACGGGCGGTCCTTATGGAGTGTGGTCGCAGTGGGGCGTGAGCGACAATGTGCTTTGTGTCGGCAACGACTCCACGCTCAAGTTCATCGACGACGTATTGGGAGAAATCGTCCAACTCTTCCCTTCGGAATACATCCACATTGGTGGTGACGAGTGCCCGAAGGTACATTGGGAGCACTGCGCCAAATGCCAGGCCCGCATCAAGGCGCTTGGTTTGAAGACCGACAGTGTTTCTACTGCAGAGCAGAAGTTGCAATCGTTCGTTCTCGCTCATGCTGAGAATTTCTTGCAGAAGCACGGTCGCCATGTCATCGGTTGGGACGAGATTCTCGAAGGCGGCTTGACTCCCGATGCCAGTGTGATGTCTTGGCGAGGCTCAGAGGGCGGAATTGAGGCGGCACGCTTGCACCATAAGGCTATCATGACACCCATCAGCGACTGCTACTTCAGTCAGACCGAGTTCACAACGAGCGATGAAGACCCTTACAAAGCCAGTGGTTTCCTGCCTTTGGAACGTGTCTACAACTTTAATCCCATTCCGAAACAGCTTAACAATGCCGACAGTAGTTATATTATTGGGTTGCAGTCGTGTCTGTGGGGCGAGCATATCCGCAGTTTCAAGCAGGCGGAGTTTTTGATGTTGCCGAGGTTGGCAGCGTTGAGCGAAGTGGCTTGGAGCGCTCCGTCGGGCAAGAACTACCATAATTTCCTCAAACGGCTTGCAATGTTGACTATGCTCTACGACTCGCTAGGCTACAACCACTCACGTCTGTTTGAGGCTATCAAGATGGAGACCCGTCCAGACGTGAAGCGTCACCGTTTGGCAGTCACCCTTTCTACCTACGACAATGCTCTGATACAATACTCGCGTAACGGTTCCGACCCCGAAGGTCAGTTCTTTGATAAATATGTAGACGGTGATGAGCCCATCTATTTCAAAAAGAGCGGTACGTTGCGTGCAGTTGTGAAACATCTTAACGGTCACAAAGACACGCTCTCGGAGAATATTGTCTTCAACAAGGCGACACTACATCCTATCAAACTTGCCTATCAGCCGTCGCCGAGCTACACGTTCGACGGTGCTGAGACTCTCATTGACGGAATTTTGGGCAAGGCCAACTACAAGACGGGACGTTGGTTGGGCTTTCAACTCAACAAATTGGATGCAGTGATAGATTTGCAGAAGGCACAGACGATTACAGAGGTCAGCTTCAACAACTTTGTGTTGAAGGGCGACTGGATAATGGATGCCAAGCAATTCGACGTGGAGGTGTCGGTTGACGGAAAGCATTATACCCACATGGCTTCGGCTACTTATCCCATGCTCACAGCCGATTCGCCCGATGGTATCTATCATCACAAACTGTCGTTCACACCCGTCAAGGCACGCTACGTAAGAGTGGTAGTGAAGCCTTGGTCACAACTTCCTTCATGGCATCTTGGCAAGGGCAATCCTGCTTTTATTTTCGTGGATGAGCTATGCGTAGAATAAGTTTATTCCTCTTGATAGTCTCGCTATCCTGTTCGTTGGCGTTGGTTGCGGAAGCCCAAGAGACAGGTGCTGTCACTCCCATATCAAAAGCTGGGAAGTTGCCTGTCGATTATGTGAACCCCTTTATCGGCACAACCAACTATGGCACAACAAATCCCGGAGCAGTATTGCCGCGCGGCATGATGTCGGTCACTCCCTTCAACGTGATGGGCGAGAGCGATGCCAACGTCATCAACAAGGACTCTACGTGGTGGTCCACGCCATACGAGATACGCAACCAGTTTCTCACAGGTTTTTCTCATGTCAATCTCAGTGGTGTGGGATGTCCCGAATTGGGTTCTCTGTTGCTGATGCCCACAGCGGGACCGCTTGAAGTGGACTATAATCGTTATGGCTCGCTGATGAGTGATAGTCAGCGCGCCACACCTGGCTACTACAGCGCGGAGTTGAAAAAATACGGAATCCGTTGCGATTTCACAGTCACGCCCCGCACTTCTCGTGCCCGTTTCACTTTCCCCGGAGGCGAGAGCCATATTCTTCTCAACCTTGGAGAGGGACTGACCAACGAGAGCGGTGCCACTGTGCGCTTCGTCAACGACCACGAGTTGGAAGGCTCCAAGCTCCTCGGCACGTTCTGCTACAATCCTCAGGCGGTATTTCCCATTTATTTCGTCGTGCGTGTGCACCGCTCCACCGACAGCCACGGCTATTGGAAACTCATGCGTCCGATGGGAGTGGAGGCGCAGTGGGACAGCACAGCAGGAACACGTAAAATCTATACCAACTATGACCGTGAGATGAGCGGCGACGACATAGGCGCTTGGTTCACTTTCAACGCTTCTGCCGGTGAGAAGGTGGAAGTGAGCGTCGGCGTCTCGTTTGTCAGTATCGCCAATGCACGTGAGAATCTTGACCGCGAGCAACCTGCTGGCACCACGTTCGTCCAGTTAGTTCGTGCTGCCTATGACGAGTGGAATAAAGAACTTTCAAAGATTGAAGTGGGGGAGTCCCTTGTCTCTCTTGTCCAAAAAGAAGGAGAGAACTGCACGGAGGACTCCGCTTCCTATAGTTCCACAGATACAGTCAAGACGGTTTTCTACACGGCGCTCTATCACACGATGCTCCACCCGAACATCCTTCAAGACTGCAACGGCGACTATCCGATGATGGAGAGTGGTCGCACCGCACATACCACCCGCAACCGCTACACCGTGTTCTCGCTCTGGGACAGCTACCGCAATCTTCACCAACTCGTAACGTTGCTCTCGCCCGACGTGCAGACCGACATGATTCGCTCTATGCTCGATATGTATCGTGAGCATGGATGGCTGCCCAAGTGGGAGCTTTATAGTCGTGAGACCTACACGATGGAGGGCGCCCCCGCTATTCCCGTCATCGTAGATTCTTGGCTAAAGGGACTGCGCGATTTCGATGTCAACCTTGCCTATGAGGCGATGCGCAAAGGAGCCACTACTCCCGGTGCGGAGAATCCCTTGCGCCCCGACAACGACGACTATATGAGTTTGGGTTATGTGCCGATGTCAAGTCAGTATGACAACAGCGTCTCTCACGCATTGGAATACTATGTGGCGGATAACGCCCTCTCCATCATCGCCGACTCGCTGGGTCACCACGACGACGCAAAACTATTCCGCAAGCGTTCCCTCGGTTATAAGCATTATTTCCGCAAGGATTTCGGCACGCTCTGTCCCATCACGCGTGAAGGGCATTTCTATGAGCCGTTCAATCCCAAAGAAGGCGAGAACTTTCAGCCAAGTCCCGGTTTCCACGAGGGGAACGCATGGAACTACACGTTCTTCGTGCCCCATGATATAGACGGACTTTGCAAGCTGATGGGCGGTCCCAAAAAGTTTGTCAACCATCTTCAGAGTGTCTTTGACAACGGCAACTACGACCCTGCCAATGAGCCGGATATTGCCTATCCTTATCTTTTCAGTAGCTTCAAGGGGGAGGAATGGCGCACGCAGAAGCTTACCCGTGAGCTCATCGCCCGTTATTTCACTAACTCCTCCGGCGGCATTCCCGGCAACGATGACACGGGAACGATGTCGGCTTGGGCGGTGTTCACCATGATGGGTTTCTATCCCGACTGCCCCGGTGAACCTTATTATACGTTCACCTCACCGCTCTTCCCCAGCATCACGCTCCATCTTTCCGACCACGACTTGCATTTGCAAACAGTTGGACGCGGAAATTACATCAAGCGCATTCTTATCGACGGTCGTCCGTTCCATAGTTACCGCATCTCCCACAAGCAACTTACCTCCGCTCACGAGATTGTCTTTGAGATGAGAGAATAGCTTATGAATGTATGAAAGTGAAGCCGCCTTATCTGGACAGAAACTTGCAAGATAAGGCGGCTTCACTTGCTAATTACGGTTAAAAAACAGTCTCTTTATGGTTCTTTTTGTTTCTTATTACGTAAAATTTGTAACAAAAAGCGTTTGTATTGGAAAAATTGATTAACTTTGCGCAAAAGAACAACTAATAAAAGAAAAAGGACTTATGTCTAATTTAAGATTCGATGCTGTAGAGAAAGCTTTCAGCAAACGACCCGTCAGTGTGATTCAACCAGTTGAGCGGCCTTCAGAGTACTTCGGCAAATATGTGTTCAACCGTTCTAAGATGTACAAGTACCTTCCAGCAGATGTCTATGAGAAGATGATTGATGTCATCGACAACGGTGCCCCTCTTGACCGTAGTATTGCCGATGCCGTGGCAAAGGGCATGAAACAGTGGGCCGAAGAGAATGGCGTGACCCACTATACTCACTGGTTCCAGCCCCTAACGGAAGGAACGGCTGAGAAGCACGACGCCTTCATAGAGCACGACGGAAAGGGTGGCATGATAGAGAAATTCTCCGGCAAGTTGCTCGTGCAGCAGGAGCCTGACGCCTCGTCGTTCCCCTCTGGCGGCATCCGCAACACCTTCGAAGCGCGGGGCTACTCCGCTTGGGACCCAACCAGTCCCGTGTTCATCATCGACGATACCCTCTGCATCCCCACCGTGTTCATCTCCTATACGGGTGAGGCGCTCGACTATAAGGCTCCACTGCTGCGTGCCCTTCACGCTGTGAACAAGGCTGCCACAGAGGTATGCGGTTATTTCTACGACAACGTGAAGAAGGTACATGCCAATTTGGGTTGGGAACAGGAATATTTCCTTATTGACGACAGCCTCTATATGGCACGTCCCGACTTGATGCTCACCGGCAGGACGCTGATGGGGCACAGTTCTGCGAAGAACCAACAGATGGACGACCACTATTTCGGCACCATCCCTGAGCGCGTGCAGGCTTTCATGAAAGACTTGGAAATTAGGGCTTTGGAACTTGGAATCCCCTGCAAGACCCGCCACAACGAGGTGGCTCCCGGACAGTTTGAGTTGGCTCCTATTTTTGAGGACTGCAATCTTGCCGTTGACCACAATATGCTTCTAATGAGTCTGATGAAGAAGGTAGCGCACAGACACGGCTTCCGCGTGCTGCTCCATGAGAAGCCCTTCGACGGAATCAACGGCTCGGGCAAGCATAACAACTGGAGTTTGTCAACCGACACCGGCATTCTGCTCCATGCTCCCGGCAAGACTCAGATGGACACCCTGCGCTTTGTGGTGTTTATCGTCGAGACGCTCATGGGAGTGTATAAGCACAACGGACTGTTGAAGGCTTCTATCATGAGTGCTGGAAACGCCCATCGTTTGGGTGCCAACGAGGCACCTCCAGCTATCATCTCCAGTTTCCTCGGCAAGCAGGTGAGCGACTTGCTCGACCACATTGAGAAGGCGGGCAATGACGACCTCTTCTCCTTGGAGGGCAAACATGGCATGAAACTCGACATCCCGCAGATTCCGGAGCTGATGATAGACAACACCGACCGCAACCGCACTTCTCCCTTCGCCTTCACCGGCAACCGCTTCGAGTTCCGCGCCGTAGGCTCCGAGGCTAACTGCGCTGCTGCCATGATTGTGCTCAACACTGCTGTGGCTGAGGCACTGACCAATTTCAAGACGCGTGTGGATGCTCTCATTGCCAAGGGAGAGAACCAGACTTCTGCCATCATTGATATTCTTCGCGAGGATATCAAGACCTGTAAGCCCATCCGCTTCGACGGCAATGGTTATGGTGAGGAATGGAAACAAGAAGCTGCCAAGCGCGGACTCGACTGCGAGCCTTCATGCCCCGTTTGTTTTGACCGCTATCTCGACGATGATAGCATCAAGATGTTCGAGAGTCAGAATGTGATGAAGGCGAATGAACTTCGCGCCCGCAATGAAGTGAAGTGGGAGACCTACACGAAGAAAATTCAGATTGAGGCACGTGTGATGGGCGACTTGGTGATGAACCATATCATCCCCGTTGCCACTCACTATCAAAGTCAGCTTGCCAAGAATGTGCAGACCATGCATTCCATCTTCCCCATTGATGAGGCCGACCACCTCACCGCCCGCAACAAGAAAATCATCCGTGAGATTGCCGAGCGCACCCAGAGTATTGAAACGGGCGTGGAGGAATTGGTCGAAGCACGCAAGGTGGCAAACAAGATTGAGGACACGCGCGAGAAAGCTGTGCAGTATCACGACACAGTGGCTCCTTGGCTTGACACCATCCGCTATCAGGTGGACAAGTTGGAACTTATCGTCAGTGACGAACTTTGGGAACTGCCCAAGTATCGCGAGTTGCTGTTTATTCGATAACCACAATTCGCTAATTCCGAACGACTATATAAAAATACTCAACTTTCGCATTTATGGAGGAGTCAAAGGAGTTAAAAGGAGTCAAAGGAGTTAAGACATTACTATTGAAGGATTCTGATACCCTTCAGCGCTGTTGTCTTTAACTCCTCTAACTCCTTTGACTCCTTTTAACTCCTTTGAAGTAAGCAAGTTGCAAACTTGCGAAACTTCAGTAAAAATATTACTGTCCAGTAAACATATCTCCTCCAGCCCCAACCCGCATCTACAAACGGGTTGGGGCTTCGTTTAGCTTAGCATGCCCTATGTCCCCAATTTATAGGGCTGTTTATCATTCTTAATTCACATGAATTCAATATGCAAACTGGCTACTCTCGATTGAGTGACAATTGTGGACAAACTCGTTGACAATTGCCGACAAACTCGTTGACAATTGTCGACATGCGTGTCGACAATTGTCGCTCAATCTTAGCGAGGCAATGAAGCGATTCATAGCCCACAGTTACCCAATCATTCTTCGGTCTGTGCTATCTATTAACATAGAGCCTATTCATCCATTGAACTCTTGTTTTATTTACCGGACAGAAATAAATAAAAAGCCATCCACTTGATTTTGGGATGGCTTTTCCAATAATTGTATATCTATTTAGACGATGATTCTAATAATAAGGAATAGGCATTCGAGTGGCTGCGAATATTCGTCTGGTTATATCTTGTCGCCGTAGCAAAGGTCACCGGCATCTCCAAAACCGGGGACGATATACTTGTGCTCATTGAGTCCGGGGTCAATGGCGGCGCACCATACCGTTGTTCCTTCGGGGAACGTTTTCTTCACGTGTTCGATGCCCTCGGGTGTTGCGATGACGCAGCAAACATGTACGTTGCTCGGAGTGCCTTTGGTGAGGAATGCCTTATAGCTCAGCTCCATGCTTCCGCCGGTGGCAAGCATGGGGTCGGCGATGATGAGTACCTTACCGTCGATGTGGGGAGTAGCTAAATATTCAACGTGGATTCCCACCTTTGTGTGGGCTTGGTCGGTGTATTCCCGATAAGCCGACACGAAGCCGTTGCCTGCATGGTCGAAGATGTTCAGGAAGCCGTTATGAAAAGGCAGTCCAGCACGGAAAATGGTCGCCAATACTACCTCGTCGATAGGCACGTTCACTTTCGAGGAACCCAGCGGAGTCACAATATCTCTCGTTTCGTAGCGTAATGTTTTCGAAACCTCGTATGCTTCGCATTCACCAATGCGCGTGATGTTATTACGAAACAAGAGTCGGTTTCTTTGATAGTCTTTGTCCCTCATTTCAGCCATGTATTGACCAATGATGGAGTTTTGTTCTGATAAATTGATAATTTTCATATTTTAGGGTAGAAAGTTACGTTTGTATTTCCTATTGAAAGAAAACAAGTTTTCACATGCTTCTATTCATTTTATCAATCTACAAAGATAATCAATTGTGTCGGCATATTGTCAAGTGGATATTGCAAAAAACGGTTGTCAATTAACGATTTAACACCGTTTAACCTAAAAAGGTTTAGAAACACCCAATTTTATGCAGCGAAACTTGTTCATTCTCAGTAATTTTGCTACCTTTGCATCCGCAAAAGAACGGATTACATTCACTTAATTACATACTTAACAAAATGGCAAAGTTTGATAAGTCAGTTTTAGCAACTTACGGAATCCAGACAGGTACTGCAGAGGTTCTGTACAACCCCTCTTATGAGGTATTGTTCAACGAGGAGACAAAAGAAGGTCTTACTGGTTTTGATAAAGGACAGGAGACAGAGCTTGGTGCCATCAACGTGATGACAGGTGAGTTCACCGGTCGTTCTCCTAAGGATAAGTTCATCGTTGATGATGAGACTTCTCACGATACCGTATGGTGGGATTCTGAGGAATACCACAACGATAACCACCGCGCCAGCAAGGCAACTTGGGACGCTGTGAAGGAAATCGCCAAGAAGGAGTTGAGCAACAAGAAGCTCTACGTGGTCGATGGTTTCTGCGGTACTCACAAGGACACCCGTATGAAGGTTCGCTTCATCATGGAGGTGGCATGGCAGGCACACTTCGTGACCAACATGTTCATCCGTCCGAAGAGCGAGGCTGACTTCGAGCAGGAGCCTGACTTCATTGTTTACAACGCATCAAAGGCTAAGGTGACCAACTTCAAGGAGTTGGGTCTGCGCAGCGAGACTGCTGTTGTGTTCAACGTTACTTCTAAGGAGCAGGTGATTATCAACACATGGTATGGTGGTGAGATGAAGAAGGGTATGTTCTCTATGATGAACTACTTCCTCCCCTTGAAGGGCATCGCTGCTATGCACTGCTCTGCCAACACCGATATGAACGGAGAGAACACCGCTATCTTCTTCGGTCTGTCTGGTACGGGCAAGACCACTCTTTCTACCGACCCGAAGCGTAAACTCATCGGTGATGATGAGCACGGATGGGACGATAAGGGTGTGTTCAACTTCGAGGGCGGCTGCTACGCCAAGGTGATTAACCTCGACAAGGACGCTGAGCCTGACATCTACAACGCCATCAAGCGTGATGCTCTGCTCGAGAACGTTACTGTTGATGAGAACGGTAAGATTGATTTCGCAGATAAGTCCGTTACCGAGAATACTCGTGTAAGCTATCCTATCTATCATATCAAGAACATCCAGCGTCCTGAGAGCGAGGGCCCCGCTGCAAAGCAGGTTATTTTCCTCAGCGCAGATGCATTCGGCGTTCTGCCTCCTGTGTCTATCCTGACTGCTGAGCAGACCAAGTATTACTTCCTCTCTGGCTTCACAGCTAAGCTCGCTGGTACAGAGCGCGGCATCACAGAGCCTACTCCTACCTTCTCTGCTTGCTTCGGTCAGGCATTCCTCGAGTTGCATCCTACAAAGTATGCTGAGGAACTCGTTCGCCACATGGAGAAGAGCGGTGCTAAGGCTTACTTGGTGAACACTGGTTGGAACGGTACTGGCAAGCGTATCTCTATCCGTGATACACGTGGTATCATCGACCGCATCCTTGACCACACCATCGACAAGGCTCCTACCAAGCAGATTCCTTACTTCAACTTCACTGTTCCTACAGAGCTTGAGGGCGTGAACAAGGACATCCTTGACCCCCGCGATACCTACGCAAACGCTTCTGAGTGGGATGAGAAGGCTAAGGATTTGGCTGCCCGCTTCATCAAGAACTTCAAGAAGTATGAGGGCAACGAGGCTGGTAAGGCTCTCGTAGCTGCTGGTCCCCAGCTCTAATTGCTTGAACAAATCGTTCTAATATATAAGAGGTTGATATCCACTGAGGGTATCAACCTCTTTTTTGATGTATAAAGAGAATTCTTCTACGGATTCTTTTATTTTATTGTCGCGAAACCGTTTGAGAACAAGGGGCGAATTATTTATGTATCTTGTTATTGGCTGGAAAATTGATACTGCGCTGCCGTAGTTCTCGCGCTCCGCGCGGGAACAGCATCCGTAGTAGAGCCGCAACTCATGGAGGTCTCGCGCTCCGCGCGGGACGAGCGACATATTCTGAGGAGTTTGAGGCGCAGCCGTAGTTCTCGCGCTCCGCGCGGGAACAATGCCCGTGTTAATAATGACTTTACATACTCAAGATTCGTCTCTTGTCCCGCGCGGAGCGCGAGACCTCCATGAGTTGCGGGAACATTGTTATCGTCCCAAGTCGGGTATTGTTCCCGCGCGAAGCGCGAGAACTACAAGCGGGAGAAGGGTTGTATTTGTAAAGTTACTGCGCGTCTTACTGCTCCCAAAATTCAAAGAAATTGTACCATTGCGTGGGATAGCGGCGCACAATAGACTCTAAGCTGCTGGCATAATTTTGCGCCAACAGGGGGATTCGTTGGCGAATAGTCTTTGATGAGTCGATGCCTTCATCCAATCGCTTTATATAAATATGGTAGTGTTTGGGCTTGTCCTTCATCACGGATACAAACACTACGGGCAAATTCCGTTGTTCGGCAAGCGCGAAGGGCCCCAAAGGGAACTTGGCTTCGGCATCGAAGAAGCGGCAAGTTACTGTACGGGGAGAGCCGAATACACGGTCGGCAGCAATGCTCACCACCTCACCATTGGCAAGTGCATTGCTGATGGCAAACACGTGGCTCATGTCGGCTTGCGCAGGGATGATGTTGATGTGATTGGCTCCCAACATGCGGCGACGGTTCTGCTGAATGGTTTCCGACTCACCCGAATAAACTACCGCGTTGAAAGGTTTGGAAGCGTTGAACATGCTTCCAGCTACCTCATAACAGCCGATGTGGGAACTCAGCACCACGAAACCTTCCTTGCCGTTGGCGAGTTGGGTATAAGTTTCTCCCCCTGTGATGTCAATGTGGAACCGTCCGCCGGAAAAGAGATAAAAACGGTCGAGCACCGTCTGCGCAAAAAGACAATGGTTGCGCCATACGTGGAAGAAAGCGTTGAGCTTGCCCAATCCAAGTCGGCGCCGGAAGAAATGATACTGCGCCAAGTAGCCCTTGTGGTTGACCACTAAATAGACGGGAACAACAAAGACTTCTGCCCCGAGATAGACAAATCTCAGAGGCAGGAACTTAAGGGATTGGATGAGCCATCGGTGCATCCACGTGGTGCCGTCAGTGCGGCCTTTCCAGTCGGACTTTGCGGTCTCTGCCATTAATTATGTGTAGAGTCCTCCATTGATTTGTATCACCTGTCCTGTGATGTATTCAGCCTCGTCGCCAGTGAGGAAATCCACGAGCGCAGCCACCTCTTCGGGCTTGCCGAAGCGACCGGCGGGAATCATCTTCTTGAGTTCCGCCTCGTTGAGGTCGGCGGTCATGTCGGTGGCAATGAAACCTGGAGCCACAGCATTGACAGTGACGTGGCGCGGAGCTACCTCCTGTGCCAAAGCCTTCGTAGCACCAATGATGGCTGCCTTGGCGGCGGAGTAGTTGGTCTGTCCGGGCAATCCCTTGATGCCTGAGAGCGAGGCAAGGCTCACGATGCGTCCCTTGCGGTGGGTGAGCATGTCCTTGAGCAGACGACGGGTAATAAAGAAGAAACTGTTGAGTGACGTTTCGGTCACTTGTTTCCATTCCTCATCCTGCATGAATATCATGAGGTTGTCGCGACGGATGCCCGCATTGTTCACCAGCACGCTGATGAAATCGTCCTTATGGGCAGCTTTCCATTCGGAGAGAGCTTTTTCTATTGCCTCTGGCGAAGCCACGTCAAAGGGCAGCAACTCTGCCTTTCCGCCCTCGGCTTTAATGGCTGAGAGGGTTTCACGCGCAGCCTGTTCATTGCTGCGATAGTTGATGATAACAGGCAATCCCCGTTTGGCAAGTCGGATAGCGATTGCCTTGCCGATACCGCGTGAGGCTCCTGTGACGAGTGCATATTCCATATAATGTATTGCTAATTTAGTTTGCAAAAATACTCATTTTCAGTCAATCAACCAAATAATAAGCGGTTAGTTGCTACAAACTGCGAAGTAACGGAATAGTGAAGGACGAGTCATCGCACCTTTTCAACCCTTTGCTGCCGATTGTGAAAGGTCGGATTCTTTCATTCCATATCCGAACAAGGCAAAATCACCTTTTAGTGGGTCGTCTGGAAAGACACGACGCATAAGCGACGACAACCGCAAAGCCGCAGACATACTGGCGGTGTGAGCAGACAGGAGTCCGAGCGAGACGGCTTGCTGCACCACGTGGGTGTCTAATGGCATGATGAGCGTGCGCTTGTCGATAAGGTCGCTCCATAGTCCGAGGTCCACGCTGCTGCCGTCGCGTACCATCCACCGCAGCCACATGCAGAGCCGTTTGCATGCCGAATGGGTGTTCTGTGGAATGATGCCGCCACTGCCGTGTTGACGGAACCATGAGGTGAGGACTTCGAGAGCGGCGAGAGCTGTCGGCTCACTGCTGACGATGGAGATGAACCCACCCATGGAGTAATAGCGTATCAACATGAGCCGCAGGGAGTGGAGCAGGGAGCGGAAGTCGCGGCAAGTATAGAGTCTGTAAAAGCATGCATCGCTGTTGGGCAAGTCGTGCCGGTATTCGCCGTCTGCCACCCAGTCTTGAATGTTTCCTCCCGACCAATCGAGCAGCTGCTGAATCTTGGGCATGAACAGCGGTCGCGAGCCGTAGCTCAAGCAGGAAGCCAAAAAGCCCATCACTTCTTGGTTTTCGCGTCCTTCCACTTGGTGCATGAACCACGACGGGTCGCCTTCGAGAAAGTGTTCGTTCTCGAATTCGTCAGCCCACTGTCTAAGCAGTGCTTTCTTCTGTGCGCTGATGACTACCCGCTTCGTCATTCTTTCACTTTTCCGCGAAGGATAAAACTGCCGCTGTGCTTGCCGCCTATTACCTCGTAGGTTACGTCCTCCGGCATGAGCAGACAGCCTCGGCGGATGATGCGGCGTTTCGTGCGGTCCACATAGCGGTAGGTGCCGCGCAGAGACTTGGGTGTAACGGTCTTGCCGTTGCGCTTCACCACGAAAGACGTTCGACGTGAGTCGCCTTTCAGCTTCTGCCACGTCACGACGATGCTGTCGCCCTGCGCCACAGCCTTCACTTCGCGCTGGGGCACTCCGTCGGTTCCAGCCGAGGCAGCACAACCGGCAATTATAAAGACCAATGAGGCAACAAGACCTCTAAGAATATTTTTCATATCCGTTCCTTTTTTCTGCAAATATATAAAAATAGGTGTAATAAGCGGTGGGTTTTCGAGAAAAAATCATCGCTCTTTCCGATTAATCGGAGTTTTCAGGAGTTCTCGGAGTCTTCGGAGTAGTCTGACTTTTCTGAAAACTATCTATCTTTGGCTATTAACACTCTTGATATTTGGAAGATTCGCAGAAAAAGCTTATATTTGCCTTAAAATGAAGTGCTGCATCCTAACTTAGTCCGATGAGAATCGCCAGAGGTTGTTGCTCTGGCAAATGAATAATAAATCGCTCTTAGCGCCTAAGGGTATGGGCAATTTCAGATTCAGGCTTTCCTCATAGTGGCTATCATCCACTGCGCTTCACTCGCAGGATATCTTTTGATAAACAGAATAAAGAAAGGAATCATTATGAAAGTATTGTTAGTAAACGGCAGTGCCCATAAGCAGGGCAACACCTTCACGGCTCTCCAAGAGATAGAGCGCACTCTTCAGGAAGAGGGCTTGGAAACAGAGATATTTCAGCTTGGCAATAAACCCGTGCGCGGTTGCATCGCTTGCGGCAACTGTGCAAAGAATGGCAATGGTCGCTGCACCTTCGACGATGATGTCTGCAACCGTCTTTGTGAGGCGGCAGAGTGCGCCGATGCCTTCGTCTTTGGAAGTCCCGTTTATTATGGTCAGCCCAACGGTGCCTTGTTGGCTGTCGTTCAGCGTGCCCTCTATGCCAATGGGGAGAGCTTCAGCAACAAGCCTTTCGCCACTGTGGCAGTGTGCCGTCGCGGAGGAGCCACGGCAGCATTCAGCACGATGAACATGGCTTTCCAGATGATGAATATGCCGCAGGTGACTTCGCAATATTGGAATATCGCTTACGGTCGCAAACCCGGTGAGGCTGCAAGCGACAAGGAGGGAATGCAGACCATGCGTACGCTTGCCCACAACATGGCTTGGATGTTGAAGAACCTTCATGGCGTTGCCACGCCCGTGCCAGAGCGCGAGAATTGGGATGCCATGAACTTCATTCGTTAGTTGGCAGAATCTTCCTGCTGTTTCTCTATTAGCAGCAGGCTTAGCGTGAACATTTCCAATACCAAAAGAAAATATTGGCTGTGCTACAAAGCATAATAATAAAGCAATGAGGCTAATGGTAATAAATCCATTAGCCTCATTTTGTATCACTTCTTACTGGTAGTTGCAAAGCAGGGGATTGCTTCCACTCGGATGTTTAGTGGAAAGTGAGGAATAACCTCATCTCATTTATTTCCAAGTGATTGAGAATTGGAAGTCCTTGTTGCTGTAGTTGAGCAGATAAGGCTTCAACGGCAAGGCTCCCCACGTATTGATGCCGCCTACTCCCTGAATTTCGGAAGCGATAATCAGTTCTGTGTAACGGCTCTTCTTCAAATCCGTTGCATGCCGCTGCTCTTTGGCATCTCCATCATCGAGTTCTTCCATGCTATAGTGGAGCGCACTGGCAGTGAACATAGAAGGTTCGGATGAGGTTATCATCACGCCATTACCAGCCGCATTGGTCTGTTGCCACCAACGGATGTCGCACTTCGTTCCCGTTTCCTGTGGGCGGATGTAGGGGAAGAACTGCTGGTCGGCGGTTTGCTCATAAATTCCCACGTTGGCGAAAGCCTTTCGGTCGGGGTAGTTCTCGATGGGACCACGACCATAATATTTGCTTCTATCCATGTCGTAAGGCATCTGCATCACCATGCCGAAGCGCAGCGGTGCAGCTACATTTGCCCCTGGCGTGGTCTTCAGATTCTCCCTTACGGAGATTTTGCCTTCGGGCGTGATGTTGTAACTCAGCGTCAGCGTCGATTTTACTTCTGGCATGTCATAGACAGCCACGACGGATGCTTTATCATCTGCCTTTTTCGCAGCAATGTGCCTGAGCGTCATCTTGGGGTTGCGCCATGCCTTGCGCTTCGTCTGTAGTCCTGCTCCCATATCATTGTCGGTAACAGCGCGCCAGAAAACGGGTTTCAGCACGCCACCCTCTCCGAGAAGTTGAGTGCCATTCAAACTATAACGGGTCATCAATCCTGTCTGCTTGTTGAAGGCGATTTCAAATGCGTCACCCGTGATTTTGATTTCAGGGTCTTTCTTCTTGTTGCTAATCTTGACTTTGGAGGAGTATTCAACAGGGGCTGTGTTTACGGCAACCTTCTCTTTCAAGAAAGGTAATTGGATGTGGGCGACGGTCTGTCCAGCGCTCATCAAAGGCTCGGCATCCTTGAGTTGGAATTCCACGTTGAGCATCTTCTCTCCAGAGTTGGCGGGTAGCTGATAGCCTAAGTTGATGTTGGCGCGCTGCTGCGGCTTCACATCTAAATTCTCTACCGTTCCTTCCTTGACTTTCTTGCCATCATTCATCACCGACCATACCATTCTATAGTTGCTTAGGTCACGGAAGAAGTTCTCGTTGTAAACACTGATTTCACCCTTGGTCAAGTCCACCGGTTCCACCCAGATGTCCTGATACTGATAAGCCACCTCGTATGCATGGGGATTGAGTTGTCGGTCGGGACCGATGATACCGTTGCAGTTGAAATTGTTGTCCGATGCGTCGGTCTTGTTGTAATCGCCGCCATAGCAATACTCGGGAGGAATATTGCCCGTGTTCGGCTCGTATTTGGCGGCGATGGCTTCGTAGTCTGCCACCGAGCGCGAAGCATTGAACTGCGGCTGGCGGTGAAGTGCCTGGTCCACGAAGTCCCAGTCGTAGCCTCCCTGATAATTGGGATACTTGCGCACGAGTTGCCAATATTCTGCCAGTCCGCCTCCAGAGTTACCCATCGTGTGGTTGTATTCGCACTGGATAAGCGGCTTTTGGTTAGCAGGGTCCTCACAATATTTAGCGCAGTCGTCGGGCGCCATATACATGGGACAGAATATATCGGTATTGTCTCCCTTCCCGGCGCGCTCCCAATGGATGGGACGAGAGGGGTCAAAGTTCTTTATCCACTGGTAGGCGGCTGTGAAGTTGGGACCGTCAACCGTCTCGTTGCCGAGCGACCAGACGATGATAGACGGATGGTTGTATAGCGTGCGCACGTTGTGCTGATTGCGCTGCAGGATTTGTGTGGCAAAGTTCGACTTCTTCGCCTCGCTTTGGTCGCTGTAGCCAAAACCGTGGCTCTCCTGATTTGCCTCTGCCGTGACGTAGAGTCCGTATTCGTCGCACAGCTCATACCACACGGGGTCGTCGGGATAGTGGCACGTGCGCACGGCATTGATGTTGAGCTGCTTCATGATTTTAATATCCTGAATCATGCGCTCCTTTGTTACTACATAGCCTCCGTCGGGGTCCATTTCGTGGCGGTTGGCACCCTTGATGAGGATGGGCTGCCCGTTGACGAGCAACTGCCGGTTCTTGATTTCCACCTTGCGGAAACCCACCTTTTGCGGGATGGCTCCCACCACTTCGCCACGTGAGTTTTTCACCGTGGCAACGAGCGTATATAAATAAGGTGTCTCGGCTGTCCACGTTTTCACGTTCTTGATGTTGAAGCGCACCTCTATCTCCCTGCGACCCGTGAAGCGTGCGGTGGAGCGGCCCACGGCGATGTCATTCTCATTGTAGAGCGTATATTCCACCGTGGGGCGACCAATGACGTCTGCCTTCACGCTGAGCGTTCCGTTCTCGTAGGTCTCGTCGAGGTCGGGCGTGAGCAGCAAGTCGTTGATTTGCGTGCTGGCATCGCGGCAGAAAAGATAGCTGTCACGAGCCACGCCGCTCAGTCGCCAGAAGTCTTGGTCCTCATCGAGTGATCCGTCGCACCAGCGGAATACCTGAAAGGCAATGAGGTTCTTTCCGGGCTTGACCAGACGGGTGATATCGAACTCCGCTGCTACCTTGGAATCCTCTGCATAACCGGCAAACTGACCGTTGACGTAGAGGTAGATGCAGGAAGTGACACTGCCAAAGTGGGCGATGACCTGCTTGCCGTTCCATGATGACGGAATGTTGACCACGCGGCGGTAAGTACCCACGTGGTTGTCCTTTGTGGGAATGTTGAGCGGATGGGCGGAATCGAACTGATAGCGCCATGCGAAGCCTGCGTTGAGATATTCCGGGTCGCCATAGCCATTGAGTTCCCAAATGCCGGGAACAGACATGGTTTTCCAAGCAGAATCATCGAAGCTTGCCGAATAGAAATCCTTCGGACGCTCATCGGCGTTAGCCACCCATGAGAATTTCCAGTCACCGTGAAGCGAGAGGAAGTTCCGGGACGACTGCATATCACCTTTCAGAGCGGCGTCCCTGCTCTCGAAGGTGAAGAAATTGGTGTGGAGCGGAAAGCGGTTCAGCTCATTCACCTGTTGGTCGTGCCATTCGGTGAAAGTGGGTTGAGCGTCGTTTTCTGCCCAAAGCGGCACTGTTGACAGCAACATTACCGCGGCTATCATAAGTTTCTTCATATTGTTAGTCTTTAATTGGTTTTTTATTGATTGGTGATGTTATGGCTCAAAGTTACAAAAAATAATTCATACTTTGACCGTCATTGTCAAAAAACAGTAAGGCCGGATTCCTTTCCTCACGAAAAGAGACCCGGTCCATGGAATAGAGTTTATTGGGCGGTCTGTGTTTGTGAAATAGCGAAAGGCCACCCACTCTGTCCAATTTGTTATTTTTCAAGTTTAGAAAGCAAGAGGACCTCCACTCCGGCCTGACCAAAGGCACAGCCTCATGTTGAAGGCCCGTCCTACAATTTCTTTTGTTTGAAAGAATTATTATGCACCATGATACGCCTTCACAGGTTGTCATTGTTGTACAAACATGTAACTAAGGGCCTCCGGCTTTTCAGCACGGAGGTAGGATAATGATTTATGGAGCCAACTCTTCGGCTCCCTTGTTATTTCTGCAAAATTAAGTAAAAAGTTTTATGTTGCAAAATAATCTGCTTTTTTTCTTCAAGAATCCACTAAGTTTTTTGAAATTTTCAGTCAATTTGCAACTTTAATTGTCTTCTTGGCTTGCTTTTGGAGCGAGTTCAACACTATTTTGCAATTCTTTAGCGAGGCGCTTGTTGTGGGTCTTGAAACGGTCGAAACCTTGACCGTAGACACCCGTGCATGGGCTTTGGGCAACAAACGCGTTGGGGTCTATCTCATCAATGAGGTCGAAGATGAGATGGCTCTCCGATTTCTTGGCGATACAGAACACAACCTTGAGTTCCTTGCCACTATAGAATCCACTGCCGTCGAGAGCCGTGCATCCGCGCTCGGCATAGTTGTTGATAGCCTCGCCAATCTCCCGCCACTTACTGCTGACGATGAAGAACTGCACGCTCATGTGCATGCTGTTGACGATGTAATCGACAAAGAACGAGAGAATGAAGAGCAATACGTAGCCATAGAACACCTCTTCCCAGTTGTGCAGCACTAAATAAGAGGAGGTGATGATGGTGAGGTCGCACATCAGAATGACGTGACCCAACGATATGTCTTTGTAGTGGTGGACAATGGCAGCGATGACATCGGAGCCGCCCGTGCTTCCGCCCGAGGCAAGTCCGAGTCCGATGCTCGTTCCCATGAGAACACCACCGACAACCGTTGCCATGAACTTCTGGTCGGCGAGCAGGTGGGCAGACATGGCGGCGTCCTCACACAAGGATGCCACAAGTGTGAACAATATCACTGCATAGATGGTCTTCACGCAGAAGCGCCAGCCCAATACGACGAGTGCCACCGAGAGCAGGATGATATTGAGACCGAAGAACACATACTGTGCGGGAACGCCTGTACCCCAGTAAACAATAGATGAAATACCGGCTAAGCCTCCCATGGTAATGTGGTTGGGCAGCAATAGGAACTGCCATCCTGCACCACCGATAATCATGGAGATAGTCAATAGAAAATAGTCGCGCATCAGATGGCGCCACTTGCTTTTGTTTCTTCTTGATGTCATATCAAAAAAAATTCTTTAAGGTATAAGGGTAATTATTATTTTCTTTCGTAGTTTTCGATAATGTTGCCGTCAATCATCTCCCGGCTGACGAGGTGCGCGTCAACAGGCAGCATAGGGGCGCGAGTGCCGCATGGCACCGACATCGTGCCTGTCTCCACGCGGATGGCATCCCAGCAGTCGTCATCAATGAAATTGTTGAGCGTTGTGGCACCGCCTTCGACCAGGAGCGATTGCTTTTGGTGGTCGGTCATCCACTGCATCACTTCATCAATGCTGCCGAACCCCATAAATCCCTCGGGAATGGGGTGATTGCCGCTCAGCACGAGTCGCTGAGGGTCGGGACCTACCCACAGTCTGACGTTGAGCTGGGGATGGTCGGTGATGATGGTATTGTAGCCCACGAGGATGCAGTCAAATTCGGAGCGGAGTTTGTGCACCAGTGACTGGGTCCACGCTGTAGAGATGCGAAGCGGATGCCCGTCGCACCGGTTGAGGCGTTTGTTGGCTGTCTGAGCCCACTTCAGCATCACGTAGGGGCGGCGGAGCGTATTGTTGGCAATGAACTTGCTGTTGAGTCGCAGGCATTCGTCGCGCAGCACTCCTACGGTGACCTCAATGCCCGCATCGCGCAGTTTCTGGATGCCGCGTCCCCGCACTTTGGCGAAGGGGTCGACGCATCCGCAGACCACGCGCTTGACCCCCTTGCTGATGATGAGGTCGGCGCAGGGAGGTGTCTTGCCGTAGTGGGAGCAAGGCTCTAAAGAAACATAAACCGTCGATTTGCCCAATAAGGGTTCATCGACGGGTTTCACAGAGGCAAAGGCATTCACCTCTGCATGGCCTTGACCGCAGTGAACATGATAGCCCTCACCGATGATGCGGCCGTCGTCACTGACAATGACAGCACCCACCATGGGGTTGGGCTTGGCTCCATAAACACCGTTGCGCGCCAGTTGCAGGCAACGGCGCATAAATAGTTGGTCGGTCTCCTCTTGATTCATTTTTATTCCTTTTAGCTTTGGTGCATCAAGTGCTCACAGTGATTTTATCGGGAAAGTATGGCTAAGGTTGCAAATTTTTTTGTAAGTTTGCAGCATGACATACACTGAGTTATGGCGCAGTCTGACGCCACTCTATTCCGTTGGTGAGGCACAGGCTGTGACTCGCACCGTGTTAGATTTGCAGTTCGGGTTATCGCTTACCGATTTAGTTTGTGGCAAAGTTAACGAATTATCCGCAGATGGCGAAATGTTGTTGAAGAAAATTTTCAAACGTCTTCAACAAGGTGAGCCTGTGCAGTACGTTTTGGGACTGGCAGACTTCTGCGGGCATACTTTCCACGTCAATCCGTCAGTGCTCATTCCTCGGCCCGAAACCGCCCAACTTGTGAAATTGACCGCTGAGCGAATGCCTAAGAACGGTCGTGTACTCGACATCGGTACCGGCTCGGGTTGCATCGCCGTCTCGCTGGCATTGCTCGAAAAGGAGAGCTACGTGGAGGCATGGGATATCTCCGATGCCGCACTCACGGTGGCAGCGGGGAATGCGCTGCGGCTTGGCGCGAAGGTGGCGTTCCGACGTTGCGATGCGCTCAATCCGCCCGACGACGAGCAACTTTGGGATTTGATTGTGAGCAATCCGCCCTATATCGCCGACAGCGAACGGAAGGACATGGAGCCGTTGGTGCTCGACCATGAGCCTTCTCTTGCGCTCTTCGTGCCGGACAACGATGCCCTGCGTTTCTATCGCTCCATCAGCCGCTATGCTGCGAAGGCACTCAAACCGGGTGGCTCGTTGCTCTTTGAAATCAACCCGCGATTTGCCGACGAGACGGCTGAGCTGATGCGTGGTTTTGGACTGAGCAACGTGGAAATCGTCAACGATGACTACGGTCACCGCCGCTTCGCGATAGGAGAGAGGCAGAAGTCCGTTTGAAATCGTATGATTCTTGATTAGTTTTACGTTCTAATATATCTATGGCAGAACAGCTATAGGAAATCATCTAAGGTTATCCATGCAAAAGAAAATCATCACCGAGAAGGAGGCTCTTGTAAAATTGTCAGGGCTATGCGTCAAGGCTGAGCACAGCAGTGGCGAGATGCTCCAAAAGATGCGGTTGTGGCAGTTGCCCGACGACGTACAGCAGAGGGTGCTGCGGCAACTCGTCGACCAGAAGTTTGTTGACGACGCACGCTATACAAGGGCTTTCGTGGCAGACAAGATACACAATAATGGCTGGGGCAGGCGCAAGATAGAGCAGGCACTGCGGCTGAAAGGAGTCGAGGAGAGAGTCTTTGCACCCATCCTCGACGAGGTTAGCGACGAGGAATACTTGGAGCAGTTGCGCCCACTGCTGAAAAGAAAGTGGAAACAAATCAGCGCGGCTACTGACTATGAGCGCAGTGGCAAGCTTATCAAGTTTGCCATGAGCCGCGGCTATACGCTCGACATCATCCGCCAATGTGTGGATGGGGTGGAAGAAGGCGATTTGGAATGAATCCAACGGATAACAAAGTCTCTTTGTTCTGCCGACGGTTGGTCGATACCCTTGCGCCGCGGGTCTGTGCCCTGTGCGGTAGACGGTTGGGACTGAGCGAGCAATTGGTGTGTGCGGGCTGCAACGTTGCCGTGGCGCGTACTCATTATGCCGAGAACCCCTACGACAACGATATGGCAAAGCTCTTTTGGCATCTCGCGCCCATACAAAAAGCCGCCGCACTGTTTTTCTATTCGGCTGGCTCACCGGCGGCTCAAGCCATCTATAAGTTGAAATACTATGGTCGTCCCGACATAGGATTTGACCTCGGTCGTCTGTTGGCGCGAGAGTTGGAGGCTAACGGCTTTTTCAAAGGCATCGACTTGATTGTTCCAGTGCCCCTTGCGCCCAAGCGGAAACGCCAGCGCGGCTACAACCAGAGTGAGGCTATAGCGACTGGAATGGCTCGTGAGTCGGGTATTCGGATGGACACGAAATGCTTTCGCCGAACGTCGTTTACTAAATCGCAGACTCATCTCTCCCGACGGGAGCGGCAAGAAAACGTGGCTGACGTCTTTCGCATTGCCAACGCCAAACGGCTCCAAAACCGTGGTGTGCTGTTGGTGGACGATGTCTGCACCACCGGTGCTACCCTTGCCGCATGTGCCAAGGTGCTCAGTTCCGTCCCCGGCATCACCCTCAGCGCCGCCACTCTTGCCTTTGCCGGTATGCGCTTTGACGACGAGATGCACAAAATTGACCCCGACCAGCTATTCACACAGATTTAAGTGGGGTGTTTTGATAGATATTCATGCAGCAATTGAACAAGTTATTGTATTCTAAGATGAGAAGGGGTGCTTCTACCTCTATCGGTATGAACCCCTAAATTTACCAATTTTGTTGCAAATTTCCTGCTTATTAATTAACGTGAGTTCGACGAATTTAATTGAATGGAAGTTGTCTGTCCTAATACCGCTCTACTATTTATAGAAGGTTTCTTCGGGAAAAAACAATATGCAGCTAAAGCAGACAGGGCATTTGCCACAAAGTTCTCAATGCTTCTATCTAGGCTATCTCTTCAGTCTGTCATTTACGGTCTCTATAATGGCTCTCTTATTTAACAAGTACAAAACAATTAACCTCGCCAAACTCATTTTTCATATTTATTAATCAAAAAACCTTGAAAGTAAACGCAAATATGTTATATTTGCAATGTTCTTAAACTAGAAATTTATTATTATGAAGTATTTTTTTCTTTATTGGCAATTCTCTTATTGGGGCTTTGTTCATGCCACAAGACCAGATGGAATTTGATTCACAATCTATCGTATTATGTTAAAATAAAAGGTGTAATGAAAACGCTTCCATTCCTATTCTTTGCAGCACCCCTTTTTGTGTCTTGCCAGATTCAAGGATTAACTTCTGACTATTCTTACTTATCAGCAGAAGGAAAAAAAAGGATAGTAAAATATACGGGAGCGATTGATAGCATCAGCGACTACTCAAAGGTTTACGATGTGACCGCAGAGCAGGTTAAAGATTTCATTTCAAATCACGATGAAGTTTTAATATACAATTATACTCCATATTGCAGGTATAAATATTGCATTTCTCCTAAAGAATTAATATCAACTTGCAAAAAGCAGAAAGTAGAAGTACTTATCATTTCCAATATCTACGACGACATTTTGGTGGCACTCAATGATGAGTTTCCTATTCTAATGATAAACACTGAAGTTTATGGAACTAAATGGCGAAGTAAATATATAGACCTCTTTTACAAAGACTTGAAAAACCACATATTGGGGATTGAGCGACAATTGTCGACACGCATGTCGACAATTGTCAACGAGTTTGTCGGCAATTGTTAACGAGTTTGTCGACAATTGTCGCTCAATCCAGAGTAGCCAGTTATTGATGTGATTGTTTGCGATTTTGAATTCAACAATAGCTGATGAATTCATGGAATTCATTCTATCAAGTATGAAGGGCATTTGTATAGGTAGCGGTAGCTGGTTGGTGTTTGTCTGCGACAAAATAGGTGCGGTGGTTGTGAATCGCTCATTCGTCTTGGTTGTTTTGATGCCTTGCCATGAAATTGTGGCGAAGCTCAAATGCAAGCCTGATAGTTCAGCCAAAATAAATATAAAATGAAAGACCCGCGCCTCAGCGGCGCAGGTCTTTCCAATCCTAAAATTTTGATTTACAGGTTGCTTATGCAATTACTAACATTATTCAATTGCTCTAATCAATCACTTATTTAATAATTAGCTTATGGGTCTTTCGGGTTCCGTCGGCAAATGTTGTGACCTTGATGTACATGCCTTGGGTGGGAGCGGAAACTCTGCGTCCGTTCATGTCTACATACCATTCGCTGACGATAGTCTTATCAGCATCGACCGTCTGCAAAGCATCGGGTATTAACGACTTGAGCGTCACGTTGAATACGGGTGCTGCATCCTCTTCGAAGCTTACTTCTTCGATAGTGTAGGTCTCGTAGCCGGAAGCCGTCAATACAGCCTTATAGACGTTCTCAATATGACCCACGGTGACCTCGTATTTACCGGTCTCAACGCTATTGCCATAGTATTCTATATCGTTTGCCGAGAGCGTGATGGAGACATCATCAACGGGTTCACCTTGCTCATTGACCACGTTGAAGGTGGCTACGCCCGTGTTGGTAACGTCGAAGTAGGCGACTGGCAGTCCCTGATAGCATGAATAGAAGTTGTTGGGCAATTCATAGTTGCTTCCACGCGTCAGCGTGCAATTCGTGTAGTTGTTGTCGCTTACAAAGTAGGCTGACGTGTAGTCGGAAGCTGTCTTGCTGAAGAAGAGCAAGAGGTTCTCGCCTGTATATTCGAATCCACCAGGAATCTCCAAGTCGATAATGTATTCGGGGTTACTGCTTGAGCCGACTGGCGTGAACGTGACGGTGCCAGAGAAGATTCGAGTCATCTGTGTGGTATCGATTTCCAGTTCGTCGTAGGTGTATCCCTTGTCCTCGAAGCCTTCCTTGTCGGTATTGGCGATATAGGCGGTAATGTCGCTATTGAGCGACTCCAAATCATCGGTTATATAGCCACGATAGCGAATGCGGTTGATGACAGTACCCTTATGAAGGTTCAGAATGCTTGCGGGATAGATGAGGGCAGCCTCACTATTCTTATAATAGAGGTCAACAGGAGCTTCACTATTGCGGATATTAGTGCTGTCGCCAGCCTGAACCGTAGAGGTGAATATCTCGGGTGAGATGGTCACCTGCACGGTATCGGTAGAGATAAGTTCGTCCTTTACTTTCCACATGATATAAGCCTTGTAGCTGCCTGTCTTGTGGGGAGTGAAACTGAAGTTGAAGGTAGCTTGCTCTTCGGATTCCACTGTTACGGGTGTATCCTTTGCCACTTCATTATTGTCAAAGTAGAGGCTTACGGAATAGTCTTCGGCAGGTATGGCTTCAGCCATAGGATTCAGTACAGTTGCCTGAGCCTTATACACCGCGTTGACAGAACCGGTGGTCGGGATGTTGAAACTCTCCACCACAAATCCGTCGGCATCCTTCAACACTACGTCGTTCTCGTAACTGCCTGCGGTGAAGTCGTGCTCCTCTTTATAGGGAATGTAGTTGGGCTTCGTGTAGGTGAGGTTAAACGTAGCGTTATCCTGCAACAATGTTACTTCGTAGTGACCCGTGTTATCGGTTGTTCCACTGTAGACAATGTCTCCATTCTCTGCCTTCACTTCCACGCCTTCGAGCGGTAGTCCCTCGGTGTTGCTCACCTTGCCGCTGAGCACGGTGGCCTCCTTATCAATACCGAGATATGCCACGGGCTGATAGCTTGTGTAGTAATAAGAACTCCAGTCGCTTCCTGAAGCAATGATTCCTGACATCTTATTAGAGCATTGCCAGCTGCTTCTCAGGTAGGCACCGCTTTCATTGGTGTTGTCGGTTACCACAACGATACTAAGGTTGGTTCCGTCGTAGGTGAAAGGCTGGGCGAGGTTGACGTCAATCAGATTCACGGCATTCTCAACGCTACTGCTGCTGCCGCTTCCTCCCTGAGCAATCTTATAGTTAGTGTTCTCATATACTTTGGTCATCGTAGTAGTGTCTCGCGGAGCGTAGCTATCGGGCATCGAGTCGGTCACGTTTGCCATGTAGATGCGGATGTTGGAAGTGACATCGCCTCCCTCGAGATAACCTTTGAACCGCAGACTGTTGATTTGGGTGCCACTGGGCAGGTTGATATCGTTTGCGGAATAAACTTGGTCACTGATGTTCTTGTTGTAATAGAAGTCGATGAGGGTACGGCTGTTGGCATATTCATTCTCGCCAGCCTGAACGAAGTTGTTGACCTCCTCGGCAACGACGTTTACGTCAACCGTTTGACTGTTTACGCTGTAGTCGCCGGTGGTCAGAGTGACGTAGGCAGTTTGTGTGCCCACCGTGTGAGCCGTAAACTTGAAGTTCTTCGTGATGGTCTCGCCGGACTTGATGTCAACAGAGCCTAATTCCTTGCTCTCGTTGCCCAAGGGGAAAACGAGCGTGCAGTTTTTCTCGTCTTTCAGATTAACATTGTGGAAGCTCACGGTTGCCGATTGGGAATAGTTGACCATCGCCTCGTTGGGAACGGTGAGACTCACAGGCAACACGTCGTGGGCGACATCTACGAGTTTGCCGCCATAGATATTGTCGAGATAGACACCTCCTGCCTCAAAGGCTAAATATTGGTCACCAGCATTGAGGTTGGTCAGTGTGAACTCCTTAAAACTATAATAGGTGTCCCAGCCCGAACCGACTTGCTCGTCTGAGAAGCAGTTTGCCTCGTCGGTCGCGTCGGCTGTAATCTGGCGCAGGAGCGTCCAGTTCTTTCTGTCAGTAGAGGTATAAACGTTCAAGTAGCTACTGGAGCCTTTCTTGGCAGCGATGAAACTCAGCGTCTGTTCTGCTTCGAAATGGATGAGCGGCGTAATGAGTTTCGCTGTGTCGCTGGTAGAATACTCTTCCACGCAGTAGTTATTGTTGGCAAGTCCCATGTCGTTGGGAACAGACGAGAGGCTCCATTCCCCGCGAATGAAGTTGACAGGGATAGCGTTGTCTTCAAAGTCAACACGATAGAGGTTGGCATCGAGTCCCTTGCCTTGCAGCTTGAACGTCATCGTACCAGCGTCGGTAGTAAACACCAGGTCGCCGCTGTAGGCTTTGGCTTCAGAAGGATTGAAAGTCACCTCGTAATTCTGCGACTCATGGGCAGCAATCGTATAAGGTAAGGTTCCGCTTTCGTAGGAGATAGAGAATCCGTTGGGAGCAGTCAGACTGTTCAGGGTGAACGGTTTGGCTCCGTCGTTCCGCAGCGTGATGGTCTGTGCGGATGAATCTGCCACTTCGCCGAAGTCTATCACGTCGCCGTCTCTCAACTGTTTGCTGCCTAAATAATAGACAGGCTGCGCTGTGTAGGCTATCGGGCGAATAAAAGCGCCGTACTTGGTCTCGCCACTTAAGTTCTCTTTAATATAGAACGTGGTACCATTGGCATAATCATCATAATTGAGTTTCGTTTCCAGTTCGATGGTGTCAGAAGTCTCGTCAGGAGCAAGAGTCTGCGAGATAGCTTGTGTGTAGACAACGGAATCATCATTGGAATGGTCAATGATACTCAGTGAATAGTTGTTGTCGCCTGCTTTCAGCTCAACCGTTCCGTCGTTAGTAATCACTACGCGGAAATGCACAGTGAATTGGTTGTTCTCATCGCAATCGACATCCTCTCCGTTATTGGTCGTACCCACGTATCTAATCCAGATGGCAGAATCGGAGCTGTTGAGTTGTTCCGTCGTGTTCACATTAGGCGTGAAGGCAAGTTCTTGTCGCAATGAGGCAAACGTACTTCCGCACGTTAGCAGCATCACGAACAACAGAAATTGTCTAAGTAAAGTGTTGCGTCTTTTCATGATTGTTTTTTTAGGAATAATACATTTGTGCTCAAAATTACCAAAAAGTTGCTTACAGGTCTGTTTTATCTTACTGAAAAAGGTGCCAAAACATGATTTGGCACAAAAACATAAGATTTCCGGCAATTATGATGTTGATTGTCATCTGAATAAGGGGAAACTGGAAAATGAAAAAACTTCAACAGGAATTTTGAAAATATCCGATAAAAGACTATCTTTGTAGAAACAAACTGTTGCTCATGCATAGAACCTAATCGACACCACGATTGTCTGGCTTGCTGAGCCTTATTTATTACCAACCGCCCCATGAGAAAGATACTGTTGCTCACTTTTTTCTTATTGGTCTGCAGCCTCGTATTGCCGACCGCGTCTCAAAGCGCCAACGAGAAAAAACTCCCTAAGGTGTATGAGGCTTGGGGTACCATGCCTACAGAAGAACTCTTCAAGAAAGGCAACAGCTTCCTGTTGGCCGAGAACAAAGAGGACTCGGCATTGGTTTGCTATTCCATTGTTGCCAATCGCTATTTTGAGGATGGACGCTCAGAGGCGGAGCGGAGGAGGAGCTTGATGGCGATGAACAATGTGGGCTATCTCTATGAGAGTTTTTACCATGACTATGATAAAGCCTTCGCAACCCTACGACAGGCTTTGGAACTGGCAAAGGCTGATAAGGATACGCTGTTGCAAGGGTATATCAATTTGAACCTTGGCAATATTTACGACCTCTATTATAATATGGTTAACGGCTCAGATACGAATGCTGACGTACCCTTTAATCTCTTCCGCACTGCGCTCCATCAGGCAATAGCCGTGAAGCGGTGGGAACTGGCGATTGCTTCACTGTGCAATATTTTGGAGAATCAGTTTGTGGACAATCCCCGATATTACAAGACGATTCAATCGGAGATAGCGCTATTCAACCGTCAGAATATTCCCCAAAATACACCGCAACTTGCTTATCTGCGGCAACTCATGCGTTGTTTCATGGCTCTCCGCAACCATCATTATGAAGACGCTCTCGCTGCCACCTATGCAATGGAGCAAAAGAGAGATGGTGAGTTTTCAGCCCAGACGGAATTGAACTGCGCCTTGAGAATGCGCATCAGCGTGCTTCATCTGATGGGGCGACACGTCGAAGCCGAGAAGTTGGAAAAGAGAGCCATCGAGATATGCAAGAAAAGCGAGGAATACGATGATTTGGTGGTGTTGTACTGGCAACTCTACGACTACTATCGCTCCACTGGCGACACGGAAAAGGCAAAGAATTATCGCTTGGCTTATTTAGAAAAAAAAGAGTCGCTGATGAATCAGAACAAACTGCGCAACATCTCGCGGCAGGAGTTCCTCTATCAGATTCGTCAGGCTAACGAGGAAGTGCAGCGTCTCTCCGAACAACGTCATTGGCAGAACATTATTATTCTCATCATATTGGGGATTGCCCTTCTCACCATCTTCTTCCTCGTTTTACTCTACCGCAACTTCCGTAAGGTACGAACCATGAACCATGTGCTCTACAACAATATGCAGGAATCACTCTACCGTGAGCAGCAGTTGAGGAATGAGAGGGAATCGGAAGCCGAGAGTGCGGAGGGACTGAAATATAAGAGTTCACGGCTGACAGAGGACGACAAGACGGAGTTGGTGGAAAAGATTGAGCGTGTGTTAGCCAACACCGAAGAGATATGCAATGCGGGTTTCTCACTCGACCGTTTGGCAGAACTCGTCGGAGCCAGCTACCGTGAGACTTCGCAGGTAATCAACGAGCATTATGGCAAGAATTTCAAGGCATTGCTGAGCGAATACCGCATCAAGGAAGCGTGCCGCCGATTGGATGACCGGGAGCACTACGGCAATCTGACGATAGAGGCAATCGCTGCCAGCGTGGGCATCAAGAGCCGTAGCCACTTCAATACCTATTTCAAGCAGGTAACCGGCCTGTCACCGTCGATGTATCAGAAGATGGGAAGGGAAAAGAGTTAGGAGCCTTATAGAGTTAGGAGTTAGGAGATAGGAGTTAGGAGTTGCTGCGCCCCCCCGCTGAACCTATTATACCTACCATACTTACTGAACCTACTAAACCTACCATACTTACTGAACCTACTATACTTTTTTCGATAGTTAGCGAAAAAATAATGAATTATAAAAGGGTGCGCAGCTAATTATGCATTATGCATTATGAATTGTGCATTATGCATTATGCATTGTGCATTAAATTTGGGCAATAGTGCTGACGACTATATTGCGTCCTTCAGCGCTATTGCCCATTCATATTGAGTAGGCTAATGGGGGAGGGGGTTATCCCTCTCTTCATTGCTTATCTCAAGAAGAAAATCATTATCTCACGACAATCTTCTTTCCCTTGTAGATATAGATTCCCGCGGGCAGACGATGCAGGGCTGCCTTGCCTTCTGCTACTTTCGTTCCCGTGAGACTGTAGACGTTGTCGTTCGTGTTGTCGTCGTTGGATACCAAGTTGGTGATTCCTGATGCAACCTTCACGTAGAGTGTAGCGGGGAAGTAGTTGAACTCATAGTTCTCCGACTCAGCACTATCGGGCATGATAGTAAATTCGCCCTCCGAGTTGAACATCGACACGGCATTGCCAGAGGCATCGGTTACGGTGAAAGTAGGTTCGACAGTCATCACTACTTCTGTCTCACCGTTCTTCAGACTGTCTACTGTATAAGCGAACTGAGGTTCCTCGCCCGTCTCGATTGTGTCGGAAACGGCACGTAAGTTGGCTGTAGCCTTGGTGATGGTCAGCACGCCGTCCTCAAAGTCAACCGTCTCGCTTTCGATGGTACCGCGTGAAATATGGATGGTGTACTTTCCTGCTGGAGTAGTTTCATCTGCATCACAAGTAATCTCGGGAGTACCACTGACGTAGTCGCCATAGACGCGATAGCCGAAAGTAGGATTGGGCTCGCCGTATTCACGACGGGTGTTGCGTGCGCGGATGGTCGTACCGAATTCCTTCACGTTGGTGAACACACTCCAGTTGGCGCTGCGGGCGAATGCTTCCTTCCAGCCAGCCCTTACATACAGAGTGACGTTGTCGGCGGAGATTCCCGTGAATACATGATGGTCTGTGGCAGGAACCCGTTTGTCCATTACTCTCAACGTCTTCAAACCACTGGCATTAGCCATGGCGTATGCGGCAAGACTGTCAACCGATACAGGAATAATCAATTCGCTCACTCCGTGCATGGAAGCCAGTGCATAAGGACCGATGACTTTTGTACCTTCTCTGAGCTGGACTTGACTACCGGCTTTTGGCAACATGGCGATTAGAGTCGTCGTGTCTTTAGTGAACACTTGTCGGTTTTCCACCACGTAATCCTTATCTTCGCCAGTGGGGAGTGAAACGGAGTCGAGTGCGATGATTCCACTCAGGGCACCCGTCTGGAGAGAGACAGTGTTGTTTGGGAGTAACAATGTGCGCAGTGTGCGCGAGCCATAGAAGCTGCGTTCGGGCATCTGATTGTCGGTGGTAGTGAGCTTGCGCGTGTTATCAATCAGGTATGGCTCTCCTCCAGCTACGATTGTGGCGTCGGAGAGGTCGAGCGTGCGCAGTGTGCCGCGGAAAGATTCGCCCACAGAGTCAACACCGGCAAGCGAGCGGATAAACTTGATGTCGGTGGAGTTGATGTTGCCATTGACCTTGAGCAATGTAATCTTAGAGGCAATGGTATCAGCGATGAGAGTGCTCAGTTCGCCGGGAGTGGTCACGTCAACCGTGTCCTCCACAGGATTGCGGTTGCCAGCGTCAACACCGATAATCATGTCCTGATAGGAAGAGAAACTGTATGCCGACGGGTCGAGCAATGCCACATCGTAATAGCCGTCGCTGTCGCCTTCCCATCCCCAGTTGACGTAGACGCGTCCCTGAGCATCATAGCCGCAGAACACGAACTCATGGCCGCCGTTCATCATATCCACGCCACCGTAGATGATGGGGCGTTCATTGCTAAGCTCTTCGTATATCATGTTCATCCAGTCTGACTCTGAATAGTCGTCGCGCTCCACAAATCTGACCGTTTCGGGGAAACCGAAATAGGCGACCAGTCCGTCGCGTGCCGAGTAAGTGTAAGTGCCAGAGCCATCGGTGGCGTACTGCATGTCAGAGGCCACACCACAGTCGAGCATGAGTTTTGCCACTGCCTGCCCTTGTGCTTCGGTATAGCTGCCATTGTAGTCGTCAATCATGTTGCCCCAATCGTAGACGCTTTGTGAGAAGTCGACCGTCACCGTGATGTAGGAACCGTCGGCTTGCTTGACCTGTACAGAGTGGGTACCTGTTCCAGTATCGGGCCATTGATGATAATAGAGCACTTGTGCCATTGCCGTAGCCACGCATCCCGTGACGCAACGGCCTGTCTCGCCATAGCCCTGCCATCCTCCGGTGCCCGATGAAGTGCCTTCTGGGCAGAGGTCATTGTAAGGAGATTCCTGACCCCATTCGGAAGTGACGAGTGGTTGTACTTCTGTGGGATAGACAGCCGGGTCGGGCGTTGTTGTCTTGCGCATTTGCCCACTTGCCACAATACCTTTGATGGTTTCGCGCACAGCCTCAAGATACCACTTGAAGTTGGTGTTGCGGCTGTCTTTGAATGCTTTCTGCGAATAGCCTATCACTTCTGGCACGAGGTCGTCATTACTGATGATGGCAAATCCGCCTTTCTCATAGCCGTAGATACTGTAGGATTCGTTGCTCTCCATCAATTTGAGATTCCCCCTTGAGGCAATGTTGCGTTGGTTGCCCAAGGGAGCCTTGGCAAGGATTGCAGCAGCTGCATTCTTCATGGAAGCCTTGTCGCGCGGCGCGGCGTTGACGTTGGTTGAGAATGACAACAGCATCATGGCGCAGATGGGCATGACTTTGATAATGTGCTTCATAATGTAAAGTTCGTATTCGTTATTATATCAATTTCCTATTCGTTATTAAACAATGAAAATGAAAGTCGCAGTCAAAAATCGGGCTGCGACTTTCATGGTAAGTTCAGCTATGCTGATAAAGGAAATTCTCCTTTTGTGTGCATACTGTAATGGTTATTTCCTAAGGATGGTCTTTACACCGTTGATGATGTAGACACCTTCCTTCAGACCTCTGAGGCTCTTGGCATCCTTCAGCACCTGTACGCCGTCGAGCGTGTAGACATCGAAGCTGGATGCTCCGGACTTCTCAAGCTCGCTGATGGTCGTAGCAATTGTTGTGGAGATAGGATCTGACTCGGAACCGTCAGAGTAGACAGCAGTCACCTGATAGGTGTAGGTGCCACCTGCAGTTGTGGTGTTGTCAGTGTAGTTGAGACTCGTCACAGTTGCAATCAACTTTCCGTCACGGTAGATGTTGTAGGCCACGGGAGCGGTTGAGGTCTCCATGGTGACGTCGTCTATCATGAACAGGAATGCATTGTCGGCATCGGTGATTTGATGGATTGCGAAGTAGCTGGTTCCCTCAGGAACGTCAACTGTGATTTCCGTCCACTGAGCCGAACCCTGCGTGTAGTCGTCGCCGAGCTGCGTGAAGCTTGCCTGCTGGTTGTCAGTGGTGGAAGTGAGTACCTGGTATGTCTCGGTTCCGTAGCCGTCTCCATTCAGGTTGTTCACCCAGAAGTGGATGGTCTGTGCGTTGCCGGAGAGGTGCGGTGAGATGAGCCAGTTGTCGCTGTTGACGAAGTTCTGACCAGCGTCATCAATCTGGTAAACTGCCACCAGAGCCTTGGTACCGGAGTGCGGGTCAAGTCCCTGTCCGGAAGCGAAGAGGTCGGAAGGCTGCCAGTTCATGAAGGCGAACTTCTCACCCTGATGTGTATAGGTAGCACTTTGAGTCAGTGAGCCTGCGTTGCCTTGGTCGACATCAATGGTCGTCCAGTCGCCGAAGGTCAAGCCCCATGCCTCGTAGCTCTCAAAGTCGTCGGTCACAGTGCTGACTGCACTCTCAGGAGCCTCCCAAGTAAGGTTGACTGGAGATGCGCCTTCTGCCTTGAGGTTGGCAGGCGGAGCCACGCCGGCGTCAACAGTCTGGATAACGGCTGTAGCCTCGTTGTTGGTAGCGTCGTCATCATCCTCTGGCAGTGTTGCGCGGACGTTGAGCGACTCAGCGGAGTTAAGCGTTGTGGTGTGGTAAGCCACATTCAACTTCACATTCTCCAATGTGTTGAGCGTGCAGTTGAGAGTAGAGTCCATAACAGTCTCGTCGCCCACTGTGAGTGTGAGGCGAGGATTCAACACCTCATCAAGACCCTCATTGGTCACTGTCACGTTGATGTCAGCGTTCTGTCCCTTCTTGACACTCTCGGGAGCAGTAAGCTCAACACTTGCGTCAAATGCCTGCGGGTCGAAGAGGTTGACGTTGTCCACGAGGACAATATTGCTGCCCATGTCTTCCGTAGCCACACCCTGCAGTTGGATGATGATGTAAGGCTCGCTGATGCAAGATGCAGGAACGTCTACCATTACGCGCTGCCACTCGGTGTTGGTGTTTGTAGAGAGATCAGCTGTGAAGAGAGGAGCGTCGACAGTTCCATCGGGATGCTGCAGTGCAACGGAGAATGTTGCCGGCACGTTGGCTGGAGACTGGTAGTAGAGCAATATCTTAGGCTGTACGGCTCCTGCGAGAGAAATCTTTCCAGTGAAGATATAGCCTTCGCCTGCAGCTGAGCTGTTGAATCCTAATGCGCCGCCGTCATCGTCGTAAGCATCGGAGACAATGCCCCATTGATAAGACCTTGATGAGCGGTGGATTCCGACAAACTGGTCTTCAAGAGTACCGTCCTTGAAACTGTTGTGGAACGGCAGCGTGTAAGGACGTCCAACGATTGCGTATGCGGAACCTGCTGATGCGCTTGTTCCGGCAGTGTTAGTAGCTCTTACTGCCCAAGACTTTAGGTTCTGCTCGTCGCCTTCCATCGTGTTGTAGGTAACATCAAACTCATTATCTCCTGTCACTTGGCCAAGTGAGTCGCTCAGGTAACCATCATCGTCAACGTCGTAGATAGAGTAGGTCACCTCATCGGGGAGAATGAGACCGCCGTTTGCTCCCTCAACGTCAGGCCATGACAGGTTGACGGATGTCAGATTGTCTTTGAGGCTCACCTCTGGTGTTGCCGGCACGTCTACGCCAACGAATACTGATACTTTGTTCTTAAGACCGTGTCCATGCTCATTGTAAGGCGTCACGGTGTAGACGTTAGTACCTGCTGTAGCGTTCTCGTCGGTGAAGGTGCATTCCTGTCCGGGAGTCACTGTTGTCAATGTTCCAACGGGGATGTTGTTCTTCGTTATGAGGATGCTGTCGATAGAGGCTAACGTATTGCCTTCGATAGTCTTGTCGGGTGCAGTGAAGGTCAACGTAGCTCTCAATGCGCCAGTCTGGTCGGCTGTAGCCTTCAGGTTGGTCACTGAGTCGGGAGCGGTAAGCTCTGGAGCAAGGTCAACCGAGATGGAGTCTACATAGAGATAGAACATATCGGCATCAGAGATGGCGTGGAAACCAAGATAGTAGTTGCCCTCCTCTGTAGGAGTGATAGTCTTGGTGAACTCCTGATAGGTACTTGATGTGAGTTCTGTAGAGGGTGCCAGTTCGTTGGTCATAGCATCAACCGTGTTGTCATTGCCCCACTTAGCCTCAATACGCTCAGGGAAGTAAGAGCCGCTTGCACGTGCCCTGAAGCTGACGTCGTAGCGCTTTCCGGCTAACATGTGGATAGGCGGTGTGATGAGCCAGTCGTCAGCTGCGTTGTCGGAGTTGTATCTGTATCTTGCAGCCTGATACTCTTCAGTCCATACCCACGTAGAACCATCGCTGTTGGCGTCAATCACTGTGTAGAGGTAGATGTCTGATGGGAAGTCATCCCAGAAAGGCACCTCAAAGGCATTGCCGACAACCTTACCGTTGCTCAATCCCATCGGGCTTT
>JBMNUV010000004.1:0-186016 GCA_050946455.1 Prevotella sp.
ACCTCTTAAGAGAATTTTCAGCTCTTCCAAATTCGTTCCGGAAATTGCTACCAGATCAATCTTGAATGATGTGAAGTCTGAAGAAATGACACCGGAATTTAATAATGCCACTTTTTAAAGTGGACTCTTAACTGAAGTTTCGCAAGTTTGCAACTTGCTTACTTCAAAGGAGTTAAAAGGAGTCAAAGGAGTTAGAGGAGTTAAAGACAACAGTGCTGAAGGGTATCAGAATCCTTCAATAGTAATGTCTTAACTCCTTTGACTCCTTTTAACTCCTTTGACTCCTCCATAAATGCGAAAGTTGAGTAATTCATAATTCATAATTTGCTTCGCCATCGTGTAAGGCGCAGCAACTCCTATCTCCTAACTCGTTTTGCTCCTAACTCATCTTGCTTCTAACTCCTTCGCAACATCTTAAATTATCAAACGATTGGTCGGGGAGAACGTCATGGTTAATCATTGTTCAGAATCTGCTAATAGTTGTCGAGAATTTGCCGGGAATTTTCTTCTTTCTGCCTTTTTTTCTTCTCAAAATGTTTGATGATGGGTTCAAATAGGAGTTGTAAGGGAATGCCGAAGCCCTGTGCCAATTGCTGTCCCTGTCCTATGAGCTGCAAATCCTTCTTGTTGAGTCTGAATCGGTTGTTGATGTTCTTGGGAATAGCCCTTGCCACGACAGTCAGCTCAGGTAGGCAATGACTGGCATTGGGCAGAAAGAGCGTGTCACCCAGCTCCTCGCGACTCACACGCTGACGAATATATCCGTCTTTTGCCACGATGACGTAGCTAAAAGTGTCGGGCAATGAAAAATAGCCATGGGCATCGGTATGGGTAATGCTGCCGTCACTAAAAGCAACATCAGCCTTGTATAGAAGCGTCTTGTTGTCCAAATCGAGCACAAGACACCTATGGGGCTTTTTGTTGCTATGAGGCCCACTGGCTCGAAGCGGCAGTGCCGGATAGGTCAGCAGGAATGTAAGGACAATTGCAGTGAGCGCTTTTAGCATGATTCGTTACTTTTTATGCAAGAGTATTGAAAAGTTGGGAAAAATAGGATATAACAAGTGCTTTTTATGATGGGTAAACAAAAAGAAACAAACTTTTACTTGCTTATCTCAACAGAAAAGATTAACTTTGCGTTTGATAAATCATCTGCACATCGCGGATGGAGGGGTGCTGCCCATTTGGGCCGGCTGAGATAATACCCGTAAAACCTGATGCAGGTAATGCTGCCGGAGGGAAACGAAAGGTTCGTATTTATCAGTTGCTCGTGGGTGTGCCCTATATATAATAAGGTATATAATAAATGGAGCAACAAGTTTTTCCCACACTTTCTATTGCAGGTTCCGATTCTTCGGGCGGAGCGGGCATTGAGGCTGACTTGAAAACGATGTCGGCTTTGGGCTGTTATGCCATGTGTGTCATCACGGCTGTAACCGCTCAGAACACCCTTGGTGTCTATGAAGTTCAGCAAGTGAGCGACGAAGTGGTGCGCGGTCAACTGCAGGCTGTCTTTTCTGATATTCCGCCCAAGTCAGTCAAGGTGGGTATGTTGGAGAAAGCTACCACCGTTGAGACAGTGGCTGAATTTCTGAGCCAACACTGCCACGTACCCTTGATTGTTGACCCCGTCATGGTCTCCACCTCCGGCTGCCGACTAATGGACGAAGAGGCAGTGGGCGTTTTCAAGCAACGACTTCTTCCACTTGCCACCCTGCTCACGCCCAATATCCCAGAGGCAGAAGTCCTGTCCCAACTGAAAATCAGTGGATTGGATGATATGCGCTCGGCGGCAGACAAGATTCTGAAGCTCGGCTGCAAAGCCGTGTTAATCAAGGGAGGACACCTAGACGGAGAAAAGAAAACTGATTTGCTGGTTACCGCTAATGGGGAGCAGCATGTTTTGGAGATGCCGACTGTTGCCACGCAGAATACCCACGGCACCGGCTGTACGCTCTCTTCAGCCATTGCCGCTTATATGGCACAGGGCTACGGCTTGACCGAATCAGTAAAGCGGGCGAAGGACTATCTCACTCAAGCTCTACAAGCAGGTGCGGTGCTGAGAATAGGGCATGGTCACGGACCGGTCAACCACTTTTTCAGACCTAAGCCTCTCAAGTTAATGCATAATGCATAATGCATAATTGGCTTCGCCTACGTGTTCGGCTCAGCAACTCCTATCTCCTAACTCAAAATGCTCCTAGCTCACTTTAACTCCTTTGAAGTAAGCAAGTTGCAAATTTGCGAAACTTCAAAAACTAAAAACCAACCCTCATGAAACAGAAAAAATTAAGGAAAGAACAATTTCTATTGCAATTCATCACCCATGCCAACGACCGCTATAATGAGTTGACTCAGGCTGAGGAAGCTCTTCGCGGAGGTTGTCGGTGGGTGCAGTTGCGCATGAAAAACGCCTCCGACGAAGAAGTCCTCTCGGTAGGCAAGCGGCTTCGTGACCTCACACGGGAATACGACGCCTGCATGATTGTGGACGACAGGGTGAGAATCGCCCAACAACTTCATGCCGACGGTGTGCATTTGGGCAAGAACGACATGCCCATTGATGTAGCTCGGCAGATTCTTGGACCTGATTATATCATCGGTGGAACTGCCAACACCATAGAGGACATCAAGAGAATCTACATGCAAGGAGCAGACTACATCGGTTGCGGTCCCTTCCGCTTCACTACTACGAAGGAACGACTCGCTCCTCTATTGGGACTCGAAGGCTACAAGAATCTGGTTGAAGATATGCACCGGCAGCAAATCTACTTGCCGATGGTCGCCATTGGCGGAATCGTCTGCGATGACATTCCCGCCATCATGCAGACGGGCGTTGTGGGTGTTGCCATCAGTGGAGCCATCGCCCATGCCGACTCACCCTTGGAAGCGACACGACAGATATTGGACGTGCTGAAAACCTATTGACAATATATTTATACTTAAACTTAAGCAATGCAAAACAACATCAAAATCACTTATCCCTCATCAGAGAAAATCTACATGAAGGGAACGTTGTATCCAGACATTCGCGTGGGTATGCGGCGTATTAACCAGATGCCGACCGTTACTAAGGTTGGCGGAAAGGAACAACGTCGAGACAACCCGCCGGTAATCGTTTACGATACCAGTGGTCCCTACAGTGACCCTAACGTTGAAATCGATTTGAAAAAAGGACTGCCCAAACTGCGCCAGCCGTGGATAGAAGGCAGAAAGGGTACGCAGTTGTACTATGCCAAGAAGGGCATCGTGACGCAGGAGATGGAATATGTGGCAATCCGCGAGACCATGAACTGCCGCGAGTTGGGTATCGAAACACCTATCACCCCCGAAATGGTTCGGAAGGAAGTGGCTGCTGGCAGAGCCGTTATTCCAGCCAACATCCATCATCCCGAAAGCGAGCCGATGATTATCGGTCCAGCCTTTGCCGTGAAAATCAACACCAATATCGGCAATTCAGCCACTTCATCGGGCATTGAGGAGGAAGTAGAGAAGGCTGTTTGGAGTTGCAAGTGGGGTGGTGATACGCTCATGGACCTCTCCACGGGCGACAACATCCATGAGACCCGTGAGTGGATTCTGCGCAACTGCCCCGTACCTGTTGGCACTGTGCCTATGTATCAAGCATTCGAGAAAGTGAATGGTAAGGCAGAGGACCTCTCTTGGGAGGTGTTCCGCGACACGCTCATCGAACAGGCAGAGCAGGGCGTGGATTATTTCACCATTCACTGTGGTATCCGTCTGCAGAATATCCATCTTGCCGACAATCGTCTCACGGGTATCGTGAGTCGTGGTGGAAGCATCATCTCCAAATGGTGCCAGATTCACAATCAAGAAAGTTTCCTCTATGAGCATTTCGACGACATTTGCGACATCTGCTCCCACTACGACGTTGCCATATCTTTGGGCGATGGTTTGCGTCCCGGCAGCATTCACGATGCCAACGATGCGGCTCAGTTTGCCGAACTCGACACGATGGGTGAGTTGGTGGAGCGCGCTTGGAACAAGAACGTACAGGTGTTCATCGAGGGACCGGGTCACGTGCCCATGCAGAAAATTCGCGAGAACATGGAGCGTCAGATAGAGAAATGCCACGGAGCCCCCTTCTATACGCTCGGTCCCATCGTGACCGATGTTGCTCCCGGTTACGACCATATCACCAGTGCCATTGGAGCCTCCATCATCGGGTGGTTGGGGACTGCCATGTTGTGCTATGTCACTCCCAAGGAGCACCTTGCACTGCCCAACAAGGAAGATGTACGCACAGGTGTGGTTTCCTATAAGATTGCAGCCCATGCCGCCGACCTTGCCAAGGGACACCCCGGCGCAATGGTGCGCGACAACGCACTGAGCAAGGCACGCTATGAATTCCGCTGGAAAGACCAGTTCGACCTTTCGTTTGACCCGGAGCGGTCGTTGGAATACTACAAGACGGCTAACGTGGTGGGCGGAAAATATTGCACCATGTGCGGTCCTAACTTCTGTGCCATGCGCATCAGTCAGAGTATTAGCAAATGTGAAGATTAAAACGATATTGACTTTTTAAACAACATAAGAAAATGATTGAAACAAAAGTTTCACAGGGTATCATCAGTACCTATTTTGAGAAGTTGCAGCGCAATCTCGTTCTTGACGCTGCTATTGTTGGCGGTGGTCCTTCGGGCATCGTTGCCGCTTACTATCTTGCCAAGGCTGGCTTGAAGGTAGCACAGTTTGACCGTAAGTTGTCGCCTGGTGGCGGCATGTGGGGCGGAGCCATGATGTTCAACCAGATTGTTATCCAAGAGAAGGCAATGGACATCGTGCGTGAGTTCGGCATCAACTATAAGAAGTTTGAGGACGACCTCTATACCATTGATTCTATAGAGAGTACGTCGGCTTTGCTCTATCACGCCGTTCACGCCGGAGCGACCATCTTCAACTGCTATTCCGTAGAGGATGTCGTCTTCCAGAATAATCAAGTCAGTGGTGTGGTGGTCAACTGGACTCCTGTGCTTCGTGAGGGTTTGCACGTTGACCCCCTCAGCATCAAGGCAAAATGTGTTGTTGACGGAACGGGACACGACAGCGAAATGAGTCGTATTGTTGCCCGAAAGAACAACATCAAACTCAATACTCCCACGGGAGCCGTGAGCGGTGAGATGTCAATGGACGTAGAAGAGGGCGAGCGGCTTGTCGTGGAGACCACCAAGGAGATTTACCCGGGACTCTACGTCTGCGGTATGGCATCGTCGGCTGTGGCTGGAACTCCGCGTATGGGACCCATCTTCGGCGGCATGTTGATGTCGGGCAAGAAGGTTGCTGACCTCATCATTGAGCGTTTGAAGAAATAACAGCTCTTGATATGGGGGTAAGATGGAGTTTTGAAGATAAATAACGTAGTGGCAAAGACATTCATCTTGATAGTCTATCGCTCACGGGCGCTTACTCATTTCAACTCCATTTTACCCCCTTTAAATTATTATACCCATGCGAATTATCGTTATTACGAGACAAGATTTCTTTCCCGATGAGGCTGAAGCTATTAAGCAACTTCTCCAAGCAGGGGTTTATCGCGTTCACCTGCGCAAGCCGGAGTCCAAGGAAGAGGATTATGCGGGACTGTTGCGGCAGTTGGAACCAAAATACTTGAGCAGGATTGTTCTTCATGACCATTTTCAACTCAGTGAACAATTTGCAGTGGGCGGTCTTCACCTCAATCGTCGTCATCCGCAGCCGCCTATCTCATGGAGGGGAAGTCTGTCGCGTTCATGTCATTCTCTGGCTGAATTACAGACGGATGCCGAAAGGTTTAGCTATAGCTTCCTCAGTCCTATCTTTGACAGCATCTCCAAGCAAGGTTACAAGTCAGCGTTCTCATCGTTGGATTTGAAGCGCGCATCCCAACAAGGCATCATCAACGAGAGGGTAGGGGCATTGGGTGGTGTCAGTGTGAAGAATCTTCCCATCGTCGAAAGCTATGGATTTGGTTATGCCGCTTTGCTTGGAGAGGTATGGAGTCATTGGGGAAAGACAGATTGGCAGGACTATCTCAAAAAGCTATTATCGGCATAAAGATTGTTAATATATTTGTAGACAGAGAGACGAATCAAAGTTTTTCCGTATATTTGTAAACAATATCAACATTCATACACAAAAAGGTTATGACAGGAATCATTATTTTAGTAGTCGTTGTATTGCTGGTCATTTGGGTTATCAGCATTTACAACAATCTGGTTCGCTTGAGAAACAATCGTGAGAACGCATTTGCCAACATTGATGTGCAGTTGAAGCAGCGCTACGACCTCGTGCCGCAACTTGTTTCCACAGTCCAAGGCTACGCCACCCACGAGAAGGAAGTTTTCCTCCGTGTCACCGAGGCACGTACGGCAGCAGGCAACGCGCAGAGTATTGATGATAAAATCAAGGCAGACAACCTGCTCACTTCAGCACTGCAAGGCTTGAAGGTAACACTTGAGGCTTATCCCGAACTGAAGGCAAACCAGAATTTCCTGCAGTTGCAGACCGAAATCAGCGACATTGAGAACAAGCTCGCCGCCGCTCGTCGTTTCTTCAACAGCGCCACGCGTGAACTCAACAATGGCGTTCAGACCTTCCCGGGCAATATCCTCGCTGGAATGTTCGGTTTCCACAAGGAGACGATGTATGAGATTCAAGAGCAAGACCGTGCAAAACTCGACAAGGCTCCCGAAATAAAATTCTAAAGCATGGAATATGTAGGAATGCTGACGCAGATACGCCGCAACAACACCAAGAGTGTCATGCTCTTGGTGATGTTTCCGGTGATTATCCTCGTCATGGTTTGGGTGTTCATAGCCATTATCTTCTGGTTGGAAGGAACCGGTTACGATAGATACGGAAACACCACCATCCATCAGCTTGATGTGGTTGCCGTCAACGCAGAGTTTATGAATGTGATGCCATGGGTGGTTGGTGGTGTAGCCGTATGGTTTGCCATTGCCTATTTCTCCAATGTGCAAATCATCAACAATGCCGTCAGCGGTCATCCCATCACCCGCAAGGAGAACCCGCGCATCTACAACATTGTGGAGAACCTCTGCATCACCTGCAATATGCCCATGCCCAAGGTCTGTATTGTTGATGACCCGCAACTCAATGCTTTTGCCAGTGGTATCAACAATAAGACTTATACGGTGACCCTCACCCAAGGAATCATAGACTTGCTCAATGATGATGAGTTGGCGGGCGTTATCGGTCACGAACTCACCCATATCCGAAACCGCGACACTCGCTTGCTGATTACGAGCATCGTGTTTGTGGGCATCGTCTCAACAGTGATGAGTCTTGTTTTGCGGTTGATGTACAACCATTTCTGGTTTGGTTCGTCTTCATCCCGTGAGAATAGCAACAGTAGTGGAGGTTCCTTAAGTACCATCGTGGTTTTACTTGTGGGATTGGTTTGCTGCTTCATTGCTTATATTTTCACGCTTCTCACCCGTTTTGCCATTAGTCGCAAACGTGAATACATGGCTGATGCGGGTGGAGCGGAACTCTGCGGCAATCCGTTGGCTTTGGCTTCTGCGTTGCGCAAGATATCAGCCAATCCCGGTTTGGACAACGTGAAGCGTCCTGATGTGGCTCAGCTTTTTATCTGTCAGCCTGATGAGATGGAACACGGTCTGTTGGGATTCATGGACTCTCTGTTCTCCACGCATCCTTCCACCGAAAAGAGAATTGCCATATTGGAGCAATTCTGAGTATCAACGAAAGATTTACAATATGAATTTTCTATTGCTGATGGGCATCTGGGAATGTGCAGATGACCATCAGCAATCATTGTATTGTTATCTCGGTAGTTCGAAAATATTGCTGCCTCCGTGCTTCACAATATAGGTAAACTGAGCCTTTGTCAACAATCGTCTTATTCCAAGATAGCCGAGCCAGCGCCTCGTTGCCGTGAGGCATCATCGCCTTGTTTAACCTTCTTTCCGAAGCCGATAACATACGTGATTCCCAATTTCACATAGCAGTGGCTGTCAGTTCCATGAACAGTTTGCCGACGGTCAAAGAACTTGCTTGTCATATCGTTATTCGCCCTCATCCAATGCCAAGAAAATGGATTGGCTATCTGTGCCGAGACTTTCCAAGTGGAATTTCCCCATCCAATGCTCGCATAATAGATTTCTTTGCTCTTTTTCCATAGTCCATTCACTTCATTCCCCGGTTCATGCCAGTTGGAGAAATACATAGCGGCGATATTCCATGCGCCAAAGTACCAATAAGCCTGAAGCGAGAAATTAACGTGCGTTTTGTCGGTGTTGAAGGGTCTTCCGTTATGACAGTAAGGCACGGCAATCTGTCCTGAAATCTGTAGCTTGTTTTGTAAAAGGTTGACCCGTCCGTGGGCACCGGCTGTCATTGAGGTGAAGCCACCCATGGGTTGCTCTATGGTTCGCAATATTCCTGTTGAAGTTGGTTTGTAAACAAAAGCATAGCGGTCGTGTACCGACCATGCATAGGCAAAGACAGAGAAACTGAACTTGTTGCTGGGCAGGCACGTATAGGTAATGCCATAGTCAAAACTCTTGTACGGCTCTAATGCTGGGTTTCCTGTATAACTCAGCAACGAGTTGGATTGGACCACGGCCTCGCTTCGGTAATAGGAAAGCGGAATAGAAGTCATGTAGTGAAAAAAAACAGAAATACGGTTCTTGTTGTTGAATGATAGTTGGAAAGAAGCATCTGCCCAAGGCTGGGTGGAATGTTCAACGGTCTGACCGTACTTGGAATGGTCGTAATTGAATCCGACACCTAAATAAATATAGTATTTATGAAGTGAGAGTGAATAGCTCAATCCCGGTCCAAGGCGGTATGTCGTGAGCCTATCGTGTATGTTGGCAGTTCCTGAGTAAGCGGTCGAACTGTGGTAAAATAGTCCTTGACAGAAAGCATTCAGTCTGCTCTGCTTGTTGAAAGTATGGCTGAACTGCAATATTGCGCGACCAGTTTGCGAATCGTCAGTGGCAGAGTTTGGATATTCCGCAGTTCCTTCCTTGTAGAGGCTGGACTGTTTGGAGTGAGAATAGGAGTAGCTGGGGTTGAAGTTGAGGTTATTTCCTTTTCCTAAGATAAAATTCCAGTTTCCGGAGTAAGACAAAGAGTTTTCATGCGTGGAACTGTTCCTATAGAAAGCTGTTTGAGTAGTAGCGTCGGGAAACCCTCCCAAATTACCCGACAGGTTGTTGTTCGGTGTATGGTCGAATGACGCGCCAAATACATTGCTGATGGTGATTTTGTCGTTGTTATAGACCGTTCTCAGAGTAGGCCAAAACACTTTGTTCTTGTAGTCCGCATCAGCCACAGATTCTGTGCGTTTGTACGTTCTGATGGAGCCGTCCTCTTGAGGTAGCCGGTAGGTCTCACTACATTCGATGTATTCGTGTGAAGAATTGTTATATGAGGTACCCAATCCCAAATCGAAGGTCATTCTTCTCCATTGGAATTTCCCGAAAAGGTTCAGTTGACCGTCATTGGCGATGAAACGTTCAGAGCCGGAGGATTTTATATATCCACCGTATTCATACTTCTTCATGATAAAGTTCACGACATGAGTCCTACCAAGGAATCTTGGGTCGGATGGGTAGTCATAATATACTACTTTCTTGACATCAGTGAGCCTCATGTTAATTAAGTCGTCCTTAGTAGCAGGGAGCCAATCAATGAACACATCCACTGGCTGGTTGCTTATGGTATTGATAGTGGTTCCTGTGCCGATTGCCAACTGTGGAATTCCCATACGGTTGAGCAGGTCTATTCCACTTTGGGCAGCGTTTTTCTGCTTGGATGTCGGAAAATAAGTAGATTCTGTCGCATTGGTCTTCTGTAGTTGTGCATCAACCACAGCATCCTTCAATTGAATAGATTTCAGCGAGTCATCCTTTTCCACTTGTGCCATGAGCGATGGAGCATAGCTGACTGCAACTAATGAACAGGTGAGTTGAATGAAAGTAATCTTTCGTAACCGCATATTGATATTCGTTTTAAATTTAGCAATGTTGACTGAGATAAAGTGCAGCCTAACAGTCTGCAACTATGGCAAATGGCATGCTTTTACCATCGGTGGCGACAATTGTACCTTTGATTCCTTGCCCCATGCATTGACATGAGAAACACAAGAAACAGCATTTTGCCCATATATTCATCCTTGATAACATGTACCCCATTAACATAGTTATTTGATTATTGTTTGCTTAGCTTGATTGAGTTGATGCCGAACTCCCGCGTTCTTCGTTTGGCATCAAGCCCATCATCAGCTTCATTTTTCATCATATTAACGTTTTATGGAATGATACTTCAACATAATTAACAAGCGTTAACGATTTATTCACATCAATGGAAAGATTAGTAAGGTAACTCAACTTTCGCATGTATAGAGGAGTCAAAGGAGTTAGTAGGAGTCAAAGGAGTTAAGACATTACTATTGAAGGATTCTGATACCCTTCAACACTGTTGTCTTTAACTCCTCTAACTCCTTTGACTCCTTTTAACTCCTTTGAAGTAAGCAAGTTGTAAACTTGCGAAACTTCAGTAAGGTAACTATTATTTGATTCGTAAGATTAACTAAAAGTTGTTTTTTTAATGGTACTTGAAGCTCGACTTGTTTTATCTACCCTCATAATAGCAATATAGGGAGCCATTATTTCCGCTTGGATTTTATATTTTCACCATTTAACTTTGCAAGTACTCAATTAGGTATGGATTCGATAATATTCAATGCATACTTAGGTCGATTCCACTTCGAGCAACGTCTCTCTGCTTGGATGTTGGAAAATAAGTAGATGCTGTGCATTGGTCTTCTGTAGTTGTGCTTCAACCACAGCATCCTTTAATTGAATGGACTTAAGAGAGTCATCCATTTCCACTTGTTGATATTCGTTTTCAATTTAGCAATGGTGATTGAGATAAAGTTGCAGCCTAATAATCTGCATCATTTCTTGAGGTATATTGAAATCATGAAATCACGTCCACGGAGTTTGCTTGAGCGTTCATACTGCAACACCGTTCCATACGTGGTATAGGAGTATTCTTTTTTGTTGAGCAAGTTGGTGACGGAAGCCGAGATTTCCATGCGTTTGCTTATATTGAACGAAAGTTTTGTGTCGAGCATGAACATTTCTTTATACCGTCCTTTCTCAATCTGATTGCGATAATATTCACCTCCCGTTGTCCATGTAATCAAGGAGCATGGCGTGAGGGTGACATTCCCCGAATATATGAAGTTGTTGGTGCTGCGGGTCGGCATATTGGAGATTTTCAATATGGACTTGTCCCATGTAAACCTAAAGTCCCAGTTGAAATAGGTCGAAATGTTTCCTCTCATAAACGGTGTCAAGGAGAAAGAGTCATTGTGGTAGTGGGTGTTTTTTCCTGCGACAACATATTGTTTTCCATCCTGTTGTAGATTCCCCGCAATCCGATTACTCCCCTGATGAGATGAAACGTCTTGCTCACGTTGAGTAACGCTATGGCACTGCGTGAATCGGATGGTTGGGATTGATAGGAGTAGAACACATAATCGCCGATGACATTCTGCACAGTCGCGAATTTTGATTTGTTCCATCTATAGTTTCCCGTCGCCGTAGCGAAGATACCTTTGGATATATTCCTATAAATAAATGAGGCGGCGAGAGATTGCCCGGTTGACGTATAGTAGTCGTCCGTGCCAGAATTTGTCCTGACCCTTCATAGAAAGGGATGGCTTCCAAAAGTTTTCCCATGACGGGTGTTTCCTCTGAGTTTTTTAGTTGAAAAAACATCTCAGCAAAGCATCTAACACGTTGAAATAAAAACTCTTACGTACATGAATAGATGGTAAAACATCCCAGCAATATCTCAGCAACATCTCAGCGGACTGAGACGGAACATCTCTCCTATGGAATGGGCAAAGAGGTGACAAATAGAGCTTTAGGACGAATTAAGAGCCTATTGAGCCCCCCTGTCATGTGATGCGGAACAGGCATCGTGAGATGTGCTTATCGGACAAGAAAAAAGCCCCAACCCGTCTGTAGATGAGGATGAGGCACATGAGAGGTTAAGTTTTCGGGACAGTAATAATCGCTAAAAGCGTTGTATTGTATTCAGAGCAGTATCACTCAATGAAAAAGGCGGTTCGCCAAATCGACGAATCGCCTTTTTTATATGGGACGGGAATAAATTCCCACCTATTAATATTATGGGTGTGCTTATTTTTGCATGTCGTAAACCACCTGCATGAGTTTCTTGCCGATGGCATCAGCTTCCTCCGCTGTTGCAGCTTCGGAATAGACGCGGATGATGGGTTCTGTATTGCTTTTGCGCAGATGTACCCAACGGTCGGGGAAGTCGAGCTTCACACCGTCTATGTCTGTCACCTTCACGTCATTCTGCTTGCCGTAAAGCTCTTTCACCTTAGCCAAGATGGCGTCAACGTCGGTTTCGGGTGTCAAGTCGATACGGTTCTTTGCCATCTGATATGCCGGGAACGTCTTGCGCAGTTCGCTAGCCTTGATGCCTTTCTGAGCCAGACTGCTGAGGAACAGCGCGATACCCACGAGAGCATCACGACCGTAATGGCTCTGGGGATAGATAACTCCACCGTTGCCTTCACCGCCAATCACGGCTCCCACCTCTTTCATCTTCGTGGTGACGTTGACCTCGCCCACGGCTGCAGCGTAGTATTGGCATCCGTGCTTCTCCGTCACGTCGCGCAGGGCACGGGTGGAGGAGAGGTTGCTCACGGTTGCTCCGGGAGTATGGCTGAGCACATAGTCAGCCACTGTCACGAGTGTATATTCCTCGCCATACATCTTGCCGTCTTCCTGAATGAAAGCTAAACGGTCAACATCGGGGTCAACAACAATTCCCAAGTCGTAGCCGCCTTTGGCGACGCGGCTCATGATGCCGCCCAAATTCTTCTCCAACGGTTCCGGGTTGTGGGCAAACTGTCCGTTGGGCTCTCCGTTGAGCAGGGTAAATTCTACGCCGAGAGCCTTGAGTAGGTCGGGGAGGATGATGCCACCTACTGAGTTGATGGTATCAACTACCACCTTGAAATGAGCTTTGCGGATGGCATCGACATCCACCAGTTTCAAATCGAGCACCGACTGGATGTGGCGCTGGTTGAAGCTGTCGTCCTGCGTGTAGTGCCCGATGTGGTCAACATCGGCATATTCAAAGTCTTCCTTCTCGGCAATGGCAAGCACCTCATTGCCGTCGGTTTTCGTCAGGAATTCGCCCTCATTGTTGAGCAGTTTCAGTGCGTTCCACTGGCGTGGGTTGTGGCTGGCAGTGATGATGATGCCTCCTTCGGCACCACTCATGCGGACAGCAAGCTCAGTGGTGGGGGTAGTGGCGAGACCGATGTCGACCACGTCATAGCCCATGCCCATCAGTGTGCCGCAGACCACTTTTCTCACCATGTCGCCGGAGATGCGTGCATCGCGTCCCACGACGATTTTATTGCTCTTGGAGTATCCGCTGCGCCTGATGAATGTGGCGTAAGCAGTAGTGAATTTCACAATGTCGAGCGGGTTCAGCGTGTCACCAGTGTGACCACCGATAGTTCCGCGAATACCTGATATAGATTTAATAAGTGTCATATCACAAAATATTTGCAGTTTGCTTTGTGTGAGTTTTCGCCTTATCGTCCTCTTTCAAAGGTGAGGTCATATAAGTAAGGAGTAGTGGTTTGCGATGCAGCCTGTTGACCCTTTTCGGCAGGCACGATGAGGCGCACCTTGGCAATCTCGTCGGATTCAAGCACGGGACGACCCACGTTTACGTAGGCGAAGGGCACAAGCCATCCTGTTGGTACGGCTGTAGAACTATAGACTGTTGCCATGAGGCTGGAACCACTGACAAACGAGCCTGAATAAGTACCCGAAGTACAAGTGATTCGCATCTTTTCGGGCAGCAGTCCGTAGTATAAATTATTGTTGGATAGCGTGATACTATCGGTCAGCATGTTGCGCTCAGTGAATCTCACGAGCACAGTCGCCGTCTCGCCATCCGTTATTTTGCTGCCACAGCCTTTGCGTACGATTTGCATGTAAACACCGGATGAGTTAAAGAGAACCCATTCGTTCTTGCTTACGTCGGTTGTGGAGTCTTGGGCATAGAACTCTTCCTCGGAAAGCACCGTCACAGCCGAGTCGGCGATATACTTATTAATTGCAGCGCGTTGTTTCTTCTTCTTATCGGCATAGGTCTCTTCGTCATTGCATGCCTGGAACGCAATGATGCCGGTGAGGAGAAGAAGCAAATAAACTAATTTCTTCATAATTCTCTTGTTTTGGGTACAAATTTACAAAAAACCACCGACCTAAAAGTTAGCACCGATGTTTTTTTAGCTTATTTTTTCTTTAGCAAGTCGGCGTAAGCCACAATGGCATCACGGGTGATGCGTTCAGCTTCCTCCATGGAACAATAGAGATGACCGCCGCTGGCGTTCAGATGACCGCCGCCGTTGAAGAATCGTGCCGCCATTTCGTTGCAGGGAAAATCATCCACCGAGCGCAGACTCACCCACACCGTGTTCTCGTGGCGGTCATCCTCGCGCAACGAGATGCTCAATTTTGCACCTTTTATGCGCAACGGCTCATTCACGAGTCCTTCTTGGTCACCGCGCACATAGTGGAAGTTGCGCATATCGTCGCGAGTCAGCGTATAGTAGCTCGCATGATACTCCTCTAAATAATTGAGGCGTTGCGACATCAAGTAACCGCGCAGACGTATTGCCCACTGACTGTAGTTGTTGAAAACGTTGCGATAGATTTTGTCCTTGTTGATGCCTTTGGTGAGCAGCTGACAGACGATGAAGTAAAGCTCTGGTCTGTTGCTGTTGTAGGTGAAACCACCTGTATCGCACATCATACCGCTGTAGATGGTTGATGCCATTTTCTTGTCGATATGTTCAAATTCGCCCAATTGCCAAAGCACGCGGAACACTACTTCAGAAGTGCTGGACAATTCAGGATGAGATACGCAGACGACCGCGTTGAGTTGCGGGTCAAGATGGTGGTCAAACATCACGCGTTTGGCTTGAGACTTTTCAAATGACTCCTGCATACAATCCAGACGCTCCGGAGCGTTGAAATCGAGACAGAAAATGAGTTGAGCCTCTTCGAGAACCTTGTCTACGACATCCGGATGACGGTCGTAGCGAATGATTTTCTCCACGTCGGGCTGCCAGCGAAGAAAATCGGGGAATGCGTCGGGAACTGCCAGCGTGACTTGTTTGCCCAGATTGCGCAGATAAGCCGACCAGGCGAGTGACGAACCAAGCGCGTCGCCATCGGGTGATTTGTGGCAGCACACGAGAATATTTTGAGAATCGGCAATGAGTTCTTTCAACAACTCTAATTGCTCTGATGTTAAGATGTCAATGTTCATAGAGTGCAAAGGTAGTGGAAAATTCTGATTTACTGTCAAAAAACTCGATTTATTTAACAGAAGATAACCACAGAGACGCTTTGCCAGATTCAAATAAATTTGTACAAAGTAGTTGTGAATCAACCATTTATCTTATTCGGTTGACTTATCAATTTATCATTTCTTTATTTTTCTGTATGGCAAAAGCATCAGTTTTCCTGATAGGAAATCACATTATTGTTGGTTGTCGGCTTTCGTCAATACTTGAACTGTCTTTGTCTGCTAACCTGCATAAGCAGATGAGCGCGCAAGAACTTTCCAACTATCATTTTGAGAATCTGAGCATTTGCATCTCTGATAGGCGAGGTTTCCCTTTCCATTCTCTTTGCAATCAACTGTGCAACTATTAAATTTGCTGACACTTGAATGTGAGTTCAAAGAAATAGAGGACTAAACTCAATTCAATAACCGCAAGAAATCACTCCAAGATTCAACTACTTCCGATTGTGCGACAATTGCCGACAAACTCGTTAACAATTGCCGACAAACTCGTTGGCAATTGTCGACAAACGTGTCGACAATTGTCGCTCAATCACGAATAACCAGTCGTTGTTTAGTATAACGGTTTTGGTTGACTATTTATTGCCTTATTTACAATAAAGATTGACCAGGTTGAATGTTCATTTTATGATTAGTTGATTGGATGACGGAGTAGTCACAATATAGGTTGAAAGTAATGTGTGCTCGGCGGTGCAATGATTGGAAGGAATTGTTGGCTGCATCCACCTCTAACTATTCATTGAAATAATAGCTGATAAAGTGCTAATTATCAGAAAGAAAACTAATTATGAGGAGGCATGAAAAAGATGGAGAAATATAAGATATCCTTATTATGACAATATCGTGTCTCTTCCTTTCAGATGACTATATCTCTGAACAGAAATAGTAAGGAAATATCTTCACACTAATTTTCCGATTATCTCTCATTTCAGAAGAATGAATTCTCGAAACTTGTGCCGTTAGATACAAAAAAGTTCACGAATTTGGAATTTTGTTTGCAAAATAGATTTTTGCTCGTTGTTGCTCCTAATTTCACGATAAATTGTCGTGCAAATAGAAATTGTTTGCACATTTTGACGTTTTTGGGCATTTTTCAGTGGTCAATGATACATTTAATAGCTGTCAGTTCATGCTTATTGCACCAAAACGACATATAAGAAAACAATAAATTTGCATAAATAGTCAGAAAACGGCTTATTTTTTTGCTGCACATTCTTTATTTGTTTAGAAAAAACAAATATTTTATTTAACATAAGTAGAAATAATTGACGATGTCAAAGGAATTTTATATATTTGCATTGAAAATTGGTGGATTCTCCCTTGATGGAGCTTCTCGCGATTTATGAGTGAAAGGAGATATAAAAGGAATTTAAAAGTTTTACTCTGATGACTAAATACAACATCACACCGAAGAAGAATAAAGATGCGGCTTACAGGAACCTGGTCAATCCCGAGCTGATGGACCGTTTAGAGTCGCAGATTTTTGACATCATTGTGAGGCAGAAAAAGTATCTCGACAAAGATTATTCTGCTAAGAAACTTGCAGCCGACCTCAACACAAACTCTCGTTACATCTCAGCCGTTATCAACGTGAGATTCAAGATGAACTATACGTCGTTTGTCAACAAACAGCGTATCAAGGATGCTATGGTTCTGCTGTCGAGCATAGAGAACAAGGGGCTCAACATGGAAGAGATTTCTGACATGGTGGGCTTCGCCAACCGTCAGTCATTCTATGCCTCCTTCTACAGAATCAACCAGATTACCCCGCGCGAATATAAACTCAAGGAGTTTGCCAAACGCGCTGAGAGATTGAAGAAGGCACAGGAAAAAAGACATCTGAAACATGATGTTGCTGAAGGGAAAATCGCTCAACTCAAAGAGAGTGGGCCTGTAGAGGTTGTCGCTGCTGCCGTTGGAGAATAATACAGGAGCGAAGAAAATCGCTCTGAGCATGTTATTTGTTAGGGTAGGGGCGATTCCCGCTCTGCCACCGAAATTGAAACACAGGGGCAGCTCCGCTAATCGCGGGACTGCCACTTTTTATTAATAACACACTATGGAATTCAACTATCAACATGAACGCTTTGCCGACATTCAGATGCTGCGCTATCAGCTTCCCGGATGGGAAAAACTGTCGCTAAAGCAAAAACTCTATATTTACTATTTGAGCAAAGCCGCTATCGCTGGAAGGGACATTACATTTGACCAGTTTGGAAAGTATAATCTCGAAATCCGCAAAACTTTAGAGACCGTGTGGATGCACTATAACTTCACCTGCCACGACGCTGAGCGGGAAGCTTTGCACGAGTATCTTCGCCGAGTCTGGTTCTCCAGCGGCATCTATCATCATTACGGCTGTGAGAAGTTCCTGCCCGGATTCTCCCAAAAATGGTTTCTTGAAGCATTGCAGGAAGTGGAGGAGTTCTTGCCGTTTGGAGAGAGCGCTGAGGAAGTGATGGGAAGAATTGGCAAAGTGATGTTCGACCCCGATTACCTTTACAAGCGAGTGAACAAGACCCAGGGAGAAGACCTTGTGAAGACCTCGGCTTGCAACTTCTATGAGGGTGTGACCCAAGAGGAAGTGGAACATTTCTATTCTGGCAAGCAGACAGGCTCAGCGGAAGAACCATCGTGGGGATTGAATTCCAAGCTCGTCAAAAATGAGGAAGGAAAACTCGAGGAACAGGTTTGGTGCAGAAAGGGCATGTATGCGAATGCTGTCGACTGCATCATCATGTGGCTGGAATTGGCTATTGAGTATGCTGAGAATGAACAGCAGAAAAAGATACTGCGTCTGTTGATAGATTATTATACCAACGGTGATTTGCGAACCTTTGACAAGTTTTCTATTGAATGGTTGAAGGAGCAGGAAGGCGACGTGGACTTCATCAACGGCTTCATAGAAGTCTATGGCGACCCGTTGGGACTGAAAGGCTCATGGGAGGGTCTCGTTGAATACAAGGACCATGAGGCTACCAAGCGCACACGGCTTATCAGCGACAATGCGCAGTGGTTTGAGGACCATTCACCGGTGGACGAAAAGTTTAAGAAGAAAAAGGTGAAGGGCGTTTCTGCCAATGTGATATGTGCCGCCATGCTCGGTGGCGATGAATATCCTTCCACCGCCATCGGTATCAACCTGCCCAATGCCGACTGGATTCGTGCCCGTTATGGTTCCAAGAGCGTGAGCATTAGCAATATCACCCATGCCTATAATGAGGCTGCTCGCGGCAATGGATTCTTGGAAGAGTTTGTCATTGATGAGGCAACGCTGAAGAATATTCGGCAGTGGGAGAGTGTGACCGATGAGCTTCACACAGACTTGCATGAGTGTCTGGGGCATGGTAGCGGACAACTTCTTCCCGGAACGGACCCCAATGCGCTTAAGGCTTATGGCAATACCATCGAGGAGGCTCGCGCTGATTTGTTTGGACTCTACTACATTGCCGACCCAAAACTCATGGACTTGGGACTGATAACAGAAAGCCATGCCTTTGAGGCTCAGTATTATACGTATATGATGAATGGGCTGATGACGCAATTGGTCCGCATTGAGCCGGGGCATAAGATTGAAGAGGCTCACATGCTCAACCGTTCTCTCATTGCCCATTGGGCAGCCGACACGAATCCTGAGATAGTGAGACTGGTGGAGAGAAACGGCAAGCACTATGTTGAAATTTCCGACTATCAAGCTCTGCGTGGGGTGTTCGCCCGCCAGCTCGCCGAGATTCAGCGTATCAAGAGCGAGGGCGATTATAATGCCGCCCGAAATTTGGTGGAGCGCTATGCAGTAAACGTGGAGAAAAATCTTCACACCGAGGTGAGAGAACGCTATCAGCATCTTCACATCGCTCCTTATAAAGGCTTCCTCAATCCGAAACTGACACTCGTTGAAGAAAAGGGAAAGCCTGTTGATGTAAAGGTAAGTTATGATGAGAGTTACGATGAACAAATGCTGCGCTACAGCAGAGATTATGCTTCCTTAATATAATAGACAATGGACGAAAAGATTCACGAGCAACTGAAAGCCATCAAGCAGTCGTTCCGACTCATGATGAATGGTGAGGCATCGCGCTCCATGCGTGAGAAAGGGGTGGAATATAAGTTGAATTGGGGAGTCACGTTGCCCCAGCTCAAACAGATGGCTAAGGAATACGAGAAGAGTTACGACCTTGCGATAGAACTTTGGAAAGAGGATATCCGCGAATGCAAGATATTAGCAACGCTATTGATGCCCACCGACCAGATGCCGTATGAAGTGGCAGAAATCTGGATGGAGCAAACCCGCTCGCAGGAAATGGCGGAGATGCTGGCGTTCAACCTCTTCCAATATTTAGATTATGCTCCCGACCTTGCCTACAAGTGGATTGCCAGCGACAAGGACTTGTATCAAATTTGCGGCTACAACATTCTTTCGCGGCTGTTTATGAAAGGGCAGGAACCTAACGAACGGGGCATCAACGAACTGATTGACCAAGCTCAAACGGCTTTGCAGGGAGGTAGTTATGGAGTGAAACATGCTGCCATGAACTGCGCCTTGAGATTGGCGGATATGAATGAGCAATATGGGAAAATCGTCAGCAAGGCACTGGGTATCTGAAGGGCGAAATTAGAATTAAATAATCTCTTGGGATATTTCTTTGTTAAAAACTTGGGCATATCCAAAAATAATATTAATTTTGCACGCAAATAAAAACAGAAAGTTTCAATTATTTTAAAATTCAAATGAAGAGAATTCTCGTCCCTTTAATCGCGATGACGATTATCTTAATCCTTGGAAGCTGCAAGTCGACTAAGTATGTTCCCTATTTCCAAAATGCTGACACCATCAGCTTGGCAGCTTCTCGTATGCTTTACGATGCTAAGATAATGCCAAAGGACCAACTCACCATTACAGTGATTACCAGTGACCCTCAAGCATCGGCTCCCTTCAACCTCTCGGTTAGTAATACAGTGGGTACGAACGGTCAGTTGTCAGCTGGTTACGGCTCTCTGCAAGGCTATTTGGTGGACAATACGGGTTACATCAATTTCCCGGTGATTGGCAAAATCCACGTCGCAGGACTGACGAAGAGCCAATGCGAGGATTTGATTCTCTCTAAGTTGAGACCTTATTTGGCTGATAGTGAGAACCCTGTTGTGACGGTTAGAATGGCAAGTTATCGTGTAACGGTGTTGGGAGAAGTGGGGCATCCTACTGTGGTTCCCGTCAGCACTGAGAAAATGAGCATTTTGGAGGCATTGGCTCAGGCAGGTGACTTGACTATATACGGAAAGCGCGACAACGTGATGCTGATTCGTGAGGACGCTGCAGGTGAGAAACACGTCTATAGAGTCAATCTTAATGATGCCAACCTGTTCAACTCACCTCTTTATTACTTGCAGCAGAACGATATCATCTATGTTGAACCCAACAGTGTGAAGGCTAAGAACTCCGATATCGGTTCCGCCACAACGCTTTGGATGTCGTTCGTAAGTATCGCTATCTCGATTGCTTCTTTTGTAGTTAATGTTATTAATTAAAGATATAGCGAAAGTAACGAAATACGAGATATAAAAATGGAAAATGAAAGAATGTTGATGAAATGGCTATGTAGCGAAGAATCACCGTTCTTTCATTTTTTTATATACAAACTGTAATTCAGAAAGGAATCTGTTACTTGATGGAACGGGAAATACATGAGGATTGTGGAGTGGCGATGATTCGTCTGCTGAAGCCACTCGATTATTATCAGAAAAAGTATGGCACGTGGATGTACGGTCTCAACAAACTTTATCTGATGATGGAGAAGCAGCACAACCGTGGTCAGGAGGGTGCCGGCTTGGCTTGTGTCAAGTTGGAAGCCGAGCCTGGCAACGAATATATGTTCCGCGAGAGGGCTGAAGGACCGAATGCTATAACGGAAATCTTCAATACAATCCATCATAACTATCAGTCGGTTTTGACCGACATGAGTAAGGACGAGAAGCAGAAGGCACAGTCGTTTCCCTATGCCGGCGAACTCTACATGGGACATCTGCGCTATTCTACTACGGGAAAGAATGGACTGAAATATGTTCATCCCTTTCTGCGCCGCAACAACTGGAGGGCAAAGAACTTGTGTCTCTGCGGCAACTTCAATATGACCAATATTGATGAAATCTTCGACAAGATAACGAGTCAGGGGCAGTGTCCGCGCATGTACAGTGATTGCTACATCATGCTTGAACTCATGGGGCATCGCTTGGACCGAGAGGTCGAACGAAACTTTGTTGAGGCAAGAAAACTGGGACTGAAGGGATTGGACATCACCCATTACATCGAGGACCATGTGAAAATGAGCAATGTGCTCAAGACTTCAATGAAGGATTTTGATGGCGGCTACGTAATGTGCGGCATTACAGGTTCCGGCGAGATGTTTTCCATGCGTGACCCGTGGGGAATCCGTCCTGCGTTCTACTATAAGAATGATGAAATTGTAGTTTTGGCAAGTGAGCGTCCTGTGCTTCAGACCACTTTTGATTTGGAGTGCGATGACATTCACGAGTTGGAACCGGGCAAGGCACTCTTAGTGAAACGTGACGGCACCTGCTCTCTTGAGCAGATATTCGAGCCTAAGGAAAATGCTGCGTGCTCATTCGAGCGCATCTATTTCTCTCGCGGCAGTGACCGAGACATCTATAAAGAACGTAAGAAACTCGGCGAGCAGTTGACCATGCCTGTATTGAAGGCTGTCAACTACGATACGATTCACACCGTTTTCTCTTTCATTCCCAATACGGCGGAAGTGGCGTTCTACGGTCTCACACAGGGATTCACCAATTATGTTCATGAACAGAAAATAAAGGATATTCTTGCTTTGGGTAGAATACCCACAGAGGAGGAACTTCATAAGATTCTATTCTCTAAGTCGGTGCGCTCAGAAAAGGTTGCATGGAAAGATATCAAACTCCGTACATTTATTGCAGAGGGCAACTCGCGCAACGATTTGGCAAGCCATGTCTATGATATCACTTATGAAAGCCTTGTGCCCTATGAGGACAATCTGGTTATTATAGATGACTCGATTGTCCGTGGTACAACGCTCAAGAGAAGTATTCTGCGCATTCTCGACCGACTGCATCCCAAGAAGATAGTGGTTGTTTCGTCAGCACCGCAAATCCGTTATCCCGATTATTATGGGATAGATATGCCGAGTTTGGAGGAGTTCTGCGTGTTCCGCGCCACCATCGCCTTGTTGCTGGAGCGCAACATGGAGGATACCATCATCAAGGTTTACAACGACTGCAAGGCGGAATTGCAGAAGCCTAAGACTGAGATGCGCAACTGCGTCAGAGACCTCTACAAGCCCTTTACGGTGGATGAAATCAACCGTAAGATCGTTGAGATGCTGCGTCCAGAAGGAGTGACCACGCCTATCGAGCTTGTTTATCAAAGTATTGAGGGACTGCATAATGCCATACCCAATCATCGCGGCGACTGGTATTTCACAGGCAAGTATCCCACGCCAGGGGGTACCAAATGCTGCATTCAGGCATTTGTGAAATTCTATGAGAACGTATTTCAAGAATTAAAAGAAAACTACCATACAAAATGAGAAATGTAACTTTAGTCTTATCCGATGGTACAACCTTCAAAGGCAAATCCTTTGGTTACGACAAGCCTGTTGCCGGTGAGGTTGTCTTCAACACAGCCATGATGGGATACCCGGAGAGCCTGACCGACCCCTCTTATGCGGGTCAGCTCATGACGCTCACCTTTCCTTTGGTGGGCAACTATGGTGTACCACCTTTTACCTTTGCGCCTAATGGCTTGCCTGATTTCATGGAGAGTGACAAAATCTACGCTTCCGCAATTATCGTAGCTGACTACAGTGAGCAGTATTCTCACTGGAATGCCAAGGAGAGTCTTGCCGATTGGCTCAAGCGTGAACACGTGCCGGGCATCACAGGCGTCGACACGCGCGAACTCACTAAGGTGTTGCGCTCCCATGGTGTGATGATGGGCAAAATCATCTTCGACGATGAGCCAGACAATGTGCCCGAAGCCACTTATGAAGGAGTCAACTTCGTTGATAAGGTGAGTTGCAAAGAGATTATCCGCTACAATGAAGGGGCTGGCAAGAAAGTGGTTTTGGTAGATTGCGGCGTCAAGGCAAACATCATCCGCTGCCTCATAGAACGAGGCGTGGAAGTGATTCGGGTGCCTTGGAACTACGACTATACAGATATGGACTACGATGGACTTTTCCTCGCCAACGGTCCCGGCGACCCCGACACTTGCTCCGACGCTGTTGACATCATCCGCAAGCAGATGAGCATGAACCGCAAACCAATTTGCGGCATCTGTATGGGAAATCAATTGTTGGGAAAGGCTGCTGGAGCTACTATCTATAAATTAAAGTATGGCCACCGTTCCCACAATCAGCCTGTGCGTCTCGTTGGTACAGAGAAGTGCTATATCACTTCGCAGAATCATGGCTATGCGGTTGATTCCAAGACACTCGGCAAGGATTGGGAGGAGCTTTTCGTGAATATGAACGATGGTTCCAATGAGGGAATCCGCCACAAGACCAATCCTTGGTTTACTTCTCAGTTCCATCCAGAGGCATGTTCCGGACCCGTCGACACGATGTTTATGTTCGACAAGTTCGTAGAGACGCTCAACAAATAAGGTTTCCTAAATTTATAAACGACTATCTAAGATGAAAGAACAAAATATAAAAAAGGTATTGTTGTTGGGTTCGGGTGCCTTGAAGATTGGAGAAGCAGGCGAATTCGACTATTCAGGCTCACAAGCATTGAAGGCTCTGCGCGAGGAAGGCGTTGAGACGGTTCTCATCAATCCTAACATCGCCACTGTCCAGACTTCTGAGGGCGTTGCCGACAAGATTTATTTCCTTCCCGTTCAGCCTTATTTCGTGGAGCGAGTCATTAAGAAGGAACAGCCCGACGGCATTCTTCTCTCCTTTGGAGGACAGACCGCGCTCAACTGCGGAGTGGAGCTGTATAAGAACGGCGTGCTTGAAAAATATCATGTTCGCGTTCTAGGTACTCCTGTCCAAGCTATCATGGATACGGAGGACCGTGAGCTTTTCGTGGAACGTCTTGCTGAAATCAACGTCAAGACTATCAAGAGTGAGGCTTGCGAGAACATAGAACAGGCACGCAAAGCAGCTTCTGACCTTGGCTATCCCGTCATCGTCCGTGCTGCCTATGCCCTCGGAGGACTCGGCTCTGGTTTTGCCGACAACGAGGAAGAACTGAATACGCTCTGTGAGAAGGCATTCTCTTTCTCGCCCCAAGTGCTTGTAGAAAAGAGTCTGAAAGGTTGGAAGGAGATAGAATATGAAGTGGTGCGTGACCGCTACGACAACTGCATCACCGTCTGTAACATGGAGAACTTTGACCCGTTGGGCATCCACACGGGTGAGAGTATCGTCATTGCACCCTCGCAGACCCTCAGTAACAGCGAATATCACAAACTCCGTGCACTGTCCATCAAGATTATCCGCCACATCGGAATCGTGGGCGAGTGCAACGTGCAGTATGCATTCGACCCGAAGAGCGAGGATTACCGCGTCATCGAAGTCAACGCCCGACTGAGCCGTTCCTCAGCACTTGCTTCGAAAGCCACGGGTTATCCTTTGGCATTCATCGCTGCCAAGTTGGCTATGGGATATGGATTGTTTGAATTGAAGAACTCCGTTACCAAGACCACTTCGGCATTCTTCGAGCCGGCTCTCGACTACGTGGTTTGTAAGATTCCCCGTTGGGACTTGAGCAAATTCCGTGGTGTGGACAAGGAGTTAGGCTCTTCTATGAAGTCAGTGGGCGAAGTGATGGCTATCGGTCGCACATTTGAGGAGGCAATCCAGAAAGGTATGCGCATGATTGGTCAGGGTATGCACGGATTCGTGGAGAATAAGGAACTGGAGATTCCCGACATCGACGCCGCCCTGCGCGAACCCACCGACAAGCGTGTTTTTGTGATTTCAAAGGCTATGCATCGTGGATATACCATTGACCAGATTCATGAACTCACCAAGATTGACAAGTGGTTCCTCTATAAACTCAAGCATATTATTGACATTGATGAGCAACTGAAGAAGTGCACAAGCATCAACGTACTTGACAAGGAACTCCTCCGTACGGCTAAAATCTATGGCTTCACTGATTTCCAGATTGCACGCGCAGTTGGATTGGAGAACGAGTTCCACAATATGAACCAAGCCGGTCTTGTGGTGCGCAATCTCCGCAAGAGCTATGGCATCCTGCCTGTGGTGAAGCAGATAGATACGTTGGCTGCTGAGTATCCTGCTCAGACGAACTATCTTTATCTTACATATAATGGCGTTAAGAGCGATATTGAGTTCCATAACGACAAGCAGAGTATTATCGTCCTTGGTTCAGGTGCTTACCGCATTGGCTCGTCTGTGGAATTTGACTGGTGTGGCGTTCAGGCACTCAACACTATCCGCAAGCAGGGCTACCGCTCTATCATGATTAATTATAATCCAGAGACCGTATCGACGGATTACGATATGTGTGACCGCCTCTACTTCGATGAGCTTACCTTTGAGCGAGTGATGGATATTATCGACTTGGAGAAGCCCCACGGAGTTATCGTTTCTACGGGTGGACAGATTCCGAACAATCTCGCCATGCGGTTGGATGAGCAGAATGTGCCCATCCTCGGTACTTCGGCTAAAGACATTGATAACGCCGAAGACCGAGCCAAATTCTCTTCGATGCTCACGCGCAACGGAATCAACCAGCCCGAATGGAGCGCGCTCACGAGCATGGAGGATATTGACAAGTTTGTTGACCGCGTGGGCTTCCCTGTTCTTGTGCGTCCTTCCTATGTACTTTCCGGTGCAGCCATGAACGTCTGCTCCAACAAGGATGAGCTGACGCGGTTCCTCAAGTTGGCAGCCAACGTCAGCGAGGACCATCCTGTTGTGGTATCAAAGTTCATAGAGAATGCCAAGGAAATCGAGATGGATGCCGTGGCGCGTAACGGAGAGATTCTTGCCTATGCCATCTCAGAGCATATTGAGTTTGCCGGTGTCCACTCTGGCGATGCCACCATCCAGTTCCCGCCGCAGAAGCTCTATGTTGAGACCGTGCGCCGCATCAAGCGGGTCAGCCGTCAGATAGCCAAGGAACTGCATATTTCTGGTCCCTTCAATATTCAGTATATGGCACGGGAAAATGACATCTTGGTTATCGAGTGTAACCTCCGCGCCAGCCGTTCGTTCCCATTCGTCAGCAAGGTGTTGAAGATTAACCTCATTGACCTTGCCACGAAGGTGATGTTAGGCGTTCCTGTAGAGAAACCCAACAAGAACCTCTTTGACCTCGACTATGTGGGAATCAAAGCCAGCCAGTTCTCCTTCAACCGTTTGCAGAAGGCCGACCCTGTTCTGGGAGTTGACATGAGTTCTACGGGTGAAGTAGGCTGCTTGGGAGACGACACCAATCAGGCACTGCTCAAGAGTATGCTCTCCGTGGGACAGGCCATTCCCAAGCATACTGTGCTGCTCTCTACGGGTGGAGCCAAACAGAAAGCCGAGATGCTGGAACCGGCGAAGATGCTGATACAGCACGGCTATGAGCTATATGCTACTCCCGGCACGAGCAAATTCCTCACAGAGAATGGCATTGCCAACACATGCGTCTACTGGCCTTCAGATGGTGACAAGCAGCCGCAGGCTCTCTCGCTTCTCCATGCTAAGAAGATTGACATGGTGGTCAACATACCGAAGGACCTCACGCCGCATGAGCTTACCAACGGATACAAGATTCGTCGCGCAGCCATTGACTTGAATGTGCCTCTTATCACCAACAGTCGTCTTGCTGCCAGCTTTATCAACGCGTTCTGTACCTTGAAGCTCGATGACGTGGACATCAAGAGTTGGGATGAATATTAATCATTGCGTGAGGACACTTTTAGAATTAACCCTCTGAGCGTTTACTAACTCAGGGATAAAAACAATAAAGCACAGGTTCCGAAGAGCCTGTGCTTTTAATTAATAAATTATAAAGAGGTAGAGTAAGTTACTTCTCTATTGATTTGATAGTCTTAACCGAGCCATCTTGATAAGTGATTTTCTTAAGATACAGGCCATGGCTTGGTTGACTGATTTCTCTGCCAGAAAGGTCATAATAGTTGATAGAGACAATTCCCTTATGGTCAGCTTTTACATCCTTCAGTCCAAGAGTTTCAAGGAATTCGTTGATGTCGATTTCAACGATGTTTGATTTACGAGTCTCGTTTCCTCCCTTATAGATAAGTTGCACGCCAATAGTCTCTACATCGCCGTCATAATAGTCTACGAGTCTGGCTGATGGGTCAAGGGCAACAAAGTTATGGTTTGAGAGATTATAGGGGATATCTGTCATGTTTTGTTCAAGAGACGTGTAGAGGGATGGTTCGAAAGTGTAGAGTTCACCATCGAAAAATATGTTGTAGTACAGTTTTTCCGGGTCCATGAAAGTGTTGTCTGTGCCGTACTTGGGAAGTCTAACTGTGAAGTAGGCATAGTTGTTGTCATAGTCAAACGGCATGGCATCAATGAATTCGGGGTCCCGGGGAGTAGTTGCTTTCTCCTCATATCTAGTCATCACAGGCTGATTGAATGCCTTGATGAAACTGATATAGCTTTTTCCGCCGTTGATAACCAATGCGCTGTCGCAAGAGAACTGTCCTTTCGACTCGTCATAATTGAATATCAACTCGTTTGCCTGATAATAAGCATAGTAGTCTTTTCCACTCTTGTTGGTCTTAGTTTCCACACGACTTGCCATATAATAGATATGGTTATTAAATGTCGTGTCGATACCGAGATATTGAGGAGGCATTACGATAAGGTTGTTTCCGGCAAACATGCCCCAAATATAGCCATCTCCCATAGCATCATCCATGTGTCCCATGTAGCAATTGAAGCCGTCAATGGCTATATCCATGAGTTTGGAGTCGCTCAACGTAGGACTGTAGGCATACTTCAGTACGTATTTGTCTGAGGTGACTCCTTCTGGTAATGTGCGGATTTCATCTGTCACATCCGTAATCTCCATCAGCATGTCGCCAATGCCATACCACCAGTTGTCAGCGTCAACTAAGCCAATCATTCCGTTACCTACCTGCGTCAGCGTGTCGTCGTGCATTACGAAAGTAAGGTCAAGGCTGTCAGGGACTTGAAGCCATGTCTGGTCGTTGGCTGAGAAACACATGTAAACGGCATAGTATTCGTAGGTATTGCCGTTGTAGGTTTCCTTATAGATTTTCTGTGGCGGGAACGAGATTGTATCGTTTTTGATGGTTCCTCTGAGCCATGAGTCGGTACGGATGTTTGAAAATGGGTTGTGGAGATAGAAATCACCGTTGTTGCCAATTACGTAGTCTACTACCTTTCCGCTGTAGCGGGTCATTTGAATGTTGCCATAGACGGTGGTGTAGCCATAGTCCTCAAGACTCTGATTTGCATGGAGTTCACCTTCTGGTGTCTCGGTCATAATGTCGTCATAAGCGATACCCGAAATTTTGTTGACTCCCTTGAATCCAATCTTCTGTTGCTGTGATAGTTGAACGATAGGCTTTTGCTGCATATTCTGCTCTGCAGAACTTAATTCCACATTGTTCTCTTGAGCTACAGCACTCATAGTTAGCGTAAAAGCAGTCAAAATTAATAGATTTTTCTTCATAATGGTTTGTTTTAAATTTATACGATAGCAAGAAATCGTAGATTTCTCTTGTCCTCTCTCATGTGTTGGCAAATTTAAAATAAATAATTCAAACTAACAAGAAAAAAGATTATCTTTTTGAATTTATTTCATTGCTAATCCGAAACGGCTCGTATTTCTTAGACTTCTCATCTTACAATTCTGTATATCTTTGTCAAATTCATTACAATTTACCCATGTTGACCAACTATTTATTGATTCATGAAATATTATCTGCGGTATCATTGCAGGATAGAAATAGATGAATTTCTATTCAATCAGCAGCAATAGTCAGCCATTGAGAGTAGATAGATTAAGACGTATTACTGTCCGGTAAACTTAACCTCTCATGTGCCTCATCCTCATCTACAGACGGGTTGGGGCTTTTTACTTGTCCGATAAGCACATCTCCCGATGCCTCTTCCTCATCACATGGCAGGTTGGCTCAATAGGCTCTAAATTCGTCATAAAGCTCTATTTTTCACCTCTTTGCCCATTCCAGATGGAAAGATGTTCCGTCTCAGTCTGCTGAGATGTTGCTGAGATATTGCTGGGATGTTTTACCATCTATTCATGTACGTAAGAGTTTTCCTTTCAACGTGTTAGATGCTTTGCTGAGATTGCTGAGATGTTTTTTCAACTAAAAAACTCAGAGGAAGCACCCGTCATGGGAAAACTTTTGGGAGCCATCCCTTTCTATGAAGGGTCAGGACAAAATGACTCTCTATTTCGGATGCACCATTTTTCCTCAAAATGTTTACCGGACAGTAATAATTAAGAAGTAACTTTATAAGGATTTTGGGACAAGGATTACCCATAACTGCTTGGAATGTTAGTGATGGTGATATATCGTGAAGGGGTGGATGTTGGGAAACAAAGCGTTCGTATCAGTCATAAAATAAAACTGTTGAGGTATAAAAAAGCCAACTGCCCAACTTTTTCACAAAAGTTAGGCAGCTGTGATACCTGAATCTAAATCTTAAAACCTAATAACCAAAAACTAAAAACCTATATAAAAACAATCTATTAACCTTAAACCTATTGAACTAAAAACCTATTCTTCTTTTTTTAATATAGCTTTATGAGCTATTTATTTTTTACATTGCAAAGATAGCAACTAATCTCTCTCGCTCCAACATTTTGGGGTCAAAAAACACTTAAAAGGGGTATGTTCTTGATACAAATCAAGGGAATTGTGTGCGAACACAAGCATTTGCACAGAAAATGAAACACCCACTCCCTTTCTTGTAGGTTGAAGAATGGAGTGGGTGTGATGATTATTGCGAATGATTACGGTTGCATCAATCAGACTTTTGGCGGATTCTTACGCTCTTTCTCAGAGATGAAACCGTGGCGATAGGCATAGAGGAGTTCCTCAAGTGCTTCTATCTGCATCTTCAGTTCCTTACCCTTGTCGGTATCGGCAACGCGCAGACGATTCTGGTTCATCTCCACGATTTGTGTCGTGCTCTTGATATCCGTTCCACGTTTGATGGCATCCTCGGCTGAAGTAAACGGTTCATGTTGCACCAACTGGAATCCTCTGGAGTGATAAACCAGCGTGTAACCGGCAATACCCGTCTCCTTGTGGTATGCCTGTGAGAATCCACCGTCAATCACCATCAGCTTGCCATTTGCCTTGATAGGATTCTCGCCGCTGACCACGTGCACCGGCACATGACCGTTGATGATATGGCGGTTGGGACCTGTCACTCCGAACTCATCCATGATGTGCTCGGCGGTCTCTTCCTTTTCGCGCAGCGTGAAATAGTAGCCTTTCTTCTCTTTATGAGTTTCTTTCTCCTGCAGGAAGTAGCGCTCAAACGTAGCCATCTTAGCCTTGTCGAAGAGAGGGCTGTCGGGACCGCACCAGAGATAGAGGAAATAGTCGACAGCATACTGACGGAACTTGTCGTTGTCATCACTATTTCCCTGGAATGCGGTGCGCACCATCATACCTATATTATATAGCAGTTCCTTTCCCTTGTATGTCATGCCGGGGTAAATCTCAACCGACCGGAGCGAGCCGTCGGAGTTGAGAGGGATAGAGGCATGATAGAGCAGGTTTTGGTTCACAACGCGATACATGCAGCCATGACGCAGCATTAGGTTGATGTGCTCATGGAACTTCTCGCTTGATGCGAAACTATGATGGAGCCGGTCTACAAGACTCTTCTCCTCGGGTGTGAGTTTGTCTGGATGCTTCGGGTCGATAGTGGGGAAGTTGCAGGAAGTGAGTTTGTAAGTCACCTCGTCCACCTTCACGGTTCCTTTATTATAGTCGATGGCATCCAGAAGCTTGCGGCTTTCCATGTGCCAGCCGGGATGACGGTCAATCAACTCAGCCTCCAATTTCCACTGAATCACGCTGATAGCCTTGTGCATGCGGGCAATGAGCAGTTTGTTCTTCTCATCAAGTGGGTCTTCCTTAGTGATTTTGGGCATAAATTCCACGCAGGGGTCATCGCCGTATGTGTCCATGGCGAACGTAGCAAGCTGGAGGAAGTTGATTCCATAGCCGTCTTCCAACGTTTCCATGTTGGCATAGCGCAGGGCAATGCGGATAACGTTGCACATGCAGGCATCGTTTCCTGCTGCTGCACCCATCCAAAGGATATCATGGTTGCCCCATGTGATGTCCCAAGTGTGGTAGCTCTTGAGAGTGTCAAGAACAATGTGGGCACCGGGACCGCGGTCGTAGATATCGCCGAGAATATGGAGCTGGTCGATGCTGAGGCGCTGAATCACACCGCACAGAGCGATGATGAAGTCGTCGGCACGGCCTGTTGAGATAATGGTCTGAATAATGGCACTCACATATTCAGCCTTGTCTTTGTCCTCGGAATGCTCGTGGAGAAGTTCTTGTATAATGTAGGAGAAGTCGATGGGCAGAGACTTGCGCACCTTGGAGCGTGTATATTTGCTCGAGACATCACGGCAGACATCCACCAAGTGATGGATGGTGATATGATACCAGTCCTTAATGTCTTTTTCCGACTGCTTCACCAATTCCAGCTTTTGCTCTGGATAATAGATGAGCGTACAAAGCTCGCGTTCCTCGTTGGAGCGAAGCGTGTCACCGAATAGCTCGTGCACCTTGCGCTTAATGTTTCCCGAAGCATTCTTCAGCACGTGTTGGAATGCAGCATACTCTCCGTGGATGTCAGCAAGGAAATGCTCCGTACCCTTGGGGAGATTGAGAATAGCACTGAGGTTGATGATTTCAGTACTGGCGTCCGCTATCGTAGGAAACGATTGCGAAAGCAACTGCAAGTACCTTTCGTCCTTCTTTAAATCGTATTGGCTGTTACTCATAGAATCGATTCGTTTAGGGTTGATGGTTAGTGTATGTTTATGATTTGATAACGATGAAATCCCTGTTTCATTATATTTTTTTGAGATAATTTTTTGTTTTTCAGCGTTTTCCGCACATTCATATAGATTCAGATGGTTGAAAAACGGTTTTCTGAGCACATTGTTTTGTGTGTGGTAAGATGGAAGAAAAATTGAAATAAGCAATCGTATTCAACGCAAAGAAACTTAAAAAACACAGCGAATAGCGGTGCTTAAGAATATTTTTTATATCTTTGCAACTTGATATAACGTTATAACGATAACACAATTTATTTGATTTTCAATGAAACAATACAAGCTTGTGAACAATATCATGGGTTGGCTTGCTTTTGTCATAGCCGCCTTTGTGTATTGTTCAACCATTGAACCCACGGCGTCTTTCTGGGACTGCCCCGAGTTTATCGTGACAGGCTATAAGTTGGAAATCGGCCATCCACCCGGCTCGCCGTTTTTCATGCTTACAGCTAATCTCTTCTCACAGTTTGTAAGCGACCCGTCACAGGTGGCAAAGATGGTGAACGTGATGAGTGCTCTGCTCTCAGCCACTACCATCCTCTTCCTGTTCTGGACCATTACTCATCTGACGCGCAAACTGATATTGAAGAGCTGGGACGAGTTGAACCTTACCAAACTCATCGCCATTGAGGCAAGCGGTTTGGTGGGCGCGTTGATTTACACCTTCTCCGACACATTCTGGTTCTCAGCTGTGGAGGGTGAAGTTTACGCTTATTCATCAGCGTTCACCGCCATCGTGTTCTGGCTCATCCTGAAATGGGAAGACCATGCCGACGAGCCACACTCCGACCGTTGGCTCGTACTCATCGCCTACATGATGGGTCTGAGTATCGGTGTGCACTTGCTCAACTTGCTGTGTATCCCCGCCATCGTGCTGGTTTACTGCTACCGCCGTTTCCCCAATGTGGAAACGAAGGGCTCGCTCGTGGCACTGTGCGTGAGCTTCGTCATTGTGGCAGCCGTGCTCTATGGCGTGATTCCCGGCATCATTACAGTGGGTGGATGGTTTGAGCTGTTCTTTGTAAATACACTCGGCATGTCGTTCAACACAGGTACCATTATATATATAGTATTATTGGTGGCATCTGTGGTTTGGGCAATCTTCGAGAGCTACACGGGCGCAAGCTTGAAGCGCGAGAATATTTCGTTCATGCTCGCCTTCGCCTTGTTAGGTATTCCTTTCTATGGCTTCGGTTGGAAAGCTGTGGTGACAGGCGTTGTGATTCTCGCCATCCTCTGGTGGCTGCTCAACTACAGACGTACTGTAGAGAAGAAAAAGCAATACCTTATCACATCGCGTATCAAGAACACCACGCTGCTTTGTCTGCTGATGCTGATGATTGGTTATTCCAGCTACACCATCGTTGTGATTCGCTCCACTTCCAATCCTCCCATGGACCAGAACTCGCCAGAGGACATCTTCTCTCTCGGTCGCTATCTGAGCCGTGACCAGTATGGCTATCGCCCGCTGTTCTACGGACAGACCTACGCTTCAGAGTACAAGATGGGACATGTGAACGCCGATGGATATGCAACGCCTGAGTTCACTGACGGAGCACCTATTTATAATAGAACGGAGAAACGCTCCGCCGATGAGAAGGACTCCTACTACGTATCTGCCCACAATAGTCAGGTGAAATACGAGCAGAACATGCTCTTCCCGCGTATGTGGTCGTCACAGCACGCATCCCTCTATCCCGGATGGGTGGGCGGCATCACGGGTAAACAAGTACCCAGTGTGTTCCATCCTGGTGAGACCATCACCATTCCTACCGAATGGGAGAACTTCAAGTTCTTCATCAGCTATCAGTGCAACTGGATGTACTGGCGCTACTTCATGTGGAACTTCGTAGGACGTCAGAACGACATTAAGAGTGACGGCGAACTGGAGCATGGTAATTGGATAAGCGGTATCAAGTGGCTCGACAACGCACGCTTGGGCGACCAGAGCAAACTGCCCGATGAGTTGCAGCACAACAAGGCTCACAATGTGTTCTACGGTCTGCCCTTCCTTCTGGGTATCATCGGTCTGTTCTGGCAGGCTTGGCGCGGTCGCCGTGGCATCCGACAGTTCTGGGTCGTGTTCTTCCTGTTCTTCATGACGGGAATTGCCATCGTGTTCTATTTGAACCAGACTCCTAACCAACCCCGTGAGCGTGACTATGCTTATGCAGGCTCGTTCTATGCTTACGCAATCTGGTGTGGCATTGGTGTGGCTGCCATCATTGATTTGGTGAAGAAATATCTGAAACAAAGCAACGTCGTTGTGGCAAGTATCATCTCGTTGCTGTGTCTGTTGATACCTATTCAGATGGCAAGTCAGACTTGGGACGACCACGACCGCAGCAACCGCTATACCTGCCGTGACTTCGGAGCCAACTACCTGAGGTCACTCACAGGCAAGAATCCTATCATCTTTACCAATGGTGATAACGATACCTTCCCGCTTTGGTATAACCAAGAGGTAGAGGGAGTGGGCACCGATGCACGTGTGTGCAACCTGAGCTACCTCAATACCGACTGGTATATCGACCAGATGAAGCGTCCTGCCTATGGCTCGCCGGCTCTGCCCATCAAGTGGTCTCGTATTGACTACGTGGAAGGAACCAACGACCAAGTGCGTGTCAATGCTGGTATGAAACAGCAATTGGCTGAACTCTACAAGGTTGACCCCGAGGATGCTAAGAAAATCTTCGGTGAGGACCCGTTTGAGTTGAAGAACGTGATGAAGTATTGGGTATGCAATGACTTTACGCCGGAGCAGCTTCAACTCATTCAGAACGTGCTTGGCTACAGCAGTAGTGAAATCAGTGAGAACCTGCATTGCATCCCGTCGGATACGCTCTATATGACCATTGACAAGAATGCCGTTAAACAGAGCGGTATGCTGATGGCTCTCGACAGTATTCCCGACAAAATGACTATCTCGCTCAGCGGACACAACTATTTGAGCAAGAGCGACTTGATGATGCTGGAGATTATCTCCAACAGCAACTGGACGCGTCCTGTATATGTGGCAACTACGGTGGGAGAGGAAAACTTCATGAACCTTGGCGACAACTTCGTGCAGCAGGGTCTTGCCAATCGTATCACTCCGTTCACAACCCGTTTGGAGGGTGCACAGCGGTTTGATGCCGAAAAGACTTATGAGGCTGTGATGAACCGCTTCAAGTTTGGCAACCTCAGCCACCCGGGTCTCTATATTGATGAGACCACTATGGGCATGTGCTGTACGCATCGCCGTCTCATGGCACGCCTTGCCTTAGAACTTGCCACGAAAGGTGAGAAGCAGAAGGCAATCAACGTGCTCAACAAGGCAGAGAAGGAGATTCCCGACTACAATGTGCCTATCAACTTTATAAGTGGCGGCAGCGATTTGGCAAAGGCTTGGGCGCTTGTGGGCAATAAGCAGAAAGCTAAAGAATATGCCGACAAGACGTGGAAAGTCGTGAGCCAGTATGTGAACTTCTATCTTCAGTTGCAGGGCAAAGCCTTCGCTTCAGAGCAACAGTCGTGCTTGCAGCAGTTCTACTACATGCAGGATGTGTGCAAGGCTTATGGTCTTATCAACCAGCAGCTCTACAACAACAAGACGCAAGAGTTCATGAACTATACCCAGCGCTACGCGGCAAAGGGCGGTCAGCTGCCAAGTCCGCAACAGTAACGGCTAATGATTATTGAGCAACCGGCCAAATGGCTGAGATGGATTTATCCAAAGGCGATGTGGAGGATGGACAAGCATGAACATGCTGTCTATCTCACGTTCGATGACGGCCCAATACCCGAGTCGACGCCTTTCATTCTTAAGACGCTGAGAGATTTTGGCGTGAAAGCCACCTTCTTTATGGTGGGTGAGAACGTCTTGCGCTATCACGATCTGTATAACCAAATCCGCGAGGAAGGCCATCAGGTCGGCAACCATACGTTCAATCACATCGGTGCATTCAAACACTGGTCGCTGACCTATGTGATGAATACCGAGAAGGCAAATGAGCTTATCCATGGCCATCTCTTCCGTCCTCCTCATGGCTGGATGCGATATAGCACTTATTGGTGGCTCACGAGAAAATATCATATCGTGATGTGGGACTTGGTGACGCGTGACTACTCCAAGTGGCTCACAGCCGAGGACGTGCTCAACAACGTGAAACGCTATGCACGCAACGGCAGCATCATCACCTTTCACGACTCGCTGAAAAGTATAGACAAGCTGCGCTATGCGTTGCCTCATGCGCTCCAGTGGCTTAAAGACCAAGGATATGAGTTCAAAACCTTTGAATGACTATGAGGTCGTCCCCAAAGATGACCTTACGCTCAAGATAAAAGCCGAGGCACATCGCCTCGGCTTTTTCGCTTGTGGCGTGGCGAAGGCTGATAGAGTTTCGTCCGAAGCTGAGACGCGGTTTCGTCAGTGGCTGGAAGAGGGTAGGGAAGCCGACATGGAATACATGGCTCACTATACTGACAAGCGACTTGACCCACGGTTGCTCATGCGTGGGGCAAAGAGCATCGTGTGCGTTGCCCTCAACTATGCGCCACAGAAAACCATACCCGAAGGTCAATATCAGTTTGCCGCCTACGCTTTGGGCAAGGACTATCATGACATCATGAAAGAGCGGTTGCGCAGGTTGGCAACAGCATTTGGCTTTGAGGATGCTTTACACTCAGAGCGCAACAAGGGACTCTTCCGCGTTTTTGTAGATACGGGACCGCTTATGGAACGCTATTGGGCGCAGCAGGCTGGATTGGGTTGGATAGGTAGAAATCATCAACTCATCATCCCAAAGGCAGGAAGCATGTTTTTTCTTGGAGAACTGCTGCTCGACGTGGAACTCAACTACGATGCGCCTATGCGCAATCATTGTGGGCACTGCCACCGCTGTGTGGACGCTTGCCCTACTCACGCCATTATTCCTTATGATTCAGAGGCACGAGAGATGCCCGACACCGATTTTGATGCCCGCCGCTGTCTGTCTTATCAGCTCATAGAGAATCGTCATGAACTTTCTGACGAGGCACGGAAGGCGATGGGCGACTGCATTTATGGCTGTGACCGTTGCCAGCAGGTTTGTCCTTGGAATCGTTTTACCACTCCCAACGATGACCCTTCGCTCCAACCTTCAGCAGAACTCTTGCAGATGACGAAAGATGATTGGCGGGAACTGACCGTGGAGCAATACCGTCGTCTCTTTAAAGGCTCGGCTGTAAAGCGTGCAAAATATGAAGGACTGATGCGGAATATCCGTGCAGCGGAAGCGGAAGATAGTGCATTAAAAAATAGAGGAAATAGCAAAGATTCTTAGAAAATAGTTGTATCTTTGCATTTAGAACGCCTGACTGGAGTGTATCAGGAAAAGTTCTGCAAATAAGGATTCTATCAACTATAAAATTTCGATAATATGAAACCAACATTATTACTTCTTGCTGCCGGCATGGGTAGCCGCTACGGAGGTTTGAAGCAGTTGGACGGCTTAGGCCCCAACGGAGAAACAATTATGGATTACTCTATCTATGATGCCATTCAGGCTGGATTCGGCAAGATTGTATTCGTTATCCGCAAGAGTTTTGAGCAGGACTTCCGCGACAAAGTACTCTCCAAATACGAAGGACATATTCCCGCAGAACTCTGTTTCCAATCACTTGATGCTCTGCCCGAGGGCTTCAAGGTTCCCGAAGGTCGTGAGAAGCCATGGGGAACTAACCACGCCGTGATGATGGCAAAGGACTTGATTCATGAGCCTTTCTGCGTGGTCAATTGCGACGACTTCTATAACCGCGACGCCTTTATGGTGATTGGCAAGTTCCTCTCCAACCTTCCCGAAGGCAGCAAGAACCGCTATGCTATGGTGGGTTTCCGCGTGGGCAACACTCTTTCGGAGAATGGAACTGTGGCACGTGGCATCTGCTCTAAGAATGCAGAGGGCAATTTGACAACCGTTGTGGAGCGCACTGAGATTATGCGCGTCAACGGCGAGGTTTGCTACAAGGATGAGAACGGTAAGTGGCAGCCTGTGGGTGGCGACAATACGCCTGTGTCGATGAATATGTGGGGCTTCACTCCTGACTATTTTGAATATAGCGAGGCTGAATTCAAGGAGTTCCTCTCCGACCCGAAGAATATGACCAACCTCAAAGCTGAGTTCTTCATTCCGTTGATGGTGAACAAACTCATCAATAATGGCACAGCCACCGTGCAGGTGTTGGATACAACGAGCAAGTGGTTCGGTGTGACTTATCAGGCTGACCGTGCTGCAGTTGTAGCTAAGATTCAGAGCTTGGTTGACGCTGGTGTTTATCCCAATAAGTTGTTCTGATAGAAGTATTCTCATTTCTCGTTGCGTTGTACTTCTTGAAGAGGCTTTAACCTAACGCATAGAGATAAGAAAAGATATGAGCGCGCTGGCTTCTCGGAATCAGCGCGCTCTTTTCTTGCGTGAATCAAGATACCTTCGGTCTTTATCGTGAATCATTCAGAAAAATCCGGCTGTTTTTCTTCTTCAATTTAATTTATTGTATTATCTTTGTAGCGTAAATCGGAAATGATGAGGAATCCTCAACAAGAATTACTCATAGGGTACAACACTCATAAGGAATGGTCAACCTCGAAACGTCGAAGCCTGTTAGACTTGATAGTTCGAGGGTGCTCAATTTGTATCTGCACGGTTTAATAAGAAATGAAGGTCTAACCACCAACAACAATAATTAGTCTCTTTGGCGTAGACGTCGGAGAGTTTGATAAATTCAATAGAATTACCTACAAAATGGAAAATGAATTTGAACTCATTGCCAAGACATTTATGGGATTGGAACCCGTTTTGGCTCAAGAGCTCACAGAATTAGGTGCAAACAACGTTCAGATTGGACGGCGTGTCGTTTCTTTCACAGGCGATAAGGAGATGATGTATAGGGCTAACTTCCAGTTGCATACAGCCATACGTATCCTCAAGCCCATTAAACATTTTAAGGCACGTTCGGCTGAAGATGTATATGAGGCCACGAAAACAGTGGACTGGGACAAATATATTCTACCTGGAAAGACTTTCTCGGTAGACAGCGTTGTCTATTCAGAGGAGTTCCGCAACTCGCGTTTCGTCACTTACAAAGTGAAGGACGCCATTGTTGACCAGTTCCGCGAGCGTACGGGAACTCGCCCCAACATCTCAGTGAGCAATCCGGATGTACGTCTGCACATTCATATTTCCGATGATGATGCTACTCTCTGTCTTGATTCAAGTGGTGAGAGCCTCCACCGTCGTGGGTATCGTCATGAGAGTGTTGAGGCACCGCTCAATGAGGTCTTGGCTGCAGGCATGATTCTGCTTACGGGTTGGCGCGGCGAGACTGATTTCATTGACCCAATGTGCGGTTCAGGAACACTGCTCATTGAGGCAGACTTGATTGCCCGCAATATCTCTCCAGGCGTATTCCGCAAGGAGTTTGCCTTTGAGAAGTGGCCCGACTTCGACCAAGAGCTTTTCGATTCTATTTATAATGACGATTCCCGTGAACGCGAGTTCACTCATCATATCTATGGCTATGATGTCGACATGAAGGCAGTCAGTTCAGCGCTTCTCAATGTTCGCGCAGCCGGTTTCACCAAGGACATCACAGTGCAGGTGCAAGACTTCAAAGATTTTAAGAAACCTGCCGAGCCTGCTATTATGGTTACGAATCCTCCTTATGGTGAGCGTATTTCTACTCCCAATCTTTTGGGAACCTACAAGATGATTGGCGAGCGCTTGAAGCACGAGTTTACGGGAAACACTGCCTGGATTCTTTCTTTCCGTGAGGAGTGCTTCGACCAGATTGGCTTGAAGCCCAGTTTGAAGATACCTCTTTATAATGGTAGTTTGGAGTGTGAGTTCCGAAAATATATGTTGTTCGACGGAGCCATCAAGGATTTCCGTTCACAGGGTGGTATCGTAAAGACAGATGATGAGAAGAAGGAGATGGCGCAGAAGCACCGTTTCAAAAAGCATCGTGACAGTTTCAAGCAGCGCTTTGAGCAAGAAGAGGAGAATGAGGAGGGCGACATCCGCACTTTCCAGTTCCACTCTTTGAAGAAGAATGACCGCTATGACGACCGCAGACGTGACCGTCGCCAAGGAGAAGGCCGTCGTGGACGCGATTTTGACGACGACCGTCGCGATGAACGCCGTGGACGCAAATCCTTCAAGGACTCATGGAAAGGTGGAAACAAGAAATTTACCAAAAACAACCGATATGACCATGACGATTAATCGTTTAGCTTCCGCCTTTAAATACGGCAGCGCTTGTGCGCTGTTGGTTGTGGCGGGACTTCTTTTACCGCAAATGACTGACGCACAAAAGAAATTCACTCTCGAAGACCTGAACTTCGGAGGCACTAACTATCGCAACATGATTGCCAAGAACCGCTATGCTACGTGGTGGGGCAATCAACTCGTGCGCCAAGACCTAAATCAATGCTCAATCATTAACAAACAAACCGGTAAAGAGAAATTGCTCTTTACTTTGGATGAAATCAACCAGTGGATTGGTGAGGACAAAGCCATTCACTCCCTCTATTACGCTTCTTTCCCTTATTCCAATGAGCCTTTAGTATTGGTTCAATCATCGAAGAAGCGTTATCTCGTCAACTTCAAGAAGCACTCCGTTGTATGGACGCAGAATGCTGATAACCAAGCTCATGAGGATTTCTGCTCGACTTCACGTTTGACGGCTTACACCCCCGCTGACGGCTATGACCTTTATGTGTTGGGGCAGGAGGGACAGCAGCCTGTGCGCCTCTCCACTGATGCCTCACGCGAAATTCTCTATGGCACCAGCGTGCATCGCGATGAGTTCGGCTACAGCAAGGGAACATTCTGGAGTCCTGACGGAAAGAAGTTGGCTTTCACTCGTATGGACCAGAGCATGGTGACGGATTATCCGTTGGTTCATATTCCCGAAGTGGATTGGAAACCTGAAGAGGGACAGAGCCGCATTGCCACTCCTGCGCCGGAGAAGTATCCCATGGCAGGAGAGAAGATGCATAAAGTGACGATTGGGGTGTATGATTCCGAGACGGGAAAGACCATCTACCTCAAGGCAGGTGACCCCACAGACCGCTATTTCACCAATCCGGCATGGAGTCCCGATTCAAAGACCGTTTATCTCTTTGAGCTTAACCGCGACCAGAACGATTGTCATCTTGTAGCTTACGACGCTGCTACGGGTGAGAAACAAGGAGAACTTTATCACGAGACAGATGAAAAATATGTGGAGCCTGTCCATCCCATTGTGTTCTTGCCTTGGAACAACAATGAGTTTATTTTCTGGAGCCAACGTGATGGCTACAACCATCTTTATGTTTACAACCTCAAGAACAAGTCCTATCGCCAGGTGACAAAGGGTCAATGGGTGGTAATGGAACTATTGGGTTTCAACGCCAAACGCCATAGCGTGGTTATCGCTTCTAATGAGCAGAGTCCCATCCAGCGTAACTTCTACGAGGTGAATCTTGACAATGGCAAACGCACGTTGCTCGACAATGGTAAGGGCTGGCATCGTGGCGAACTGAGTGCCGATGGCGCTTATGTTTATGACAGCTACACAGAGCCAGACGTGCCTCGCAACATCGACATCATCGACGTGGCAAAGGCTCAGCGTCACCGCTATTTCACTGCAGAGAATCCTTGGAAAGGCTACAATGTTCCCACTTATGAGTGCGGCACTCTGAAGGCTGCCGACGGCAAGACCGACCTTTATTGGCGCATGGTAAAGCCCGTCAACTTCGACCCCAATAAGAAATATCCTACTATTATATATGTATATGGTGGTCCCCATGCCCATAATGTGGATGCCTCTTGGCATTACGGTTCCCGCTCTTGGGAAACCTACATGGCGCAGGAAGGCTATCTGCTCTTCATTCTCGACAACCGTGGCAGTGAGAACCGCGGCAAGGAGTTTGAGCAGGCTACGTTCCGCCATTTAGGTCAAGAGGAAGTGAAAGACCAGATGGAGGGCGTGAAATATCTGCAGAGTCTCAACTATGTGGATACAGCCCGCATCGGTGTTCACGGATGGAGTTTTGGCGGATTCATGACTATCAATCTCATGACCAGTCATCCGGAAGTATTCAAGGTGGGTGTTGCCGGTGGTCCTGTGATAGATTGGAAATGGTACGAGGTGATGTACGGCGAACGCTACATGGATACTCCCCAGACCAATCCCGAAGGCTATGCTCAAAGTTCACTGCTGCCCAAGGCTAAGAACTTGAAGGGACGTCTGCAAATCATCATTGGCACCAACGACCCCGTTGTAGTACCTCAGCATGCGCTGACTTTCCTCAAGGCTTGCATTGGTGCCGGCACGCAACCAGACTTCTTTGTCTATCCTGGTGAGCCTCATAATATGCGTGGTCATCAAAGCACGCATCTCCATGAGCGTATCTCCCGCTACTTCTTTGATTACCTCAAATGAGTTAGGAGGGAAAAGAGTTAGGAGTTAGGAGTGAGTTAGGAGTTGGAATTACCCCACTGAACCTACTGCACCTACCGAACCTACTCCTATAAGAAAGGAGATAGGAGTTATAAGGAGTTAAAGGGGTTAGTGGAGTTAAAGACAACAGTGCTGAAGGGTATCAGAATCCTGTATAGTAATGTCTTAACTCCTTTGACTCCACCTAACTCCTCTGAATCCACCATATATGCGAAAGTTGAATTAATTAATAAAGAAGATATGAGAATCTTATTGTTGGGTTCGGGCGGACGTGAACATGCGCTTGCTTGGAAGATTGCACAGAGTCCCCTGTGCGACAAATTATATATTGCTCCCGGAAATGCGGGAACGGTTAATTGCGGTGAGAATGTGCCTATCGCTGTTGGTGAAACCGACAAGTTGAAGGACTTTGCCGTGAACAACCAGATTGACATGCTCGTGGTGGGACCTGAGGACCCGTTGGTGCACGGCATCTGCGATGCTTTCCGCGCTGACCCACGTACAGCTCACATCAAGCTCATTGGTCCTTCTGCCTCCGGCGCTCGGTTGGAGGGCAGCAAGGATTTCGCCAAGGGCTTTATGAAGCGTCACGGAATCCCCACAGCAGCCTACGAGACGTTCGACGGAACAACCCTCAATGAAGGACTCAAGTTCCTTGAGACGCTACAGCCGCCCTACGTGCTGAAGGCAGACGGTTTGGCTGCGGGCAAGGGCGTGCTCATCGTACCTACACTCGACGAGGCGAAGAAAGAACTGAAGGACATGTTGGGTGGCATGTTTGGTGATGCTTCGGCAAAGGTTGTCATCGAGCAGTTCCTCAGAGGTATCGAGTGCTCTGTCTTTGTCCTCACCGACTCCAAGCATTATGTCATTTTGCCCGAGGCAAAGGACTATAAGCGCATCGGCGAGCACGATACGGGGCTCAACACGGGTGGCATGGGCAGCGTTTCTCCTGTGCCTTTTGCCGACAAGGAATGGATGAAGAAAGTGGAAGACCGCATCATCCGTCCCACAGTGGAAGGTCTTGCAGAAGAAAACATCGACTATAAGGGCTTTATCTTCTTCGGACTCATCAATGTGGGCGGCGACCCGATGGTGATTGAATACAACTGCCGCATGGGCGACCCGGAGACGGAAACCGTGATGCTGCGACTGAAGAGTGATATCGTTGACTTGTTCGAAGGTGTCGCTGCCGGTGACTTGGATAAGCGTAAAGTTGAGTTCGACGACCGCGCAGCCGTGTGCGTGATGCTCGTCAGTGGCGGTTATCCTCAAAAATATGTCAAGGGTTATCCCATTGCTGGTCTTGACAAAGTGGAGGGTTCCATCGTCTTCCATAGTGGAACAGCCTTGAAGGACGGTCAAGTTGTGACCAATGGCGGTCGCGTGATAGCAGTGAGCAGCTATGGACGCAACAAGGAGGAAGCACTTCAGAAGAGCTTTGAGGAGGCAAGTAAGATAGAATTCAAGGATAAGTATTTCCGTCGCGACATCGGTCAGGACCTTTGATTTTGCCAATTGGGCTTCGCCGATTCGTGGCAGGGGCGATGGAACGATAGAACCCACCTCTTGTTTGGATGGGTATGCTTCATCGGACTAATCAGACACAATAGGCTTGTCTGGTTAGTCCGATAATAGAGAACAGCGGTATTATCTCTCTAAGAGCTTAGCTCGGAATGAAAGAATGAAACGACTACAGAACAGAATAGCGGAATCTCGTTTTGCGTTGCCCGTAGCAGCGGTCTACGCGCTGTTGGTGTGTCTTGCCAACCACCTTATCAGTCAGTCGTTGTGGCCTCAACTTCTTGTGTTGGCGCTCTCAACGCTTCTCATGGTTCAACTCAACAGCATCAACGCGCTTATCCGAATCTATAGCCGCATGGTATCATGCTCCTTCTTGGTGCTTACGTCGATGGTGACGTTTGTCTTTCCACAGATTTTAGGAGCTGTTATGGCTTTATGTTTCATAGGATTTCTGCTCATCGTATGCTATGCCTATCAGAAACCACGTGCAGCCGGTACCGTGTTTTATGCTTTCTGCTGCATAGGTATCGCGAGTTTGTTCTCAGTACATGTGCTGTGGTATCTGCCCATCCTCTGGATAGTTTTGACATTCAACATTATGGCGCTCAGTGCCCGCACATTCGTGGCGAGTCTGTTAGGCTTGCTCACACCTTATTGGTTTTCTCTTCTTTGGTTCGGCTTCACGGGCAATATGGAGTGGTATGCCACTCATTTCATGGCTTTGGCTGATTTTTCTACGCCCTTTGACCTGACGTTGTGGAATACCCACCAACTCGTTACTTTTATCTTTATCATTCTTTTGGCATTGATTTCAGCCGTACATTTCTTCGGCTCCAGTTATAAAGATAAGATTCGCACCCGGATGATTTTTGAGATGCTGTTGATATTAGCAGGATTCACGATGCTCTTCCTGCTTCTGCAGCCCACGCTCTACGACCCTCTCATCCGTATCTTCATCATCACTACATCACCTTTGGTGGGTCACTATCTTGCCTTAACCAATTCGAGGGTGAGTAATGTCACGTTTATCATCATGTCGGTTCTCGCACTTGGCATAACTTTCTGGAACTTATGGATTTGACCGCTATTCTTGCAAGTTATGGCTATTGGGGTATGCTCCTTGCCGCACTCTTGGCGGGAAGTGTGTTTCCCTTCAGCAGCGAGGCTGTGATGTTGGCTTTGCTTGCCGCCGGTCTTGACCCTTGGGAGTTGATGATTTACGGCACGGTAGGCAACGTATTAGGCTCGATGTTCAACTATTGTCTGGGTCGTTTGGGCAAGGTTGAATGGTTAGAGAAATATTTCCATGTAAAGAAGGAGAAAATAGACAAGGCATTGCAGTTCATGCAGGGGCGCGGTGCGTGGATGGGTTTCTTCGCGTTTTTACCCATCTTAGGTTCAGCCATCGCTGTAGCCCTTGGCTTAATGCGCTCCAATATTTTTATCACTATCTTTGCCATGTTTCTTGGCAAAATCACCCGTTATTTCATTCTTCTCGGCGGTGTCGAGCTTATCTTCGGTTAAATTCGCTGACAATTTTGCCGACGAACGTTGTCATTGCATTATTGTAGGGCAGTGATAGATGTAGCCTTTATTTCTGAGAATATCAAGCCAACATGAGTTCTCTGAAATAACTTGTTAATCGTGAAATCAAAACTACACCTAATCACATCGAAATCTGCTTACTCTCAATCGTCCGACAATTGTCGACAAACTGGTTAACAAGTGCCGACAAACTGGTTAACAATTGTCGACAAACTCGTCGACATCTGTCAATTAAGAGTGTCACTTGGAAGGTTATATAATGTCTCCAATTTTACAGGCATAACTTCAGACTGCCTTTGGGTATAAACGGTAATAGACCAAAGGCATAGACTCAGCACAAACAAGCAACGGAGCAGTATGTGATGGGAATAGTTATTAGTTCTATTTTGTATAATATTGATAAATCGCATTATTTAAGAAACATCATGTTTAAACCTTGCATCAATGACCATCGATAAGATATGATTTACAGAATCTTTGAATTTCGACCTGTTATTCATCGGATAGCTTACCTATATAGTCTTCCTTCCAGATTCAATTTGTTTATCTTATCGCAAAAATAAGTAATTAATTATAATTGAGCAAGATTTTAGAATAAAATTGTGATTTAGGATTTTGTTAGCATCCCGAAATTGCATGGGATAATCGCTACAGCAGAAGCTAATATGGTATGTTGCTATTGTAGTATCTCCCATAAATATAATGATGTTTTCTTCCACTAAATATGTTTGAGAATCAAACAAAAGACGACAAAAAACGCCACGAGCGTATGCCCGTGGCGTGTTATTGTAGGTTGTAATAAACAAATTTGTTATTTTGCTACCTTCTCCAAACGCTTCATCATAGCGAACATGAAGATGGCTGAGAGCAGGCAGAGAACGATGAACACTGCCCATACAGACCAGAGTGGCAGGTCGCCCCAAAGGTAACCACCTACACTGACGAGCACGTTACCGAAGGCTGTGGCAACAAACCAACCACCCATCATGATGCCCTTGTACTTGGGAGGAGCTACCTTGCTCACGAAGCTGATACCCATAGGTGAGAGCAGCAACTCGCCGAAGGTGAGGACGAGGTATGTGCCGATAAGCCAGTTGGCTGAAACAAACTCGCCATCAGCGCCGAGAGCTTTCTGCTCGTTAGGCGTGGGCAAGCCCATAGAAGCGCAGCACATCAGTGCGTAGGCACAGGCTGCAACCAACATACCGTAGGCAATCTTACGGGGTGCAGAAGGCTCCTTGCCTTTCTTGGCAAGAGAACTGAAAATAGCCATGCTGACAGGCGTGAGGGCTACCACATAGAACGGGTTGAACTGCTGGAAGATAGGAGCACTTACATCAACAGAACCGTCGAGGTTCATGTATTCGTAGCCAAGGATGCAGCAGGCAACAACAATGAATGCCAAAGAAATGGTGCGTCCCTTACTAGTCTTGCTCTGGAACAGTCCAAAGAGTGCATAGACAATGAAGATGATTGCCACAAGGTTGACCACATTGAATGCCATGCTCTGTACGCCAGAGGAAGTCTTCTGGGTGAACTCATTGGCGAAGTAGGTGAGTGTAAGTCCGTTCTGATGGAATGCCATCCAGAAGAAAATCACCACTGCGAACACGAGGCAGAGAGCAACGATGCGCTCTTTGGTCTCCTGAGGTGTGAGTTCCTCTACTTGCTCGCCACCCTTTGCCTCTGCAGCTTTCACCTGCTCAGCATTGCCCTCAACTTGACGGAAGGTGTATCGGAAAGCATAGTAAATGATGATGGAGACAATCAGAGAGGCACAAGCCACGCCGAAAGAGAAGTGGTAGGCGGATGCCGACTCAAAGCCCTGTGTCATTGCCCAGTCGTGAATCTTTACGGCTGCAGTAGGAGCAAAGAGGGCACCGATGTTAATAGCCATATAGAAAATGGAGAAGCCGGAGTCGCGCTGGGAACTGTATTTGGGGTCATCGTAGAGATTACCCACCATCACCTGCAGGTTGCCTTTGAATAGTCCCGTTCCGAAACTGATGAGCAACAGTGCTGCCAGCATGCAAACCATGGCAAAGGCGTTGCTGCCCAATGGTACGGCGAGGAAGAGGTAGCCCAAGAACATGATGATGATTCCGATGGTCACCATCTTGCCGTAACCGAACTTGTCGGCGAGTGCGCCACCTACAAGGGGCATCACATAGACCAGAGCAAGGAAAATACTGTAGATGAGTCCAGCGTTACCGGGCGTTAGTCCGAAGTTAGCTCTTAAAAAGAGTGCGAAAACGGCTATCATCGTGTAGTAGCCGAATCGCTCACCAGTGTTGGCCAAAGCCAACGCATAAAGTCCTTTTGGTTGATTCTCAAACATATTTTAAGGTATTTAAAGTTAGATGTCTCGGAGATAGGTCAACTTGATAACGATGCTTCCGTGATTGCTCTTTGAGAAGTAGTCGCGTTTGCTGTCACCATAGATGTTACCCAGACCGTAGTAGTAACGTCCCTCTAAGAGGAAGTGTCCGATTTTAGGTAATGTATATTCGAGTCCGGCACCAGCCGCGATGCCGTAGTCAAATTTGTGTTCAACGCTCATTGTGTCTTGTGCACAGACCTTATTGGCACGGTCATCCTGATTGCGTTGGGCAAAGTCGAAGTTGGAGTCAGTGCTCTCGCTGAGCAGATAACCGAACTGTGGTCCAGCTTGGATGAAGAACTGAAATCCCTTCTTTTCGCGTCCCCAAGCCAAATGGGCAAAGACGGGGATCTGAAGATAGTTGAGCGTGCGCTTATAGTTTTCAGCCTCATTAGTGGTGGAATTGATAACAGGCTGGTCATTGGCATCCTTGATATCCTCTTTCCATCCCATTTGAGTATAGTTGAGTTCCGTATAGATGGAACAGATGGTTGAGAAGTATTTCTCGCAGACGTATCTCAGCGAGATGCCGCCCGTAAATCCACCGTGCATGCTTTGGGAGACGGAAGGCGTAAACCCGATGTTGCTCAGGGCGTAACCTCCGTTGACACCGATAGAGAGGTCATTTCGGTGCTCGCCTATCTGTGCCTTTACCGAGAGAGAGGCTAAAGCAAAAAGTGCGAGTAGGGCGATGGTTTTTATCTTCATATTTTATTTTTCCTCAATAGTTGATAGCCTCCAACTTCTGGTTGGGCGTGTAGTGAATCAGCATGAAGGCGTCGTTTTGGTAGCCGCCGTTGCCCACGCGCTCAAAGCGCAGGGGAGTTTGCAGAGGCTTGTAGGTGCTCTCTTTGGCAGTGCCAGTGAATGTCTTGCCCTTGGAGTAGAGCCCACGGATGAAGAACTCTGCTTGGTCGTAGCCTGTGATGGCAAAATGGGGCAATGCCCACATCATTTCATTATGAAACCAACGACGATATTTTTGCTCCATCGATTGGGTAGAGGAAGAGAGCGTATTGTAATAGAACGTCGTGGGGATGTAGGTGTCGTACTTATGGAAATATTCAAGATAAACGTTGGTGTAGAGCAGCCATTCGGTATAGCCGAACAGCGAGACACGCACGTTGGGGTGGTTGACCTTCATGCCATCGAGTTTTGCCAGACACACGTTGAGTTCCGGCGAGCGTCCCGTGTTGAGAATGACCACATTGGGCTGGGTTGCGCTGAAGGCTTTGGCGAAATAGCCCTCAGACGATTTTAAATTGGTGATGGAATACTGGATGTTGCGTTTTTCCAGTTCCTTGCGCAAGCCAAAAGTGAAGCTGCCCTTGTGTGACGTAGTGTCGTTGCAGTCTACGAAGATGGGATGATAGCCCGAGAAACGCTGTAGAAAAACCGATATGGACTGGCTGTTGATTTTGTCGGGGTTCTGATAGACTTGGAAAACAGCCGGATTGGTGGCTACTTCATTGCCGTTGATGGAAAAGGGAATGACCATCTTGATGCCATTGTTGTGGCAGAAACGAGCCAAATAGCCTACCTGTGTGGTATAGAGCGGACCGAAGATGATGTCGCGGTCTTTTGCCTTCGGCTCTAAGAGCGTTTGGCGGATATCGGCATCAATTGGAACGTTCCAAGCAGCTATATCGGTGGAGATACCCTCCTGCCGGAGTTGGTCGCAAGCCAAAAGAATACCACGATAATACTCTACCATGCGTCGTCCGTCACCGTCCACATCATGGAGGGGCAACATGACACCTATCTTCACCACGCGCTCCTGAACGGCTTGTTTACCTTGAGATGCTGCGGTTCCCTTAGAAGTTTGTGGCTTCTGTGCAGACTGGGTGTTTCCCGTGGTCTTGGGGGCGTTTGGATTGGGGAAATCTTTCGTATAGGGAATAAAAACGTACTCACCTTTTTTCAGCTTATAACCCTCTTTCTTCATTTCGGGGTTGGCATCCATGAGTTCGGGTATGGATATAGAGTATTTGTTGGCTATTCCGAATATTGTGTCTTTCTTTTTGGCTTTATAAATATCGCGCCATTGTGTAGTCTGAGCTGCAATGCCCAAACAAAAAACAGCGAGGAAAAGTAAAACAAAATATCTCTTAAAAGTCTTCATTCAAATTTTTGTTTATATTCAACTGCAAAAATACAAAAAAATATCAAGAGGGCATGATTTATCACTCCTTTTTTATTAACTTTGCATCCTACATCATGATGAATAACGAATGAAATCAAGACTTATTACATTTTTCGGCGTGTTGTTGACTACTCTTGCAGTTTCGGCACAGACAACGATTCCGCTGATAGACCCACAGGGGACTTATACCGATGATGACGGAGAGGAGCAGACCTCTACGTCGATTTCCGGTAATGCTCCCCTTGCGGTTCATTTTGCCGTAAACGCGAGCGAGACCGACGGATGGGATGCCAACTACGAATGGCGATTCTATAAGGACAGCCGGGAAAACCAACCTTATATGATTCGCTATGAGGAGGAAACCGACTATACATTTACAGAGGCAGGAACCCATCTGGTGGTCTGCTATGCCACCTTTGTTCAGGGTACTGACACAGTAGCCTATACCGATGATTACTGGAACGAGACAGGACCGATAACCGTTACGATATCGGAAAGCCGTCTGGAGATGCCCAATGCCTTCTCACCCAATGGCGATGGTATCAACGACATTTATAAGCCAAAGAGCGGATGGCAGAGTATTACGGAATTTCATGCATATATCTTCAATCGCTGGGGACAGAAGCTCTACGACTGGACCGACCCTGACGATGGTTGGGACGGCACATTCCATGGAAAGGATGTGAAACAGGGCGTCTACTTCTGTCTGGTAAAAGCCAAGGGAGCGGATGGACGCGAATATAATATTAAAACAGACGTGAACCTACTGCGAGGCTACACAGAATCAGATGGTACCACCACCTCTGAGTAGAGTAGGGGAATATAATAGGAATGGATAACAAAGCTGGATGGATAAAGGTTGAGGGCGCAAGAGTCCACAACCTGAAAAATATTGATGTGCTTATACCCCGCAACTCACTGACCGTCATTACGGGTTTGTCGGGTTCGGGAAAATCATCACTTGCCTTTGATACGATTTTTGCCGAAGGTCAACGGCGATATATTGAGACGTTTTCTGCTTATGCCCGCAACTTTCTGGGCAATATGGAGCGGCCCGATGTGGATAAGATATCGGGTTTGAGTCCTGTTATCAGTATCGAACAGAAAACCACCAATAAGAACCCACGCTCAACTGTGGGCACGACAACCGAAATTTACGATTACCTTCGTCTGCTCTTCGCCCGTGCAGGAACAGCTTACAGCTACCTTACGGGAGAGAAGATGGTGAAATATACCGAAGAGAAAATCATCGACATGATTGGAGACAATTATGCCGGGAAAGCCATCTATCTACTTGCTCCGCTCGTAAGGCAGCGCAAGGGTCACTATCGCGAACTCTTTGAGAGTATGCGCCGCAAGGGCTATCTCTATGTGCGTGTGGACGGCGAAATCAAGGATATCGTGAGAGGAATGAAGGTGGACCGCTACAAGAACCACAACATTGAGGTGGTGATAGACAAGATGAGAGTGGCACCATCGAAAGAGGAAGCAGGAGAGTCGCAGGTAGAGCGTTTCCGCCAGTCAATAGCTACAGCTATGAAGCAGGGCGACGGGACACTGATGGTGCTCGACAAGGCAACTGGGGAGGTGAGAAATTTCTCCAAGCGGTTGATGGACCCTGTTACAGGTCTATCGTATGGCGACCCTGCTCCAAACATCTTCTCGTTCAACTCTCCCGAAGGCGCCTGTCCTAAATGTAAGGGCTTGGGTTATATTGACCAGATAGACTTGAAGAAGGTGATTCCCGACGATAAGTTGAGTATCTATCAAGGTGGAATATCGCCGTTGGGCAAATACAAGAACCAGATGATATTCTGGCAGATAGACACTATCTTGCAGAAATACGACTGCAACGTCAAAACTCCTATTCGGGATATCCCCGAAGAAGCCCTCAACGAGGTGCTCTATGGCAGCATTGACAACATCCGTATTTCGAAGGATTTGGTGAAAACTTCGAGCGACTATTTTGTGGAATACGACGGAGTTGTGAAATATCTTGAGTCTGTGATGGACACAGAGTCAACGCTCAATGGAAAGAAATGGGCTGACCAGTTCCTGACCAAGGCAGAATGCCCTGAGTGTCACGGACAAAGGCTCAAGCGTGAATCGCTCGCCTATAGAATCTGGGATAAGAATATCTCAGAGGTGGCGAATATGGATATCAGCGAGTTGAAGGACTGGCTCGACCACGTGGCGGAACATTTGGAACCCCAACAACAGAGGATTGCTGAAGAAATCATTAAGGAATTGAAGTCGCGTGTCAACTTCCTGTTGGAGGTTGGCTTAGATTATCTGAGTCTGAACCGTCAGTCGGCAAGTTTGTCGGGTGGCGAGAGTCAGCGAATCCGTTTGGCTACACAGATAGGCAGTCAGCTTGTGAATGTGCTTTATATTCTTGATGAGCCTAGTATTGGATTGCACCAACGCGATAACGAGCGACTTATCAACTCACTGAAAGAGCTTCGTGACCTTGGCAATACGGTCATCGTGGTGGAGCATGACGAGGATATGATGCGTGCTGCCGATTGGGTCATTGACATAGGACCTAAAGCTGGTCGTAAAGGTGGAAAAGTTGTGTTTCAAGGTACCCCCGAAGAGATGTTGCAGTCGCATACTCTTACAGCTCAATTTCTTACTGGTGAACAAAAGATTGAAGTGCCTGCAACGCGCCGTAAAGGTAAGAAAGCCATAACGTTGCGAGGTTGCACTGGAAATAACTTGAAGCACGTAGATGTTACCTTTCCATTAGGTACGTTGATAGTTGTGACAGGTGTCTCGGGTTCGGGAAAGTCAACGCTTATCAATGAAACGCTGCAGCCCATCCTATCTCAACATTTCTATCGTTCGTTGAAGAAGCCCATGCCCTATGAAAGCATTTCGGGCATTGAAAATATAGATAAGGTGGTGAATGTGGACCAAAGCCCGATTGGACGTACACCACGCTCTAATCCTGTGACCTATACAGGTGTGTTCTCGGACATTCGCTCACTGTTTGTCAATTTGCCAGAGGCGAAAATCCGAGGCTACAGTCCCGGTCGTTTCTCGTTCAATGTGAAGGGAGGCAGATGCGAGGCTTGTGGTGGCAATGGCTACAAAACCATTGAAATGAACTTCCTGCCCGATGTGATGGTGCCCTGTGAGGTCTGCCACGGCAAACGATACAACCGTGAGACGCTGGAAGTGAAGTTCAAGGGCAAGAGCATCGCTGATGTTCTTGATATGACTATCAATCAGGCAGTGGAATTCTTTGAGAATGTTCCGTCAATTCTGCCCAAAATCAAAGTGCTGCAGGAAGTTGGATTGGGATATATCAAATTGGGTCAAAGTTCAACTACTTTGTCCGGTGGTGAGAGCCAACGCGTGAAACTCGCAACGGAACTCTCCAAGCGTGATACGGGAAAGACACTCTACATACTTGATGAGCCAACTACGGGATTGCACTTTGAGGATATCCGTGTGTTGATGGGCGTGCTGGAACGGTTGGTTGACAAGGGCAATACAGTGATTATCATTGAGCACAACCTTGATGTTATCAAGTTGGCTGACTATATCATTGATATGGGACCGGAAGGTGGTCGCTTTGGAGGTCAGATACTCCAAACTGGAACACCCGAGGAGATTGCCCGATCTAGTATTGGCTATACTCCAAGATTCTTGAAATCCATGTTGGAGAAGTCCAAGCACTAAGAGGATGAGTCAACGGTCGAGCTTTTGATATAGGCTCAATACTGACAATACAATTACTACAGTTAGTCAGTTTCTTACTAATGTCCCGCGCGAAGCATGGATGACCCGCTCTGCATGGAGGTCTCGCGCTCCGCGCGGGACGATATCCGAAGTTGCCCAATTCAATTACTAAGCTAATTGATTCTATAAAGCAGTTGTCCCGCCGCTCAGCATGGAGGTCTCGCGCTCCGCGCGGGACGATGTCCGAAGTTGTCCATATTCGTAACATTCTCTAAATTTTGATAATCAAAGAAGTCTTACTCTTTAGTTCTTTTGGGTTTTATTGCGGCAGTTGTCCCCGCCGCGAAGCATGGAGGTCCCGTCGTTCCGCGCGGGACGATATCCAAAGTTGTCCCAATTCAGTTACATTCTCTAAATTTTAATAATCAAAGAAGTCCGTACTCTTTAGTTTCTTTGGTTTATAATTGCGTCTTTCGTCCCGCGCGGAGCGCGAGACCTCCATGAGCTGCGCATACCCAAAGTTACTTCAATTTATTTTGTTATCCTTGACAGTCTTCCCGCGCGGAGCGCGAGACCTCCATGAGATGCGCCATCAACGGATAATAATATAAAAAAAAGAGGTAAGTGCTGTCGCAGTACTTACCTCTTAATCAATATGGAATGTTAGGGTTACTTCTTGAAGTAGCGGTTGTAGAGGCCGATGAAGCCAGCAGCGTGGCGAGCCTCGTCCTTAGCCATCTCATGGATGGTATCGTGGAGAGCGTCGGAACCTTCAGCCTTAGCCTTCTTAGCCATCTCAAACTTCTCAGCGCAAGCACCCTTCTCAGCCTCGATGCGAACCTCAAGGTTGGTCTTGGTGTCGTGCAGAATCTCCTGACCCAGCAGCTCAGCGTAGCGGCTTGCATGGTTAGCCTCCTCATAAGCGTAGTGCTCAAAAGCGCGGGCAACCTCAGGATAGCCTTCACGGTCTGCCTGACGAGCCATTGCGAGGTACATACCAACCTCTGTGCACTCACCAGCGAATGTGTTCTTGCAGTGAGCAACAATGTCCTCGCTTACCTTGTCGGTATAAGCTCTACCCAGTTCGTGAACAGTGGCAAATTCGGGCTTGTCATCTTCGCTTACCTCTTTGAACTTAGAGGCAGGAGCACCACAGAGGGGGCACTTTGCAGGAGCTTCTTCGCCTTCATAAACATAACCACATACAGTACAAATAAATTTCTTTTTCATAATGATTTTATTGTTTAAAATGTTATCTATTTAGCCTCCATTCTTATACAGAATATTGGTGGTTTTTCCAGAAATTACAACTCCTTAGCCAGACAATCCTTGCAGATGCCTTTGTAGTAGAGTTGCTTCTCATCTACAAGATGACCATCGCAAATGAATTGCTTACTCATAGTAGGAGCAGGCTCGTTGAAAAGGTCAAAAACTCTTCCACATTTCTTACAGAAGAAATGCACGTGAGGAGTCTGATTACCATCGTAGCAAACTCTGTGGTCATCAATAGTAATCATCTGAACCACATGGTTGTCTGCCAACATTCGTAGGGTGTTATACACCGTGGTCTTACTCAAGGTGGGAATCTCATCGCACATACCCTTATAGACATCGTCTACCGTTGGGTGTGTCGCGTGTTTCAGTAGATAATCCAAGATAACAATTCGTTGTATCGATGGACGAATCCCATGGTCTATTAGTCTTTTGTATGCATCAACTGTTTCCATCTTCGTCTATTGTTTTGTTTCTGGTGCAAAGTTAAACATTATTTTTTAAACAAGCAAGCTTTCTTGTAAAAATTACAAATTAAAAAAGATTAAATTTATTTTGAGCCGTCGGAGATTGTAGATTCTTAACCTTATTTCTGGATGTGTTCAACGAGCTCTTCTGGGCTCAGCAGAGATTGCTCTCCTGTGGTCATGTTTTTTAGAGTTACTTTTCTTTCATTGATTTCGTTATCGCCAGCAAGCGCAACATACGGAATTTTCTTGGCATTAGCATAACTCATCTGCTTCTTCATCTTTGCCTTATCCGGGTATACTTCAACGCGAATGCCAGCCTTGCGAGCCTTTGCAGCGATAGGCAGACAATAAGCGGTTTCTTTTTCGCCGAAGTTGATAAAGAGCAGTTGCGTCGTGTTGATGGCTTCCTTGGGATAGAGGTCAAGAGCGTTGAGAACATCGTAGATACGGTCTGCTCCGAAGGAGATTCCAACACCCGACAATCCCGGCATACCAAAGATTCCCGTAAGATTATCGTATCTACCTCCACCTGTGATGCTGCCCATTGGCGTGTCAAGAGCTTTTACCTCAAAGATGGCTCCGGTGTAATAGTTTAAGCCACGTGCGAGGGTCAGGTCAAACTGAATCTCATTGTGAAGTCCCAGTCCTTTCAGTGTATTAAGAATGAAACGTAGCTCCTCAACTCCTTTGAGTCCAATTTCAGAGTCTTTTAGTACATTCTGCATGACATCCAATTTCTCATCGTTGGTACCCGAAAGGGCAATGATGGGCTGGAGTTTCTCGATTGCCTCCTCGCTGATGCCGTCCTCACGGAGTTCATCGTTCACATTGTCAATGCCAATCTTATCGAGTTTGTCGATGGCAACCGTAATGTCAACAATCTTTTCAGCCTCACCGATTACCTCGGCAATGCCGGAGAGAACCTTGCGGTCGTTGATTTTGATTTGAACCCGCACACCGAAGCGCTGGAACACCGTATCGATAATTTGCATGAGTTCCACCTCATTGAGAAGAGAGTCAGAGCCGACAACATCAGCATCGCACTGATAAAATTCGCGATAGCGTCCCTTCTGTGGGCGGTCAGCACGCCAAACGGGTTGAATCTGATAGCGCTTGAAGGGCAGTTGCAACTCGTCACGGTGCATCACCACGTAGCGGGCAAAGGGAACCGTAAGGTCATAGCGCAGTCCTTTCTCGCAGAGTTTTGTCTGTAGATAGAGCGTATTGCGCCCCATGAGTTCCTCGTCACTAATGTTTTTTAGATAGTCGCCAGAGTTGAGAACTTTGAATAGAAGTTTGTCGCCCTCATCGCCATATTTTCCCATCAGGGTGTGAAGGGTCTCCAACGCGGGAGTCTCAATCTGCTCATAGCCGTAGAGGGCATAAACATCTTTAATCGTATTGAAAATGTAATTGCGCTTCGCCATTTCTTCTGGTCCGAAGTCGCGCGTTCCTTTTGGAATACTTGTATTGTTCGCCATTTACTATTCTTGATAGTTAATATATATAATAATGTAAGAGCGTCCTGCCCTTTTGGGCAAGGACGCAGTGAGAGGTGGATTTATTTCTTTCTAACAATCGTCTGCTCTCTGTCGGGGCCAATGGAGATGATGCCGATAGGAGTTTCGAGGAAGTCCTCCAAGAACTTGATATAGTCCTTGAAAGCCTGTGGGAACTGGTCTTCAGAAGTGAATTTCGTCATATCTGTCTTCCATCCCTTCATCTCCTTATAGACAGGTTTCACATCGTCGATGGAGTAGGGGAGTTCCGTTGTCATAGTTCCGTCTTTCAATTCATAGCCGACACAGGCTTTGATAGTGTCGAAACCGTCGAGTACATCACTCTTCATCATGATGAGTTCCGTCACTCCATTTACCATGATGCTATAGCGCAACTGGATAAGGTCAATCCAGCCACAGCGACGCTCACGTCCAGTAACGGCACCATACTCATGGCCGATGGCACGAATCGTTTTGCCTGTCTCGTCGAAAAGTTCTGTGGGGAAAGGACCTGCGCCTACGCGCGTGCAATAAGCCTTCATGATTCCGTAAACGTTGCCCACTTTGTTGGGGCCAACGCCCAGTCCCGTGCATGCACCAGCGCAGATAGTATTGCTGGAGGTGACAAACGGATAGCTGCCGAAGTCCACGTCAAGCATCGTGCCCTGTGCTCCTTCGCAGAGAATATTCTTGCCAGCACGGAGCAGGTTGTTCACTTCGTGCTCAGAATCTACAATCGGGAACTGGCGAAGATAGTCTACGCCTTTGAGCCATTTCTTTTCTACTTCGTCGAAGCCTTCGAAGTCGGTCCAGCCAAGGGCTTTCAGCATCTTCATGTGACGCTCCTTATGCTGGGCGTATTTCTCCTCGAAGTTCTCCAAGATATCTCCCACGCGCAGTCCATTGCGGCTCACCTTGTCGGTGTAGGTAGGACCGATACCTTTACCCGTCGTGCCCACTTTGTTCTTGCCTTTTGCTGCCTCATAGGCACGGTCGAGAATACGGTGGGTGGGCATGATGAGATGGGCTTTCTTGGAGATGTGCAGACGCTCCTTCAAGGGGTGACCGCTCTTCTCCAAATCCTCTGCTTCCTCCATGAAGAGGTCTGGAGCTAAAACCACTCCATTGCCGATAATGTTGACTTTTCCGCCTTGGAAAATACCGGAAGGAATAGAGCGCAGCACGTATTTCTGACCCTCAAACTCCAGTGTATGTCCGGCGTTTGGGCCTCCTTGAAAGCGTGCAACAACATCATAATTAGGTGTGAGAACATCCACAACCTTTCCTTTGCCTTCGTCGCCCCACTGTAGTCCCAGCAGAACATCTACTTTTCCTGTTTTCATTTTATAGTATTTTGTTTTTGCGTTTTCCTTTTCTTCATCTTCATCCTGCATGCTCCGCAAATGCCATATACATAGAGTGTGAAGTGGTCGTTAAGGAAACGACCCGATTTCGACTTGAAAACGGCTTCTGTCACTGAGGGCATTTTCACTTCTGTTCTCTTTCCGCATACTGTACAGATGCGGAACAAATGATTGGCAGTCTCCAAACTAACCTCATAACAGACACCATCATTGCCTTGGTGCTTCACTACAAAGCAAAGTTGCTGGAAAAGCCCGATTGTATTGTAGAGCGTGGCGCGTGAAACGCGGAAGTTGTCATGCTTGAGGACTTCATTGAGGTCTCTCAGAGAGAAAGGCCCCTTCATGTCCAGTACAGCATTCAGAATATGTTCGCGCTCACGGGATTTATGAAGATTATTTCCTGCGAGGTAATCGTATAGAATCTGCCTAACCTTATCTTTGGCGCGTTGTTCCATGCACGTGTTGAGAAGATATTCGTTACAAAGATAGTGATTTTATTTGAAACCCAATGCAATAGCAATGAAAAACTTTTTGTAAGTTTGTTTTTGAACGACAATCAATCTTGTAGGGTATTTAACTTTCGCATGTTTGGAGGAGTCAAACTCCTACTAACTCCTCTAACTCCTTTAACTCCTTTGACTCCTTCTAACTCCTACTAACTCCTACTAACTCCTTTAACTCCTTTGACTCCTTCTACCTCCTACTAACTCCTACTAACTCCTTTAACTCCTCAAACTCCTTTGACTCCTCCTAACTCCTTATGTTATATAAAAAGAGCGGAGAAGCCAAATAGCCTCTCCGCTCCTTGATATCGGATAAATTCTTGATTAGAGTGCTGTGCGGGCAGCCTCTTGAAGTATCTCGCTGAGAGTGGGATGGATATGAACCATGTCAGCCAACTGTTGCACAGTGGCACCCATGTTCATCAGCGCAGCCACTTCCTGAATCATGTCGGCTGCGTGAGCTCCATAAGCATGGCAACCGAGCAACTTACCGTCGGGAGCAGCGATGATTTTCAGCATACCCTCTGTTGCCTCCATGGAAAGTGCACGGCCATTGGCACGATAGAAGCCCTTGTAGGTCTTATATTCAATGCCCTTGTCCTTACATTGTTCCTCGGTCGGACCCACTCCGGCTGCCTCGGGTGAGGTGAACACGGCTGCGGGCATAATGTCGAGGTGGATGTTGTCGCTCTTTCCAAGAATGGTGTTCACAGCGCGGAAGCCTTGGAACGAAGCTGCGTGAGCAAGCATCTGACGTGCATTGCAGTCACCGATGGCGAAGATGTGCTCCACGTTCGTGCGCATGTTATCGTCAACGATAATGCCTCGGCGGTCAGTCTCTACGCCAGCGTTTTCCAGTTGCAGCCCCTCGATATTCGCCATTCTACCGGTAGCCACAAGAATCTTCTCTGCCTCAACAGTCTGCTCCTTGCCCTTGCGCTCAAACGTCACCTTTGTACCGTCTATCTTCTTCACGCCACTTTGGAAGTAGAACTCGATGCCCTGCTTCTCGAGCAACTTGCGCAGACGCTTGGCAATGTCGCCGTCCATTGTGGAAAGGCTCTCTTTGAGGAATTCCACCACTGTAACATTACAGCCGAAACTGTGAAGAATATAAGCGAACTCCATGCCAATCACGCCGGCTCCGACAATGCAGAGCGATTTAGGCAGCGTGGGGAGCGAGAGCAATTCGGTTGAAGAAATCACGGTTTCGCTGTCGATACCGGGGATAGGCGGCATTTTGGGGAGTGAACCCGTAGCGATAATGATGTTCTTGCCTTCAATGTCCTCGCCGTTGACCGTGATAGTGTGGGCATCCTTGAAAGCTGCCTTGCCTTGGATGAAGGTGATACCCGGCTGTGAGAGCAGCGTCTGCACACCTTCCACAAGTTGTTTCACCACTCCTTCCTTCCGTTCCATTGCGCGAACGAAAGCCTCCGCCTTCTGTTCGTCGGTCAAATGCTGCTCGTTGACGAGTTCGGCATCGTGAGCCAACGACTTGGTGGGAATGCAGCCAATGTTGAGACAGGTTCCTCCGGGCTTTTTATTTTCCACGATGGCAACCTGCAAGCCCTGTTTGGCTGCATAGTGGGCGGCGTTATAGCCACCGGGTCCACTGCCGATGATGATTAAATCGAACTGTTTCATAGGCAGTTGAGCGTGCAGTTGGATACATGAGGCTCCTTTGCAGCCAACACATCGTCAACTCGTTTGATAGGTGTGTTGCGGGGAGCGTCCTTTACAGTCTGTGGCTCGTTCTTGGCTTCCTCGGCTATCTTGTGCATCACGTTGATGAAACTGTCGATAGTGTCTTTGCTTTCATTCTCAGTCGGCTCAATCATCATAGCCTCATGGAACAGAAGCGGGAAGTAGATGGTGGGAGCGTGGAAACCGTAGTCGAGAAGTCTCTTGGCAACGTCCATTGTGGTAACGCCTGTTGACTTGTCCTTCAATCCGTTGAATACAAACTCGTGCTTGCAGAGTCCTTCGATAGGAAGTTCGTAGGCATCTTTTAGACACTCCTTGATATAGTTGGCGTTCAGTGTAGCGAGCGGACCTACCATCTTGATGTTCTCCTTGCCAAGGCTCAGGATATAAGCCAGTGCACGAAGTTCCACTGCGAAGTTGCCATGATAAGGATTCACAGAAATTGCGAAGTCCTTGTCAGTAGTGGAGTTGTTGATGGGAAGGAACTGCTCCAAACCTGCTCTTACTCCGACGGGACCAGAACCGGGACCACCACCTCCGTGAGGAGTGGAGAAGGTCTTGTGCAGGTTGACGTGCATCACGTCAAAGCCCATGTCACCAGGACGGCAAGCGCCCAGCATCGGGTTGAGGTTGGCACCATCGTAATACATCAAACCTCCGCACTCATGTACGAGTTTGGTAATCTCAGGAATATCATACTCAAACAGACCCAGTGTGTTGGGGTTGGTCATCATCATAGCTGCGATGTCGTCGCCCAAGAGAGTCTTCAAGTGCTCCACGTCCACGCGGCCGTCCTCTGTACTCTTCACTTCCACAATCTGCAAACCGCAAACTGCAGCAGAGGCTGGGTTGGTGCCGTGGGCAGAGTCAGGAACAATCACTTTGACACGTTTTGTGTCGCCTTTGCTCTCAAAATAGGAGCGGATAATCATCAATCCTGTCAACTCACCGTGAGCACCTGCACAGGGATTGAGCGTGAATTTGCTCATGCCCGTCAGTTCTGAGAGGTACTTCTGCAGAGTGTCGTAAACCTCCTGAGCACCTTTCACGGTGTCGACAGGCTGCAGCGGGTGGAGATTGACGAAGTCCTTGTGCATGGCAATCTCCTCGTTGATACAGGGATTGTATTTCATGGTGCAGGAACCCAACGGATAGAAACCGTTGTCCACACCGAAGTTGTTCTCGCTGTGGTTCGTGTAGTGTCTCACCACAGTCATCTCATCGCATTCGGGCAGTTCAGCGTCATGTTTGCGGCATTCGTCGGCAGGCACTTTGTAGTCGCCAAACTCGTTCTTAGGCAGCGAATAGGCACGACGTCCCGGATGGCTGAGTTCAAATATCAGAGAACCATATAATTTGTTGTTCATCTTTTCTTATTTAATAGGTAATCAAAATTAGAAATCAGGCATTATACCAAAGCCACCAGACGGTCAATCTCCTCCTTGGTGCGCTGCTCAGTAACAGCGAGGAGAATCTTGTCGTTGTCTATCTTCAAGCCACCGAAGAAGCCATTGTCTTCCCAGCGTTTTTGAAGTTCATCCACGTTGCCATCATAGCTGACGAGGAATTCATTGAAGAAGGGTTGGTTGTAAGTCAACTTGCAGTGACCGGTCTTAACTAATTGCTCCTCAAGGTAGTGGGCTCCGTTGAAGCTGAGTTGAGCAGCTTCCTTCACACCCTGCTTACCCATGATGCTGCAATAAATCGTTACCCATAAAGCAGTTAAACTCTCATTTGAGCAGATGTTGCTGGTAGCTTTCTGGCGACGTATATGCTGCTCGCGAGCCTGTAGGGTCAATACGAAGCAACGCTTGCCGTCTTGGTCTACCGTCTGACCGACAATTCTACCCGGCATCTTGCGCATGAGTTTCTCCGTGCAGCACATGTAGCCCACGTAAGGACCACCCCACTGCATGGGAACACCTAAGCTCTGTCCGTCGCCCACGGCAACGTCAGCACCCCATTCTCCCGGAGTCTTCAAGATGGAGAGGTCAAACGGATTGGCGTTCATGATGAACAGTGCTTTCTTATCGTGGCAAGCGTCAGCGAAGCCGCTGTAGTCCTCCACGATACCATAGAAGTTAGGCTGCTGTACCAATACGCCTGCCACTCCGCCCTGTGCGAGTTTCTCCTTCACTGCGTCGAGTGAGGTAACGCCATCCTTAGCGGGAATGGTCTCCAGTTCTACGCCATGGAAATGAGCATAGGTGCGAATCACGAGCATAATCTTCGGGTCGATAGTCTCCGATACCAGTACCTTATGGTTTTTGTGGCTCACGTTGCTTGCCATCATCACAGCCTCTGCAGTTGCCGTACTGCCGTCATACATACAGGCGTTGCTGATGGGCATCTGAGTGAGATTGCACATCATGGTCTGATACTCAAAGATATAATGGAGTGTACCTTGAGAAATCTCAGCCTGATAAGGAGTATAGCTCGTGAGGAATTCAGAGCGCTCCACAATGCTCGGAATCACAGCCGGCGTGTAGTGGTCGTAAACACCAGCACCGGTGAAGCAAGTGAGTTGTTTGTTCTTCTTTCCCAATTCGTCGAAGAAACGACGAATCTCTATTTCGCTCTTAGCTTCGGGAAGATTGTATTCGCGCCGAAACCGAATAGCCTCAGGAATCTCGGCATAAAGGTCGTCGAGATTCTTGAGACCACATTTGTTCAGCATTTCTTGAATATCTTCCTCAGTGTGTGGAAAATATTTATAAGTCATCTGATTGTTCGATTAATTCTATATAGCTTTTTAGAAAATGAGGCTTAAGCTTCAATCATCTTCTTATAGTCCTCTGCGCTCATCAAGCTGTCAAGCTCGGTCTTGTCAGTCAGCTTTACCTTGATAATCCAGTTAGCGAAAGCGTCCTTGTTGATGAGTTCGGGCTGGTCTTCAAGTTTCTCGTTCACCTCAACAACTGTTCCAGAAACAGGAGCCGTCAAGTCGCTGGCAGCCTTCACGCTCTCTACAGCACCGAAGTCATCACCTGCGTTCACCTCGTCGTCCACGTCGGGCAGGTCAACATATACGATGTTGCCAAGCTCGTGCTGAGCGTAATCTGTGATACCGATGTAGGCCTCATCGCCCTCTACTTTTACATACTCGTGTGACTCGCTATAGAAAAGTCCATCCAATACTTTAGTCATAGTCTTAATTTTTATTTGATTATTTATTAATGATTCAATCCTTATATTGCTTTGCCTTAATATATATGTTGTTTCGGGCACTGTGCAGTAATTATGCATTATGCATTGTGCATTATGCATTATGAATTATGCATTATTTATGGTAGTGTTTATCGTAGAACTTCTTCTTGACGATAGTGCCGGGGAAGGTCTTTTTGCGAATCTGAACCTCCACCTTGTCGCCTAACTTCAGAGAACCGTCCACCAAAGCAACTGCACAACTCTTGTCGACAGAAATCAAGCGATAGCCCGTAGTCACGTAGCCCACTTCCTTGCCGTCCTGCAGCACTGCATAGCCGTGGCGGGGAACAGCGTGGCCTTCCAACTCGATACCTCTCAGGCGTTTTGCAGGACCTTCAGCCTTTTGCTTAGCAAGTGCATCCTTACCGATGAACTCAGGCTTGTCGAGTTTCACGAACATGCTCAGACCTGCCATCACAGGAGTGATGTCCTTAGACAACTCGTCGCCGTAGAGAGGCAGACCCACCTCGAAGCGCAAGGTATCGCGGCAGCCGAGACCGCAGGGAACGCAGCGCTTGCTGTCAATCAGCTTGTCCCACTGCTTCACGATGAAATCGTGAGAAGCGTAAAGCTCGAAGCCGTCCTCACCCGTGTAACCTGTACGGGAGATGATGATTTCCTCACCGTCCTTCTGGAGCGTCTTTACCTCGTAGAACTTCAGCTCAGCGCATTCGATTCCCAGCACTTCGGTAATCACCTTCTCAGAATCAGGTCCTTGGATAGCCAACTGACCGTAGTAGTCGCTCTGGTGGTCGATATTTACGTTGAAGCCTTCCTTATGAGACATAATCCAATCCACATCCTTGTCGATGTTGGCAGCATTGATGGTCATGAGGAACTTGTTCTCACCCAACTTGCAGATGCAGGTGTCGTCAACGGTGCCGCCGTCGTCATAGCACATCATGCCATAGATGACCTTGCCGACTGCCAGTCCGCGTACATCGTTGGTAAAGATATGATTAACGAAACGCTCAGCGTCAGGACCAGTCACGAGGACCTCGCCCATGTGAGAAACGTCAAAAACTCCGCAATGCTGGCGCACGGCATTGTGCTCTTCAATGATTGAAGTGTACTGAATAGGCATGTCAAAGCCGCCGAAAGGCTGCATCAAAGCTCCTAAAGCCACATGCCGGTCGTAAAGACAGGTTCTTTTATTTTCCATAGATAAATTTTGGTTGAAGATATTCTTGTTCTATTTGTTTAATTCCTTTCTCATCGTCCTCGCCCAGAGTGTAGGACTTATCGCATAGATGCTCGATGATGCGTTTCCTGATTTCTGGGAAGGGCAGGTCGGTGTAGTCTTTCAGCAGGCAAATGCGCTGTCTCACGCTTTGCACGCCGTGTTTCGACAGTTTCTGCACCGACGGTGTAATAGCATGCAGCATGTTCTCCATGTCAGTGTCGTAGAGCAGTGTGCCGTGAGCGATGATTTTTCCCGGAATGTGATAGATAGCGTTGCCGCTGACCTTTTTGTCACCTATCATGATGTCGTTGTGACCGCTGGGGTGAACATCTTTCAGACCGATGCTTTCCAACGTCTCACTCATCATCTTCAGATAGCGGGCAAACGCCTCATCTACATTATCCTCTTTAGTGATGAACGAAGACATCACGTTGCTCATATCAGCGTAGACGCAGCCTCCTCCGCTCTTGCGGCGAAAAAACTTGATGCCATGCTGTTTGCAGTATTCCAGATTAACCTCGTTCTCTATATCTTGATTCCTGCCGAAAATCACCGTAGGCTCCACTTGCCACATAAAGAAGCAGTCTTCGTCAAAGTTCAAGTTCTTTGCGACATATTCTTCCATAGCAAGGTAAAAGCTCAGCTGGTGAGGATTGTTTTGGGCAAGTTGTATATGAATCATTACGTTAACAGGTCTTTGTTTTAGATAACTGATTGCAAATATAATAATTTCTAAGTTAATCGGCAAAATATTTCAACTAATTTTTTTCATGTTTATCTTTCTTTTTGAAAGCAGCCGATGTGTCAAAGCGCATATCTTTAGTCTTAGAAGTGGCGAAATGTATGTTGAAAAGGGTATGTTTCGTTCCCTATTGTTATATTTCCGCCTTTTCGGTTAATTTCTGTTCGTAAGATTTCCACAGCGGCTCGGAGGCCTCGGAGTTCTCGGAGTCCTCAGAGTTCTCGGAGTCCTCTCTTTATCATCGAAAGTTGAATGATTAATTTGTGCTTTTCTGCTATCCTGTTTTGAGGAAACTATCGTTTTATTTTGCATTTTAAAAAAAAACGTTTACCTTTGCCTTGAAAACGCGTAAGCTGATAAGATTTGGCTGGCTGGAGGGCTGAACCATCCCAGCATTGCCCGAATAGAAGCCGGTCTACGAACGTGATAATTATAAGATACATATATTGTAATGAATATAGCAATTGTAGGAACTGGATACGTGGGTTTGGTCTCGGGAACTTGTTTTGCCGAGACGGGTGCCAATGTTACTTGTGTCGATGTAGATGCAAAGAAGATTGAACGACTCAAGGTTGGCGATGTGCCCATCTATGAACCGGGGCTCGATGAGCTTGTTGTGAAAAATGTGAAGGCTGGTCGACTGAAATTCACCACCGATTTGGCCTCTGTGCTGAATGAGCAGGAAATAGTGTTCTCTGCCGTCGGCACACCTCCCGATGAGGACGGCTCAGCCGATTTGCGTTATGTTTTGCAGGTGGCTCACACCATCGGTCAGAACCTCACGCATCCCATCGTAGTGGTGACCAAGAGTACCGTTCCTGTGGGCACAGCTAAGAAAGTACGTGCCGTGATTCAGGAGGAACTCGACAAGCGTGGTTTGAAGATTGAGTTCGACGTGGCAAGCAATCCTGAGTTTCTCAAGGAGGGAAGTGCCATCAAGGACTTTATGAGTCCTGACCGCGTAGTGGTCGGTGTTGACTCCGAGCGCGCCAAGGAAGTTCTCACGCGCCTCTACAAGCCGTTCCTGCTCAATAATTTCCGTGTGATTTTCATGGATATTCCCAGTGCGGAGATGACTAAATATGCTGCCAATTCTATGTTGGCTACGCGTATCTCCTTCATGAACGATATTGCCAATCTTTGCGAACTAGTAGGTGCTGATGTGACGAGCGTTCGTCAGGGCATCGGCTCCGATACTCGTATTGGTCGTAAGTTCCTCTATGCCGGTTGTGGTTATGGCGGTAGTTGTTTCCCCAAGGATGTCAAGGCTTTAGTCAAGACAGCTGATGAGAACGGCTATTCCATGGAAGTGCTCAAAGCCGTAGAACGCGTCAACGCCCAGCAGAAGACCATCCTCTTCGAAAAGTTGAAGAAGGCTGTGGGCGAGGACAACCTCAAGGGACTCACCGTAGCCATGTGGGGGTTGGCATTCAAACCCGAGACCGACGATATGCGCGAGTCCACTGCATTGGTGATGCTCTCTCTGCTCTTGAAAGCCGGTGTCCGCGTAAGAGCATTCGACCCGGTGGCAATGTCAGAGTGCAAGCGCCGCATGAGCATTAACGAAGAATTGCAGCCCTATCTTGACCATCTGTATTATGCCAAGGATATGTATGATGCTGCTGAAGGCACTTCTGCTGTGTTGCTCCTTACTGAATGGAAGGAATTCCGTATGCCCAATTGGAAGAAACTCGGCGGGATGATGAGCCGCAAGCTCGTCATTGATGGTCGAAATATCTATGATGCCAAGGAACTCGCCGACAACGGCTTTGAGTATCACGGCATTGGTAAATAAGGATTCTACTATACTGAGGTTGAAGAAACCGCTTATGAGATTAAAGTTGATATATGTTCTCACGACAAGCTTGTCGCTTGTCTTGCTGTCTTCTTGTCGCCATAAGGAACCCGTAAAGCAGCAACAGCAGGCTCCCAAGGAAGATTTGGAGGCAAAGAAACTGATGCAGGGTATCTGGATGAATTCGGAAGATGAGACGGTTGTGTTTAAGGCGCAAGGTGATACTCTTTACTATCCCGACTCTACTTCTCAGCCTGTGTCTTTCCAGATATTCCATGATACACTTGTACTCCATGCTGCCAATACTGCCCGTTACAAGATTGTGAGGCAGTCTGCTCATGTCTTTGAGTTCCGCAATGCATCTGGCGATTTGGTAAGTTTGGTGAAGAGTGAGAATAGTGAGGACAACGAATATTTCTCTAAGCAACATCCCACACCGCTCAATACGGGCAAGCTCATCAAGCGCGACTCCGTCCTCATTTATGGTAATGACCGCTTTCATAGCTATGTTCAAATCAACCCGACCACCTATAAGGTGGTAAAAGCCAACTACAGTGATGAAGGCGTTGAGGTTGATAACGTCTACTACGACAATATTATCCACGTGAGCCTTTATCGCGGCAACTACTGCCTGTTCTCACGCGACTTCCGCAAACAAGATTTTGCAGGCGTAGCTCCCCGTGATTTCATCAAGCAGGGAATTTTGAATGACATCCAACTGATGGGAATGGACCCGCGTGGCACTCATTTTCAGGTTTCCATCGTTATCCCAGATTCTCCCAGCAGTTTTCTCATTGATTTGCTGATTGACTATCGCGGTAGGATGCACACAACTGTGAAGAATTAAAAGCACCCAACTTTGTAGGAGTCTTGTTTGGCGTAGTCTTCAGACAGTAAGAATCTCAACCTTTCTGTATCACAGGACACCCCAAGAAATTTCTGCAAGCATCATTGTTACCGATGATTCCTTGTCGGTAAACTTCAAAACGAGAACATTATCAAAGTTAATATAATTAGGCTGAACCCTATACTTGGGGTCCAGCCTTTTTAGTTATTTACCCAGACAGTAATCATTCAAAGCAAAATACATATAGGTTATGAATCCGAATTCTTGCCCTTATCTGTTGTATTGCCTATATTTTCAAACATAAAGTAACGTGAACTCAACGAATTCTTTCACTCCATTATGCAAGTGACTGTACTATATAATATTAATATTATATAGTAGTAATCGTTTGTCTTGTGTTTCAGCCGCCGCTGTCAACTCGTTCAGAGCGTAGCTCCGCTTATCTGCGTGTGCTGACAAGTGGCAACCGAATGGGTGGCACTTGGCACCCGTCGTGGTGGCAAGTGGCGCCCGATTGGCTGGCACTTGTCAGCAATCACCAGTAGATAGTTATTGAAGAGACTTCTTGCGGATATTGAATCGGCATAGTCCACTATTTTCGTCGAACTCACGTTAAAGTAACGTACATTCAATGAAATACCGGTAATCATTTATTCAAATTCCCCACAAGATATTTCAATATCTGTACATCATGGAAGAGAAGTTATACAATTATTCTTAGTTGCTTGCACTTGATGAATTTACTACTTATCTATTCGTCAAATTGTGTTATTGTTTAGTTGCCTGTCAATCTATTCTGTACCTTTACGTGTATTTTCCGATGATTATATTGTATTATTTCATAGTAAAGAGAACCAAAAAGGCTGAATCCCTAGCTTGGGATTCAGCCTAATTTTCTAATTAAAGGTTTACTTGAAGGTAATAGCTTAATATTACTTACCAATATGAATTAAGTATGTCTTTATAACTCTATTTGAGTACCTTTATTACCCTGCCGTCTGACATCTTGTAGAGAAGGAGCCCCTTGCTGTTTGCAGGCACTTCCTGTCCGGCGACATTGTAAACCTTGTCAATTTCAATGTTATTAGTCTTACTGTTTATCTTTATCCCTGTTGACTCATCATATACAAATTTTACGTAAACTTTAGGTCCATATCCTAATCTGTCACCTATGGATGAGCCATCGTATGCGAAGTGCTCAACGCTTAATGAAGCGGTCCAAGTGGCATAAGAGCCTTCTACGGGTATCCATTCCGTGTCATTATTCTCTGTGGCACCAGCCTCTATACCTGTTGTCGACTTGACTGAGCGTCCAATCGTTCCTGCCTCCATGTTGACGCAGCTGCCAAAGGCACAGCATTGGAAGCTGCTTCCGTCAGCAGGCATTTCCTGTAAGTCTATTACGAGCTGGGCAGCCTCGGTCTCAGAGGAATTGTTCTTGAGCATGACAGGCATCTCCATCCAGCCCAATTCGCTCATCTCACTGGCTACTATGGTATCACCATCATTAATGGTATTGCCTTCGGCATCCACAAATACAAGGGTGCGGTCCACTGTGTCAACTTCTACTGAAAGCGGCATCAGTTCGGGCTTTCCATAATATATATTGTTAAAGAGTGCCGTAAGAGCGACGTTCTTTCCTACATACTGCTCCATGTCAAGTCCCCGGTAGAGCTGGACGCTGTCGCCTTCGTATTTGGCATAGTACTTATCGTCTGTGCTGACGATGCTGACATTGTCAATCTTCACCAAGTCACAGCGGTGCTGGAACTCCAAAATCTCGCTGAGTGTGGTAGAAGTGGGCTCAATTACCTCAGTATCATCAGGCAGACCGATTTCCAATTCAGAGTTGTTTCCGTTGGTAATCTCCGGTATGCCATAATAAGACTGGTAGTTACCCCAAAGAATGCCATTCAATTTTTGAGTTGCAGAGAGTGTTTTAGCACCATAAATCTCAAAGCAATAGCCATTCTCTCGCACAAACGCGTTGTCGCCGTCCATGTAGATAACTTCTGCATTGGTGAGTGTAACACCGGCATTCGTCTTGATTAAGACATTATCAAAATTGTCGGGCAAATCCTCCAGCATTTCTTTCACGCTGGCGTAGGGAGTAGCCATCACTCGGAGTGTGTAGCTTGCTGTGGAAGCGGAGTAAGTGTCGTTGCCCTCAAACAAGGCAGTAATGATGACATCGCCCGAATTGATTAATCTCACTGCGCCCGTGGCTGAGTCAACGATTGCCACGTTCTCGTCGCTACTGGAATATACTAACTCTCCCGCCTCTGCGGGCGTCAAGGTTGCGGTTGGAGCAACGAAGCTGCTGCTGTCCTTGAGATTCACTTTCAGTGTCTGACCGTCATAGTCGTCACCAAATGTCGTCGTGGTCGGCGTCTTGACTGCCTCATTAGTATAAGTCACAATTACCGACTTGATTCTTGCAGAACCTTGAGTGGCTGTAAAGGTAAAGATGACCTCATTGGCAGTGCCTGTCCAAGTTGATACCGTATCATTGTAAGTGATGACACCTGTGTTCACCGAAGAGTTAGACTCGGTAAACGAGTAGCGGGTAGCAGAGAATACAATTTGAATGGAGCTGATGGTACGGGTTGAGCTTACCGTCATGGTGTTGCTACCGTACATCCTCACAGTTCCTCCGTTATACATAGAGTACATGTTGCCGCCATTTTGTGCGAACACTATAGTGCAGTTCTCGCCACTTACTGTGTCTACTTGTGTTCCCGGAGACAGCCCCAAGTCAGACATGAGTATGGTATCTGACTCAGTTTCTTCTGTTACTTTTGCTGTCTGCCCTTGCCTGACTGTTGCGGCGTAGACAAGTCCTGTCCACATCAGGAGCAGGACCAAGGCAGTTGAAAATGCTGTTTTTCTCATAATCTTGTGTTTATTTCTTTAATACTTTAATGGTTGTTCCATCAGCCTTCTTAATGATGTTGATGCCCTTGCTCATTCCATTCATTCGTTGTCCGGCGATGTTGTAAATAGCCTCTACGGCTGGTTTGTCCACTGCAGGGCTGGTTATCGCAGTGAGGTCATCATTCACCTTTGTCTCAGCAGCGTTGCAGATGCATCCAGAGGCTCTGTCGATAAGCAGCACTGCCACGCGCATCTTGTCGCGGTTCTGTATCAGTCTGTCTGGAACCTCATTCAGATTCAGTATCTGCGTATGTTTTTGTTGCTCATTGACAACGAGGGGTAAGGAAACTGATTGGTCGACGCCTTCAAATCCTCCCACATTGAGAATTGAAACATTGTAGAATGGCAACAGGCAGTAGAGGTCGTTCACCGTGTTGCAAGTGTTCCAATATTGCAGAAGGCTATCGCCATAGGTATAATCTTGACCATTCTGTTTGTAATAATACCCATAGTAATTGGCCTGAAGCCAATTCTCGTTAAAGAGGCTATCCTCTATAAGGACGTAAGACAAGGCGTAAGCGTCTTCCGAGCTATTGTAACCGAAAGTCGTATTCGTTGTCGCCTCAATGGTTGAGTCTGTCAGAAACTTGGCAGTCACATCCAAAGACGCCACAGCGGGTCTTTCCTGCTGTTCTAAGATGTCGTTATAAACATAGAAACCTAAACTACCTGAGCCCCAATAGGGGTCATAATGAATACCGTCACGGTTGATGTAAGCCGAGGGGTAGCCGTAGTGGTTCTCGTTGGTGTAATTTATCAGGAAGAGGTTAGACTCCACCATCATAGAGTCACGAGGGTCGGTGAGATGGGATGCACCGTCACCATGTACAGACATGCAGACCACGTCGTCAGAATAATTCTTTCGGAGGAGTTCAACGGCAGTGTAGCCTCTTGGGCAGAATCCGCACCACGTGCCAGTCATCTCTTCGTAGGCTGCTTTTCGTTTTGGCGCAGAAGCTAAAGTGATGACCTTACCTGTGATAGAAGGATTTGGCGACTCGTTGGTTACGCCATTTACTCGTTTTATTGTGAATGTCTTGGTGTAGGTCTTGGTCTCCTCGTCGGGAGTCACAGGAATATTGACAATGGCACTATCTCCCATATTGGCAATCGGTTCGGGCAATACAAGGTTCTTCTCTCTACTCTCTACACCATTAGTTGTAAAGGAATAGTATATGGAATCAATGGCTGCTGTTCCTTCCGATTTGATGGTTATTGGTACGTAATAGTGAGTTGAGTCCTTTGTTACGACTCCTAAATCAAAGACCGTAGGAGTGGCAGAGTTGATGGGATAATCGCCTTCCAAAAGACCTTTAATGGGTTGACAGCCAATGCCCTTCACACTGAAGTCATCCCATCCTTCCCCAAGAAATTGCAGCCAGCCGGAGCCTGTGGTCATAGTGCCGTCAACAAAGAAAATGGGGTATTTGTCATAATAAGTAGTTCCACCCTCTACGGTGAAGCTATAGCCTATATATACACCGTCTTCCGTAATCGTATAAGGGTTTTTCAGTGCAATGTCATTAGGCGTGAAATCAAGCGTCTCCATCATGGCAGAGATGTCGCTGACGCTCACGGTATCGTACTCGATGTCTGCAGCAGCGGCAGAGTCGGGTAGTGTGGTTGAAACCCAAACACTCACGTCTTTCCAATGGGTCTTGGTTAGGCAAAAGAAGCGGATTGCTTTTAATACCTTTCCTGCATTGCTGCCGGGAATGAATATTGCACCGTCAATATTGGCGTCAGTTCCGATTCCGAATTCAATGACTGATTCCAAGCTTGCGTCCGAGTAGTAACCCCACCATACTTGGTTGTAAGCAGGGTCAATGGTGGTTTTTCTTATGCCAGTTTGCATCGGGTGTCGATGGAGCCGAAGCGGTTGGCATGTCAGATTCTGTGCTTGTGCCGATGGAATTGCCATGAGGCACATAATGAAAAGTAGAAGATTTTTAATCATAAGCGGTTTTTTTTGTAAATTATAAAGACATCTCAGATGCAAAAGTAAGAGATATTAGTTAACTGTTTTGTACCAATTTCTTGAGAAAAAACAACAAATTGATGAAAAAAGACCACCTTTTGTATTTTATCTTAAGATAATTCCTTATTTTTGCAAAAACATTAATTTGATGACTAAAAAGCGGAGGGAAATATATACATTAGACGACTTGAAACAGCTATCAGCCGCTCAGCCTGACCCGAAATTGGCTTGTTCCACTGAGATTTTCGTATCTCTTGGCTATCGTCTTGATAGGGAAGTCGTGGCGAACGGTGCGGTGCAACGTGCTGCTCAGCCTTATTTTACGTTGGTAAAGAGTGGCTCTGTAATTGTGGAAGTTGACAATAAGGAGTATCATTGCCACCGTAATTTCTTACTTTATGTTGATACGGAAGTGAGTCTGCGTTGTTATAGCATGACGGATGATTACTTATCAGACATCGTCATGTTCTCTCCGGCTAACAACTGTTATTTTAATATGCTTGCTTCTAAGGCGAATCACTTTATTTTTTTGGAACTTTCAGACAGTGATGCTGAACGGTTGGATACATACTTTAGGCTACTGCATAGAAGATTTACGCTCGGAAAATATTCTGATGAGGGTGTCAACATGCTCCTATGTGCATTGTTTGATGATGTGACAAGTATGGCTTCGGCTAATTCTGTTGTGGCAGGGAAAGACGAAGAAATGTTTGAGAATTTCCTTAACCTTGTGAGCACCCATGCGCAAACGGAGAGGAACGCGGCATTTTATGCAGATAAACTCTGTGTGACAGTTAATTATCTGCAAATCATCATACGACAATTCAGTCATCATACGGTAAAATATTGGATAGATAAGGTCTGCATCGACAGAGCTTGCAGAATCTTAGCCGAGAGTAAGGCTTCAATAACAGAGATTTCCAATGATTTCGCCTTTTCCAGTGTTGGCGCATTCGCACGTTTTTTCAAAAGGATAACGGGATTACTGCCCAATGAATACAGAAGCCAACAGAGGAGAAAGGAAAAAAAGGATAAGAACAGATTAGAAGATAGATAAAAATCATCCCAAACGCATTACATCGCGTTTGGGATGATATGCTTTTATTGAGGCATAAAAAGTTATTCTCCTTTGAAAAGTTCTTTGATGCCGCCAATGCTGCCCATCAGGTTGGAAGCCTCATAGGGCAGGAATACGGTCTTGGTCTTGTCACCCGATGCCACTTCTTGCAACATCTGGATATATTTCTGAGCCAAAAGATAGTTGGCTGGATTCGTCGATTTGCCAACAGCCTCCGTAATCTTCTCGATTGCCACAGCCTCAGCCTCAGCCTTGCGGATGCGAGCGGTAGCTTCACCTTCTGCACGCAGGATAGCCTGTTGCTTGTCGGCTTCAGCACGGTTGATAGTGGCGGTTTTTTCACCCTCTGAAGCGAGAATCTGTGCCTGCTTCTCACCTTCAGACGTGAGGATGGTGGCGCGCTTGTTACGCTCAGCCTGCATCTGTTTCTCCATAGCAGAGAGCACACTCTCCGGCGGAATGATATCCTGCAACTCCACACGGTTCACCTTGATACCCCATTTGTTGGTCGCATCGTCGAGAACGCCACGCAGTTTCGTGTTGATGATGTCGCGCGAAGTGAGGGTCTGGTCGAGTTCCATCTCGCCAATGATGTTACGCAGGGTCGTCTGCGTGAGTTTCTCAATGGCATTGGGCAGGTCGTTGATTTCATACACAGCCTTGAACGGGTCAACAATCTGGAAATAGAGCAGGGCATTAATTTCCATTTGGATGTTGTCCTTGGTAATCACATTCTGGCGGGCGAAGTCATATACCTGTTCACGCAAGTCGATGGAACTCTTGTAGGTATAGCGTCCGCGACTCATGCTGACCATAATTTTAGGACGGTCAATGAAGGGAATAATGACATTGACACCCGGCTTCAGCGTTGCGTAGTATTTGCCCAAACGCTCAATAACGCGCGTCTCGCTCTGGGGCACAATGATGATAGCCATCTTGACGAAGAGCAATGCCAAGATGATGATAACGATTAATAAAATTTGTAAGGTACTCATAGTTTTAATTCATAATGCATAATTCATAATTCATAATTTAATGCATAATGCACAATTCAATGCATAATTCATAATGCATAATGCATAATTTGCTGCGCATCTTTCAATTGCAAAGGGTTTAGTAAGTTTAGTAGGTTCGGTAGGTGTAGTGGGGGCGCAGCAACTCCTATCTCCTATCTTCTAACTCCTAACTTGAGATAACTCCTATCTCCTAACTCCTAATTCCTAACTCTCTATCCTTTCCACGGTAACGATGATGCTTTCCATGCTGACGATGCGAACGTTGGTGCCTTTTTCGATAGGCTGTTCGTCAACGCTCTTGGCGCGCCATTCGTCGCCGTCCACCTTTACGTAGCCATCGGTCTGAGGTGTAATGTCCTCAATCACGACTCCCGTGCGGCCGATGAGGGCATCAGCGTTGCTTTCACGGTGGTCAGCTTTGGACTGTATGCGTTGGAGTAGTTTGGGTCGGAGCAGGTAAACACATGCCACGCCGGCAATGGCAAATACCAACACCTGTCCCCAGAAAGGAATGGGCAGAAACGAGGCAAGCATTGCCCCAAAGGCACCGATAGCAAAACATGTTAGGAAAAAGTCGCCGAAGCTCATCTCCAAAATGAGAAGTATGCCGGCTACTGTGAGCCAAATCAGCCAATAATGTGTAGCAAGAAATTCAAGCATAATAGTAAGTTTTTTGGTAAATTATAGGTTATGTAAACTAATAAAGGTTTCCACCGCTCTTTATCAGAGGTCGGTGGAAACCTTTATATCAACGACGCTTAGTAGTTCTCTTTCGCGTAGTGGTTGTCTTTTTCTTCGTGGTCGTGGTAGTCTTCTTTGTTGTAGAAGTTGTGGTTGAAGGCTTGTAATACTTCATTGCCTCAGGCATTTCCTTTTGCAGGGCGGCAATACGTTTGGCATCAGACGGGTGGTCGCTGAAGAAGTCGTTCTGGTTGCTGCTTCCTCCTTGCTGCATCCGTTTCCAGAACGGAATTGCCTCTTGGGGATTGTAGCCTGCCATAGCTGCAAAGATGAGTCCGATATGGTCAGCCTCCGACTCGTTGTCACGGCTGTACTTCAGATTGCGGAAGGAGAAATAGGTTCCAGCCACCTCACTTGCCACATCGCCCACTCCGCTTCCGACTGTGGAATTGAGCACTGTGCCGAGAATGCTGGTGCCAATCTGCTGGTTCTGCTGCTTGGAAAGCTGCTCGGCACTGTGCTTAGCTACGGCGTGGGCAATCTCATGACCGAGCACGATAGCCAACTGATCGTCATTTTTCGTATAGGGCAGCAATCCTTCGTAGACAACGATTTTGCCACCAGGCATACAGAAAGCGTTCACTTGCTTGTCTTGAACGAGGTTAAACTCCCAATTCAAATTCTTGATTTCACTGGCGTAACCGTTATTTCTAAGATAATTCTCCACGGCATTGGCGAGTCTGCGACCCACGCGCTGCACTTGTGCGGTGGCAGTGGCGTTGGTAGATTTCTTTGCCGAAGCCATGAACTTCTGATACTCTTGATTGGAGAGACTGAGCACTTGCTCGTCACTCACTGAGATGGTGTGCTTACGTCCTGTAATGGGCACTGTTTGGGTAGTGCCGCAGGCTGCGAATGTAAGAACCGTAGCCATGATAAGGACAAAACTCTTAATACTTCTCATTGTGTTTGAATATTAATCGTTTTTGTTTTATTATCGCAAAGATAAACCTTTTTTTTATTTGTGCCAAAGAAATGATAGAAAATTATCATTTTGTAATAGTTTAAGCGGTCTTGGGTCAGACTTGTTATCACTATACACGGTTCAACCGGAAGAATATACACCTATACAAATTCGCTAAAGAACGTTAAGTTTTTTCTTGTGGCTTTGTGACTTGGCGGGGAATGATTAATTTTGAATTCTCATAAAAATGAATTCCTTGTTAATAACTGAAGTTTCACAAGTTTGCAACTTGCTCACTTCAAAGGAGTTAATAGAAGTCAAAGGAGTTAGAGGAGTTAAAGACAACAGTGCTGAAGGGTATCAGAATCCTTCTATAGTAATGTCTTAACTCCTTTGACTCCTCATAACTCCTTTGACTCCACCATACATGCGAAAGTTAAAACAAACAATATTGATGGAAAAAGATAAGAAGCAATTTCTGTTTAAGCATACTTTTCAAGGCTTGGGCAGCTTGGAGGCTAAAGTGGTTTTGGATAATAATACGATTGCCGACGTTGAGTTTGGCGGCGATTGCAACTTGTTGGTCCAACCAGAACCGCTGTTGGCAAGATTGCGCGGTGTTGAGTTCAACCGTGAGTCGGTAGAGCGGGCACTGCTGACAGTAAATCCTGCTGCCTATATCAGTGGACTTTCGCGGGAACGGCTCTTGCGGCTGCTTTTCGGACGCAAGCCCCACCAAAAGAAACCCGACTGGCTGAAGATTGACCTGAGTAGTACGAAAACTTCGGCGTCGACATCGGGCATCATTCACGGTGCAGGACTGCATACCATCTGCCAAAGTGGACTTTGCCCCAATTTGGCGGAATGCTGGCGCAACGGCACGGCAACCTTGATGATTGGCGGTGACATCTGTACGCGTAAATGCCGTTTCTGCAATACGCTATCGGGACGCCCCAAACCGCTCGATGCTGACGAGCCAAGACGCATCGCCCAAGCTGTGAAGGACATGGGATTGCGCTACGCAGTCATCACGTCGGTTGACCGAGATGACTTAGCCGACTATGGCGCCAACCACTGGCGCAGGACGATTGAAGAATTGAGAAAGATGAATCCGCAAACTGTCATTGAGGCGCTGATACCCGATTTTCAAGGACGTATGGAACTGCTCGACATTGTGCTGCAAGCCAAGCCCGACGTGGTGGCTCACAATATGGAGACGGTGAGACGTCTCACACCTTCGGTCCGCAGTGTAGCACAATATGACCGAAGTCTCTCTGTCTTGCGACATATCGCTGAGAAAGGATTCCGTTGCAAGACGGGCTTCATGGTGGGATTGGGCGAAACCCACGAGGAAGTGAGGGAACTGATGGCAGACATCCGTACAACGGGTTGCACCATGCTCACCATCGGACAATATCTGCAACCCACAGCCCATCATCTTGATGTTGCCGAATATGTTACGCCTCAGCAGTTCGCTGTCTATCGCCAACAGGCGTTCGACTTGGGCTTCACCCATGTTGAGAGTGGACCGCTTGTTAGGTCCTCCTATCATGCGGAACGAATGGCGAGCCGACAAGGTTAATGCCGGATGATGACGGAGCCTGTTGTGGCAGCATCGGGACCATCAACCTGCACGATGCTAAGTCCGTGCGGCAGACTCAAAGTTGTGTCTCCCGTTATTTGGTGGGTGGCAACAAGCTGACCGCTCGTAGTGTAAATCCGCACAGTAGAAGGGCGGGAGAGGGGAGTGGCAAAAATAATCTCAACTCCCTCGTCTACGGCACGCAAGGTAACCTTTGAGGGATGATGGTCGCTGATTTCTTGAATGCCGAGTGTGCCAAGAATATAGAGTAATCCCTTGTAAACGTCAATTTGTCCGTAACCATAGCTGTTGTTGGGATAGGTCAGCCCACTTTCGATGGGTGTTGAAGTGTGGGCGAAGATATCTATCACTTGCTCTGGTGTAAGGTCGGGCTTGGCTTGCAGCCATAGGGCAATGGCTCCCGCCACGACGGGTGATGACATCGAAGTGCCGGTGTTGGCAGCCCAGAGGTAGGTCCGACCGTCATAGTCAAATAGTTTCGTCACGGATGCACTGTCGCCCTTAGGTCTGTCGTTCTCCCAATAGAAACTGCTATAAGATGAAATGATATTGGTTCCCGGTGCCACTATGTCGGGCTTCAGTCGCTCGTCATAAGTGGGTCCCTTCGACGAGTAGAGAGCAAGTTCGCCATTCGTGCCATTGGGGTAGTTCATGGTATCCCCTTCGTAATTGACGAAACTTGTCCGGTAGCTGTTGGCACCCACACAGATGACCGAAGGAGCACTACCTGGAGAGTGTATGCTGTAATCCATGTCGAAATTGTCTGTCAGACCGTCATTCAGCGACTGTAGATAGCCATTGTTGGCAAAAAGGTCCACGTTTGCGTTGCCTTCCATACTGACAGCCATTCGTGTGGAGATGCCGAAAGTCTCTCTTGTGGTTGAGAAACTGAAATCCATGCAGCGGTCATCGGCATTGTAGCTCGAAGGATAGGCTGTGGCAACAATCATGATTTTCTCTTGGTTGATTTCTACGCTGTCGCGCAGCGTGGAATCGGCAGTAGCCAACAGACTGTCTACGCTGTAGCTGCGCTGGATATTGGTTCCGTTGCTACTAAATGTTAGTCTAATGCGGTATTCGCCATCTCCCTTCACTGTAAAATATCCGTGATTGGAGTCGGCATTGGCGAAGGCGGCTCCGGCACGTTGTCGGTTGGCAGGTTTGTGGGAATGGCGGGGAATATAGCCCGAATTGCCAGCAGAGGCAACGATGATGCGCCCCGGTCCGGTCAAGCTGTCTAACATCTCATAATAGAGATTGTCGTAGCCATGAAAGTCCTGCATGGAGCCTTCGCTGAAATTGATGACGCAGGGCTTTCCCAGAGATTGGGCATAGTCGAAGATATACTTAAATCCCAATGCGTCAGTGGCATAAGTGTATTTATAATAGTCGGCAGAGTCAATCAGTTCAGCATCGTCGCTCGTGGCGTTGCATACTAAGCAGATATCGCTTTCTGGAGCCATGCCGCGATAGTTGGAGTCATAGCCACTGCCAGCCGCGATTCCTGTTGTATGAGTGCCGTGGCTTTGGATATAGCCGTCGCGCGAGCAGCCCAAGGCTTTCAACGAAGCCTCGCCCACATAGTCGCGGCCTACGTATAACGAACTTCCTATTGTATCGGTGGAGAGTTGGTCCCAGAGGGCGCCAATGCGGTAGTGGCTCATGTCGGAACTGTAGAAGTTGGGATGGAGCAGGTCGAAACCAATGTCCATCACACCCACTACGACTCCCTTTCCATCAAACGCCTCTGGCAATTCAGTCCCACTATAAACGGGCAGCGCGTCCACCTGCATCCGTGTGGAGTCCATCAGAGCAGTGGCGCGAGGACCCGATTCGATGCGGCTCACGTGGCTGTCCATGGAAAATTCGCTTAGACGCGATAGGGGAATGGCGACAATACTCACGCTACCGAAGCGCCCCAACTCTTGGCATCCGTATCGCACCAGTGTCTGTTCTCTGTCACCGCTCATCTTGACAAAGGCAGTGAGAACGCCCTGTCGCATGGCTTTCTGTCTGACAGCGGGAGAGCGCAGTATCACGGGAGTTTTGGCTTCTAAAGCTGCCTGTCTGACGAAAGGCGACATTTTCTGCCAAACCTGTGACCAGCCGCTCGTGGAGCTGCTGATGATGAAGAGGATGAGAAGGAAAAATCTTAGGTTCATTGCAGTTGGTTTTGTTGCTTCTGCAAATCTACACAAAAAAATCTAAATACCGTTCTGTAAGAGTCAAAAATCAACAATCATGGGTAGACAACAAAAAAGACTGTCGACCCGAAAGTCAACAGTCCTTATTTCTCTCTTATCTTTCTAATCTTCAATTTTCTAAACTATTTCAGCAGACCGCGGTTGCGAAGAGTAGTCTTGAGCAGAAGCTCATACTTCTCCATCTGCTTGCCAGTGAGGATGTAGCTCATATACTTGAGGTCCTTTTCCACAGCCTTGTTGACCATTTCTTCCTTGTCGGCTTTGTCAGCAGTAGCTGCGTTCATCATCTCAGCGCAGAAAGTCTTGTGAATATCTTTCATACCGTCAATCTGGTCCTGAGTCAAATCAAGTGCACTTGCTAAACGACTGTAGTTCAGTGTGATGTTGTAAGCCTGCAGCTCAGCGTTTGTGTTGTTCTTAGCGTCAGCTGCGAAACCCATAGTCAAGCTCATTACGGCAATCAATGTCAATACAATCTTTTTCATAATCTAATCCTTTCTTTTTTTAATCGCCTTACGGCGGTTCGTTATCCTTTTTGTTATCCTTTGTTACAACCGCTTTGTTGCGGTTTTTTTCTTTTATCTGATGCAAAGGTAAGACAAATTCTCAAACGCAGATATCTTTTTATTGTTTTTATTGTGAAAATGGTACCGTTTCTTGATAAAAGTCAATCTAATTGATTTCAATCAGTTAGTATAAGTGCCGCTATTGTAATCAGATTGTAACTTATTTCATATTATTCGTCAGTTTGAGAGCGCTATCATCTTCGCATTATGTCAATAAGGGTGAAGATGAGACCATAAATGATTCAACTCCTATCTCTGAGAAAGTGCATTATGCCCAAGAAGGAGCAAGTTTGGGCCTGGAAACGACCATTAATGTTTGGGTGATGGTGGATTATGGATTATTTTTCTTACCTTTGCACCATCATATTCATATACATATTTATATATAAGAAACAACATGGAACAAAAAAAGAACATGATAGCAGTCTCCTACGAACTGCACGACTCAGGTACGGCTGATAATGCCCTCATAGAGAAAACTGAAGAAGGTCGTCCCTTTGTATTTATGAGCAATAGCAACATGGTGCTTGATGACTTTGAGCGCGCCATTGCTCCTCTGAAGAAAGGTGACAACTTCGACTTCACGCTTACACCCGACCGTGCTTATGGCGAGTACGTGGCTGAGCGCGTGATAGACCTTGACAAGCAACTCTTCTTCGTTGATGGTAAGTTCGACGACGAGCATATCAAGGTGGGCGGCGTAGTACCTTTGCAGAATGACAATGGCGACCGTTTCATGGGTAGTGTTGTGGAGATTGGTGATGATAAGGTGAAGATAGACCTCAATCATCCCCTTGCAGGCAAGAGTCTGCATTTCACGGGTTCCGTGCTGGAGAACCGTCCGGCAACAGAAGAGGAACTGAAGCAACTTGAGCAAATGATGAAAGGCGGTTGCGGCGGTGGTTGCTCTGATTGTGAGGGCTGCGGTGGCGAAGGCAATTGTGAAGGTGGAGGCTGCGGCGGTGACCATCATGAAGGTGGCGGTCATTGCGAAGGACACCATCACGGCGGACACTGCAAGAAGCATTAGAAATCAATGATACATGAGGAATAGTTTTGGCAATATATTCACACTCACCTCGTTTGGCGAGAGCCACGGAGAGGCGGTTGGAGGCGTGGTCGACGGTATGCCTGCGGGCATCAGTATCGACCTCGACTTCATTCAACATGAGTTGAATCGCCGCCGCCCAGGGCAGAGTCACATTACAACTGCGCGCAAAGAAGCCGACCACGTTGAGTTGCTGAGTGGCATATTCGAGGGGAAAACCACAGGATGCCCCATTGGATTCCTTGTGCGCAACACCAACCAAATCTCGGAAGACTATGATAACCTGCGCGAAGTGTTCCGTCCCTCACATGCCGACTATACCTATTATAATAAGTATGGCATTCGCGATTATCGGGGTGGCGGACGCTCATCGGCACGCGTCACGATAGCCCGTTGTGTGGCTGGAGCTTTGGCAAAATTAGCACTGCGCCCCATTGGGGTTACCATTCAGGCGTACACTTCGCAGGTGGGTGATATTGCCTTGCCTTTTGACTATTCCCATTATGACCTTTCTCAGGCGGAGCAAAACGCAGTGCGCTGTCCCGATGCTGAGGTGGCGCAGCGCATGGAACGGCTCATTGAGGAAGTGAAGGAAGATGGCGATACCATTGGAGGCATCGTTACATGTGTGGTGAAAGGCTGTCCTGTGGGGCTTGGAGAACCCGAATTTGGAAAACTCCATGCGCAATTGGCTTCTGCCATGCTCTCAATCAATGCCGCCAAAGGATTTGAATACGGCGAGGGCTTTGCAGCGTCCACAAAACGCGGAAGTCAACTGAATGACGAATTCAATTCTGATTCTGGTAAAGTAGATACACGAACCAATCATAGCGGCGGTATTCAAGGCGGTATCTCCAATGGCGAGGATATTTATTTCCGAGTGGCTTTCAAGCCTGTGGCTACAATTCTCAAACCTCAGCATACGGTGGATGTTCACGGAAAGGAAACCTCCATGCAAGTGCATGGTCGGCATGACCCATGTGTGGTTCCGCGTGCCGTGCCCATTGTGGAAGCTATGGCTGCGATGGTTATCCTTGACAACTATTTGCTTAACAAGACTGTTAAGCTATGATTCTTCATTTTCAAAGAGGTTATTCCTAACCAACTTATAGGACTCTTGACGATATTCTTCAATGGCACAGAGTCCCCACTAAGCCTCAAGGAATCTGTTTCTATAGACCCTTCATATTCGGCTCAGTGAGGACTCTGTATCATATAAAGCAGCAAAGTCAATTTTAGTCGATTGCTCCAATAATCTCATTCACGCTTGTGCAGCCGTGGTGTTCAAGCCAATCGTTGATGCCGTCACGAATCTTCAATGTCACTGCGGGGTCGATGAAGTTGGCGGTGCCTACTTGGATGGCGGTAGCGCCACACATGAGGAATTCTATGGCATCCTCTGCCTTCATAATTCCGCCCAATCCAATGACGGGAATCTTCACCGCGTGCGCCACATCATAGACCATTCTCAAAGCCACAGGCTTGATGGCTGGTCCGCTCAGTCCACCCGTGCGGATGCTCAATACGGGCTTACGGTGTTCGATGTCTACAGCCATACCTAACAAGGTGTTGATAAGCGAGACGCTGTCGGCACCTTCGTCCTCGCACGTACGGGCGATACTGACAATGTCGGTCACATTTGGGGAGAGTTTCACGATGAGCGTCTTGGGATATACTTTCCTCACCGCTCTCACCACACTGGCTGCGCCTTCGGTTGTGACACCGAATGCCATGCCGCCTTGCTTCACATTGGGGCAACTGATGTTCAATTCTATGGCCGGAATCTTATCAAGGTTCGCTAATCTCTCTGCGCATTCAGCATAGGTCTGGGGTGAGTTGCCGCTCACGTTCACAATGAAGTGGGTGTCGATATCCTTTATCTGCGGATAGATATGCTCGCAGAAATAGTCCACACCTTTGTTTTGCAGTCCCACGCAGTTGAGCATCCCCTGTGGAGTCTCAGCCATACGCGGATAGTCGTTGCCTTGGCGCGGATTCAGTGTCGTACCTTTCACGATGATGCCGCCTAATTCCTCCAACGGCACAAAGTCGGCATATTCCAAGCCGTAGCCAAAAGTACCACTCGCTGTCATTACGGGATTCTTCAACGAGAGGTGATTGATTTTTACACTTAGATTTGCCATAACAGTTGATTGATATTAAACACTGGTCCGTCTTTACAAACTCTCAGATTGCCCTCGGTGGTCTTTTCCACGCAGCATAGACAGGCTCCGAGTCCGCATGCCATCATATTCTCGAGCGAAGCTTCGCAGTCGATTCCGGCATGGTTCGCATAGCGAGCCACAGCCATCATCATGGGCTTGGGACCACAGGTTGCGATATGGTCAAAGCGCTGTTCTTTCAGAATGGAATGGTTGGTCACGAAGCCGCGTTCACCTTGGGAACCGTCCTCGGTAGTGACATAAACTTCGCCCAACTTCTTGAATAGGTCAAGCTCTAACAGGTCTTTTGCCGACCTTGCACCGAGCAGGAACGAGGGACGCACGTCACGGTCTGCCAATACCTTACCTGCAAACAGCAGGGGAGCGACTCCCACACCACCGCCTACGAGCAACACTTTCTCGTTGTTGCGCTTGGGAATTGTGAAGGTGTTGCCCAACGGAAATACGCAGTTGAGCGTATCGCCTGACTTGAGTGCCATCAGACTCCTTGTACCGTCGCCGACAGCAGCCACGAGAAGCCACATCTCATTGCGCTCGCGGTCGAAATAGTTGATGGAGATAGGGCGACGGAGAAAAGTGGATGCGCTGCCATCGCAACGTACTTCCACAAACTGACCCGGCCCCATCTCCGGCAGTGGGTCGTGGTGGGTAAGCTTCAATAGAGTGTGCTTATCCGACAGATGCTCAGCCGAAGTCACAGTCAGGTCAAGACAATATTTCTTCATTTCGGAATAGGGTTATTTTATGGTGCAAAGATACAAAAAAATCACGGTATTAGTGAAGGCTGCGGACAATAATCGCTAACAAACCCGCCCAAGGAATTTTCTTCCTTATGACGGGCTTGCCAAGCCACGAGGAAAATCAGTCTAAAGTATCTTCTAACACTGGCTCCCGTCTATTTGACTCCTATTTAATAGAGATTTGTTGCCGACGAGTCCTTCGATATATTTACAGATGATTCCAATTCCGCGTTCGTTCTCGCCTCCCTGCGGGATGATGATGTCAGCATAGCGCTTGGTCGGTTCGATGAACTGTTCGTGCATGGGTTTTAGCACTTTCAGATAGCGGTCCACTACCATGCTCACGGTCCTGCCTCGGTCGATGGTATCGCGTTGGATATTGCGGATGAGTCGCTCGTCGGAATCAGTATCCACAAAGATTTTCAAGTCCATCATATCGCGCAGTCGTTTGTTGATGAGCGTCATGATTCCCTCCACGATGATGACGGGCTTCGGCTCCACCCGAATCGTTTCCGGCAGTCGGTTGGAGAGAATATAAGAATAGGTGGGCTGGTCGATTGCCTTTCCGTTGCGCAGGTCGCTGATTTGTTTGATGAGGAGTTTCCAGTCGAAAGCGTCGGGATGGTCAAAGTTGATTGCCTTGCGCTCCTCATCGGTCAGTCCGGTTGTGTCGTTGTAGTAGGAGTCGAGCGGCACTACAGCCACATAGTCGGGAGGTAGTGCCTCTACGATTTTCTTTACTACTGTGGTCTTGCCGGAACCCGTTCCTCCGGCAATGCCTATGATGGTAACTTTATCTTTCTTTTCACTCATATTATTATATGGATTTAGGATTCTCTGTAAGTTCTGGCTCCAACAGTCCCAGTTCTTCAAACATGGCGCGGTAATAGTCGGCTTTCTTCTCTATGCTCATGGGATAGGCGCGAGAGGAGCTGGGCATCCGATAGAGACGAAGTTGACGGTCGCCGAACTGGAAAGGTACGCTCTGTCCCATCTTAAGCTTCTTCACGTCAATGCCGTAATGTTGGGTGAATACCTGCGTGGCGAGTTGTCCCGCCGTCAGTACTCCTTGACAATGGGGTAGGGCGCGCAGCAGGGAGTCGAGGTCGGTTGGTTCAATGATTTCCAAATCTTTGTCTGAGGCAGTTCCCTTGGTGCGACGGATGCGGTAAGCGGTGTCGTAAAGGGCAAAGCCGTGTTCCTTGAGAAAGCTGGTGAGGACATCGAGATTGAATCTTTTCTCTCCGTCAATCTCAAAATGGTGCTTGTCGGCAAAATATATCCAGCCAATGATGCGCCACATGTCGTTTTGGAAGTTGGGATAATAGAACTTCATGCTCCATCGCTTTTCCGATGGGGGAAAGGTGCCGAGCATGAGCAGACGTGCGTTGCCTGGCAAAAAGGGTTCAAAGGGATGGGTCTCTATGGGATTCATTGTTGCAAAGGTAGTAATTTTTTCGCAATACCTATTATATATAGTGTCGTTTTTTCAATCTGGTAGTTGTTCAGTATGTAAGCCATACTCAGTGGGCATGCTTCCGCTTTTTGGCTGAGAATGCGGTTTATGAGGACAGAAATCTTAAAAAATAGGCTCAATTGTTTGGTTAGGCGGAATATTCTTAGTAATTTTGCAACCCAAACGGAATATATTAATTTATTAACAATAAAAAAGAAATGAAAAAAGGTATTCATCCCGAAAACTATCGCCCCGTCGTATTTAAGGATATGTCCAACGGCGATATGTTCCTTACAAAGTCCACCTGCAAGACAACAGAGACAGTGGAATTTGAAGGTGAGACTTACCCAGTGGTAAAGGTAGAAATCTCAAGCTCTTCTCACCCCTTCTATACAGGTAAGAAGAAGCTCGTCGACACAGCAGGTCGCGTTGACCGCTTCATGAGCCGTTACGGTAAGCTGAAGAAGTAATACCCCATACCATAATCAAAGGAATTAAGCGCACCGAGGTGTAGTTGCATATGCATCCTCGGTGCGCTTTTTTGTTGGTTGGTCTCTATGTACGGAGTTTCATAGAAGACCCATCAGTTGAAACGGGGCAAAGAGAAAAGGCTGACTGGACGAGCCAGCCAGTCTAAAGTATTGCCTTATTGTTCTCCCTCAAATGTAATCGTGATGTTCTTGGCGTTGCTCATGTAGCTCCAGTCGAATTCATCGGACTCGGTGTTGTCTACTGCAACGAGTTTGCCTGTGAAGCTACGCTCATCAAGGTGTAAGTCGTCGTAGCTGATAATCATCATATACTTGTTCGACACGTTTTCGGGGTCGATGTATTCGATGATGATGTCGCCCAAATTGTCCTGAGTGTCAATATACCACGTGAACTGACGTGAGTAGGTTGCCTGCAAGCTGTCGCCCTCGAAGTCGTTCTGGAGTCCGTTGCCGAAGGTGGCATTGGTCTGGCTTGCGAGAGTGAAGTTGATTTCCGTGTAGTATTCTACGGTCTGCCACTGTCCGTTCTCGTCTTGGTAAGTGGCTTTAGTAGTTCCGTGCCAGTCTCCAGCGAGGGTTTGAGCCATTCTGACGAAGTCGATTTCTTCATCATCATCATTAGGACGGTCGGGGCCATCATCCCAATAGTTGCCCCAATACCAGTCATCATACCAGTCGTCGTCATCACAACTGACAAATGTCATTCCGCATGCTGCTATGAGCATAATAAGTAAGTACTTGTATCTTTTCATAGTCTTATATTTTAATTGTTATTGTTATCTTCATATTCAGTTTGCTTGCTGTTGCCGTAAGTCTGGCTCAACTGGTATTCTGCAAGCGTCTCGCCAGTGATATCGTCAACAAAGTAGCCTCTCATGTAGTCATCGTCCCGACTGAGGGGAATGTTGCCGTCGAGTACCACGCGCCGATTGGAATAGCCATCATATTGGATAAAGATTTCACCATTGCTCACCCACCAGTGGAAAGGTTCCTGCGAATAGTCGTACCATCCGCGGTCAGTTTCCCATCCTGTGCCGTAAGTGGCGAAGTCGTTTTCCTGCTCAAAATAGAAAGTTGCGGCGTATTCATCAGAACCGTCATAGATATAGCCGTCCCATTCTCCGGCTAAATAATAAGCCGTGTCTTGGTCCTCAGAAGTGCAGGAGGAGAGGGACAGCGCCATCAAGGCTGACAGTCCCAAGGCAATAGATGATAATGTCTTATTCATAATAAGCGCGTTTTCTGTTATTCTGTTGCAAATTTAGTCTCTTACTTTTAATTGGCAAACGAAAATTACATATATTTTGATAGGTTTTTCCCTATGCTTTGGGGAATTTCCCTAAATAATTTAAATTAGGTCAAAAGATTTTTTTCGTTTCTCATCTTTTTACTATCTTTGCAGTATCAACTAAACAAGAAATAAATCAGAAAAGCGAAAAATGAAAACTATTTATGATTTCACGGTCAAAGACCGCAAAGGAAACGATGTGTCACTGAAAGAGTATGCCAATGAGGTGCTTCTTATTGTCAACACCGCTACAAAGTGTGGCTTCACTCCTACCTATGAGGAGCTTGAAAAACTCTATGAGAAATACCATCCTCAGGGCTTCGAGATTTTGGATTTCCCCTGCAACCAGTTTGGTCAGCAGGCTCCCGGTACTGACGAGAGCATCCATCAGTTCTGCAAGCTTAACTACGGCACAGAATTCCCACAGTTCAAGAAGCTGAAGGTAAACGGCGATGATGCTGACCCTCTTTATAAGTATCTCAAGGAGCAGAAGGGTTTCGCAGGTTGGGATATGACTCACCCCATCGCTCCGGTTCTCGACAAGATGCTCTCTGAGGCTGACCCCGACTATAAGAGCAAGCCCGATATCAAATGGAACTTCACCAAGTTCCTCATCAATAAGAAGGGGCTTGTGGTGGCACGTTTCGAGCCTACCGAGAAAATCAGCAACATTGCCAAGGAGATTGAGAAGTTGCTGGCTGAATAATAAGGCTTTAAAATTTAATAATATAATATGGAATACACACGTTGTTTAATCATTGGTAGCGGCCCCGCTGGCTATACGGCTGGTATCTATGCAGGGCGAGCCAATTTGAGTCCAGTCCTCTACTGTGGTGTTCTTCCGGGCGGACAGCTAACGCAGACTACCGTGGTTGAGAACTTCCCAGGTTATCCCGAAGGCGTTGACGCCAACGAGATGATGGGTGATTTGGAAAAGCAATGTCGCCGCTTCGGCTGCGACATCCGTCAGGGTGTCATTACGAGCGTGGACTTCTCAAAGAAGCCCTACGTGGTGAAGACTGACCATGACGAGGAGTTGGAAGCTGAAAGTATCATCGTTGCTACTGGAGCCTCTGCCAAGTATCTGGGATTGCCCGATGAGAAGAAATACAACGGTCAAGGCGTGAGCGCCTGCGCCACATGCGACGGCTTCTTCTATCGCAAGAAAGTTGTGGCTGTGGTTGGTGGTGGTGACACGGCATGCGAGGAGGCAAGTTATCTTGCTGGATTGGCAAGCAAAGTCTATATGATTATCCGCAAGCCGTTCATGCGCGCCAGCGACATCATGAAGAAGCGTGTGGAGAACAATCCTAAGATTGAGGTTCTCTATGAGACCAATACGCTGGGACTCTACGGTGAGCATGGTGTGGAAGGTGCCCACTTGGTATTCCGCAAAGGCCAGCCCGATGAGCGCAAATATGACCTGCCTATTGATGGATTCTTCCTCGCAATCGGACACAAGCCCAACACCGACGTGTTTAAGGGTCAGCTCGATATGGACGAGGTTGGCTACATCAAGACGCAGGATGGAACTCCGCGCACCAATGTAGAAGGCGTGTTTGCTGCTGGCGACTGCGCCGACAGCGTTTACCGTCAGGCTGTAGTTGCCGCTGGTAGTGGCTGCAAGGCTGCTTTGGAGGCTGAGCGCTATCTGAACAGAATCGGTAAATAAACTTTTATCCGAATATTAAAAAAGGCTGAACCCCTTACGCTTGGGATTCAGCCTTTTTTCATCTTTGCTTCTGAAAGAAACTGTTTAAGATGGGGCATTTCTTCTTATTATTGTTCGCCGATGCCCCTTTCCTATTTGTGAGTTTCTCTTATACATTTCTATTTGTGAGTTCCGTTAAGCGGAACGTGACGCCTTTTCCCCATTGTAATTTCAGAATCCCATATACAGGTTGATAGAACGTGATTCGCCGTATAGAACTGGTTGAATTCATCAGCTTATACGCCTATTGATAGCTTGAAAACCCCTTATCTTGATTGAGCGACAATTGCCGACGAGTTTGTCGACAATTGTCAACGAGTTTGTCGGCATTTGTCGCACAATCGCGAGTGGATGATTTTTGAGGCTAAATAACTCCTTTCTCCTAACTTCACAGACTTATCTGACTGGTCCGACTTATCTGACTGGTCCGACTCTAACTCCTATAGAGATTTTGCTTTAAGAGATGGAATGCTGTGTTAATTTTGACTCCTTTTTGCCGGAAATCCACAGTCCCATGAAAGTCAATCCACCATTGAGCATCAGCATTTCGTAGCCGAATTTGTAGCCAGTGAGTTGAGAAACGGCTCCATCAAGAAGCAGACAGAATAGGGGAGAAGCCACACAGATATAGGGTACCCAACGGTCTCTTACACCGCGATGAGTAATCAGTCCGTAAGCGAAGAGGCCTAACAGCGGACCATAGGTGTAGGAGCAGAGGGTGTAGATGGCGTCGATGATGCTCATGGAGTTGAACAGTCTGAAAGCAATGATGAATGCCACAAAGACCACAGCCATCAGAATATGAACCCGCTTGCGCAACTTCTCGTCGCCCTGGCGCTCACAGATATCAACGCAGAAACTCGTTGTGAGAGCCGTCAACGCTGAATCGGCACTGGAGAAAGAGGCGGCAACCACACCCAACGTGAACAATACAACAACAAGGTCGCCCAACTTGCCTGTTGCAGCGAACATCGGCACAAGTTGGTCGCCGGCTTGTGGCACTGTACCATTTTGTTGAGCCAAGTGGAGCAGCAATATACCGAGGGCAAGAAAGAGCAGGTTCACAGGAACAAAGGCAAATCCGTAAGTGCACATGTCTTTTTGGGCATCTTTCAACGTCTTGCAAGTCAAGTTTTTCTGCATTAAGTCTTGGTCCAGACCCGTCATCACAATGACAACGAAGATGCCGCTGAGAAACTGCTTCCAGAAGTTTTGGCGTGATACCCAGTCGTCGAAAACAAACACACGTGAATGACTATCCGCCATGATACTGCTGATTGCCTCGGAAGGCGTGAGGTGGAGAGCGTTAATCACTTGTAGGATGATGAGAATCAAAGCGGTAAGCATACAGAAGGTTTGAAGGGTATCCGTCCAAACCAGCGTCTTAATGCCTCCGCGACGGGTGTAGAGCCAGATAAGAGCAACGAGAATGGTAACGGTCAGCGGGAAGGGTACTCCGTAGCGGTCAAGGACAAACTCTTGCAGGACGATGCAAACCACGTAGAACCGTGCAGCTGCATTGGTCATCTTACTTAGAAGGAAGAAAGAAGCGCCGGTCTTGTAGGTCCGCCGTCCCATTCTGCGTTGCAGATAAGAGTAGATGGTAGTGAGGTTGAGTTTGTAATATACGGGTAAGAGGATGAATGCCACGGCAAAATAGCCGAGGATGAAGCCCAAGCACATCTGCAAATAAGTCATATCGGTCTTGAGCACCATACCCGGTACCGAGACGAAAGTGATACCTGAGATACTGGCTCCCACCATTCCGAAGGCTACTAAATACCACGGTGACTGTCGGTTGCCGCGAAAGAAAGTGTCGTTGTCGGCTCGCCGCGACGTGAGTCGGCTGACCAACATCAGCAACCCAAAATAGGCGAGCATGGTAATAAGTATCAACATAACGGGTGCAAAGTTACAAAAAATTGACTGATTACGTGCACTCCAAATCGTAGTTCTCGCGTGGATTCGCAACTCATGGAGGTCCCGCGCTCCGCGCGGGACGAGCGACGTCGGGGATGATGCTTGTTCCCGCATCGTAGTTCTCGCGCTCCGCGCGGGAACAGCTAACGATATTCAACGATACGAAGCAGTAATTAATATTCGCGAAGCATGAGACGCTACTTATGGAGGTCCCGCGCTCCGCGCGGGACGAGCGGGGTATAGCAATTGCAGATACTATTCCCGCGCGGAGCGCGAGACCTCCATGCATCGCGGACTCTATGCGGCTAAAGAAATTCGTTTTAATAAGTTTGGCAGAGTTTTGGGTACGCAACGGCAGTCGTCCCGCGCGGAGCGCGAGACCTCCTTGCATCGCGACTCCATGCATCGCGGACTCTATGTGGCGAAAGAAATTCGTTATTTCCAATCTCATCTTTCCGATATCCCATCCAAAACCCTCTTGCTTTCAAAAAAGTAGCGTGCTAATTTTGTCCTTCACCCGATTTCCACTATCTTTGCAATATGTATGAGGTAGAATGAAATAGTATTGATTATGAATATATGTATCGTAGCAGGCGCGCGTCCCAACTTTATCAAGGTGGCGCCCCTTATCCGTGCCATTGAGCGCTATCAGGCGCAGGGTAACCAAAAGCAACTCCATTACGAACTGGTTTATTCGGGACGTGAGGATGACCCAACCGTGGAGGACTCTCTCTTTACAGATTTGAAAATCAAGAAGCCTACCACTTATTTGGGCGTAGACTGTGAGAACCTCAACGTGCTGATGGGCGAGGTGATGGCTAAGTTTGAACACCATCTGCACGAGCATCCCACTGATGTCGTGGTCGTGGTTGATGACCTTTCTTCCACGATGGGTGTAGCTATCGTGACAAAGAAGCAGGGACTGACTCTTGCCCATATTGCCGCCGGCACCCGCTCTTTCGACATTAATATGCCGAAGGAAATCAACCGACTGGTCATCGACGGACTGAGCGATATCCTCTTTACTGCTGGTATCAGCAACAACACCATTGCCAACAGAGAAGGTGCCGAACTTTCGAAAGTGTATAGGGTGGGCAATATCCTCATCGACAACCTGCGTTTTCTCCATACCACTTTTAAGCGACCGGCTATGATGGACACGTATGGACTGAAAGAGAACAATTACATCGTGTTCACGCTGAACCGCAAGAAGCTCATCGACAATCAACAGAATATGCACGAGATGGTGGCAGCCGTGGGAGAAGCACTGAAAGACAGTAAGATACCTGTCGTTGCTCCCTTGAGAGGTAAGGCGGCAGAGGCAATCAAGAATGCCTTGAGCCACGTTGATTTAGACATGAGATTGGTGGAGCCATTGAGCTATCTTGACTTTATGTATCTGACGTCTCATGCCAAAGGTATCATTACTGATTCGGGCAATGTGGCAGAGGAAGCGACCTTCAACGGTATTCCCTGTATCACGCTCAACAGTTATACTGAGCATATCGAGACAGTGAAGGTAGGAACCAATGTCCTTGTTGGTGAAGACCCAGAGAAATTGCGCAAGGCTGTGAGCGATATGGCAGCAGGCAAATGGAAGTCGGCTGGTATTCCTGACCGTTGGGACGGAAGAAGTGCCGACCGCGTGCTGAGCATCTTGCTTGAACTGAAAAAATCGTAGTTAGAGAAACGAAGTTCTACAAGAAACACAGTGTAGAATTTTACGAATAAAAAAAGTAAAGGACATCAGTACAAAGTTGCTATAGCTATAGATGTGCTGATGTCCATTTACTTTAAAAGGTTATTCCTGAATCATCTTTTACCCTAAGAGAGCTAATACCCGCAGATTGAACAGTAAGTTCATTGGATACAAGCATCACTTGTTGTAATATTATATCTACACCATTCCGACGAGCGGAAGATGTTCATCATGGCCATTTTTATCGGCGACCGCCAAAGGATTTGGAACCACTGCGCGATGCGCCACTGTTGCTACGATTCATCGATGGAGCCGAGCTGCGAGTGGAAGAGCGGAAGCTGCGCGACGGTGAGCTGAAGCTGCGTGAGGGTGAACTGTAGCTGCGTGAGGGTGAGCTATAGCTGCGCGTTGACTGACGCTGACGGCTGACACTGTTGTTGCGCTGCGGGCTGAAGGAGCGAGAAGGCGTGGAGTAGTTGCGCCCAGAGGTCGACGGACGGCCCACTGTTGTGCGAGTGCTGCTGCCAAAACCAGAGCGGTTCATGCTCGTGCCATTGCGACGGACGTTGGTGTTGCGCTGCTGTGTGTTCGACTGCCAGCGTACATTGTTGCGTTGCTGGGGCTGGAGAGTCGTTCTGCCATTGACGGTTCTCGTATTGCGGTAAGAGCCAGCATTGTTGCCTCCGCGGACTACGTTGTTGTTGATATTGCCCGAATTGCGACCTACAGTCGTGCGCTGGTTGATGCCATTACTTCTGCTGCCGCCATAAGCACGCTTTCCGTCAGAGCGAACAATGCTTTGTCCACCGCGGTTTGAAGTGCGTCCACCATTTCCGAACTCACCATTGTGAGCTACGGTGCCACGACCGAATTCGCCTCTGTCATAGCGGTTGCGCATGCCTGAGAAGTTATTTCTGTCCCTGTGGCCGTCACGCGGACCGAACCAGCGGCCTTCGTACCAACTGCGTCCACCGTTCATTCTCCAGCTGTGTCCACCATGGTAGACCGTATAGAAGTGTGGGCAACCAAAGTAGAAGTAGTCACGATGCGGGTAGCGGGCGTAAATGGTGAAGTGCCAGAAACTGCCGTCCCAATAGAGCGGGCGATAGAAGTAGGCGGCATCGACAAACATTTGGTACTGCCAGTCGAGGAGCACATAGCTCAAGTCGAGGTTGCGCTGGCGCCAGTAGATGCCGTAGAGGTCATCGTATGTATCAATACCGAGAAGATAGTCGAGATTGATTTCATAAGCGGCTTCATATTGCTCATCTGTCAGGTTGAGCTCGTAAGCCATCTTATCTGTTAAGAACAGTGCTTGTCGGCGAGCCTGCTCATAACTCATTGCATTTGCAGAAACTGTTACTGTGAACAGTGCTACGAGGACTAAGATGAACTTTTTCATATCTTTGTATCTTTAATAATTCAACAATTTGATTCTTTATCACATTGCAAAGATAAAATAAAACAATGTGCCAATGAAAGGATTTTCCCTAATGTGGTGGGGGAAAATCCCTAATACTATTGAGGTAGATTGGAATTGTAAGAAATAGTTGGTGTCGAGGGGCAGTGGGGAGAGAAGCAGCTGCATACTAACAGAACAACAGTCGCTCCTCAGCGGTTGTAGTGCAGCCATGTGGCTGTAGTCCGTTGAGGAGCGACGGGAAATGTTGAAGGAAGATGTTTTCTGTTCTTAGTGAAACGATTTAGGCTCTGTTATTAAAAAATCTTTCCAAAGGCGATGTTCATAAAAGTGTTGAAGAGAATCTTGATGTCGAACCACCACGAACGATGCTCCAAGTAGTAAAGGTCAAGTTCCAGTCGGCGGAGCATCTTCTCCATTGTGTCCGTGTAGCCGTTGTAGAGAGTGGCGTAGGATGTTACGCCCGGTCTGATTTGGTAAAGGCAGCGATAGCGTGGGTCGTGTTCCATGATTTTATCGATGTAGTATTTGCGTTCGGGACGGGGACCTACGAATGCCATGTCACCTTTAAGCACATTGTACAGTTGTGGCAGTTCGTCAAGATGGTGTGCGCGAATAAAACGTCCTACCTTTGTCAGCCGGTCGTCTTTCTCATGCTTGAAGAGTTGCGGTCCGTCTTTCTCAGCGTCCACTCTCATGCTGCGGAACTTATAGATATAGAAGGGGCGACCGAATCGACCGATTCTTTCCTGCTTGAATATAGCAGGACCGCCATCCTCCATTCTAACTGCTATGTAGCAGATGAGAAACAAAGGAGAGAAAACGATGAGGCAGATAAATGAGATGAAAAAGTCAACAAGGCGCTTAGTGTCGCGTTCAACCTCAGTCATGCCATCATAAACATACTCTCTTACTGCCATTGTAGTGGTTTGTGTCATTTGCCATGTTGTCATGCTATACGGTGTTTTTTATATTTATATTTGTTAAACGTAACATTTGTGCTTTTATTGCTTGGATATGAAAAAAGAATTTATATCCTCTTACTTTTTGATTACAGAACCCGTAAAAACAACCATATAGAATGGGGAAAAACGATAAACTCACGTCCATCGGTAAATATTTTTCAAAGGAAATGATTTATCGAATTTTTTTTAATAAAGACTAAATCTATCGAAAAAAAGTTTTAGAATTAGTATGGGCGCAGCAAATTATGAATTATGAATTAGTGAAGTTTCGCAAGTTTGCAACTTGCTCACTTCAAAGGAGTTAATAGGAGTCAAAGGAGTTAGAGGAGTTAAAGATAACAGTGCTGAAGGGTATCAGAATCCTTCAATAGTAATGTCTTAACTCCTTTGACTCCTCATAACTCCTTTGACTCCTCCATAAATGCGAAAGTTAAATGAATTGTGAATTATGAATTAGTATGGGCGCAGCAAATTATGAATTATGAATTAGTATGGGCGCCAGCTAATTATGCATTATGCATTATGCATTATGAATTATGAATTATGCATTATGAATTAGTCTTTAGTTGCCCTATCATACAATATTTTAATGAAGGAGTCGTTTTCTATTAAGAAAAATTAAAGAAATGAAAAGAAGTTTCCTTATACTACTTGCTATTGCAGCCTTGTTGTTGCCAGCACAAGCCCAAGAAACTCCTGTGGAAAAAATCAAGCTGGACAAGGGATTGAGCTATAAAGTGGAAATGCAGGGTTCATTCAGCAACAACCGCACACCTCTATGGCTCAATGCCAACCGCTACGGCTTAAGCTCGTTGGAGAAGAACAACGGCTACCTGCGTGCTGCCATTGAGCGTCCGCTCGGCATGGATTCCATTCGCCGCTGGGGCGTGGGGTATGCGTTAGACTTGGCAGTTGCCTATCACTACACCAGCAAGCCCATCGTGCAGCAAGCCTATGTGGAGGGACGCTGGCTCAAGGGCGTTCTGACCGTGGGTAGTAAGCAGTGGCCCATGGAGATGAAGAACAGCCGCCTCAGCAGCGGTTCGCAGACATTGGGAATCAACGCCCGTCCAGTACCGCAAGTGAGGATAGCTCTCGACCAGTGGTGGAACGTTTTCGGTCTGCGTTGGCTGGGATTGAAGGGGCACATCGCCTACGGAATGCTTACCGACGATGGATGGGAGAAGGACTTCACAGACCAGAAGAGTAAATATTCTGAAAATGTACTCTACCACAGTAAAGCAGGCTACCTGCGCATTGGTAATCCAGACTCTTATTTGCCGTTGTCGGCTGAGGTAGGATTGGAGATGGCATCACTCTTTGGGGGAACCTCCTACATCATGCGTGGCGGGAAACTTGTAAAGGTGGAAAATTCGGAGAGTTTGAAGAGCTTCTTCAAGGCGTTTATTCCTGGTGGAAACGATACCCCAGAGAAGGGAACCGTATATAAGAACGAGGAAGGCGACGTGCTGGGAAGCTGGGTGGGCCGCATCAACTATGATGCCGATACATGGCGGCTGAGCTTTTACTATGATAAGTTCTTTGAAGACCATTCGTCCATGCTTCAGGTCGACTACGACGGCTACGGAGAAGGCGAAGAATGGAATGTGAAAAAGAAACACCGTTTTCTGCTCTACGACTTCAAGGACTGGATGCTGGGTCTGGAATTTAACATGAAATACGGCACTTGGCTGCGCGATGTGGTGTTTGAGTATCTTTATACCAAATATCAAAGCGGTCCCATCTATCACGACCACACAGAAGGCGTGACCGACCATATAGGAGGCAGAGACAACTTCTATAATCACTATATTTATTCTGGTTGGCAACATTGGGGACAGGTGATGGGCAATCCGCTCTACCGTTCGCCTATCTACAACAATGATGGAAAGATAGAGGTAGAGAACAACCGTTTCTTGGCTTTTCACCTTGGAATACAGGGTAGGCCAACCGAGCATCTGGATTATCGCTTCTTGGTCACTTATCAGGAGGGTTTCGGCACTTATGAAACTCCATACGACAAGAAACACCATAACGTAAGTTTCATGTTGGAGACCAGCTACAACTTTCCTCATAACTGGAAAGTAACAGGCTCCTACGGCATGGACTTTGGACATATATTAGGCCACAATCTCGGTGGGCAGATAACCATTTCTAAATCAGGAATCTTAAACTTATGAGAAAATCAATATTCTTTTTCTTGGCTTTTGTGGCAGTGCTCTTTGCCTCGTGTGAACTTGAGAGTCCCGACAATGGCGACCTTGATGGTTTCTGGCATCTCACTTCCGTTGATTCGCTCCAGACTGGTGGAAATGCCGAGGTGAGCAAGCAACTCATTTTCTGGAGTGTGCAGGGGTCTTTACTCGACATCACCCAGTCTACCACTGGTGCAGACTACATTTTCCGCTTCACCTATCAGGACAACACGTTGAGTCTCTATGATGCAAGAATCAACGACCGCCGCAAAAACGATTCGCTGGTTACCGATGTAACCGAACTTCTTCCTTATGGAATCACGAGCCTCACACCTCGTTACACTGTCGAAAAGCTCTCGGGCAGTAAAATGATTCTCAGCAATGATACTCTACGGCTCAGTTTTACTAAGTTTTAGATAATAGTAGGTTGAACAGTTTATTGCGATAAGGCTTATTCGAACGGGCGTATAGCTTGCCTAAAAGCGGCAACTACGATTTGTTGCAGCCTCTTAATTGTTTGTATCATGCTGCTTGAGGGAAGCAAGGAATTTTTTGCTGTCGCATTTGCGTTTCATCACTTTAGCAAAATAGGACGGGATAAAAAGGAAGAAAAAATATAAATACGACTTGATAATATTAAAGCCGAGAATATTGTGATAAACGGCAACGTTGTATTTGATGAGCTTAAATTTGTTGCGAGAAATGGAGTTGGGTCGGATGTCGTAATAAGCCAAAGGTTTTTCGGTATAGGCATAACAGATGCCACATTGTTTGGTAATACTTAGAAAAAGAGCCCAGTCCTGGCGTTTACGAAGGAGTGGCATATAAAATTTCTTGCCTAACTTTTGTGTGTCATAGATAGCTGTGAGGCAACCTATCTTGTTGTCGCGCATCATTGTTTTAAAGTCGATGACCTTTGGTGGAATGTTTATGCCGACAACCTGTTGTTCCTCGTTGCAGATGATATAGGAAGAGCAGCTTAGAGCGCAATCTTTCTCTTCCATAAAAGCCAATTGAAGTTCTAATTTATCTTTAGTCCAGCGGTCATCCGAATCGCAGAAAGCAATGTAGCGTCCTTTGGCGCGTTTGATGGAGCAATTGCGAGCATGACCTGCACCCTCATTTTGGGTGAGGTATTCTACTTGGACCCGAGGGTCTTGCTGCTCGTAGCGATGAAGCAACTCAATCGTGACCTCGTCGGTGGATGCATCGTCTGTAATCAGAAGTTCTAAATTATGATGGGTTTGTGACAGGATGCTCTCTATGCTGCCGATTAGGAGTTTGCCCGCATTGTAGGAAGGCATTATGACGGAAACCAAATCATCTTTTTTCATACGTGAAATTTGGACTACAAGAAATTTCTTTTTAGTGTTTAATTATATTAACGCTCTTTTTCCTTTTTTATTTGATATTCTTTTAATAACTTTGCGTAAAAAGTATGGGAGTAATTCAAGATGGCTGTAAAAGCAGTTGTCTCAATATCCAGAAATTATGATGAATAATAGAAATATGAAAACAAAATTTATCACATTGCTCGTGTTTTTCTTTGTGTTGTCTGCATCCGTCTTCGGTATCATGCAAGCGCAAGGGACAGATGAACAAAACAATCTTGTGGATAATAAATACACTCTTGTGTTTAGTGATGAATTTGATGGTACTGATGGCAGCTGGCCCGACAATTCAAAATGGGTATGTTCGACCCGCTATAATAGCGGATGGAACCGATGGATAAGTAAGTCTAATAAGGTCGCGTTCATTAAGAATGGCAAACTTATATGTCGAGCCATCCCCAATACATCTGCATCTTCCGACACGGCTCAGATGTTGACGGGTTCCATTGAAACACTGGGCAAGTTCTCATTCCAATACGGTAAGGTAGAGGTGCGTATGAAAACTAATAACCTCCAAGGCAATTTCCCCGCAGTGTGGATGAAGCCTGTGGAAGGCAACGTGGGACACGACTACGGTGAGATAGACATCGTGGAGGGTTGCGGAAACCTTGGTGCAGCGCAGCAGACCGTGCACAGTAAGTTGAACGTTACTTTAAAGAAAAAATATAAGAAAAACAGCTTCCGCACATCTGTTGCTATGAACAAATGGCATGTCTATGGCATGGAGTGGACACCGACAAGTATTACCTTTACTATTGACGGAAAAGTTACCGGCACTTACGAGAAGGCTACAGACAAATCAGTGCTTGCGGAAGGGCAATGGACTTTCGACCGTCCTTTCTACCTGATTGTCAATCAAAGCGTAGGTGATGGTAATACGGAGAGTATGGTCCCGAAGACTAACCGTCGGTATGAGACCCAGTTTGATTGGATACGGGTTTACCGACTTGACAACTGATAGTCGTCTATTAGCTTTACGACGGTCTGAATGACAACTTCAGGTTGGTATTTCTGGGCTTCAACCGTACACTCAGTACGCATGGATTGAATTGAAGAAGGATATTCTGCAAGATTTTCTAATATCTTACATATTTCTCTTGGTGAATGAATTGGGATGATAAATCCTGTGTGGTTTTCTTTTACGATATGAGTATTATCATGCCAATTGGTTGTAATTACAGGAAGTCCGGCTGCAAAGGCATCAATGATGGTACCAGCAAGACCTTCTCCTTGATAGAATGTGGGAAACAGTAAGGCAAAATAGTCTTTTAGTACATAAGTGCTTTTTTCATAGGATATGCTTCCTCTATATTTAATGTATTGTGGAAACTGACTGACGAGATGTTCGAACCATTCTTTTTGTCCATGTTCTACCTGTCCATAGATGTCAAGGGTGTATGCTGTCTGTCCCATTGCCTTGTTGCATAAATTGACAGCTTCTACAGCATCCTCTATACCTTTCTCTTTCATTACGCGGGAGAAAGTGCACAGACGCAAAGGCATTTCAGGCTCTTTGTATGTTGAAGTGTCAACGATATTAAGACGTTTGCAGTTGGGCATGACGATGACATTTTGAAACCCCATAAGTTGCAAGTCTTCCAACATCGTATGTGTTTCGACTAAAATGCAGTCCCATGTTTTGAGGATATTTCGAAACATCTTTTCAGACTTTAACATTGTCGGGAGCCAACCACCAATAGTTATATATAACAATTGCCGGTGGAATAGTTTATTGAAGATATAAAGCAATGGTGTCATGATGCGAACACCTTTATAGGCTGGCAACATGATGACAGACTTTCCTGAAGCGAGTGCTTTCAAGAGGACGAAAGGCATCTTCAGAAAGAATTTCCATCCGCCATGAGTGTCATAACGGTTTACTTGTTCCTTTCCGTAGATGCGCTCCAGCTCGTCAGCCACTATTTTGGTTTTGATAGTCTGACCATTGAGTAAGTTCTTGCCAAACCCAAAATGTCCTATGATAGAAACTTTTTTCATAATCTTTAATTAGTCCACGCTTCTTTTTCTCTAATCTTCTGCCAAGCCTTACGGATGAAAGCTATTGACTTAAACAATGGATTGTGCAGGTCGCGCTCCCATTTTTCTGCAAATGTCTTGTAAACCGTTTTATTGGTAACAAGATATAAGGCTTGCATTTGAGCGATATGTAACCTATGGTAGAAGGGACTTGCCATTTTCCCGCTCAGGTCATAAAGACTCCAGTAACGGCAGGAAAAAGAGGGCAACGTAGCTTCCAATGATTTTTCTGATTGTTCAAGCAGCTTTATATAACGTTCGTTATCATGGGTGGCAAGTACATAATCGTGCAGACCGAACCATGCAAAAACCCATCCATTCATTACGATGGGAAGATGAGTATATTCGCAAAGGACGACGCCACCATCGTCATGATATTGGGTGCATCCACCTTCAGAGAGGGGAAGTAGCATGAAGTCAATTGCCCGTTTTGCTGCGGCAAGCCAGTTCTCATTATGAGTTTCTTGATAGCCTCGCAGAAGTAATGAGGCGCCTTCGCCCTGTGACATGGCACCGTAAGGGTAGTGGGGATATTTGAAGAAGAAAGTGTTCCATGCTCCAGAAGGTTCTTGATGCTGTACAGCCCATTGACAACATTGGATAAACTTATTCTTGTACGTTGCATCTCCAGTCAAGAGATATAGGTCGTACGCTCCTAAGCCATATTGGAAGATGGCAACAGGAAAGGTAACAAGTTTGCCAGATGGCATCTTGTACTGTGGTAGTTCGTCTGTATTGAGCAGTTGTGGGAGAAATGTTACTTTCTCCGTGAGATTATTGAAGTAGCCGCGAAGTTTATCCGTGGCAAAAGCCTTGCCCATGTCTTGATGCACGTGCAGGACGCTTTTTCCGGTTAGCATGCGGTACCACTTGCGGATATTGTATGTATTTAGAGCCATAGAATCTTATTTTTTTAAGGCATTGCTGATGGCATTGAGCCAGCCGTGTCCGAACTGTTCGTCGGGTTCTACATAGTTGCCTTCTCCCCATTCATTCCATGCCTTCAGGAAGAGAATTTTATGTTCATCCTGCTTATTCTTTATGCGACTTAGTGCATCTTCAATTGTCGCTTCGAACCTTTCTGGCGTACTATGAATAAGGAATTCTGTCTTTCTTCCGGCTCGAGGTGTGCGGTCCCATTGAGGCAACAAAGTGGGATAGACATTTTCCCAACTGTCTTCTTCCGCATAGTAATATTTCATCACCTTGGCATAATCCAAATGATTGGAAGAGGGTAAGAAGGTCTTGTAAGTGAGAATATTCCAAGCCAAGCGTCTTCTTCCTTGCAGTAGAGCCTGTGCGCGGGTCAGACCGGAAGAAATGACAGCATCAAACCCAAGGTCTAATACCGAATTGTAGTAGTCGGCTACCATATTTGTGGCATAAAGGTTGGGCTTCTGCCCAGGCAGAGCCTTGCTGGCGCTGGCAGTGTAACCGGCAAAATGAATTCCGGGAAGACCATTGGCTTTAGCCAGTTCCTGCCACTTGTCGATGAAAGCTCGGGCTTCTGGAATGTCGCGAGGTGCCCACACGGCAAAGAGAGGTTTGCCATCAACAGTGATATAGCGCTTGTCCCTAAAAGCAGGCAGGACATGATAGAAGTGCTTAATGTGGTCTTCCATAGAGTAGCGCATTTCCATAATCATGTTGCCCTTCTGCTGGGTGGCGCTCTTCTTCCAACTATTGTTGGTCCAGTTGTGGTTGGCCCAGCACAGGCAGAATGGGAAGTCGGGTTTGCCGCTGGCGAGAACTTCATCGAAAGGACGCTGAAGCAATTGGCGACCATCGCCGAACCAATAGTGATAGTAGCAGAAACCCTCAATACCAGCTTCACGGGCAAGTTGGGCTTGCTGTTCACGCACTTCGGGCAACCGTAAATCGTAAAATCCGAGGTCAGCAGGGATACGTGGCTGCACATGGCCTTTACACAGAGGGCGCGCCTTGACAACGTTTACCCACTCTGTGAAGCCTGGTCCCCACCATTTGTCGTTTTCGGGTATGGGGTGGAATTGAGGAAGATACAAAGCTATGATTCTTGCTTTCATTATTTGAATTATCTCTTAGTTTCAAGTATTTGCTTTACCAATTCAGTCATGTCATGCTTTTGTCTTTTTTCTATTTCACGACATTGTTGTCGCATCTCATCCATCTTCTGTTCTCGGTCGTTGATGACGGCTTTAATGGCACGATATAAATCGGCAGGGTAGAATGGAGAAAAAAGAAACGCAGCATTGCCTACAATCTCTGGGATGCTGGTGACATTTGAAACAATCGCCGGTGTACCGTGGCGCATAGCCTCAATAGGCGGATAGCCGAATCCTTCAAAGAAGGAGGGAAACACCAGTGCAAAGGCGTGTATGTAAGCATGCTCCAAATCGGAGTCTGACAGATAATCAATGTCTATATGGTTGGGATGAATGCTCCTGCCATATTTAAGAGTTACAAGATGAAGATTACAGCCATCCTGTTGCAGCCTATTAAAGACCTTCAACAAGATACTTGGGTTCTTGTAGACGCGATTGGCTGCCAACATTAATATATAAGGAGTGCCGGCATTGACGATAGCCTTAAGCTGTGGATTGTCAATGTCGGGATGAATTTCAACAATCTTGATAGGGGAGTAACATACATGAATTTCTTTGTTGATATCAGGGAAGTAGTAGCGCAATGCCTGTGCCGAATAGTTGGATACTGTATAGGCAATAGTGTTTGGTGCCTTATATAAGGGCATAATGCGACTATAGCGGGAATGTGCCTGACGCATTCTTCTTCGGGAGAAGTAGTTGACGACACGTTTGAGCCAAGCCCATGTTCCACCGGAATAGGGACCACAGATTGCTAGGTCAATAGCATTTTCATTGCGCTCCAAATCAAAGACATCATGGATGAACATAATGGTCTTGCAGGTGATGTCCGAAAGGTCGTAATCCGAGTAAAACTGCCCGATGGCAATGAAAAACACATCGATGGCATTTTGCTTTATCACCTCGCAGAGACGTTGTTGGGCGATGTCCACGAGTTTTATATGGAGTTGCTGGGCTACTTCTCGATAGTCGTATGGCTGTCCGACAGGTTTGCTACTGTCGTAAGCGGCAAGCAATGTAACCTCAGATGGTGCATTAGCTGCCACGTTTTCGCAGACGGTCTTTGCAAAACTGGCGGCACCACCTAAACCTCCATTCTGCTGAAGCGGTATAAAATCCAAGAGTACATTCATAATTTTTCGTTTTCAAATTTAGGTTTTTTTGTTGGTGAGTCTAATACGCCATCGCGATATGCGGTGATGTATAGGGGTATCATTCGCCCGAACCAGATTACAAATCCGTCAACACCCCAGATGAGTAGGCAAATAATCCATGCAGAGACCATGGCACGTCGGTTCTTCGCTCGCCACAGTAGGAAAAAGTAGAAAGCGAAGAGAAGGGCAACCCCTATGAGACCATAATCAAAGACATAGACCTGATAGCCGGAATTGCCGAATATCTCTGGGTCAAAATCTTCACCAAAAAGTATATTCCCTGACGAGAGGAAAGTTTCGTATTCTGCATCAAAATCTACCGAAACTCTGTTGTTACCTTCCAATTCACCGTCGCTGACCTCAAGTCGCAGCAGGATAAGGTCATGTACCAGATTGTCTCCACCATTGTAAATAAAAGCACCTCCTATGAATAAGGCAATGGCAACGATGGCAACTGTTGCCTTAGCCAAGACCTTTTTTCGGTTTGTCCACAAGTTGAGGAAAATTATGATTACAATATAGGCATATCCTGCAAGAGAGAAGGATATGAAAAGACCAAAAAACATGGATATATTGTACCATTTTTTCCAATGGCCGCGCTGCGTCATTAAGAGCAATGCAGTCGTGCTTCCGAGATAGGTTGGCTCAAGGAAGATGGATTGGAAACGCGGAATGATGGCAAGTAGGCTGCGGTCATCTATGAGAAAGAAGAAGTAATTGGAAAAAGAGTAGAAATTATCGTTATACTGCATATCCACATAGGGGAGTGGAAATCCCAACAAATACAATAAGAAAAGTGGGTAAGATATCAAGAGCAATCCGCCAAGGAACTTAGATAACCACGTAGATAACCCAAACAATTTTTCCTTGTTGTATATGCACAGACCAAAGAGAATGAACGTGTTGAGTAACGTCTTGATATAGGCATTCACATTCTGGTCGTTGACAATAGCTATGTAGCAGTTCAATACAAAAAATAGTAGAACTGGAAGAACGAACAGCTCTTTCTTCAACGATAATCCTTGATAGGAGTTCTGTATGTATAGGGCGAGAGCAATCAGCAGGAAAGAAAATACTGGATATATTGACCCCACAGGTATCATGAACCATACGTTCATGGAACCTAAGAAAGCAATAATGAATGCTGCGTTCATCAGCCCTGTCACTAAGCTCTCCTTATTGATGAGATAAAATTTACTCAACTTTATTTGCATGGTGGAGTTTCGACTTAATTAAGTTCAAGGAATATTCACGTTCTTCCTTGTTCAACGTAAAAATCCAGAAGGACAATATGCCGACAATGAATGCTAAGGGTAGAGAGACCAAAACATCCCAGTTGAAGTCAAGAACCTCCTCAAGAGCAAAGCTTGTCAAGCTGGTTATGAGAACCAATGGGATGATGGGGAAGAAGACTGCCTTAAGATATTGCAACATTTTTAGGCCAACTTGATATTTCATATAGGGAATGCGGAAGCATGCCACCAATCCTTCGATGCCAACATAATACCACATGGCAACGGTTACAGACCATCCCACCTTCAGTACCACCCACATGACGGGGACTATCAGAATCTTTGGTACAGTTGTGCAAATGGTGTAGACGCGTATATGCCCTGTGGACTGATTGGCAGCATGAAGACCGAGCGTGGTCTGGTCGAGGATGAAGGCAACCATAAGGGCACGCGTGAACATGACGGTATGTTCGGGTACTTCTGTCAGCCATATATCAAGAAGTGTCGGCATTTCTGCGATGACGGGAACGGAAAGAATTATCATGAGCGCAGCAGAGAACTTACTCTCTTTCTCGGATAATCGGAGCATCTTGTCGCGGTCGCCATTGCCTTCTGCCTTCATAATCTGAGGATTCATGGCATTAATTACGGAAGTAGAGACAAATCTCACCGCATTGTTAACCTGCATGGCAATGCCGTAAGCCGCATTCATCACTGTGCCAAAAAACTTATTCAGCACGAGTGCGGAGCCTTGGGTCTGGCAGACACCGGCAAGCATACCGAAAGTCGTCCAGCCTGCAAATCCCATGATATCCCATAGGCATTGCTTGTCGAAAAGATGGGAGTGAAAAGAGAAAACTCGGCATTCCTCATATTTGATGAGACAATAGACAATGTAGCAACAGAAGTTAATCAGAAGTACGATAAACATACCTATTGTGTAGAAGATTAACTTGTCGTAAGGTACCACCAAGAGGATTAAAGCCAACCCCAACTTCAATACACCGTCACAGATTTCTACTATTGCAATATATATGATGTTTTCCCGTGCGATGAGCAAAGACTTAAACGGGGCAGTGACAACCGTCAGAACGAGCATGACTGACGTGATGCGGTAAACATAGCGCGCGGCCAGCACACGTTCGGGGGCAATATTGAGGAAATGGTCAAATAGTAAGTCCTCGATGCCTAACAATGCGGCAAGAAAAAGAAGACCGAGACCAGCATGCAAGGCGAGGCTATTAAAAAATATTTTCCTCACGTAGTGCATATCATTCTTGCCGTAGTAGAATGACAGGAAACGTTGTGTAGTCGTAGCCAATGCGTTGGTCAAGTATCCCAACATACCCACAACGCCCGCTACTATGGAATAGATGCCATAGTCTCGGACATTGAGTGCACTCAATACCAGACGAGTGGAATAGAGTGACATGCATATGTTGGCGATTGCCTTGATGTATTGGGCAACCGTGTTAGCTATGACGCGCTTGACTTGGTCCATGTATTACCTTAATGATTTATGCTGTGGCTAATCTCATCTTTGGCGTAATATAAAGATACAACAATAAACGCAAGGATTGTCATCCCAAGGACAAATAACATTCGTTTAGGTCCGGCTGGCAAGACAGGAACATTGGCACCCTTTAGAGTGGTAAAGACTGGTGTGTTCTCGCGAAGTCTTGCTATAGCTGCTTGATACTGTGTGTCATATGTAGTAAACTGATTGTACTTCAATTGCATGTCATTTTCCAAGTCCTCAAGCTCAGACTTAACTGTTTGGAGCAGAACATCTTGGTTAGCGTCAGAAACAACAGCATATTTTTTGCGAACGGTCTCGTATGCCTTCTTTGCCTCATCGCGCAGGTGCTTGTAATATATAACGTCTTTTTGTGCCTTACTTGTACGATAAGTTGTGATAAATTCTTGAAGGTGGAGTGTGACGGAGTCTGCAATAGTCTTACAAATCAACGGGTCTTGAGCTGTTGCTGAAAGGGTGATTACGCCGGTCTTCTTATCTACTGTAATCTTAATGTTATTGCGGATGGAATTGACGATATCATTGGTTGCTTTCGGCAAGATGTATGGATTAGTGCCATTGGCGGATTTAACTACCTTTCCTGTAGGCTTTGAACTGCTGAAAAGATGCTTTTTCATCCATTTCAAAGGCTTCTCATACCATGCCTTTTCTTGATATTTGGTCAGATATTCATAGTAAGTACAATGTAAAGCGTCATCGCATGTACTGACATCAATGTTGAACAAATCGGTAACAAACTTATTGTCATCCATTAAATCAGGATAAAGCAATGGCGTGATGGCATCGGTAGATTGCATCTGTGAGAGGTCTATACCAAAGGAGGAGGCTATGGAACTAAGTCCTCCTGTTGCCGTCGGGTTTTCGACTTCTGGAGCAAGAGAGATGCTTGTCGTATAGTAGCGCGGCACATTAAGGATGTGCAAACAAGAGATTAAGAAAACTATAGGAAGAACAATGGCAAATGTTTTTTTGTGGTGCAGAATGTTTCGGAAAACAACCCGTAGGTCGATGACATCAGCACGATTAGTCTTCTGTTGTGACTTTGTACTATTAGAATCCTCTGATGTTATTTTTTCTGCTTCTTCTTTTGAAGTGTCCTTCTTTGTTTCCATACTATGTGCTGAGGTCTGCCCGTCTGATGCGGCAGGATGATTCCCACGCATATCCTTCTCAGCCTCAGGATTATTTTCTTTTCGTAATTCTGTCATCATTTCAAAATATTGAACTATAAGTTCTATTACCGACTGTTGCTCTGCGATATTAAAGATTGTCCGTATTGTAAACTACTTGAAAGTTCATCGTAGAAAAATGAACATGTTGTTGATATAGGCAATTAACCCGTCACAACAATTACTTTCCTATTCGTTAGTTACCCATATTCGCAATGGTAGCGATCATCGTAGCTATACTTGCAATACTGGAGCCCAACGTTGCCATCTCAGCGGGTGTGGTTCTACGCGTAATCTTGCTCGGAACAACGATTTCACAGCCGGCTTCCACCTTGGCGCCGTGACTTACTTTGCCCACCATACCGTTCATATATATAATGTAGGCATTGTTCTTACGGGCGTTTTGAGCGAAGCCGCCAGCAGTGTTGATATAATATTTAGCGCTCTTGCCGCGTTCGAAAGCAACAGTATTGGGATACATTACTGCTCCGTTTATCTTCACGGTTGCGTTGTAGCGCGGGAGGAATAGGCGGTCACCTTCGCGCAGCACTATGTTGGCATCGCTATTCGGGTCTTTCAAAGCCTTGTCAAGTTGAATACCCACTGGGTAGGTTGCCGGCACTTGGAACTTCTTCAACTGAGTATTTTTGTTGTTCTCGGCAAAGGTTGACAAACTGCTCCCGCCGTTAGTTCCACTCGCCATGATTTCCATCAACTCGTTCTGTTGCTGCTCTTGAGCCATCTGATAAGCGGCTTGCATACGCTTGCTCTCCTCTTCGTTTGGCTTACGTTCCAAACGCGCACCCCTGATATACGCCAAGTCGGTTGGTCCACCAGCCATGGCGAGCAAGTCAGTCAAGCGGGCATTGCGTTTGGTCAGGGTGTATGTGCCGGGGAATGCCACCTCACCGTCAATGGTTACGTTCTGTTGGTCGCTGTAGCCAGGGCTCTTGAATACGTAAACCTCGTCGAAAGGCATCAGTGTGAAGCCCGGCGTACCGTCAATGATGAAACCGTCTTTCAAAGCCATCTCAAACTGCTGTCCGATAATGCTGTCTGGACGTTCAGCCTTGGGGTCGCTCACGCGGCGGCTCACGCTTACCTTTGCCGTAGATGCCTTGTCGGTGAGTCCGCCGGCTTGCAAGATGAAGTCCTCCACGGTCTCATTTTCTGCATATTGATAGATGCCCGGATATTGCACTTCACCACGGATTGTGATGGTGCGCTCGTTCATAGTGGTTGTCTTGGTGGGAATAAAGAGAATATCGTTCTCCTGCAATGGGATGTCAGCCACTCTGCCACTCATGATTCCTTCCACATCAACGCTGATAACCTTCAGTGTGCGGTCTTCTTTCATGCGGTGCATCACGGCATGGGGAGTAAAGGCATCCTCTGTGCAGCCCTCAGCATGCTCAATCAAAGTGCGGACGCTGTTTACATCCTTGCCAAGATTGAACTTTCCGGGACGGAACACGGCACCTTTGATTTCGACCGTGTTCTCGTAGCGCGGCAGAATGGAATCTACGGTGACAGAATCGCCATCGCTAATGCGGAAACTGGTCATGTCAAATTCGCCCACGTTGAACACGCTGCGCGCGCGACCTGTCTTGCGATTCACGCGTACGCTCTTAGTATAGGCATCGCCAGTGAATCCACCGGAATATTTCAGCAAGGTTGCCACGCTTTCTGTCTTTTTCATTTCATAAATCATGGGGCGCTTCACCTTACCGCGAATTTCAACTAAACAGTCGTAGGGGCCTACCACGATAACATCGTTGTCAGCCAGTCTCACGTTTCCTTTCAGCTTTCCGTTGAGAATGTAGTCGTAGATATCCACTACCGAAATCAGCCTGTTGTTGCGATATACCTTGATATTACGCAGTGTACCTAAATCGTTGGTGCCGCCAGCCATGTAGAGTGCGTGGAATACTGTTGCAAAAGCTGATAGGGTATAGGTTCCCGGTGTTTTCACTTCACCCATCACGTTGACCATGATGGTGCGGGTCTGTCCCACGGTGAGCTTCACTCGACTGCTTCTATAGCGGGAACCCAGAGTGGAGCGAAGTTTGGCATTGGCTTGAGCAACGGTGAGGCCGCTCACTTGTACGGGTCCGAAATCCTCAATGGTGATTTCACCGTCGGGAGATACTGTAGCATTGATAGTCCTTTGAGAGGCACCGTAAATGTCAACTATCACTGCATCACCAGGACCGAGACGATAGTTCTGCGGGGTGGCGATATTCATCTCCGGTTCGAAAGTAAGCATTTTATTATTGAAAATGTCACGTCCGAACACCTTTGTCTTTTCCTTTCTTTTCTCTTCCAACAACATCTCCAGCATCTGTGTGGAGTCCATCGGGATGATTCCGTTGAGCTCCTCTTGCATGTTCATGAAGTCTTCGCTCTCCGGGTCATATTCTTGTTGCCATTTGGGATTTTCCGAAATGCCAAGGTTGCTGTAGTTGCTGCGGTTCTGCTGTAGGTTTGTTTCCTGTTGTGTTTTCTGCTTAGTAATGTCGGTGCGGGTCTGACCGTTGTTGGTACGCATGCGGGAGTTGTCAAACTGTTGCGTATTGTCTTGCGTCTGTCCGAGTCCGCTCTGTTTCATCTGCCGTTCATATTTGTTCCTCACGCGCCTAATCTGAGTGATGTCCACGCCGCTCTGCATGAGTTTGGTTACGATTTGAGTCTGCGATGAGCCTCGATTGTATTCTTTCGCAATCATTTCCATCACTTGATTATCAGTCATAGAGGATTGAGCGATGGCGCACATTGGCATCATCACTAAAAGAAATATATAACAGATGATTCTCTTCATGTTGCTGTTAAATGCTTAGTTTATTTAGCTTCCTGCCCAATACGTTCGTTATTCTTTTTCAGGGCGCGTCGGCGATAATAATAGGGTCCTTATTTAAATAATAACCACAATCTTGTCAATTTGTTGCAAAGTTACGATTATTTTTTCAGATTCAGCATTCCCTCTGTTGATTTTTTATTATATTTGCCCACATGAACGGCATATCCATATTAATTCCCACCTACAACGACAGTTGTTATCAACTGGCTTACGATTTATGGTTGCAGGCTGGTCAACTCAGCATTCCTTTTGAGCTATTGGTCGGTGATGACGGCTCTACAAATAGGAGTGTTGTAGCCGAAAACCGTCGCATCAATTCTCTCTCGGGTTGCCGATATATTGAGCGCCCGGAGAATCAGGGTCGTGCCGCCGTGCGCAATTTTCTCGCCAGCGAGGCGCGATACGACTCTCTCGTCTTCGTTGATGCCGGACGCGGTGTGGTGCGCAAGGATTTCTTGGCAAAATATGTGCGCCTGATGTCGTCAGAGTCAGCATTCTTCTATGGTGGGTATGAGATGGAATTGCATAGCCGTTCCAATTTGCGTAGTGTTTATGAAGATGCGCGTGCTCCGCAACATACTGCCCAGCAACGCTCTCAACATCCCTACTTGGATTTCAATACTTGCAATTTTGCCTGTCCGACAGTACTGTTCCGCAGCTATCCTCTTGACGAGCGCTTTCGCCATTATGGTTTCGAGGATGTGCTTTATGGCAAGCGATTGCAGACAGCTGGCATTCTTATCCGTCATGTCGACAACCCTGTTGCATTGGTTGGCTTTGACAGTAATGAGCATTTCGTTACCAAATGGGAGGAGGCGCTCACAACGCTTTGCCAGTTTCGCAATGAGCTTAGAGGCTATTCGCGAATGCTGTCCTTGGTCGACAACTTGAAACGCTTTCATCTTTTGCCTTTTGTTCGCCTGTGGCACCGTGCCTTCGGATTCATGGAGCGTCGCCAGCTTCTAGGCACTCATCCCTCTCTGTTCGTTTTTGAGTTGTATCGGTTAGGATATTTTGCAATAAAACTGAAAGAGACAGAAACTTCTGTTGCGGTGGGACGGGGAAGGGCAGAGTAACTATCTCTCAACGATTGGTTATCTGCTCCTGAAGATTTTCCGGTGATTTCCCTACTCCAGACTTCTCCCGTCATGGGTTCTATGCGACGTAGAATGAACTTTTTCGAGAATAAGTTTGCATTTTCAGATATTTTCATTAGATTTGCAGTTAGCAATAAAATTGAGGCAATCGCCGCCACGTTTATTAACCTACGACGTTAGTTGAATATGATTATATTATAGAGTTTATGTTGAGCATTATTATTCCTGTATATAAAACAGAAGCCACCTTGGAACGGTGTATATCGAGTGTGTTGCGCCAGCAGGTGGATTTGGAGGTCATTCTCGTTGACGATGGGTCGCCCGATAATTGTCCGCGACTCTGTGACGAGTGGGACCGCCGCGACCCTCGCGTGAGGACTTTCCATCAACCCAACCAAGGGCTGAGTGCAGCGCGTAATACTGGCATAGAGCAGGCACGCGGCGAATACCTCACCTTCGTGGATTCCGACGATTATCTCTCCTCTGGTACTTACGGACCGCTCATGGATAAACTTTCCAATCACCCCGAATATGATATATTGGAATATGGCGTTGTGAAATTTGAGAACACGAGTGAACGACAGGACATTATTCTTGCCGACCGTGTCTATCACGACCGGCTTGAATATTGGCTCCGAGCCCGTGCTTACGACCATGCCTACGCTTGGAATAAGATTTATCGCCGTTGGATTTTTGACCATGTTCGCTTCCCCGTAGGCCGTGTGTTTGAGGATGTCCAGATATTGCCCCATTTAGTGACACAGGCACAATGCGTAGCCACGGTTTCTACCGGCTGTTATCACTATACGCTCAATGAGAAGGGTATCACACGTCAGGCCGGAGCTAACGAAGTGGCTCAGCTGTTGGAGGCTCATCTGCCCTTGTTGAAAGATATTCTGAAGGGAAATACTCATGCGCTTGACGCTGACGATGACCTAAGCCGATATTACCTGATGGTGCTCAACATTCAGATTACCTATATGCTTCTTTCCGGCAAAAAAGCCGAGATTCCACACTATCCCTTCCGCATACCTTTCGACCTTCCTATGCGCACGAGATTGAAAGATTATTGCATCCGAATCTTCGGTCTCGCCTTCTACGTCCGTCTGTTGCGATTGCTGCCCATGCTGCAAAGCCGGCTGTCATAGCAATACCTCCCAAGGAGTATGGCAGTTTCCTGTCATACGCGCTACTTGGAAGTAACTACCCATCTCACGAACAGGGAATGACCGCAATTGTCCTTCTGTTTCTTTGTTCTTACCCAATTAAGCACTATATTACATTCATACATAAAAAGCCGCACAAACTCTTTATTGAGTTGTGCGGCTTTTCTTGTGGAGCTGGCGGGAGTCGAACCCGCGTCCAAACAGGGAAACCATACGCTTTCTACACGTTTATTCCAGACTTTGGTTTTCGTGCGGCGGCAAGACCTGGACCACCAACCGACGCCTTATCCTCTAAAATTTCATCCGCCAATCGAGGCATTGACAGACTATTTCCGATTTACCTGCACCGCTTTATCCTCAGATTCGGAACAACATCCTTGGAGCGATGTCTCGTCCCATCACCTTGTGACAGGATTGAGCCAGTAATCTACTGTACTTCGATTAGGCAGCGAGAGCGTAATTATTTTCGCCAATTAATTTATGATAACTCAGTTTAGGAGCAAGCCATCGAGACTCCGCGTGCTTACGTACCACTCCTCCTGCTGTCAAATCCAGTCAACCCCAGAACTTGTAGTAGCCTTTGCCTTTTGAGGCATTGGATTGCAAAGATAGGTATTTTTATTTGAACTTCCAAATCTTTTCAGAAATTTCTCATAGAGTTTCCATTATTCCTTGCAGTTGGGAAGTAGAGGAGGCAAAAATACAAAAAGCTGGCGGACGTCTCCACCAGCTTTTTTTCTGTTCATCACGGTCTTCTTCATTTAATAGTCGATGGGCGAGTACCATCGCTGCGTGATTGGATTGATGAGAAGTGAATCACTTTCTGCAAGACCACGGGACCCTCGTCCTGCGTGCTCTGGAAAGGATTTGCGTCACTACTGCATGCGCTTTTGGGAGCAGTGCTTCTAAGTCATACCAATAACTACTACAAAAAGACTCCCAACTGGTTATCTCTAACTGGTTGGTAATCTATCTTTGACCGGCACATCACGTGTCAGCTACTACTGAAAATAACGCTTCTAATCAGTAAACCTCGAGTGTAGGTTACAAAAACCACACGAGGTAGAAGAAGTAGTAGTATTCTTACGCACATCAAAAGGCGGAAACGTATCGACTGTTGTTTCGTTGTTCAACGGTTCCAGTCGGAAACCGTTTCCGTCGTCGTCAGTCTTGACTCCAGCTTTGTTGATTACTCAATATCGGCTGTTTTGGACTTATGTGTTGGTCTTGTCTCACTGGTCGGTGTTTAACCGATTGGAGGGCTAGGCTTTAGATAGCACTATTCCAATTGCCCTTGCGGGTCAAAAGGATGCAGTCTGTCAGTTGTACCAAATTTCTCCACCTAAAAGGTTAATCGATTCGGTCACGTCTACATTCAGAGGACTGCCGTCAGTGTTTACGGCAGAGTAGTCTTTGTAGATTAGTTGTTTTTTACTGTTATCTGCCATAGTCGTAAGAATTAAATAACTGTTAGATTCTATCGTATTGCAAATATCGGCAAAAAAATCTAACAATCCAAATTTTTTGGTAACTTTTTTCTTTTTCTTGCCCACTTTTCAACTTTTTTTTATATCTTAGCGGCAAAATAGATAATATTTATCTAAAGGGCAAAGATTATGAAACGGAAACCAAAGATGCACAACGAGGACGAATACGACCTCGACAATATCAACAACGAAGACGACATCTACGACAACCGTGGCTCCGTGAGCGACTGACGGAAATCTGTAAGTTGTTCTTTGTCAATACTGTAAGAAGTACACACCACCTATCTTTCCTCTCCCTTCACGGGGAGAGGATTGTTAACCTTATGTGTTTTGAGCCATGACTTACGGTTGATGGCTTAAGGTATCATATATGTTTGTGTCTATGGATTCTCGCTTCTCTCTTATTATGTTGCTAACATCAGTTGTACTCTGGCAAGGAGTGCTCTGAGCTTGAATTGAGGGTGTTCAGTGCTATCATATTGTCCTTTCAGAATATGAGAAAATTCCTTACATTAGGTTTTCCCCTTATCTCTATTGTCTATTGTTTACTACTACTTGTAGTTCCCTCGTACTTGTCCAACGCTTCAGCCATCCCTTTGCGCCCGTATTCTATGATTTCCTTGTTTTTGGTATAATCGAAGAGTCCAAAGCGGTCCATGGGTACGTTGACGCAAATGTCGGGTGGATTGAGCTGCATGGCTATCTGGGTGGCGTTTTGCATCGCTATGCGAGCCACGCGCAAGGCAAGGTTGATGTAGTTTTCGGAGAACTGCGAGGAAAAAAACGGAATCCTTGAGCGGATGGCATGAAGAAAAGAAGTCGTACTCTTATCGTCTTTTGTGATGTAGTCCGCGTTGGGATGTTCGTCGGGCGCACTCACGTTGATGCCAACTAAGATGTCGCCTCTTTCCCGTTTTACGCGGTTGAGAGGAAAGATATTATGTACGCTGCCATCGACGTAAGCACCGTCGCCGATGCTCACGGGTTTGAAAAAACCGGGAATGGAGATGGAAGCTCGTATGGCATGGGCAAGAGAACCTTCGGTGAACACCCGTTCTTGACCACTTACTAAGTCGGACGCACAACAGCAGAAACTCATGGGCAGTTCCTCTATGATGGCTCCTTGGAGCATGTCATTAATGAGTGCTTCCAGTTTATCGCCCGATGCAATATGGTCGAGTCCCAGCGAGAAGTCGATGAGTGACATGATGTCGCGACGGCTCAGTTGGTCAATCGTTTCTTTCAAGTCCTCCAATTGACCACAGACGTAGAATCCGCCCACGATGGCACCCATTGAAGTTCCCGCCACAGAATGAATGACATAGCCCCTCCGCAACAATTCCTCTATGGCTCCGATTTGAGCCAGTCCGCGGGCGCCGCCACCACCGAGCACCAGAGCCACTCGCTTGCTCCTGTGCCACTTGCCCCAAAGCCTATCTATCCAATTTATTCCAATCATGATACATCCTTTACCGATTACTTAGGCTGCAAAGATAATCATTTTTTTGATACGAACGAGATTTATGCGTAAGTAACTTTGAATATGGCTGTTGCATCCCTGATGGATTCGTATTCCCTCAACTCGGAGCGCAGTCATGATGTTGCTGAACATGAAAGGCTTTCACTCCTATCTTCATTCTATCCCGTAGCAATAGACTACCTCATGCGACAAAGCTCTGAAACAAAAAAAGCGTGGGGAAGAAACCTTCCCCACGCCCAGCATACAGTTTACAAGAGGTTATTTCACAATAATCTTCTTCGTAGTTCCGTCACTCATCTTAATGATGTTAATGCCCTTCGTAGAGCCGGAGATGCGCATACCGCCGATGTTGTAGCGGGCCACTTCCTTAGCCTGATTGTTCTCTGCGATATTGGTTTCCTCAATGCCATCGGTCTTATCTTGGTCAAATACCATCGTGGCACCAGCATACCAGATTCCGTAATGCGACCAACGGTAGTCATAGTAATCAGACTCAGGGTCTTTCCAGCCGTATACATATACGCAGTAGTCGAATATCGGCAGGATGGTCACTGTGCCAGTGTTGGAGTCAATAGAACAGTTGATGAGGGTTCCTTTAGGTGAAGGTTCCTGACTCGGCGTGTTGCCAGTGCGGTCAAAAGAAGGAGCGGTTGCCAGATAGGTGTCACCAGCATTCATATCTCCATACTCGAGAATCTGCTGACCCGTGAGGATGCGCAGAGAGTCGCATTTGTCGGAAAGCTCTGCATAGATAGGCAATTCGTTTGCTTGGTCCTGATGCTTCACAAAGTTAGTGAGCTTATAGATATAGGGATTTTCCTCGTCTTGCTCCACGTTGACATCCCATTCTTCATTTTCCTCATAAATGTAAGACTTTGCAGTCATCGTGTAAACGCCATTCTCCAGCGGCTCTTCAGGAAGCATGGGGCGGATAACGCGCGGATAGATGAAGGGTTGTGGGTCACCATTGTCGGTAGAGCTGCCAACAACGCCACCGATGATTTCAAGTTCCTCGTTTTTCCATGCATCGTCAATGCCACCAGCGTATGGATTCCAGCAGGGAGTCTCAACAACGTAGGTGTTGCCTGCCTCATCCTTGAAGAACATCCATAAGGGGTCCATGTTGTCGTCGCGAGGGAACAAGGGGTGTACGGTGTAGGTGCTGTCAAGCGTTACGTTCTTGATATGTACATATTCACCGTAGTTGTCTTCTGTGAGTGCGCTTTCAATCAGCTTGGGAGTAGGCAGAGAGTAATTGCCAACGGCATCATCCTCGTGATTGATAGTGACAGAGGTAACGCCCCAGAAGTTGCAAGTGCCTCTCAAGGTTCCTTTCGTGGCAGAGAACTTAAGGTGAATACCTGGCTGAACCTCTTCGTTGTCAAAGCGTCCCTCAAGAAGCACGCCTCCGGTTGAATCAGCAACCCATACGAAGTTGCTGTTCCAAACCCACTGCACGACAGCGTCACCCGTGTAGTATGCCTCGTCTTGATAGTTCAGAGAATTGGTAAGAGCCTTGAAGTCAGCGAGTGTGCTGGCGTTGAGGTTCTTCACTAATGCGGAGCAGGAAACCTCATAGCTGGCATCACCGCTCGTCAGAGTCACTGTGCCGAAAATCGAATCGTTCTCATTGGCTGTGATTGCCTGATAAACAATGGTATAGTACTGATTGCCATCATAGTCGGTTTTAGCCTCATCGTCAATCACTGCAGTGAATTTGGAACTGTTGCTGCTCACACTGATATCGCTTACGTTCACGTCGGTGAGGTACAGACGATATTCCTCAGAAGATATAGTAGAGTTAACATTGATAGTACCGAAGTCCACTTCGGTAAGGTCTTCCAGCGCACCCCATGGAGTCTCAGACTGCACGGAGATGGTAGCTGCGCTCATTGTGGCTGTGCATGTCAAGGCTGCTATCAGCAAGCCTGCGCATTTCTTGAAATTGTAAATACCTCTCATAATCTTATGTTTTTTAGTTGGTTATATTCTTCGTTCGCAAAATTATGGATAATTTCTTTTTCATCTGTTGTCAAAAAGGATAAGATGATTGGCAAAAGCAAACTCCTAATTTTTTTTCTTATTTTAGTAATCTTCTTAGTGCGGAATCCCTTATATATTAATAGGTTACGGAAGAAAACTGCACATACGTAGTTTTCTTTTTCAATATGTTTGTATCCTATATGACAAGTCCGGAGGAACTTTAAATTCTTAAATTTGCAACTGTAAACTAAAAAAATTATGCTTATGAATTTAAACAACTCTTTTGTCAAGTTATCTATGGTAGTAGTCGGACTGTTGGGATTGAGCTATATGTCGGCATATGCTGATGACAACATCTCCTTAAAGGAAATGCAGCCATGGGGATTATGGGATGTCAGCGAAATCAGTTTTGGCACTGTCAATGTCAACTCTCAAGTGAGCAGCGATACGTGCTATCTATATCTCACGGAGGTAGAGCTGTCTGATGTCGCCGTGACTTCCACCGATGAGCGAGTCAAGGCTCTTGTTGGTTCCACTACCCTTACTGATGATGAAGGCAACGCCTATTATCCCGTTGTGTTTCAGCTCAACTCCACTTCTGTTACTGATTCTGTCAAGGCTCAAGTGGCATTTACCTGCACTTCTGACACATTGTTGATTCCCGTGGAGGGCTGTGTACGCAATCTTAATTGTTCTACTATTGCCCAAGTCAAGGCACTTGCGCCAACGGTGAGCCGCAATGCTCCTATCAATTTCACGGGATGGGCGACTATTCAATGGAGATTCCGCAACCAAGCCATTTGGGTGGCAGACAACACAGGTGGTATTGAGTTGGAAATGGACTATTCTTCCAGTTCTCTCGCCGATGAGCTTCAACCAGGAGCACGCATCAACTTTGTGGCATCCCACAGCCATGTCGATACTACGAACATCGGTTATTACGTTCCTCTGTCCATACAGGTGGACCATAGTTCGGAGGACAGTTGGGCTTATCCAACGCGCCAACTCATCACCGATTCACTCACAAGAGCCGACTATGGCAAATATGTGTCCTTACAGAATGTTACGCTTGACAGTGTGATACTCCGTCACCCGATGTTCCCAAGAGATGACAACAAAGACCCGCGCTGGTATGTCTTTAAGGACGAAAACGACAATAAATACATCGTGGAGATTCCCGTTTGGAGCAAATACGCCGACGACCTTCCTCAAAGTTGGCAACAAGGCAAGTTGGAAGTGGTGGGCGGTGTCATCGCAAGCTATATCGACTATTCGCGCGAGAAGCCCTTTATCCTGCCGCAGTATATCCGTCCCATGGAGCCGGAAAGCCCTTTGAAGACTGGCACCTACACCATGACTGCCAAGTCTTACATTTATGAAGAAAATGAAGAATGGGATGTCACGGTAGACCAAGATTGGGAGAATCCTTATCTTTACAAGTTCACTCGGTTTGTGAAATACGATGGAGCCACATACGATGCGCCCATCTACGGCGAGCTTGATGATGATTGCGACTCGCTGACCATCCTTTCCGGACAGCAGTTGGTCAACCATGGCTCTCAAGGGGCAGATGTCTATCTTGCTACGGCTCCCTCTTTCGACCGCTCAGGCAATACGCCCAGTCAGGAGCCTTCGCCCAAAGGCTGGCCCATTGACTGCATGGTGGATGGCGACACTATCACTATCAACCCGATTATTGACTATTGCTGCTATGTTTGGGATTGGCAAGACCCTTCCGACCCATTTTATTCGATGCGCTGGTCCCACTACGGAATCTGGTATCCTGGAGCCAAAATGGTGTATGGTAAGAGCACTAACATTGAAGGTGTAGCTTCTACGACTGACGGTCTGAAAGAAGTAGCACGATATTCTATTGACGGTAAGCTCTTGAAACAGCCTGTCAAGGGTGTCAATCTCGTCAAAATGAATGATGGAAGTGTTAGGAAAGTAATTATAAAATAATGTAAGTTCGCGAATAAGAAGAAAACAATCTATATGGCATCTGCAAACTGGACACAACAGTCAAGCTTTGATGCGCTTATCAGCTACAAGTATCGGATTCTCGTTGAAAAATAGATAATGTAATGTTTATACTTAAGAGCCTAAGTTTCGATAGATAGGCAGAATCTCTATGTAAATAACTCATGTCCTTGTGTCGTCGTGAAGACGATATGAGGACAATTTTTTTTGATTAACTTGCAATTTTCTCAAAGATTTTGTAAATTTGCGGTGAAAGAGGTATTTCGTAGAGATTTTTGCCATGAGCTATATAGAAAAATATTTCAAAGGTGAAGACAGTCACTTGCCGATTCGCATGAGCCAGCTCAGGATGAAAACCATCAATAGTATTGCTGATTTTTCTCCTGTGGACAGTTCGTGGCATGTCCATGTGATTTGCCTCAAGGGAACATCTTCGTGGCAAATAGGTCGAATGACGGTTCATTGTGAAGAAGGTGATTTTGTTGACCAAGTGAACAGTGATAGTATGGCACTCGTTCAATGTTCTTCGGATTTTGAGGCTATCATGCTGGCTTTAGAGCGCGGTTTTGTTACTTCGTTGCTCCCCGCTGAGCCGCCTTTCAACTATACCTTTATGAAATATATGACGCTGGAGCATCATTTTCATCTTTCTGAACAGTCGCTGTTTCGTATCATGCATGGACTCTTTGAAATCGCTACTTTAGCTAATCGAAATAATAAGCCTCGTTCCTCCAAGATGCTGCGGCTTGCCTTGCAACTCTATCTTTTCGAAATAGCCACATGTTTTGCTAATGATGTTCCTATTACAGAATCGGAAAACGATACCTCAATGATAATGGTTCAGCTTTTCCGAAATTTTCTCAAAGAACTTGATGAGCATGCAGAAAAGGAGCATTCTGTTCTTTTCTATGCTTCTCAACTCAATGTCACACCGCAATATCTCAACAAGGTTGTGAAGCAAATCAGTGGTGACACGGTGAAAGTTTGGATTAACAAGCGGCTGTTGGGGCTCATTTCCCATCGTCTTCTCAACAGCAGCGACACCGTGCAGCAAATCGCTTACCGCTTCAACTTCTCCGATGCCGCCATGCTCACTAAGTATTTTAAGACTTACGTGAAGAAAACACCCTCTCAATTTAGATTGGAGTAGGAGCGTGCGCTGTCTACTCGCGATTGTTGACAAGTGCCACCAAATCGGGCGGCACTTGCCACCCGTCGTGGTGCCAAGTGCCAGCAATTCGGTTGCCACTTGTCAGCAAACACAGATAAGCGCTTGCAGAGTGTCATTATGACTGACCGGTAAACTTAACCTCTCATGTGCCCCATCCTCATCTACAGACGGGTTGGGGCTTTTTTTTCTTGTCCGATAAGCACATCTCACGATGCCTCTTCCTCATCACATGGCAGGTTGGCTCAATAGGCTCTTAATTCGTCCTAAAGCTCTATTCTTCACCTCTTTGCCCATTCCAGATGGAAAGATGTTCCGTCTCAGTCTGCTGAGATGTTGCTGAGATATTGCTGGGATGTTTTACCATCTATTCATGTACGTAAGCGTTTTTCTTTCAACGTGTTAGATGCTTTGCTGAGATTGCTGAGATGTTTTTTCAACTAAAAAAACTCAGAGGAAACACCCGTCATGGGAAAACTTTTGGAAGCCATCCCTTTCTATGAAGGGTCAGGACAAAATGACTCCCTATTTCGGATGCACCATTTTTCCTCAAAATGTTTACCGGACAGCAATAAAACTATATACGCAAGAAAGCCTGCTTGTCCACTGACAAACAGGCTTTTCTTTCAAGCTAATAGATTGTTACTACTTACTATTTATTAATCAAATGCTTATGAGGTTTACTTCATTATCTTTATTGTATGTCCGTTACTCATCTTAACGATATTCAGACCCTTGCAGAGAGAAGGCTGTCGCTTGCCGTCCACGCTGTAGATGGCGACGATGTGAGCCTCCTTATTGTTTTCTACATTATTGATTCCGTCGGTCTCGCTGCCGATTGTGGTCTCTGCGGAATTGACGATTCTACCATTTTTGGTATTGATGAGGAATACTGCCACTTTCAACTTATTCTTGTCTTGTACCAAACGGTTGGACGAGATGTTGAATGTGGTCTCATGCTCATGCACGTCTCCAGCCGAGAATGGCGCGCTGATGCTGCCTTCCAAACCGTTGTCAATACCAATAGCGTCGATGGCAACGTGGCGGAATTTCATATCCTTGATGGTGGAGGGAGCTTCAACGAATTCTTTCATCCATTCATCGTCGGCATAGTAGCTGTTGCCATGCATATAGTTTTTCTGATACCATCCTGCTCCTGTTCCAGACAGACTGTCAGCAATCAGCACATAGGCGAGTGCATAGTTGGATTCATCGGAATCAAACTGAAGTATCGCATTTGAACGGGCAAGAATCTTACTGTGGCTCGCATCTGTCCACCATGCCCCTAATTCTACGCTGCCCTCGGTAATATAAGCCTGCTCTGCATCAATGTCGTTTTGAATTCCGAAGGGCATTCCTTGGTAGGTGCCCCAATACGGGTCTCCCATGATATGGCGGTTGATTACAGCTTTGGGGAAGCCTATGTTGATGATAGAGTCGGTCCAATGGTCGTATGCATCAATCTGCATAGAGTCAATCGTATTGCCGCTTCCTCTGTGAGCAGCCACCAAAACCACGTCGTCACCGTAATGGCTCTCGATGGCGTTCAGACCTCCTATGCCTCTCGGGCAGTAGCCACACCAGGTTCCTGTGTATTCTTCCACTACAGTGCGACGGGGTGAATTCTTTATCACTGTCAGAACATTGCCTTCCACGCTGGCATATTGTTCTGGCAATTCATTGTCCTGCCCATTCACTTTGGTGATACGAAGGGTTTGTGTATGAATGCCGGTAGTGTTATCGCCTGGAATATTGAGCGTAACAGTAGTTCTTGCACCGAACACATTTTCAGCTTCTTGCAGGTCATAGTGACCATTGTAGGTGTTCGAGCCGGTCACCGTATAGTCGATGCTGTTCAGTTGTTCCTTGCAGAGGTTGATGATGCTGAACTGCGCCGTACCTTCACCATTGAGCAGACTGTTGCAATCGTTGAAGTTGTCGATAGCCACGCCATTTGTGCGAATGGTTCCGCCCAAGAGCACTTGTATGGCGAGTTCATCGGCGACGGATTGCCAGCTTGTGTGAGTTTTGGATGTGCGAACCCACATGGCATCATCGTTGCCTTGTATTCCAGTTGTTACGATGGGATAATTGTCATCATCATCACCCGAGAAGTTGATTTTGTCCACAGTGAGTGAGTAGCCCACATAGATGCCGTCGTTAATGGAATAGTTTTGTGAGAAGCGCACTTCATTCATATCTCCTTTTCTGAAGTTTTTCAAGCTGTCAGCCACAAGTTCTACGACTTCCAAATCCGCTTTATCGCCACTGGCAGGGAGATTTCTTGAAACCCACACCTTCACACCGGAAAGATTGTAGGGAGTAGTGATATAGAATCTCATACCATTCACCGTTCCGTCAGTTCCAACTGCATAGTTGGCAGGAACTTTCATAGCCACATCATAGGTCTCTTCTGTCTCAGTACCATAGTTGGAGGTTGTAGAATTGAATGTATAGTACCCCCACCAAGCTTCATTATCACCAACAGTAACTTGTGCGTTTAGAATCAGTGAAGTGAAGAATGCCACCAATAATAAGTAAGTCTTTCTCATATCTTTTAGTTGTTTTAGGGTTCAATGATTGATGGTGACAAAATTACTTCATTTCATTGAATTGATTTTTGTCATTTCGGATTCATCGATTGACAAAAATAAACCACTTAACAATTCATAATTCACAATTTATAATGCATAATGCACAATGCATAATGCATAATTAGCTGCGCACCCATGTTAGTCGCAGCAACCCCTTTCTAATTCATAATTCACAATTCATAATTGGCTGCGCACCCATGTTCGGCGCAGCAACCCCTTTCTAATTCATAATTCACAATTCATAATTCATAATTGGCTGCGCACCCATGTTCGGCGATAGCAACCCCTTTCTAATTCATAATTCATAATTCATAATTGGCTGCGCACCCATGTTCGGCGATAGCAACCCCTTTCTAATTCATAATTCACAATTCATAATTCATAATTGGCTGCGCACCCATGTTAGTCGCAGCAACTCCTATCTCCTATCTCCTAATTCCTAACTCAGATAGGCTCCTATCTCCTAACTCCTAACTTTATAATTTCCTCCATCACTTTCCTCGCTATTATTGCAGCTCCCTCCTTTGTTGGATGTACACCGTCTGATTGGATAAGCGGGGACTTGGACTGCTGGAGGAGTTCGGGGGTAAAGACACTGTGCAGGTCAAGCGTTTGCAGATGATTCTTGCGTGCTAATTCCTTGATTGTAGGGATGATGCTGGCTGTGAGAACAGAATCGCGGATGCTGAACGGATTATCAAATACCCGTATGGGATAAGCGAGAATGATTTTCGGCTTGGAGGGCAATGCTTTAAGCGTATCAATGAAATGTTGGTAATCGCTCTCAAACTCGTCGGCGTGTTGCCAGTTCCAAGGTTTCGTATCGTTGGTGCCCATCTTCAGCACGACGATATCGGGATTGAAATTCAGTGCGTCGTGCCATTGGGGCAGTCTTACGTAGGGGCAGTCGCTGTTAGTGAGCATGCAGAAGCCGCTCACACCGTAGTTGCGCACATCATAATCCGCTCCAAGAAGTTGTTGCAGTTGAGTGGGGTAGCTGTTGGCAGAGCACATTTCAATGCCATAACCCTCAGTGATGCTGTTGCCGATGCATGCCACCTTGATTGCGTCAGCTTTGGGCGCCTGGATGTGATGGAGCCAAGAACTGATTTCGCTCAGCATTTGGTTGTGGTATGTATAGTTAGTGTTGAAACCAAATCCGTGACCGCCTGTAGGATAGACAATGAGCGAAGCGTCGGAACCCATGTCGCGCATTGCCGTGTAATAGGCAATGCCGTTGGTCACGGGTGGCACTACATCATCGTCGTTTGCCATGACGATGAGAGCTGGCGGTGTGAGATGACGCACCACTGCCTTGTCACTTGACCATTCCTTCACTAACTCAGGGTTGCTGCGCCCCTCGCCTAAAAAATTGATGACTGAGCCTCGATGGGACACCTTCTCATCCATTGAAATAACGGGATAGAAGAGGATGGAGAAGTTGGGGCGGCGCTGAGAATCGGCATGAGTAGAGACAGCTGAGGCTAAATGACCTCCAGCCGAGAAGCCCATGATTCCCACGTCGTTAGGATTGATGTGCCATGACTTTGCGCTGTCGCGAACCGTTTGGATAGCGTTGTAGGCATCACTCAGAGGCTTCGTGCGGTCGCCCTGCGGCATGCGATATTTCAAAACGAAGAAGGCGATGCCTTGATTGTTGAAATAGTCTTTCCATTGAAATCCCTCATGTTCGATTGCCAATGAGACGTATCCGCCCCCAGGACAGCAGACGATGGCTCTGCCCGTAGGATTCTGCGGTAGGAAACAATAGAGGAGGGATTCTCCATCAGACGAGTTGTTCAATGTGAACTCACGTGCTTGATTCTGTGCGTTTGTGGTGAGAACCAAAGAAAGAAGCCAGAAGAGTAATATAAGTTTTTTCATTATGCAAGTTTGATTATTCTTTAGGCTGACAAAGATAAAGAAAAAAGTTGAGAAAGCTGTTATTGCAAAGAACAGTTTTCTCAACTTTTAGTTGTTAGTTCCGACAGGCGTCAGCAACCTACAACGGAAGTTTCTTGACTCGCAATGAGAAGGAGAGAATCAAAAGGGATGTGTGGACTTATCATCTGCTTTTTGAACGGATAAGTCATTTCTCCTTGTATAATTCCTTGAAAGCTGCAATCCGCTCCTTCGTCATCTGTGCTTTTTGCCTCCACGAACTATCGCCATAGACACCAGCCTGTGTGTAGTCGAACGGCTTAAAGTTAATCTTACGCGTGGTCTTGGTTGATGTAAGTGTGAAGTCGTCGTTGGAAGGGTCCTTGAACATCGGGTCGGCATTGATAGAATGACGTTCATGCTGGCGGCTCCACTCAGCGAAATTCATCCCCGCCAACGTTATGGGCTTACCATCAGTGCGCCAATATAAGTTGTAGTCCATGTCCAACTTCGCCTTCAGCCACGGTCCAGAAAGTGTCTCGCCATGGTTGAAGATGATGATGTTGTGCTTGAAATGCATTGACAAGTGAGACTCACTGCGGCTCAGCTGCAACTGGTTGACGTGAGCAAAAGCGAGAATATTGTTTTCTATCACGTTGTTCTTGCCATAGTTCTGATGGAAACTCCCGCTCTTGCAGCGAAGTACAAGGTTGTTGCTCATCTCCACGTCAGTGGAGCCTTCATCGGTATAGAGTCCCCAACCGCCATAGTCGTAGGACCAAACGTCGTGGATGTAGTTGTTGCTGACCTTTGTACCCGGCGATTCGCCCAGCGTGTAAACAGCTCCCATGTCGGAGAGCTCGCCCCAACCTATGTGGTGCACGTGGTTATAGACAATCTCATTGCGAACGGCAGGGCTTGTTTTCGCATCCTTTCCGCTTGTCTTGTTATAACCCCACGTCCATCCTACGGAAATGCCCGAATAGAGCAAGTCCGAGATTTCATTGTGGCTTACGCGGTTATCGCTTGTGTGGAACAAGGCGATTCCAACTCCACATGGGTGTACGTGACCACCACTTGTGATGATATTGTTGTCTATTACGTTGTGGGAGGTTACCTGCCTGCCATCGTTGCGTAGAAAGTTTTCGCCCATCTTGATTCCTCCTGCACCCAAGTCGGCAATATAGCAGTGGCTGATGGTATTGTAGTGGCATTCGCGTGCAAACCAGACGGCATAGCTGCCTGTATGCTCCAGTTCGCAGTTGACCAGCGATACGTGGTTGGCAAAATCGAACCGCATGGCAGCCGGGGATTCGGCGGCGGCTTGAACCGGCTCCTCGCCACTTTGGGGCATCAAATAGGAAGAATATTGAAACGAAAGTCCCTCAAAGCGAAGGCTGTTGACGGGACGGCTTGCACTTCCCTTTACCACAACCCACTGGCTCAGAACTGGAGCCACGCAGAAAGCCTTGCTCATGTCCTCGTTTGGCTGGGGCTTGTAATAGATGTAACCTGTACTGGTGTCGAGAAACCACTCACCGTAGTCGTCAAGGGCTTCTTTATAATCATACATGATGTAGCGGGAGCCTTTCTTGATGGGATTCCACGACTTCATCTTTTTGGCTCGTACATAGATGCGCGCGGAGTCAGCAATGATGCGCTGTGCAGGTCGGCAAGTGACATCCCAGTTGTGATAGAAGCGGAACTTCATCTGGTTCAGACTCTTGGAACTTAAGCGACGCAGTGAAGACCAATCTTTGGAGTTGAAATTAAATTGCTGGACAGCATATTCCTTGGGACTGTCCTTGCTGTAGATGGTCTCATTTGAAGATTCAACAAAGTACCAGCCCTTATTGGGAGTACGCGCCAATACTGCACGTTTACCATTGACGTAGAACTGTTGGAAACGGAGTCCCGACTTTTTCACCTGAGGCACGTAGGCACGGTAAATTCCATTTTGGCTACGCTCCCATCCACTGATGACGATTCCTCCCATCAGGCGCGGCTTCTCTTTGCCTTGTGCCCGGAACACTATGGGGCGGGTAGAACCGGAGATTGTCAGAGGTGACTTCAGATAGTAATTACCTGAAGCTACCTCTATGAAGAGGGTGTCTGAGCCAGATTGCAACCGTCCGGCGATTGCCTTATTGAGCGAATAGTAGGGTGACGACTTGGAGCCGTTGCCTTGAGTGTCGCTGCCTTGGGGTGAGACGTAAACCACGCTCGTAGTGTTACGGTTCGTCTTGGATGAAGTGTTTTGAGCATTTGCAGTAGGATAGGCTAATAGCGAGAAGGCGAAAACGCTGCTCCATAAGCCCATCCTTTTTATAACAGTTCTCATAAGCGTAAATATTTTCCAGCAAATATAATCCATTTTGTTTGCTTCGCCAAATAAAAAAAGGAAAACCTGAATGAGTTAGGAGCCTATCTGAGTTAGGAGTTAGGAGTTATGAGATAGGAGTTAGGAGTTGCTATGTGGCACATGCTCATTTATTTTTTTTGTGCTAATCGTTGATATTCCGAAGGGGGTAGACCCGTGAAACGTTTGAAGGCTGTGACAAAGCTACTACGTGACTTATAACCGACACTTTGCGCTACGGCTTCGATGGTGTATTGCTGCCCTGCATTATTGAAGCGACGGCATGCTTCCTTGATACGGCATTCGGCAAGCATTACGGAAAAACTCTTGTGAAGTATTTCGTTCATTACTTGCGAGCAATAGTTGCGGTTGGAACCAGTGAGTTGAGCCAATCGGTTGATTGTAAAACCTTCGGAACAGATTTCGTCAACGTTATCCATTACGCGTAAGATGCGGGAAGCCAATTGTTGTTTTTCGTCCTCAGTGATGGTGCTGGAACTGTATTTAGTAGGCTGCTCGGGTTCTGTTTGCTGTTGACTCGTGATGAGACGACGTTGCTCGTCAGCTTTCAGCAAGGCTAAGTTGCTTTGATAGAGTTCTTTATTCTTCACCTTCATTCGACGGTAGGAACGATAGCTGATGACGAGGAACAGAACTATGAGCAGCAGAATAGCCGTCAAAGAGACCGACAGAAGAGTTAGATTCTTTTTCTTCATGGAGAGCAGTTCTACTTGATTATGAGCGGTTTGGAGGTCTCGGATAAAGCGTTGCTGCTCGGCATCAAGAAGTTTACTGCTGTATAAGAACTTGTCTTTGAGTTGGAGATAATTCATATAGGCAGAGTCGGCGGAAGATTTGTTTCCCAACTTACGTTCATAACGGCTGATGTCATAATAGGTCACACAAAGGGCATCAGTGGAATTTCCCTTGGAAAGAATATCGGCTATCTTGCGTGCCTCACGCAGTGCTTTTTCATAGCGACCTGTGATTTCATAGGTGTACTGAATATTGCTGTAGACCATAAGAGGATAATTCTTATAGGTCTTTTCATCGCAAAGAGCCAATGCACTTTTGAAGAGATTGATGGCTTTATCATAATGCTTTTCGGAAACCGCCTTAATGCCAAGGCACATCTGTCGTGTGGCACGTTGGGAAGGAAACGTGTCGGGAATTTGTAAGGAAAGATAATCCTCTACAACGGGCATAGCCACTGATAGTTTCTTGGAGCTTAGAGCGTTCGAACTGAGGTTGATAACGTCTAAAATTACGCAAAGCCAATTATGCTGTCTCTTGGCTGCGACATAGGCTTTCTTGTAAATATCGAAAGCTTGTGTGTCCACTCGTTCTGGGTCGTGGTAGAAGTTTGTGAGGAGCATGATGGCAGCTCTCGTGGTATAAACCAAAGGAAGCGCGTCCTCCTGATGGGTCTCTATGGCTAATTTCTGGGCAGATTCAATATAACCCATAGCTTTCTCAAAGTCGTAGAAAACATAAACGTAGAGATTTGCCAGATTTGTATAAGCCTTCACTTGTAACTTCCTATCTGAGGAGGAAATATTGTCTTCAGGGCGTTCAACCACGATGGTAAAACATAGTAGCGCATAGTCGTAGCGACTATCATGGAGATAACGACTACCTTTATTCATCAACTCACTCACCGACAAGTTGGTCCACTCCGAGTAGGGAGAGTCGGGACCTTTCATAGCGAGCATGGCTGTGTCGGAAGCAGACGGAGTTTCTGCCCACCCCATATCAGAAAAGAGAGGCGAGATAAAAAACAAGATCAGAAGGCTGGGCAGCAACCTTCTGACAATTGGTTGAAATAGATGAAGAATAGGGCGTTTTACCATTCAATCACGCGTGAACCGTCATCTTGCTCACTGATGGTGACTTTCACGGCATCGGCGGGCAGAATTTCTTCTATCAGCTCAGGCCACTCTAAAAAGCATAGTGCTCCACTATAGAAATAATCCTCATAACCCATGTCGTAAACTTCCTCCAGTTTCTTGATGCGGTAGAAATCAAAGTGGTAGATGAGTTGACCGCTGGTCTCACTGCGGTATTCGTTGACGATGGCGAAGGTGGGAGAGGTAATCACATCCTCAACGCCTAACTCTTCGCATAGAGCCTTGATGAAGGTTGTCTTGCCGGCTCCCATCTTGCCGTAGAAAGCATAGACGCGGCCAGAACCCATGTTCTGGATAAAAGTTTTAGCAGCTTCGTGGATGCTGTCGAGAGTAAATTTGTATGTCATATTATTATCTTGTTTGTTTCTTGTTTCCTCACAAGGAGAGAGCAATCAGTTTTCCCGCATTAGATGAATGAAGTAGAGTTTGCCAGAACGTACTGCTATTGGGCAGTCGTCTGGCACACAATATCTCATCATGACGTTTAAGCATTGGTGACTCTTTTTCTCCCTTTCAACGTGATGAGAGGAATGAGCATTTCCTCCATGCTAATGCCACCGTGCTGGAATGTATCTTTGTAATAAGACACATAGTAGTTGTAGTTGTTGGGATAGGCAAAGAAGCTGTTACCCGTTGCAAAGACATAGCTTGTGCTGATGTTGGGAGTGGGCAGGAAAGCGGCTTTGGGGTCGCGGATGGCGAAAAGCTCCTTGGCGCTATAGCTCAGACTCTTGCCCAACTTATAACGCAGGTTGGTGTTGGTGTTGCGGTCGCCCACTATCTTTACAGGCTTTTGCACGCGGATAGAGCCGTGGTCGGTCGTGAGGATAACCCGATAGGAACTCTCAGCGAGAATCTTGAACAAGTCGGAGAGAATGCTGTGGCGGAACCAAGAGAGTGTGATGCTGCGATAGGCACTCTCGTTGTTGGCAAGTTCGCGAACCATCTTCGACTCTGTACGTGCATGGGAAAGCATATCAATGAAGTTGACAACCAACACATTGAGGTCATTATCCTTGAGTTCATCAATGCGCTCTATGTAACGTTCTGAGCCTACAGTATTATTAATCTTATTATATGAGTAGGTGTAGTGGCGGCGGAAACGGTCAATCTGTGTCTGGATGAGAGGTCCCTCATTGAGATTCTTTCCTTCTTCCTCGTCCTCATCTACCCAAAGGTCTGGAAACATTTTGGCGATTTTCTCAGGCATAAGTCCGCTGAAGATGGCATTGCGTGCATATTGAGTAGCGGTGGGCAAAATGCTGACGTACATCTCTTCGTCGATGTCGAAGAGGTCGCCAATTTCTTGACCCAAGACGCGCCATTGGTCGTAGCGGAAGTTATCAATGACGATGAGGAAAACCTTCTCGCCTTTATCGAGCAGGGGGAAAATTCGGTTGCGGAAGATATCGGGACTCATCAGTGGCAACTCGTCGGTTTCAGGCTTTGCGCCCTTGGCACGAGCCTGCATCCATCCCATATAGTTGGACTTGATATATTTGGCAAAGCCCGCATCAGCCTCCTCCTTCTGCATACGAAGCACATCGTTCATCTGGCTGTCGGTGGAGCTGAGTTCCAGCTCCCAATGGACGAGTCGGCGATAGATGTTCTTCCAATCGTCGAGATTACGCGCTGAGTCAATACTCATCGTGATGTCCTGATAGTTCTGTTGGTAACCAGTCTGAGTAACCTCGGTTACGATTTCCTTGCGGTGGATGTTCTTCTTCAGAGTAAGGATTATCTGATTGGGGTTGACCGGTTTGATTAGATAGTCGGCAATCTTAGCGCCGATGGCTTGGTCCATGATGTTTTCCTCCTCACTCTTCGTCACCATGACGATGGGCGTGGCAGGCTGAATCTCCTTGATGAGCTGAAGGGTTTCCAGTCCAGAGAGACCAGGCATCATTTCATCGAGAAGCACGAGGTCGAAAGTATGTTGCCGGCATTCCTCAACAGCATCGGCACCATTGCTCACAGTGATAACCTCATACCCTTTCTTTTCCAAAAATATGATATGGGCTTTGAGGAGTTCAATCTCATCATCCACCCATAGTAGCAGTCCGTTATTATTCATAGTTTAAAATCCACTTCGCTAATTCATAATTCACAATTCGCTTCGTTCCCTCAGAAGGAGTGCGGTAGGGTATCTATTAATGCATAATTCATAATGCATAATGCATAATTAGCTTCGCACTCGTGTTCGGCGATAACTCCTATCTCCTAACTCCTAACTGGCGATAACTCCTATCTCCTATCTCCTAACTCGTTAGAATCCTTCCAAGTCGTAGTACTCATCTTCCAGCTCGTAGCTGTCCTGCTTCTTCGGTTGCTCCTTCTTCTTGGGAGTCTCCGGCTGTTTCACAGGTTCCGTCTTTTCCTGCTCCTTAGCAGGTTGCTTCTTCGGAGTCTCTGGAGTCTCTATGGGATATTCATCATCCGGCAGGATATAGTCCTCATCGGTTAGAGGCAGCTCCTTGACAGGCGATTTCGGGGTAGTAGGCGTTGCAGGTTTGGCAGGAACAGTGGGCTGAGGCTTCGGTTGCTCAGTCTGTTCCGTCTGCTTCGGCTGCTCTTTCGGAGTAGGAGTGACAGCCTTAGAAGAATCAGGCTTAGAAGGCTCAACAACCTTCGTGCCTTGTTGCGGCTGCTCCAGCTTCGGCTCTTCAATAGTCGTGCCTTGCTGCGGTTGCTCCTGCTTCGGCTCCTCGATGGTCGTGCCTTGTTGCGGTTGCTCCTGCTTCGGCTCTTCAATCGTCGTGCCTTGCTGCGGTTGCTCCTGCTTCGGCTCTTCAATCGTAGTGCCTTGTTGCGGCTGCTCCTGCTTCGGCTCCTCAATCGTAGTGCCTTGCTGTGGTTGCTCCTGCTTCGGCTCTTCGATAATCGTCGTGCCCTGGTTCTGCGGCTGTTCCTGTTTCGGCTCTTCGATAATCGTCGTGCCCTGGTTCTGCGGCTGTTCCTGTTTCGGCTCTTCGATAATCGTCGTGCCCTGATTCTGAGGCTCATTCGGAGTGAGTCCATTGTCAAGATAGATACCATCCTCCAACATGTTGTCTACATCCGTCTGAGTGGGTTGTTCTTCTTTCTCTGGACGGGTGACAATCTCGTCAGGTTCAGTGAGAAGCATGAAGGTGCTCACCTTGAGTGGAGCAAAATGCTTGGCGTAGAACTTATCGTAATCGTCATAGCTAAACTGTCTGCCGAGTAGGGGCAGATTGATGTCGCTGATGATAATACCTCGTCCTTTGTGCAATGCAGCAACGATAGGCTTCTGCTTATAGACACTGCGGGCATACTGAAGAGCTTCATCGTAATTGCGGAATCCACTCACCATCATGCGGTGAAGTCCACCATCGTCCTCGATAGTGATGTCGAAGTCGCGCACTAAATAACTGGCGAAATTGAACCGTGCCAACTGGAATAGCAATTGGTTCTCATTGACCGAGTCGGGATGATAAACCAACATAAAGGTGAAGTCGGTGTTGCGCTCGTTGGAGAATTTGCGGGCGTTGATGGAGTCGCTGTCGGCAAGTACTGCGGTACGGCGGTCCCAAACATTGCCCAAGTCGAATTTTCCACCACGAAGGCGACGACCGGCATTGACACCGTTGATAATCATACCAGCCATTTCGCCCACCTCGCTTTTCGGGAACTTCTCTACCAGTTGCTTCATGTCATCCACACAACCATTGGCATCCCCAGCATTGAGTTTGCTCAGACCGCCGATGAAAAGGAATTTATCGCGGTTGGCTCCCAAGGGGAAGCGAGTGGCTGAAATATGTGTGTTACCAGCCACTTCACTGAAGCGGTCGGCTTTGAAGGCATCATAAGTGGCGGCATAGAGTGAATCCTCCAAGTGGACACCCTCACGTGCATTCTCGGCAAAGTAGGGGTCAGTGAGCAGGATAGTCCACTGGCTTTCGGGATATTCCGCCTTCAGCTTGTCTACGTAAGTCTGAGCAGTGGCGTGGTCTCCCTTACGGCTATAGAGCAGGAAAAGATGATAATAGACATCCTCCATCTTCTCAAATTTGGGATATTGAGAGAGTAGACGCATGAACTGCTTTTCACTGAGTGGGAGGTTGTCGAGCTTATCCTTGAAGATGACTCCACTATTGTAGAGTCCGTCCATGATAATGGCATTGCTTGCTGCCACTTGCTCCTCGGTGAAAGGAATCTGCTTGAGATAGTATTCGCGCTTATGCGGGTCGTTTTGTGCAGAGTCCTTCACATTCTCTATGGAATCGGCAGCAGCCTCAGCCGCAGCAATGGAATCCTGCTGCTCCTGCGTGAGTTCCTCTTCGTTGAGTTCTGCCACAACGGTTTTGTTGACGCGTTGCCAATCGTCGACGTTCTCTCGTTTACCCCAAAGACGCTGGAATTGTGACTTACCTTGACTTACAGTCAGAGGATTATAGAAATACCATGTACCCTGCTGATTCTGCGTTGTTGAAGTGGTTTGGGTGCGATTCCTATTGTCGTTGTCAAATCCTGTATTACCGTTTTGTTGAGCCTCAGCCTCAGCTTGTTTGTTGCGTTCCTCCTTTTCCTTTTTCTTCAATGCCTCTATCACGCGGTCGATGGCTTCATTACGACTCTTCTCGTCCATCTTGGCTAAAGCCTGCAACGAGTCTTGAAGATAAACAGCATCAGTGTAGGGCACTAACTCATCCAACACTTTGGAACGCTTGGATAACTGCTCGTAGTCAGGACGTTCCTTGTCGAGTAATCCAATAGCCTCGCCATAGCAACGCTGGGCATCACTGTATTTCTCGCGGTCCCAATATAGGTCGCCCAACTTGAGAAGCAAAACACCCTTTTCTATGCCAGAGCGAGTAGCTTTTTGGTTGCCTTTCTCATAGGCAGCAATTGCCTGAGTTGTATCACGCTGAGCCAGATAGATATTGCCTATAGCGTAATACACTTGGTCGAGATAGTCTTTATTGTTGTCGCTTGCAGCCATTCGCTTCAGCTTACGAATCATTTTCTTGGACTGACCTTCTGAAAGTACTTCCGTCATGGCAATGTGTGCATTGAAATCAAGTTGATAGGGTGGGGCAAGGCGTGTTACGTGGCGATAAGCCTTGTATGCCTCCTGCTTGTTTCCCACAGCCTCTAACAGTTGTCCCAAGAGGAACCATTCGCGGGCTTTCTGTTTGCGACGCATCTCATGTTTGATACACTTACGCAGATAGGGAATCGCCTTATCATACTCACCTGTGTGAATATAATAATCTGCAAAAGTGAAGTCCCACTCCTTGCGGGCACGCCAGTGAATGCTGTCGCGTTTCATATTGCGAATCACATCCTCTGCATCGTAAAGCCAGTCTTCCTCAATATAGCATTTTGCCAACCATGCACGGGCACGTCCATAGATGGCAGGCTGAGTCTGGTAGAGTCGGCTCATATAAGAGAACGTTGAGGCAGCCTCGTCGAAATCACCTTTATAAAACTGTGAACGTCCCATGAGCATCCAAGCCTTCCAAAGAAAAGGATTGTATTCCCGTCGGTTCAGCCATTCCAAATCCTTAGGAGTCTTCTTGCGGTTCTTGGTCCATTGCGGGCGGCGCTTGATGCTATGGAGTTTAATGGCTTTCTGGCATTTTTCAATAGCCCGGTCGAAGTTGGCTTTTCCCAATTCTCGGCTGCTCTTATTACCAACAGTATAGAGTGGAATCATCTCAGTGTAGTTGTCTTGATTGCCTTGTTCCTTCTCCAAAGAACCGTCAATATAGGCAAGCGTACCATTATAATAAGTATTATAACGCGCAGTGAAAGAATGCCACCAACGAGATTTGGCAGTATTCTTCTGCGTGGAACAGCCCACGAAGACAGCTGAGGCTAAGAGCAGAAAAAGAACTATATGTTGCTTTTTGAAAGTCAATGTAGCTTAGTTGATTTCTGAATAAAAACGTATAGAAGGCGATTTTATTGCTTATTCCTCATTGACAAGGCTGATGAACTCGTCTTTTATCTGGTCGGGCATGTTCACCCCCCGCAAAATGAGCGACCGATTCCATTCCTTCACCTCTTCGGGACGCATAGTGTACATCACATCGGCAAACTCATCGGCCTCTTTATCTGTATATTGGTTAGATTGGCGCCCACGGTAGGCGTCAAGTTCCTCGTCGTTGAAATAGACCACGTCTTTCGTGGCGGCTTCCATCATGCATTCCTGTTCGCATTTGGCATTGATGCCATCGCAAGTGGCGCACGAGGTAGCCTTGGGTTGAACTACAGGCTGGGACTTGCCGCGATGCTGTTGGATGATTTCCCATGCAGCGCAGACGATTCCGAGAGCCAAAAGAATTAAAAGGAGATAAAGCATACTATTCTATCATAAAACCAGCTTGGCGCAAATCATCCCAGAAATGGGGATAAGACTTACTCACCACTTGGGGATTATTGATTTTTATCTCATCATGAACCATCGCTAAAGGAGCCAACGACATAGCCATGCGGTGGTCGTTGTAAGTTTCAAACGGTTCCCAAGTCGGCTCACATCGACCGCCTTCCCAAATGAGTTCCGTTTCATTGTGGTCGCGCGCCACAACACCTATTTTCCGCAGTTCTGTTTTCATAGCTTCAATACGGTCCGTCTCTTTCATTTTCAGAGAACCCAGCCCCGTAAAGCGGAACGGTATGTCTAACGCGGCACAAGCGACGATGAAAGTCTGCGCTAAGTCGGGACAATTTGTGAAGTTGAAGTCGAGTCGCTGAACGTGGCGGAAGCCTTTTGTCAATACTACGCGCATTGGTTCGTCCTTATCTTTTATCATCGCAGTCTTTAGCCCAAAGAGTGACCCGATATAGCGAACCATAGAATCGCCTTGGCGAGAACCGTCGCGAAGTCCGCCAAGGCTGATGGTAGACTCATTGTCTTTATTGAGGATAAGCATTTCGTACCAATAGCTGGCTGCACTCCAATCACTTTCTATTACGTATCGGTTCGTCTGATATGGGGTGGGTTTCACAGAAATCGTGTCCACGTCTGTCCACTGAGCATCAGCTCCATAATCATGCATCACGTGGAGCGTCAAGTCTATATAAGGACGAGAACTAATGTGTCCTAAGAGTTTGATTTCCAATCCGTTTTTTAACACTGGTGCAATCATTAGTAGAGCCGATATAAATTGCGAACTGATGTCGCTTGGCACCTGCAAATGCCCTCCTTCAAGAGCATGACCTTGGATATGAAGAGGTGGGAATCCCTCCTTGCCCAAATAGTCAATGTTGGCACCCAAATGGCGGAGAGCATCAACCAGCACTCCGATGGGTCGTTCAAACATCCGGCTGGAACCAGTAAGTATATGCTCACCTTCTGTCACGCTCAGATAGGCTGTGAGAAACCGCATTGCAGTGCCAGCCGAATGAATATCAATGACATCGGGCATGGTCTCCAAGGCTTTGACCATTACTTTTGTGTCGTCACAATCAGAAATATTTTCGGGGAACAAGGAGCCTCCAGTCAAGGCATGAATAATGAGTGCCCGGTTGCTGATGCTCTTGGAAGGAGGCAGGGCAACATTGGCACGCAGCCGCTGTGGAGCCTTAATTGTATATTGTAACATTGTTGGTTGTCGAAAAATTGGTTCTACATGCAAAAATAACAAAAATAGGCGAAAGGCAAAATTATTTCGTATTAATCTTTATTATTCCGTACGCTTTGAACATGAGTAGGGAATAAAAAAGAATTCAGAAGCCAAGACTCTGTGAAGAATTATGAGTTCCTTTCGCTTTTCCTACTTTTGGCGAGCTTTTGATAAACGCTTGGTGACATGCCATTGATTTTCTTAAACGCCTCTATGAATCCTCCTGCCGAGCTGTAGCCCAAATTTTGATATATAGTTTGTATCGTCACGTTACCATAACGCTCGCTGTCGGCAAGCCTTACACATGCCTCACGAATTCGATACTCATTGAGGAAAGCCCGAAAATTTTTACCAAAAGACTCATTGATGACTTTACTTACATAGGTGGTGTTGGAATCTGTCAATTCAGCCAGCATCACTAAAGAAAAATCAGGGCGTGTAATGATGTCGATATTGTTCATGACTTCGAGTATCTTCGTTCTTAATTTTTCGGTTTGTTCAGTTCCCAAAGAAGATTCCAGCGAAGTCTTCTTCGCTTTTGATGTTACGATATCATTGGGATGATATTGAATTTCAAGATTTTTTGTTAGTTCCTCATTGCGGGCAATCAAACTCAGTCGAGCCTTTCGCAGCTTGCGGAGGTTGATTGATATGATGATAATAGAAATAGTCATTACCATTACTAAAATAATGAAAAACACCAATGCCAGCCGGTTTTTATGCAGAGCCGAAGTGAGGCTTGAGATACTTTCATCGTTGATTCTGTTCTCATAATCAAAAAGATGATTCTCGGCACGGTTCATCTGAGAACGCTGGAATAAAGAGTCTGACAAATTAGAAGCTTTAGTTGCATAATCTGTAGCAAGTTGTTGGTTACCTAAAGCTTTATATGTTTTTGACATCATCTTCCAAATGTCCACTAATTTAAGTGGCATGCTATTGGATTGAGCCAATTGTTTCGCTTGGGCAAGGCTGGCAAGTGCTTTTTGTGGCTGTTTTCTTGTTAAGTATATGCCAGCCAAGGCGACGTATTGTGAGACAGCCCGTGATGAAAATCCGTTTTCCAAGGCATAATCTGCTGCTTGACGGTGGTAATAGCAAGCCATATCTTCGTTTCCCTCTAACCGAGAGATAAGAGCTTGATTATATAAGAAATAATAGCGGCGCAGTTTGACATCTTTTAACCCAACCCGATTTGATTCAACAAAACAGCGTTTTGCATTTTGTAAATCTCCCATTTGGCAATAAGTACCCACGAGATTTACTACAATCTCTGCTCTTAGAACGCTGTCACCGCGGCTAACAGCCAAATCATAAGCCTTTTTTTGATAATAAAGCGCTCTATCCAGATTACCCGTATAAGCATAAATAGATGCCATATTAGCCAGACAAGACGTATATGTTATGACATCTCCTGATTTTCGACTCAAATCCATTCCTTTCACGAAATTGTCAAAAGATTCAGGAAAGCGCTGTGCCAACATATCGGCAACCCCTCTTTCCTTATAGATATTGGCAAGAGAATCTATAGGTGCACATAGAGCTATTATGTTGGTGAACAAAGAAAACAAGAGGATGGAAATAAAACGCTTCATGTTATAGTCTTAATTTGGATTGTTACAAAGATACAATAAACAAAGCTAATAAATGCACTTTCCCTTACATTGTAGACAGAAATTTTTCTATTTTTAAGAATTTGCAAAACTCCAAAATAATTTTTTACTTCATTTTGCTTATTAATTCATACATTTGCTCACGCGTAAAGTTAATGTCTTACAAAATCAATTTGCATATGAAAAAATGTTATCTTCTATTGGTCGTAATCTTGACGATGATTTTTCTGCCGTCAAGCGTTAGAGCCGACGACTATCTACCTTTTCCTTATACGTGGGATGAGTCCACATCAAAAGATGATTTTGTTGCTGGAGGTACAGCTGAGAAATGGAGTTGGAGTTCGTCAGGCTATTTCCAAATTATGGCTCCAAAGAATTCCTGGCCTGGATGTTATATGACATCGCGTGCACCATTCGCTTTCAATGAGGGGGACAATGTGACCTTCTCTTTCTGGTATTACAATGCTGTTGAGTCAGAATTGACTTTGTCAATGGAGAATGAAACCGATTCTTTTGAGGAAGTCGGTAAAGTGAGTCTTGAAAAAACTGGAGGTTCATGGGTGTATTATACTATAACCTTTACCACTCATGGACCAGCGAAATTACGCTGGGAAGCAAAATTAACAGGAGGCTCAGGAAATAATTATGGTATACTCAGACTGAAAGATATCAATATCACTAAAGCCTCCAAAGATATGTGTGCAGTGAATGTCAGTTCACCTCTTGCAGGAACACATATTGCTATCGGTACACCTTTTAAAATAAGTGCCCAGTTTGAAAATATCTCAGACTTTGATACAGAAAATCCTGTTTTCTGCTATGTCGTGCAAAATTGTGATACGGTGAGGGAGTCATACAATGGGACCATCTCTGCCCATCAGGCAGTAAATTATACATTTTCTAAAGCCTTAGAGGCTACGCAAGCTACGGACTCTTCTTGCCTTTCCGTTTGGGTTGAGGGCGACGATGACCAAAATCATGTCAATGATACTGTAAAAGTGGACAATCTCTGTTATTATATTCCTGAGGAATTTCCATATCATGAGAATTTCGAAGAAACGGAACACTGGCAAATTGTTGATGGGGGAAATGATGGTTTTACATGGGTGTTCGCTCAAGGGCAGACATTCGTGGGAAATGCCTTCCTCGGCTACCAACAAAGTTATGGTTCTTATGACGATTGGGCCATTTCACCAGCTGTCAAGATGCCGTCAGGTAAAGCACGGATTGCTTTTTATTATACTGGACTTAATGGTGGAACTCATTTACAAGTGCTGATGGGCACTTCTCCTGACACCACAACAATGAAGGAGGTGATTTGGGAGCAAGATATCAACAATGGTTATTGGGACAATGCATATTCCCCAATAGAAATCAGCCAAGAGGGAAACTACTACTTTGCTTTTCATTTGACAGGTTCAAGCGATCAGGTGATGATTTGTGACTTCCGCGTTAACGCAGAAGAAGACCTTTGCGTGAAGGATGTTGCATTTGTTGAGAATAGCGACTTCGACCTTGCATGCTCGCGAGTGAAAATCAAAATTGCCAATCAAGGAATGTCTACACAAAAAGATATTGATGTTGCCTATGAAGTGAACGGAGAGATTTCTGAAGAGACTATTCAAGATGAAATTGCGCCGGGCGATGTAATCGAATATACTTTTGAGGCTGATGTAGATGTCGTAGATACGGGAACATACAATTTGATAGGAAGAATCATTACCCTTGTTGGCACAGATACAATCAATGATGCCAAAACGGGTATTCCTTTGAAGCACTACGCTTATAAAACTGTACCCTATCTTTGCGACTTTACTAATACAAATGCATTTGAGCAATGGAAATTCGAAAATGAAGATGACAATTCGGGCTGGAGCATCAGTACCTCGCTCTTCCCCTATGTGGGTGAGTCTTCCTATTATCAGGGCGTATTTGCCTACACTTTGAAACACGAGAATTCAAAATCCAATGCAAATCAATCCGATGATTGGGCTTTCTCAGAAGGAATAGCTTTGCCTGCAGGCACTTATGACTTGTCATTCTTTTACAAGAATACAGGTGATACGACTCAGAAATTCGCACTCTATCTTGGATTTGATAACAAATCAACTGCCATGAGTGACAGACTGATGTCGAGTGAGGGCTACATAATGACTACACCGGAATATAGAAAATGTCTTAGAAGAATTCAGATAGAGCAGTCTGGATACTATTATTTAGGCTTCCGTGATTACAGTGCAAAAGGAGATGGTAGCACTCAGATAGACCATATTCAAATTATGCCAGTTGAAGAAGGTCTAAGTCTTCCCTATGAATCAGATTTTAAAACTAAGGGGGATGAATGGGAACACTATAATCCCTATCAGACTTTCTTACAGTGGACACTTGCTGAGGAGGATTCTACCATTATGGAACTTGACAGGCCGGCTTGGGAAACACTTCCAATGGACCATTATCTCACAGAAGGCTTGTTAGTTTCACCAAAACTCTCTCTTGAAGAAGGTCGTGATGTTAAAGTAACAGTGGAATACACATTGTCTACCAATATTCCAGATAGTACGCTCTCGTTGTGGACTTCGAACATCAATAATCCAGAGAATTTCACTGTAGTAAAAGCGTTTGAGCCAGCGAGTGATTGGGGAATATTTAGCTACACATTTACTCCTACAGAGGCAGACAAGGAATTCTATCTTGGATTCAAATCCAATTTGCCCTGCACCGAGTTAGATGATTTGTCAGGCAATGTTTACAACTATCGCATACGTAATGTGTCGGTTGAATATACTGTTGCTGACTGTATTTCTTCACCTGATGAGATGTCCGACGTAAGGATTAATGGTAGAACTATCAGTGCTGAGAACAATGAGTTCATTGAAGTTTATACCGTTGATGGAAATATGGTGGGAAGAGGGTATGGCACAGTCAATATAAGTTCCTCTTCTGGTGTGTATATCATAAAAATTCACTCAGAGAATAAAGTCAGGACCTTAAAGACCATCATCCGATAAAAGAAAATCCCGTCGTGTGTAGTGACCAGCCTTTTTAAGGGGGCTTACCCACGGCGGGATTTATTGGTTACTATCTGTTGTTTGGCGCAACCTTAAATAGAATAATTTGTCGAAATACCTTATTGAAGACCCTTTTGAAATGAATATTATAGATTTTTTTCAAAAAGTCGATGAAAGTTTTGGCTGTTTCGAAAAAAGGTTATACCTTTGCACTCGCTTACGGGATGTAGCGCAGTTGGTAGCGCACGCGTCTGGGGGGCGTGAGGTCGCAAGTTCGAGTCTTGTCATCCCGACAGCAAGGAAAACCAATTTATTGTTCAACAATAAGTTGGTCTTTTTTTATGTCTAAAAATTAGTGACTGTTAGTGAGAAGATTTATCTTCATGTTCTTAATATATTCTTCTAATAGGTAATGCAAGGATAATACAAAATTACCTAAGTTGCTACAATTACGAGTAACACAGTTTCTTCCATTCGTAATAGCAATCAAGCGAAGAAACAGAAGGATTCCGATATTATTGAAAGCCATTCCTGAGGGTGACAGCATGGCTTACTCAGCATCACCTTTCCTTCGATTGGAAGGAGAAGGTGATGCACTTTCCCAATTAGAAATCATTTTGAGGTCAGAATCAGAATACCGATTCAACGTCTTATTCCTCTAAGAATCATTCCGTGACTGGAAAAGTTGACCGAAGTAAACACATTATTCTTCCATCGTATTTTTTCCAGTGGCATAGCTTTCAGCCATGTCTTTCACGATACTTTGCATTTTCAAGCGCAGGGATTCCGGGCTGAGGACCGTGATTTTGCGACCGTGCCAAAGCAACTCTTGTAGGAAATCAGTTGTGGGAGAGAGATGCAAACGATAATCTGTGTATTCGCCACAATCGCTGATTTTGGTTTGGCTCTCGTGAAGCGGAACTTCATTGATATAGTTGTTCTGAGGATAGAAGGCACGGATGACGATATCCTCAACAGGGATTTCACTTTGGCGGATAATGCCAAAGCAATTTCTATAGAACATCTCTGGGGCAAACTTCCTCCGTATGTCCTTTGATAAGGGATAAGCCTTACAGCAGATTTCCAACTGGCTAATACGGTCGAAAGCTAATATTCGCGGACGGTATTCGTCAGGCTTACCCTCCACGATTAAATTTCCGATAACGTACCACCGTTGATGGAACAGCCGCACGAAAGCTGGCGCCAGCTTCATATCCCACTCATTGCCGTAGGGATTGCTGTAGTGGAAGCTGAGCAAGTAGTGTTTGTCGATGGCACAGAGAATGTCGTCGAGCATTTCCGTGTTGGCAGGTGGATTCTCCAGCATCACGCGGTCGTGATATTTCAACATGTCACCGAGTGAGGCAATGCGCAGAGACGACAGCATCCAGTCGGTAATCTCCGATGATAAATACGAATTGCGACTGATATAATATTGGTAACCGTTGCTCTTGTCGCATTTAATCTCAATACCGAAATCGGCGGCTATTTCCTCACGATAGCGGTGGAAGGTCCGTGCCGAGAGTTCCGTCTGGTCAAGATTACTCGCAGCATTGGACCAAGCATCGCTAATCTCCTTCAATGTCATCCGGCGATGCTCCAGTCTGCCGATGAGCCAGCAATAAAATTTAGTTCGGTTGTTCATCGTTTTAGAATTCTTTGATTACTTTATGCCAATACTCCCAAGAGTAACCCACCGAGGGATGATTGACAGTCATGATACGGCGTTCGAAGATTCCTCCTGTTGCATAATCCTTGGTCTAAAAAGGGCTGAAAAAATATCATTCCTCATAGTAGTTTCTTATTTCTCGTTGTCCCCATGGTAAATCTCATTCATGTGTTCCCAGATTTTTTCATAGGTACTCTTATTATATAAGTCGAAAATGCTGGTAGGTCTTGTGTGCCAGCTTCCACATTGGGACATTTCAGTGGTTGTGATAAAGCCGTCGCGTTCCACCAATGTCTATTCCCTTGAATTTGTGTTCGCAATCATTGCAGACAAATGTTTTCATCCATCGTAGCATAATACTACACATCTTATGATTGATAGTGCAAAGTTAGGATATGAATTTGCCATAAAGTGACAGAGAATTATATTTTTCATCTTAGTTATGCTGCAAAGATAAGGATTAAATTAGAATAATACAAGTGTTTCCTATTGTTATTCCCTATTAATCCGGCTATTCAAGAATAAAATTGCTTTGTTCCCAATATTTACTATTCTGAAAACAATGTATAGAAGATTTTGTTTTCCCTGGCTTATCTTGATAACCATACTGAAAATTAGCCATTGACGTGAGAATTAAGATTTTAGAAAAGAGAAATAATCCATTGGGTTAACTCCACAGCCCATTTCACAACGAAATAGATGAGAACGCAAAGAATGATAATAAAGACTGCCGACCAAAATGCCTTCCGGTTTACTTCACTAATTATTTCCTTGTCATTTTCCAAATACCCTGTTATCAAACGCAAATTTTTCGAATAGCTGCGATTGAATACGTCTATGACATCGCCAATGAACAATGGGATAGAACCGAAAAGAGCGTCTTTGAGTACATTGCAAAGAACAGCCAATGTCAATGGTACAGAGTGTAGATGTATCAATGAGAAGTAGATAAACGGCAACGCCAACGCACTCAATAACACATCGCCCAGCTCTGGAGCAAATAAGCCAATGATGGGGTCTATGAAAAAGTTGTCCATCAATTTAGAGATAGTGACCATTGACTTATAGGAGGTCGTCTCTTTCAATTCTTGTCGTTTGTCCAAAGTATTTTCTTAATTTTATATATTTCTGTTTTTATGTGCCATACGGCATTGTTTTTTATTGTAATCAATAACTGCTGAACTATGCCTGAATCAGCAACAAGAGACTTCTAGTGATGATGAACCATTAGGATACTTTAGATTTATCGCAGTCCATAACATAAGTTCAAATTGTCCAACTTCATCAAAATAGAACCTAGTTAATCTTTTTCAGCAACAATTTGTCAACCCATAATTCATAATTCGCAATCGCCCCTAATTAATTCATAATTCACAATTCTTAATTCATAATTAGCTTCGCCCTCGTGTGCGGAGCAACTCCTATCTCCTATCTTCTAACTCCTAACTCAGGAGGCTCCTATCTCCTAATTCCTAACTTCTTTTGATTCCTATGTTCATCCTTCTCCACAATCCTGTTGGAACCATACGCCAGCGGGCTACGAGGATGCGATAGCGCCAATCAATGATTGTGACGTGACGACGATGGGTCACGGCTTTCATGATATGGTCAACGGTTGGGACTACAGGCATCGTGAGCGGAAAATGGTCGCCGGCGAGTAGGGGAGTGTCGACAAAACCGGGTCGGATTTCCGTAAATCTCACTCCCGTCTTGTTGACGTTTGCCTGTTGCTCCAATGCTTGGATATAAGTGTGTTGAAAAGCCTTGGTTGCGCTATAGCTCGGTGCAGCTCCAAGTCCACGGACACCAGCGATACTGGATATCACAGCAATATGACCGCCCCCTTGTCTTACGAGGAGACGGTAAGCCTCGCCCACCATACGGGCAAATCCCATCGCGTTGGTCCTTACCGTGGCTTCTTCAACCTCTGCGTTGTCCAGTCGAGGATTGGTCTTGCCGATGCCGGAAACATGGAAGTACAAGTCAACGTGTCCCAGCCGTTGGAACATACCGTCCAAAATTTCCACCGCATTCTCCGCATTGATATCTAGTTTCACGGCAAACGACCCTTCTGTTGCCTCTTTTGCAAGCATTTCCAATTTGTCCTCCCTCCGTGCTGCCAGTGCAACCTGCCATCCAGCGGCGATCAACCGTTTGGCAATCTCGTTTCCCATACCAGAGCTTGCCCCTATGATGATAGCTGTTTTCATACGCAAATGTTTTCTTTCTTGCAAACTTACATAAAATTTTTAAGAAACGAGATTTATTTATAGAGTTTATTGTAATAAAGGTAGTAGAAAAAAAGGAGTTAAGAAACATGAGCAAGATGGCGAATGAATCCCTTACCAACTCATGTTTCTTAACTCCTTTATGCGCAGAGCAGGTGTTCACAGAAAAGCGAGCTACCTTTCATACCCTCGAATATCGGGGGCTATTACTCTGACTTTATTTTGCCTTCAATGCAGCGATACTGGCTTTGAGGGCTTCAATCTTTTCTTCCGAATCGCTCTGTTTTTTGCGCTCACGAGCCACGACAGCCTCGGGAGCATGAGCGATGAAGTTCTCGTTGGCGAGTTTTTTCTTGATTCCGGCAAGGAAGCCCTCCAAATGCTGAAGTTCCTTCTCTTGCTTCTCGATTTCTGCCTTCACGTCGATGAGGTCGCCTAAAGGTACTGCATAGCCATCGGTTCCCACAAGGAAGGCACTAGCGTCGGCAGTCTTCTCTTTCACAACCTCAATCGCTTTGAGATTAGCCATCTTCGTCACCACTTCGTTGTAGGCTGCCATGTGGTTCTCGCCAATAGTCTGCAACGTGAGCGCATTCTTTTGAGCAATGTTCTTCTCATTGCGCACGGCACGCACGCCAGCCACCACTTGCTTCACGATTTCAATCTCGCTGAGTAACTTGCGTTCTGCATCGGTGGGAGCTTCGAGTTTCAGAGTAGCGCGCATGATGCTCTCGCCCTCCTTGCGCTCATAGATGTGTTGCCAAAGTTCCTCTGTGATGAACGGCATGAATGGATGGAGCATCTTCAGAAGAATATCGAAGAAGCGCAACGTGGCATCAAGACTGCTGCGGTCGATGGGATTGCCATATTCAGGCTTAATCATCTCAAGATACCATCCGGAGAACTCGTCCCAGAACAGACGGTAAACCGTCATCAGCGCCTCAGAGATACGATATTGCTTGAACTGCTCGTTTACCTCAGCGTTGACTTCCTTCAGTTTTGCGTCAAACCAGTCAACTGCAATCTTGTTGGCTTTCGGCTGCTCGATATCGGCAATCTCCCAGCCTTTCACCAGTCGGAAAGCGTTCCAAATCTTATTGTTGAAGTTGCGTCCCTGCTCACACAGCGACTCGTCAAATAGAATATCGTTGCCAGCCGATGCACTGAGCATCATGCCCATACGCAAGCCGTCGGCACCATATTTGTCAATCAGCATGATGGGGTCGGGCGAATTGCCAAGACTCTTAGACATCTTGCGTCCCAACTTATCGCGCACGATACCCGTGAAGTAGACGTGCTTGAACGGCATCTTGCCACGATACTCATAGCCGGCCATAATCATGCGAGCCACCCAGAAGAAGATGATGTCAGGACCCGTCACGAGGTCAGACGTGGGATAATAATAATTGATGTCGGGATTGTCGGGATGGTTGATACCGTCAAATACCGAGATAGGCCACAGCCAAGAGGAGAACCACGTGTCGAGACAGTCTTCGTCCTGTTTCAGCGTATCGGCTGTCACGGCTGGATTCTTCTGTTGGGCGAGTTTCAAGGCTTCTTCGGCAGTCTCAGCCACCACATACTGAATCTTGCCTTCTGTATCTTTGAAATAGTAGGCTGGAATGCGATGACCCCACCAGAGCTGACGTGAGATACACCAGTCCTTGATGTTCTCCAACCAGTAGCGGTAGGTATTCTTGTATTTCTTGGGATAAAACTCAATCTCATCGTTCATCACTGGTGGAAGAGCAATCTCGGCGAAGTGCTTCATCTTGAGGAACCACTGCGTAGAGAGCTTCGGCTCAATGGGTACGTTGGTGCGCTCGGAGAAGCCCACCTTGTTGTCGTAGTCCTCAATCTTCTCCATCAGTGAGGCTTCCTGCAAGTCTTTGGATATCTCAACGCGTACATCCATGCGGTCTTTGCCCACATACATACCGGCAGCCTCAGAAATCGTACCGTCGTCGTTGAAGATGTCAATGGTTTGCAAGCCATGTTTCAGACCGAGTGCATGGTCGTTGACGTCGTGCGCAGGAGTCACTTTCAGACAGCCCGTACCAAACTGGATGTCAACATAGCTATCTTCAATGACAGGAATCTGACGACCCACTAAAGGCACAATGACGTGATGCCCCTGCAGCCACGTGTTTTTCACGTCGGCAGGGTTGATACACATAGCCGTATCGCCCATGATGGTTTCGGGGCGGGTTGTGGCGACGACTGCGTAGTAGCCTTTCTCGTCGCGGTGCATCACGTTGCCCTCGTCCTTGCGTACGATGCTTGCCTGTTCCTCAGGCACGACATAATATTTCAGATAATAGAGTTTGGAATGTTCGTCCTTGTAGATTACCTCCTCGTCGGAGAGGGCTGTCTTGGCTTTCGGGTCCCAGTTGACCATACGTACACCGCGATAGATGTAGCCCTTGTTGTAAAGGTCTACGAAAACGTGAATGACACCCTTAGAGCGTGTCTCATCCATGGTGAAAGCCGTGCGGTCCCAATCACAGCTGGCGCCCAGACGGCGGAGTTGCTTGAGAATAATGCCTCCGTGTTCGTGAGTCCAGTCCCAAGCGTGCTTGAGAAACTCCTCACGCGTAAGGTCGGTTTTCTTGATTCCCTCTTGGGCAAGTTTGTTCACCACCTTTGCCTCAGTGGCGATGGAAGCGTGGTCGGTACCGGGAACCCAGCAGGCGTTCTTGCCTTCCATACGGGCGCGGCGCACAAGAATATCCTGAATCGTGTTGTTGAGCATGTGACCCATGTGGAGCACTCCCGTAACGTTGGGCGGCGGAATCACGATGGTGTAGGGCGCACGCTCGTCGGGTTTGCTACTGAAAAGTTTGTTGTCGAGCCAGTATTGATACCATTTCGACTCAACCTCTTTGGGGTCGTACTTACTTGCTAATTCCATTATGCTATGATTTATTCTGATGCTTGTTTTAAAAGGAATGTGATAATTCTCAAACCTTTATAATCATTAAATCGGTGCAAAAGTAATAAAAATCTATGGAAAATGATTATCTTTGCACGAAAATAACAAGAGAAGTGCATACTAAGAAAGAAAAATTAGCAGCCTTCGAGCGCCTCCTTGACGTTCAGGACAGGTTGCGCAAGGAATGTCCGTGGGACCGCAAGCAAACATTTGAGAGTCTGCGTCCCAATACGATAGAAGAAGTTTACGAACTCTGCGACGCGCTGATGACTGGCGATATGAAAAATGTCTGCAAGGAGTTGGGCGACGTGATGGAGCACGTGGTATTCTATGCCATGTTGGGCAGTGAGACAGGTAGTTTTGATATTGCCGATGTCTGCAATGCCCAAGCCGACAAACTGATGTATCGCCACGATTTCATCAACTGGCGTGAGGAAGGCGACTGGACGGTGTCCAATCCCGACTTGAGAATCAATGAGGCTGGACAGGTGGTCTATAAGAAAGACGAAACGGAGTCTCACGATGCCACTAAACCCAAAACCGCTGGACAGGTGGAGTCGACATGGGAACAGCGCAAACAAACCGAACGCGATGGTAATAAGACTGTCCTTTCAGGAGTGCCCGCCGCACTGCCGACCCTTATCAAGGCATACCGCATTCAGGACAAGGCACGCAACGTGGGCTTTGACTGGAAAAAGAAGGAAGACGTGTGGGACAAGGTGAGAGAGGAACTTGGCGAGTTGGAAACTGAACTTCGAAAGGAAGACAAAGCCAACAGCACTGCTGAGTTGGGCGACTTCCTCTTCAGCGTCATCAATGCGGCAAGGCTCTATCATCTCAATCCTGACAATGCTTTGGAGGAGACCAACCAGAAGTTTATCCGTCGCTTCAACTACGTGGAGCAGTGCTTGAAAAAAGAGGGCGTTAGTTTTGCCGATGCTTCTCTCGAATTGATGGACAAATATTGGAATGAAGCCAAGGCAAAGGGTCTTTAATCTTATAGTTGAATTGCAATCTAAAACTAATTGATAATGAAGAAGTTAATCATTGTTGCTTTAATCTTTCCGTTGATAGGACTTTTTGTTTCGTGCAATAATAGCAAGAAACCTGCTGAGTCTCAAAATACTGACACGGCTCTGGTGACTGGCGATACAATCACCGACAGTACTGTGTATGGTAAGGTAGTGGATGGCGGACAGAGTGTCCTATTGCTTCAGACAGATGCTGGCGACACAATTGAATACATCCTTGAGAATGAATTTGGCGAGCCAGTCACCATACAGGGCGGCTATAATTTGGGCGACCGTCTTGCCGTTGTGGGCTATAAAATCAATGATGAGAACATCGTGAGAAAAGCCATCAACTTGCTCTCGCTCCAAGGTCACTGGACTAGCTTGGACAAGAACTTCACGATAGAAGAGGGTGGCGTGGTCCATTCCTCTGTTGAGGCAGAGAAAAATCCATGGACGACCTGGAAGATTCTCAATGGTAAGTTGATGCTCAATCGACAGGCTTTTGATGTGGTGACTTTGGGAGCCGACTCCTTGGCTTTGGAGGACTCTACCGGCATCTATTTGTTTAAACGTCAGAGATAAATCGAGTCTGCATTGGAGCCTTTTCTCGTTCATATCTTAGGTTGCGGCAGCGCGTTGCCCACGCTCCATCATTTTGCCTCCTCTCAACTTATTGAGATACGAGGCAAATGTTTCATGGTAGATTGCGGGGAGGGTACGCAGATTTCCCTGCGTCGCTCCCACATTCGTTTCACTAAGTTGCAGGCAGTTTTCATCAGTCATCTGCATGGCGACCATTGCTTCGGACTCATCGGTCTCATCTGTACTTTTGGGATGTTGGGTCGCATAGCGCCGTTGCATGTCTATGCTCCGGCTGCGTTGGAGCCGATGCTCAACGCTCAGTTGGAGATGTTCTGTCCTGGTTTGGAGTTTGAGGTGGTATTTCATGCCGTGGATACAACTGTGGCTCAAGTCATCTTCGAGGACAAGAGTCTGACGGTTTCCACCATTCCGCTTGACCACCGCATTCCTTGCTGTGGCTTTCTGTTCCGTGAGAAACCCGGAAGACGGCATGTGCTTCGGGACATGATTGACTGTTACGAGATTCCTATCAGTCAGATAGACAATATCAAGAGTGGGGCAGACTGGACTACACCCGATGGAGAGGTGATACCCAACGTGCGGCTGACATCCGACCCTGACCGGACGCGCAGCTATGCCTATTGTAGTGACACGCGTTATATCCCCACGCTCCATCAGTTGGTAGAGGGTGTTGACCTGCTCTATCATGAGAGCACCTATACCGATGAGTGTGCCGAAAGGGCACGTCTTTACTATCATTCCACAGCGCGTCAGGCAGCTACCGTTGCGCGTGATGCCCACGTGGGAAAACTTCTGCTCGGTCATTACAGTGCTCGTTATGATGATGAGGAGGGGCTTCTGAGAGAAGCCCGCGCGGTGTTTCGCGAATCGTATTTATCAGACGAAGGACTCACTATGAGTGTGAAATAGTTGATAATTGACCATTATATTGCCCCTGCAGTGATAAAATATGTTAACTATGAAATAAAACGAAGAAATAAAATTCGGTTTTTCTTGGGAATTGCTTATCTTTGTAGGGATAAAATAGGCATATTAATATGATGAAAAGAAAGATATTTACCCTTTTGTTCATTGCCGGAATGATGCTGGCTTTACCTTCACAGGTTTATGCCAACTCTGCAATCGAGATTCTGGAAGAGCAGGATTTCGATGAGGTTACCATCTCGGTAAACGAATCTACGCTCCATGTTACTGGTGCCAGCGGTCAGGTGCTCTACATCTACAATGTAGCAGGCATCTGTGTAAAGTCTTTCCGCGTGGACAGCAACGATAAGCGCTATGATTTGAACTTGCCGAAGGGTTGCTACATCATCAAAGTAGGTAAGACAGTTCGTAAAGTTTCCATCCGCTAATCAGGGACGTTGAAACCGATTCATTTCCTTGCTATAATCCTTTTTATGGCATGCAATCTTGTGTCGTGCCAAGAGAAGGTTGTAAATCCCAATGAGAACATCAGTTTGGACGATTTCGCCCAAATGAGAGACAAAGCGTATGCGCTCAACTCGCGCATCATCCGCTCGCAGATAGATTCCCTTATTAAATACGACGACGATTCGTTGGCGGCAGATTACCGTACGCGTAGTTATTATCTCACGCGTGGCGACTTTCTGTGGATTGACCGTCATGGCGTGGATGCCAAAGCAGATACCGTGGTGAAATGGCTGCAAACCATCGATAAAGACGGATTAAGTAAACGGAAGTTTCGTGTGGGAGCCATCACACGTGATTTGGCTTTCATCCGGGATTTGAAGGTTGACAGTGGGTTCCACGATGTGAATGCCGTGATGGCACGCATCGAGTACAACTTGACAAAGGCTTATTTGAAATATGCGGCAGGTCAGCGTTTTGGCTATATCAATCCGCGAAGACTGTTCAACCATTTAGACTTGGTTGATGAGGACAAACCCGACAGTGCCTATCGTACGCTCTTCGATGTGAAGATGGACGTGCCTTCAAAACAGTTTTATTCACATGCCATCCGAATGGTGCGCCACGACAGTGTGGGTATCTTCCTTCAAGAGGTGCAGCCGCGGAATCCTAAGTATTTTGCCCTGCGCGAATTGCTACAGCATCGCTTGAGTCGTGAGGAGCGACAGTGCGTACTGGTCAATATGGAGCGGCAACGTTGGCGATTGGCAGACGACCCATCCAAGCACGAAAAGTATGTGTTGGTCAACATTCCGTCGTATGCGCTCTATGCAGTCAACGGCACGGATACCTTAACCATGCGTATAGGCTGTGGCAGTGTGAATACCAAGACGCCATTGTTGACGAGTCGTCTCAAGCGTATGGACATCAATCCTAAATGGATTATCCCACGCAGTATCATCAATAAGGACATTGTTCGCCATGCCGGTAACCGTAGTTATTTCCAAAGTCGCCGTTTTGAAGTGGTCGACCGCAAGACAGGGGAGTCTGTGGAACCCACTTGGGAAGTCTTGAACGACCCCAACTATTTCGTCATTCAGCGTGGAGGCGAGGGCAATGCATTGGGACGTATCATCTTCCGCTTCGACAATCCTTTCTCCGTTTATCTTCATCACACTTCCACGACCGATGTCTTCGACCGTTCCGACCGCGGCGTGTCTCATGGCTGCATCAGAGTGGAGAAGCCCTATGAGTTGGCAGCCTTTCTTCTTGGCGAGGGTCACTCTGAGGACTTGCAACGGATAGGCTATTCCATGACTGCCGACATCAGTCCTTTGGGGAAAGCAAAGAAGGACCTCACCGATGAGGAACATCTTATACTTGACACGCTCCAGCGCGATTTGATAGTCAATTCTGTTAAGATTGACCCACAGGTTCCCTTATTCATTACTTATAATACATTCCTGCCGTTGGCTGGCGGACGCTATATGCCTTGCAGCGATGTCTATGGCTACGATGCCATCATCTTGCGTGAGTTGAAGCAGATATTAAAATAAAAATGACCGACGAAGAATTGTTGAAGTTGCTCCGCAACCCTCAATCACGCCGAAAAGGTTTCGATTTGATGGTGAAACAATATGGCGAACAGCTATATTGGAAAATCCGTCATATCGTTATCAGTCATGAGGATGCCGATGATATTCTGCAAAACACCTTCTTGAAGGCATGGACCAATTTCGATTCCTTCCAGTATCGGTCGAAAATCTCTTCATGGTTGTTTCGTATCGCCATCAATGAGAGTCTGGATTTCCTTCGTCGTCAGCGCAATGAAGCGAAACTGAAATCCGCTCAGAACAAGCCCGTGGCTGAAAAACTATTGTCCGACCCTTGGTTTGACGGCGATTTGGTTCAGGCACGGTTGCGGCAAGCCGTTTCCCAATTGCCTGATACCCAGCGATTAGTGTTCAACCTGCGCTATTTCGACGACATGAAATATAAGGACATTGCAAAGGCATTGAATCGCAGTGAAGGAGCCATCAAGGCATCTTATCATATTGCCGTAGAAAAGATAATTGCTTTTTTCCACCAATTTGATTAAACTTTCCTTATCTTTTAGCGTCATATAAACAAAAAAGAAATCATTATGGATACTGACGAACTTCAACTTTTCAACAAAGTAGGAAAGAAAGAATGCTTTCGCGTTCCCGAAGGATATTTCTCCCATCTTGCCGACAGGGTGGGGGAGAAACTTCCACCGATGGAACAGCCAAGGACTTCTTTCCGTCTTTTGCTGCGCCGTCATCGTATCCTTGCCGCAGCCTCAGTTGCAGCCGTTCTTGGTCTCTCCTCTATCTTATTATTCAGTCGCCATTCGGACACCCAGCAACAGCCGGTTCAAACGCAATCGGCACAAACAACCGTTAGCAGCTATAGCTCCAGCGACCGTATGCTTGACGAATTCGCCGACTTTGCCATGCTTGACAATGATGCAATTTATTCCTATTTAGAAGAAAATGAAAAGTAGAAAAATCATCATATCCATCGTTTTTCTCCTGTTCTCCATCGCAGTGTGGTCTCAGAACGTCTGTGGAGGTTTCAATCCACAACAGTTCGAGATGGAACTGGAAAAATACATTGAGAACAAAGTGAGGCTCACTCCCAAAGAGAGTGCTGCGTTCTTCCCGCTCTACGAAGAGATGCGAGCCAAGCAGCGTGTATATTTCCAGCGTGACAAACAGAACCGTCACGTGAATCCCAACGACAGCAAAGCCTGTGAGAAGGCAGTGCGTGAACACGACGAGAACGAGTTGCAGCTCAAGCGTATTCAGCAAAGCTACCACAATAAGTTTATGAAGATTCTCCCAGCCAACAAGGTTTACCAGATTATTAAGGCTGAGAAGGAGTTTCACAAGAAAAAGTTCCGTCGTGCGGTGAGGAACAGAAGAAGATAACCTTTCATGCAACGCTACTTCATTTATTTAAGCTACGACGGTACTCGCTACCATGGTTGGCAAATCCAGCCCAATGGCATTTCCGTGCAGGAAGTGCTACAGAATTGCCTTTCTACGCTGCTCCGACAGAACATTGAGGTAACGGGAGCCGGTCGCACCGATGCTGGAGTTCATGCCCGCTTAATGGTGGCTCATTTTGATGTTGATGATGCTTCGTTGGATAGTGGTCAGCTTGCCTACCGCCTCAATCGGATTCTGCCGCAGGATATTGCAGTTTATCGTGTGGAGCCAGTTTCACAGGATATGCATGCGCGCTTTTCTGCCACTTCACGTACCTATCATTATTATATACACACCCGTAAGAATCCCTTTGAGCGGCATTATTCCTGCTATTTAGGCTATCAACTCGACTTCCAACTCATGAACAAGGCTGCGGCATGGCTCTGCACGATAGAGGATTTCAAAGCATTCTGCAAGGCTGGAGCCGATGTAAAAACTACCCTTTGCCACGTGACCGTCGCCCGATGGGTGAAAACCTCCGACACGACTTGGTATTTTGAAATTACCGCCAACCGTTTTCTTCGCAATATGGTGCGTGCGGTGGTGGGCACGCTCGTGGATGTCGGTCGTGGCAAAATCAGCATAGAAGAATTCAAAAAGATTGTAACCAGTGGTACGCGCAGTGACGCCGGAGAGAGTATGCCCGGCAATGCGCTGTTCTTGGAAGATATTCAGTATTAGTGATATGTGGCTTATTTTGGCTTTTCTTTCGGCTGCCCTGTTAGGATGCTACGACTCGTTTAAGAAGAAGGCACTCTCAGGAAATGCCGTCATCCCCGTATTGTTTCTCAATACGCTCATCTGCACTTTGATATTCCTACCCCTAATCGTGCTGTCATCGACCACTCATCTGCTCGATAATAGCACTTTTTTTGTTCCACAAGGTGGTTGGGAAGTCCAGAAATTCATTGTTCTGAAGAGTTGTATCGTCCTCTCCTCATGGATTTTCGGCTATTTTGCCATGAAGCATTTGCCGCTTACTATCGTGGGTCCCATCAATGCCACCCGTCCCGTGATGGTTCTCATCGGAGCCTTACTCGTGTTTGGCGAACGGCTCAACGTCTGGCAGTGGATTGGTGTGTTGTTAGCGGTGTTCTCCTTCTTCCTTTTGAGCAGAAGCAGCAAGAAGGAAGGTATCAACTTTGCCCACAACCGATGGATAGCCTTCCTTGTGTTGGCGGCGTTGTTTGGAGCCATAAGCGGACTCTACGACAAATATCTGATGGCATCGCCGGAAGATGGAGGGGTTGGACTCAACCGAATGACGGTGCAGAGTTGGTATAATGTGTACCAAATGTTCATGATGGGTGCCATGCTCCTACTGTTGTGGTTCCCGTTGCGAAAGAAAACCACTCCTTTCCGATGGAGTTGGTACATTGTGGGAATCAGCGTGTTTCTGAGTGCTGCCGACTTTGTTTACTTCTATGCATTGAGCCTTCCAGGTGCCATGATTTCAATTGTGAGCATGATACGCCGCGGAAGTGTGATTGTCAGTTTTTTGTTTGGCGCATTGGTGTTTCACGAGAAGAACCTCAAGGCGAAGGCTTTCGACTTGTTTCTCGTTTTGTTGGGAATGATATTCCTTTATATTGGCTCGATGGGCAGTTAATAAGGGAAAAGGCTCGTATCTCTTTGGAGTGTAGAAGGCATGGATGCTTCCTCAGCCGTTCCTAACCGTTGAACAAAATATTAAGAAATATTTTTTGCACATTGACGGAAAACTTGTATCTTTGCAATATTAACATTAACGGGATTTTTTATGGCACAGAACATATTCAAAGGTTTAGGCATCGCTTTGATTACTCCCTTCAAGGCAGATGGCTCTGTGGACTATGATTCACTTGAGCGTTTGTTGAATTACCAATTAGACAATGGCGCAGACTTCCTCTGCATCCTTGCCACTACGGGTGAAGTTCCTTGTCTGACCCGCGATGAGAAAGACCGCATCACGGATTTGGTGAAAAGCGTGGTCAAGGGTCGCATTCCTATCTTGAAATATTGTGGAGGCAACAACACAGCGTTGGTGCTTGACGAGATGCGCAATACCGACTGGTCGGGCGTTGACGGAATCTTGAGCATTTGCCCCTATTATAACAAACCTTCCCAAGAAGGACTCTATCAGCATTTCAAGGCTATTGCCAAAGAGAGCCCATTACCTTTGGTGCTTTATAATGTCCCCGGAAGGACGGGTGTCAACATGAAGGCTGAGACCACCGTGCGTCTTGCCAAGGATTTTCCCAATATTATCGGCGTGAAAGAAGCCAGCGGCAGTCTGGAGCAGGTGGATGAGATTATTAAGAACAAGCCTGATAGCTTCAACGTCATCAGTGGAGACGATGCGCTTACTTTCTCCATGGTTGCCAGTGGAGCTGTTGGTGTTATCTCTGTGATTGGTAACGCCCTGCCCGCTCAGTTCTCCAAGATGATTCGTCTGGAGTTTAAGGGCGAATATGAAGCTGCCCGCAAGATTCACCATTGCTTCACAGAGCTATACAGTCTGCTCTTTGTGGATGGTAATCCTGCTGGCGTAAAAGCTCTGCTCAACGACATGGGAATGATAGAGAATGTGTTGCGGTTGCCGCTCGTTCCAACAACCATCACTACCAAGCAGAAGATGGCTGAAATCTTGAAGGAGCTGAATTTCTAATTTCATACGCCTTGGAGTCAACTGCACACGAAAACGTGTTTGGCAATACTTTAGAAGATACCAATCAGCTTTTCTGAAATGAGGCAGAATGGTGAAATTATAGGGGCTTTATTCATTATATCGGCATAATGAATAAAGCCCAATTTCATATCAAGACTTACTTTCGTCGAATGATGATGAAGCCTTTCATTCAGTGTTAAGCGGCTGTTGACGAGTAAAAAACGCTTATTGGGAATTGAGCGACAATTGTCGACATGCATGTCGACAATTGTCAACGAGTTTGTCGGCAATTGTTGCAAAGTTTGTCGGCAATTGTCGCTCAATTGAGATTAGGCGGTGCTTGAATTAACGATGGGAGAATTTTACCCCAAACATGTTGCTATCTCATCTAACTATTGTAAAGTTCTAATAAAATGTTTGATTGCAGAAAATCATCAATGGTCAAACAATTTTTTTAATGAATTGTGTGATTATTTTCTATATTTTTTTTATTTTTGTAGCCTACTCTTAAGCATGCCGAGAACTAAAAGCTGTGAATAAAGTGCTATCGGCTTAGCTTTACGGAAGTTACATTATTAATCCTAAGTCTATAAAAAATCAATTATGAATCAGAGCTTCCTCTATGATTTTGTCAAGTCACTTAATAGTGAATTCATAGGCCCTGCCCTTGTATTTATCCTTCTTGGAGCTGGATTGTTCTTTACAATCCGACTGAAGTTCATTCCAAGGTTCTATTTCAGTGCCATTCGTATGCTTTTTGCCAAAAACAAAGGGCATGAGAAAGCCACCAAACAAAATGGCATGAGTCCCATCCAAGCTCTGTCCACAGCCATTGCCTCACAGGTTGGAACGGGTAATATAGTCGGTGTGGCGATGGCACTTCTCATGGGCGGTCCTGGAGCCTTGTTCTGGCTTTGGGCAAGTGCATTGCTCGGTATGTCGACCAACTTTGCCGAAGCTATTTTAGGACAACTCTATAAGACCCGAACTGCCGACGGGCATATTGTCGGTGGTCCGGCATTCTATATCCATCAGGGACTTCATTCTAAATGGCTTGCCCGAATCTTCTCCGTATTCTTTATCATGGCTTTGGGTATGATTGGCATCATGGTGCAAGCCAACTCTATTTCTGATGCCATTACATCCATCTTCCCCAATACCATCAATCCGATTTATGTGGGAATTGTGCTGACTATCTTCGTTGGGTTGGTACTTTCGGGTGGTATCACCCGCATTGCCTCTTTCACAGAGAGCATAGTACCTCTCATGGCAGGAATCTTCATTTTAGGTTCCATCGTGTTCATCTGCATGAGGATTGATAAACTTGGTTTTGTGCTGGAAGAGGTGTTCCGTTATGCCTTTACTCCGAAGGCTGGCGTTGGCGGTGCAGTCGGTATCTCTGTGATGAGTGCCGTAAGATATGGAGTCAGCCGCGGCTTGTTCAGCAACGAGGCGGGTTTGGGTACAACACCACACGCGCACGCTATAGCCAAGGTGAACAACTGCTATGAGCAGGGACTAATAGCAATTATCGGCATTGGTGTTGACTTGACTATCTGCACGCTCACAGGTTTGGTGCTGCTTCTTAGCGGTGTGCTCGATAGCGGAAACAATTTAGTCGGCATTCGCATCATGCAGTCAGCTTTCGATTCTGGTTTTGGAGTCGCTGGCAATTATTTCATCGCCATATCCCTGTTTTTCTTCGCTATGAGTACCATTGTAGGGTGGTACTTCTTTGCGGCTCAAAATGTACGCTATCTTTTTGGAGAGCGACCCATCATTGCCTACCGCATTATTGTGATGATACTGGTGGTAGTGGCTTCAGTGGTGAAAGTAGAGCTGGTATGGGAATTGGCAGACACATTCAACTTCTTTATCGTTGTGCCCAACATCATAGCCCTCATCTGGCTGTCGCCTAAAGTCGTGGCAGAGCGCGACAAGATGAAGAAGGAGTTGGACAGACTCAAGGCTTTGAGACGTGAGGCGAAAAGTGAAAGTTGAAAGAAACTTTGAGAAGCTGAGAATCAATAGAAGCCCTGACAATCAACCTGATATGGAGTTGGGGCTTGAGTGGTTCAGTCTTCAATCAGTTTGTCTTTTAAGAACTTTCCTGTGAAGCTGTCCTTGCAATCGACAATTCCCTCAGGTTTGCCGCAATAAACCAACGTACCGCCCTTGTCGCCACCGTCAGGACCCAAATCGATGATATAATCAGCCATCTTGATAACTTCGAGATTATGCTCGATAACGATGATGCTGTGACCACGTTCCAACAATGCGTCGAATGCGTGGAGAAGGCGTTTGATGTCGTGGAAATGCAATCCCGTTGTAGGTTCATCGAAGATGAATAGCGTGGGGTCTTGACGTTCCTGTCCGATGAAGTATGCCAACTTCACACGCTGGTTTTCACCACCAGAGAGGGTGGAGGAGTTTTGACCCAATTTGATATATCCCAAGCCTACGTCCTCCAAAGGCTGGAGTCGGTTGACAATGGCTGTCTGTCCGTATTGTTTGAAGAAACTGATGGCTTCCGACACTGTCATGTTGAGCACGTCGTTGATGTTCTTTCCTTGAAATCTCACTTCCAGCACGTCGTGCTTGAAACGCTTGCCGTGACAGGCTTCGCAAGTGAGTACCAAATCTGCCATGAACTGCATTTCGACGGTGATGACACCCGCGCCCTTGCATTCCTCACAGCGTCCACCCTCGGCGTTGAACGAGAAATATTGGGGCGAGAATCCAAGCTGCTTAGCCAAAGGTTGGTCAGCAAAGAGTTGTCGGATGGCATCGTATGCCTTTAGATAAGTTGCCGGGTTGGAGCGCGACGACTTGCCAATCGGGTTCTGGTCGACAAATTCCACGTGCTTAATGCTTTGCCAGTCTCCACCCAACGAAGTGTATTCGCCGGGAGTGTCGCAAACCTCATCAAGATGGCGCTTGAGGGCAGGGTAGAGGATGCCCTTTACAAGCGATGATTTGCCCGAACCGCTCACTCCCGTAACCACTGTGAGCACATTGAGAGGAAACTCCACGTTGATGCCCTTGAGGTTGTTCATGCGACAGCCGGACAGTTTGATGCTGCGGTTCCATGCACGGCGGCTTTTTGGCACCTCAATGGTTTCAGAATGAGTGAGATACTGTATGGTGTGGGAACGCGGGTATTTCTCCAAAAGAGCCTCGTTGGCTTCGGCTTCACGGTGGATGTCGGGCACGGGTCCTTCGTAGACAATCTCACCTCCCAACCGTCCTGCGTCAGGACCCACATCAATAATCCAGTCGGCAGCGCGCATGATTTCCTCGTCATGCTCCACTACAACCACCGTATTGCCCAAGTCGCGCAGTTGCTTCAATACGTTGATGAGTCGGTCGGTGTCACGGCTGTGCAGACCAATGCTGGGCTCGTCAAGAATATAGAGTGAGCCTACAAGCGAGGAGCCGAGCGATGTGGTGAGGCTGATGCGCTGACTTTCACCGCCCGAAAGCGTGTTGGACTGTCGGTTGAGCGTCAGATATCCCAGTCCTACCTCGTTGAGGAAGGTGAGGCGGTTCTTGATTTCAATTAACAGACGTTTGGCAACTTGGGCATCGTGTTCGTCGAGTTGCAAGTTGTCAAACCAGTTCTTCAGTTCGCTGACGGGCATCTGCACCAAGTCGGTGATACTTCTGCCTCCCACCTTTACCCAAGTGGCTTCTTTCTTGAGTCGGGTTCCGTGACAGACAGGGCAGATGGTCTTGCCCCGATAACGGCTCATCATCACGCGGTATTGAATCTTGTATTGGTTCTCTTTCACCATTTGGAAGAAAGCGTCAATGCAGACTTTGTCGTGAATATCAAAGTCGCGCTCGGAGGGCAGACCGTGCCAAAGCTGGTCTTTTTCTTCCTGCGTCAGTTCATAATAGGGCTTGAAGATGGGGAAATTGTCGCGCTGTGCCCTGCGGCAGAATTCTTTCAGCCACATTCCCATGCGCTCTCCGTGCCAGCACTGCACGCAACCGTCTGCAACACTGAGCGATGTGTTGGGAACCACTAACTTCTCGTCTATTCCGATGATGCTGCCGAAGCCTTCGCAAGTGGAACAGGCTCCCAACGGAGAATTGAAGGAGAACATATTGTCGTTAGGCTCCTCAAACTTGATTCCGTCAGCTTCGAAACGCTGTGAGAAATCATAGACGATATGGGATGGCAGAAATACCAAGCGACATTCGCCGTCACCCTCGTAGAAGGCAGTTTCGGCAGAGTCGATGAGTCGGCTGATGACGTCCTTTTCGCTACTGACCGACATACGGTCGATGACAAGAAACAACTTGTCCTTGTCAGCTTCGAATTCTCCTTTATCGGCAAGTTCCTTAGCTTCGGAGATATTCATCACCTTGTTGTCAACGCTGAGGCGTGTGTAACCCTGTTGGAGTTCGATTTCAAGTTGTTGGGGCAGAGTGCGGTCCTTGCCGATGCGAAGGGGAGCAAGAACCATGAACTTTGTTCCCTCTGAATATTGCGCAACACAGTTGACGATGTCCTCCGTAGAATGTTTCTTCACTTCCTCCCCACTAATGGGGGAATAGGTTCTACCGATGCGAGCGTAGAGCAAACGCAGATATTCGTAGATTTCAGTTGAAGTACCTACGGTTGAACGCGGATTGCGGGCAACTACTCGTTGCTCAATAGCGATAGCTGGCGGAAGTCCCTTGATGAAGTCACATTCCGGCTTGCTCATTCTGCCTAAAAACTGTCGTGCGTAGGCAGAGAGGCTTTCCACGTAGCGGCGTTGACCTTCAGCGTAGAGCGTATCGAATGCCAGTGAACTCTTTCCGGAGCCGGAAACTCCTGTGATGGCAATCAATTTGTTGCGAGGAATAGAAAGGCTAATATTTTTCAGGTTGTTGACCCTTGCGCCTTTCACCTCTATATATTGTCCCTCTGTGTTCAATTTTGTATCTTTGTTATTCTGATTCATTCTCTTGTTGCCCGTTCTTTATTTGCGAATTGCGCAAAGTTACGAAATCTCACCAAAACGGCAAAAAGAAAGGAAGAAAATTTGGTGGTTTCAAAAAAAACGATTACTTTTGCACCCGTCTTACAGACAATGCCGATATGGCTCAGTTGGTAGAGCAACGCATTCGTAATGCGTGGGTCGGGGGTTCGAGTCCCCCTATCGGCTCTTGGTTTGCGCAGTTTCGGGTAAGCCAAGAATAGATTCACAGAATATCTTTTTTTGCGGTAATAGCTCAGTTGGTAGAGCATTGGCTTCCCAAGCCGAAGGTCACGGGTTCGAGTCCCGCTTACCGCTCTTGTGAAAGTTTTATTGTGTTGAGGCGTGTAGCTGCTGTATGATAGCCTAAGAAGAAAGCCGTTGATAATTCACTTTTTTCGAAAAAAACTCCGAAATGTTTTGGCGTTCTGCAAAAAAACATATACCTTTGCACCCGCAATTTAGAAATGAATCGCTTCCCGATGAAGAGTGGGAACCGAGATTGCGCCCTTAGCTCAGTTGGTAGAGCAACTGACTCTTAATCAGTGGGTCTAGGGTTCGAGCCCCTAAGGGCGCACAAGACTAAGTCTCATTCATTTCTATTGCACGCGCCCTTAGCTCAGTTGGTAGAGCAACTGACTCTTAATCAGTGGGTCTAGGGTTCGAGCCCCTAAGGGCGCACTTGAGGTCATCTGGAAGTACTCTGAAAAGAGACTTATTTAGGACCAAAGATTTAGTAAATGCCGTAACTCGTTTGAGTTATGGCATTTATGTTTTACCCCCATCTATTTGAGTATCCCATTTTTGCGCTACCATTTATGCAAAGACTAACATGCCAACATCTCATCGGGCAGGATACCAAGTATCTTGCAAATGCGGCCTGCCAGCGATAGGCTGGGTTCACTTTTGCCTTTCACGAAATCATTCACCCTGCTTGGGCTTACGCCGAGCTCTTTGGCCAGTTCCTTCTGTGTCATCCGTTTCTCCCACAGCCCCGAAGCTATCAGTTCTGCAGGTGTAGGCTTTTCGATGGAATAGTGGATTTTCTTGTATTCTTCCACAATGTCGCTCATCAATGTAAGCTCCACACATTTGGGGTCGTCCAAAGGAGTATCGTCATTCACTATGGGAAGCAGCTCTTCTATACGCTGTTCAGCAAACCTATATTGTTCTGGTGTAATTTCTGTCATAGTTATTCCTTCTGATTAAATGGTTGATGCGTCTATCGGGTCATACTCACATAAGTGTCTACCAGGCTAATTTAGTCTATACCAGCAGATTCAATTTTATTAAATTGTTACGACAACAAGAGTAGCATCATCTTGAGGTTGGCATATTAGTTCTTTCATTTCATCCACAGCCTTATCAGAGTTGATCAACGCAAAATTATCCGTATAAAAGCCGTCTGTACATATATAGATGCAGTCTCCTTCAGCAAGCTGAAATTCCTCAAAAGGCAAGGGTTGCCTGAGTCCTTGTCCCTTTATACAGCGAGTCAGTCTATAATCTCCATAACCTGTATCAATCTGATGGTCTGTACTTAGTAGCGTCAGCTTGCCATCGTGTTTTAGGTAAATTCTAACATTACCCTGCCAGGAGAAGGACAGATGATGTGGTGAGATGATCGCGACAAGTGTTGCGGCCCCCATTTGAACGGACAACTGGCGCATTTTTTCTGCGAGCTGACTATCTGCATACTTCAAAGCATTATGAAGCAACTGTTGCTCGTTTAAGGGCTCATTATGTTCTATGACGTACTTTACCAAGCTACTGCTGACAGTCTCCGCTGCAATATCTCCGAAGTCCATGCCACCCATTCCGTCGGAAACAGCAACAATATGGTCCCTGTTGAAGACGGCCGTCTCAATACAATCCTCGTTGACTTTGCCACACCCTTTGATGCTGAGCTTATGTGTTGTCATCTTTTCTTCGGTTTAATTCCTGTTCAAAAACTCGTTGCATGCTTTTCCAAATAGTCTTGACCGTCTCAATGATATCGTCGGTCTCGTCACCCAAGAAGTGAACGAACTGGCCAATCAGCTTGCTCTCTGTATCTTGTTGCATTTCCTTGCCGATGAAGTCAATGTAATATCTGAGATGATCTGTGGAAAGAATCTCCTTCAAGTCAGCTGCAATCCATTGTGCCCCGGCTATAAGGTAGTCGGCTGTCGTGTCATGTTCTACATCCACCTCCTTGGGTACTTCGGATGTTGACAGAAACATCGTATAGAAATACTTGCTTAGTATATAGACCATGTCGGATGCATCCTTGTCCACTCTGTCGTGCCTGTCTATCCAGGCATCAAGTTTGATGAGGAATTGCCCGCAAAGAGGAGCCATGTAAACGGAGAGACTGTCATCGATATTGACTTCTACGGCATGGGACAGGACATCCTTGAAACACTTGACGGACATGATGGGAACACCTTCGGGCTGCCACTTTATCTGTTCGTTCTCCTCAACTCCACCAAAAGGTACAATATCCACTTCGTAGTCATTCTCATAATTTCTCCCTTTATAGACGAACCGCTGTTTGGCTGGCAGCTTCTCGAAACCGTTATGTTGCAGTTTCTCGCTTACCTCATCGAAAGCCTCCCAGTTTGGGATGGCGATGGCTACGTCCAAATCTCTTGTCCTTCGCTTCGGCTCATCCTCATGAAGCAAGAGCATGGCCATGTCTCTTGCCGTCGCTCCCACCACATAAACTGGGATTGACAAACTGGAAAGAGACCGTGCCAGGGTTCTCAGTGTGTCATAGAGCAGGTCGTTGCTTAATTCCCGCCTCGATATTTTATAGTCCATATTCTTTTAGTCTTTGAGCAGCTTCCAGACAGCGGCTGTCGCCACTGCCCATCAGGTCCGCATAGATGGTCAGCAAAGGAGCTATGTTGCCTTGGCTACCGTTATTCCAGAATTTCTGATAGAGCATGACTTCGCCGTCTGGTGCGGGAATCAGTTTTCTCGTTTTTAGGAAGTCTTTTTGTGCGGCTTCAGTGTAGATGGTGAACGTCTCGGGCGTAAGATAGCCATCAATCAAATTTGCTCCTGGCTCGCCACCCCAATAGGTTTGTTCAGGCAGGGCTATGCTCCTCCAATCACGCTTTGCATCTGCATTGACAAAACGCATTCTCCCTATGAAGAGTTTTGGCTTCTGTGTGCTATTGAATGCTTGTTGCCAGACTTCAACCAACCCGTCCCTGTTAATTAATATGCGGCTGTTATTGTGAATGGTCAGATATTTCCAGTCTTTTAAATTTTTAATATAGTTCTTGATAAGTCCCAGCGAAAGGTCGGTATCCTCATGTATCTTCCGGTAAGTCTTGGCTACATTCGTTTTCTCAAGCAGGAAATATAACACCAGCTTGACACCGGCCTCAGTCAGTGCCTTGCTGACAGGTTCAGTCGTTTTCTCCGGTTTGCGGCCCTGAACATTGATAAAGACGTTTCCACTGGTAATGAGACAGTTTCCTGCCACATCAAGAATGCTAAGTCCTTCTTCTTTAAATGTCTGGATTACAGTAGGAGATATATAGGAGCATACCAGCAGTACAGGCAATTTCGTCTTTTCCTGCAAATTCTTCAAAGTCCTGACTATGCTCAATGCATTGGCAGTAGTCACTTGTCCTACTGCTTTAATGGCAAATCTGAGGCCGTGGATTGTTACTGTAGCGTCGCTTCCAGCAATTTCCGCTTTGGTCCGCTTTATCGGCTCAATACCTGTAGCCAGACTCATGTTCTCCAAAGCCTTGTCTATGATGAGCTGTTTATTCTCCATATCTTGTTCAAAAAATTAGCTTTGTTCATTTATAATGAACATCGCAAAATTAGTGAACAAATCTCATATCTCCAAATTATTTTAGATAAAAAATAAAATGTTAGGCCATAATTTGCGTTAAATACATCTCTTGGCACAATAATTGCTTTCTAATAAATAGTGTCATCGGCATACCGTTAGGCTTAAAGCCCAGAGATGAGCAAAATGGCAGTTTTCAACCAATCTTCCTGATGATTAAGATGGCGGAGTACCTCTCCATTATAAAGGAAAATTCACATTATTAACAAAGTAAAATAATTTCTATGGCAAATTTTACTGAAGACACAATCCAAAAAGTATGGGAGAAAGCAAGAATTGTTTCTGGTAACGACCCAGATAAATGGCGTAAGGATCAATGCAATGCATGGATTGGTAGAGAATACTATGGAAACAGAAATAGTGAATATGGTTGGGAGATAGACCATATTACTCCTGTTTCCGAAGGAGGTGCAGATATTTTATCCAATCTTCGCCCTTTGCAATGGGAAAACAATGCTTCTCGTCAGAATGACCGACTCTCATGCAAAATAACCTCTTCGGGTAAACGAAATATTGAGGTAAAGTAGTCTTGACCGCACTCTAACAGTGTTGCTATTGTATTGAGGTCTATTATCAAAGCTACCGTCAGTTTGGCACTATGGCGGTGGTTTTTTGTTTGACTAGCATGAAAATCAGCTAAAGGGTGCATGTCCCTAACAGGCTCATTAGTGGGAACTATCCAGTTTGAGAGATAAGTGTGTTCACCGGGAGGTGGAATCTTAAAGAAGCGGCAAACATTTGGCACCGACATGCAGAAATCTGATACAATGCTAACCGAGATGGCTAGGCGACCAAAAACTTCAAAGCTCCATAACTACTCGGAATCACGTCCATTAAATAGCCATAAGATAGTCAGTATGTTTAACTAACGAGGTCTTGCTGGCGTATATAGGTTGATTTTCGAATAAATACTAGTTTCCGTCGAAAACGTCATCAAATTTAGAACTTACAAGGTCTTGTGGACCCGTATCCGCTAGTTACAGCATACTCTGAGAGGAGTGCTGTCATAAAACAGATGCCGATGCACTTGCTCAGAATGACCCTTTTGATGATGATAGCAATAGGAATGGCTATCACATGCTTAGGCCTCACAAAACGGTTGTCGAAAATGATCTTGGGGAAAGGTGTCTCAAATGCGTGCTGATATGCTGCTGGTAGAAGTGCCTCAAGCAACGGTAACTGGAGTCATGGAAGAGAATCATGATGACCATCACCTCTGCTTTCGACAGCGTTAAATCCCTGAGATATTGTCGTTTTCCTTCAGGCTTTTTCGTGTATTTTGTCATCTGTGCATCAAAAACTTTGCAAAAATCATCTGCCATACAATAAATTTCTGTAATCTTTGTCTTCGGAGATCATGCGGTATTCTTTGTTTTATTTGTTTCTTTTGCTACTACAAATATACGAAAAATATCGCTAATCTCCTAATTTTCAATCAATTATATTTTCGTCGAACTCACGTTAATTTATTGAGAATTAGAGAATTAGTAATGGCTTACTAACCTCGAAGAACATCGGCATAGTATAATTGGCTGTAGGGATATGGGCACAACTAACTACTTGCAGAAATGATCCATTAAAAATAAGGGGGCATTCCTTTATCGGAACACCCCCTTGAATATCAATGAATTAGGGCATCACCACCCTGGATTTTGAGTAATGTTCTCATTTTCTATGATAACTTGTTGAGGTATAGGATACAAATACATGTTGTCGTTCCATGTATGAGATTTTTCGTCATAGTAAAGGCGGTAGCCGTGATTGGGATCATCCTCCAAAGAATGAACTGTTAGCAGTTCCTCTAGTTTGACGCATATACCGCTGTAGGGACCAGAATAGTTAGCATTTTTAGTGAAATACACGTCAGGTACTTCATCGCCATTCACATCAAGAGGAGTGTCGAGAGCCGGAATATACATCCCTGACCAAGGAGCAGTCTTCCAAATGCTCCCGCAAGCCCAGCGCTTAAGATCCATCATGCGGAGGCCCTCAAGGCACAACTCGCAGGCACGTTCTCGCCTTATCTCTAATATGACAGGATCGCTGATGTGCGGATAGTAGTATTGTTGCAGGTAAGGATCCACCTTCACAGGTTTATTATCAAGGTCTCCACCTGTGATTCCGGCTCTGCGACGTAGCACGCCGATGGTCTTACTCCAATCTTCATCGGAGAGTGTGCCGAGTTCAGCCTTGGCCTCTGCATAGTTAAGCAGTACTTCAGCATAGCGGAATATAGGGATGTCGTTTGTATTCTTACGTCCATCATCATAGGCAACATCATCCATTACATACTTAGTAAACTGATATCCAGTAAGAGTTAGTCCAGTGAAGTTTGCGGCTGTAAGAGTGTAGTTGCCATTAGGATCCTTGCGTGTATAGTCGTATGCACGGATAGTTTGGTTTAGTCGCAGGTCACGGTTGCTGGTCTCTTCCTGGAAAGTCTTGTATGTTCCGTCTGCATTCTTATCTGAGAAGAAACTTCCGTCTCGATTCAGATATGTATTGGCGAACGTATGAGTCATACTTAGATGCTCGCCATAAGTGGAAGAGTTGTACCACCAGTTTTGGTCGCCCATCTGTAAGGCTGCATCCAATGACACGGCGAGCATTACTTCTTGGGTAACAGTGTTCTCATTAATGAATAGTTCCCTGTAGGATCCGCGCCCATTTGCATATGCAGTGCCGGTGTAGATGGAATAAGGTCCTTGGTCCATCACAATCTTGGCAGCATCTGCCGCCTGCTTGTAGAGTTCTTCAGAAGAGATTTTGCAGCCTTTGACATAGTCTGTGCCTGCATGGTACTTTCTCCAAGATGCCTCAAAAAGACATACTCGCGATTTGAACATCATTGCCGTCCATTTGTTAATAGTATTAGAGTTGGTGGTAATGTTAGCTTCGGTGATGCATTGATATGCTGAGTCAAGGTCGTCTATGATATGGCTGATGATGATATCACGTGAATCCCGTTTCCCATAAAGCCGCTCGTCATTGCTTGTTAGGGGTGAATCTATCCATGGTACTTCTCCATAGGTGACAAGTTTGTCGAAATAGAAGTAGGCTCTGAAGAACTTGGCAATTCCAGTATAGTTGTCTCTCACTGTCTGTGAGACGTTTGAGCTGGTGTTGTTTTGGATGAAGTAGTTGATATTTCTTAGTGCGGACCAGTCCCAACTTGTAGCTGTGTTAACAGTGTAAGCTCCTGTCTCATAGACACCGAGATGCAGCCTTGCACCATAGTCACACACATCGTCGAGACAAAACGCGTTGCCAAAGTCGGGCAACATGTTATAAAACGAATTGGTATAAGTCTTAAGTCCGTTAGTACTGCTGAACACGATATTCTTATCGGCCGTTGCTTTTTGGTCCTCTTGCAGATCACAAGCAGTGAAGGTTGTGATTAAGAGGAAAGAACACAAAATTCTTATAAAACTTTTCATCTTATATAATCTTTAAAATTTCACATTCAGTCCAATGCTGATACTCTTTTTTGTGGGATAGTTGTATCCGTCTCCATCATGAGCATAATAATCGTAGTCTGAACCATAGATATTAGTAACATCAACGTCTTTGCTACGTTTGTAGAGTGGCGACCACGTAAAAAGGTTTTCTCCCGTGATGAATATCTTGATTTGCCGGACTCCGAAACGGTTAGTCCACGCTGTGGGTAGGATGTATCCTATTTGCAGATTTTGCATGCGCAAGTAGGCAACATTCTGCATGTAGCGTGTGTTGGCTATGCTTCTGCGGAAGGGACCATAGTAACCTGTATATCGTGGCAAGTAGGCGTTTGGGTTGTCCTCTGTCCAGTAATTGCCTATCATCCAAGCACACATCTGGTTGTAAGGCCGGTTGTATTGCCCCCAGAAATTACCAGAGTCTTGTCCGGGATACCAGTCTTGCTTGCCTACACCTCGGAAGAAAACATTGAAGAAGATGTTGTTCCAGTCTGCTCCGAAGCTAAAACTGTAGATATACCGAGGTTCACTATTTCCTATGATGCGTCTGTCTCCAGGGTCATCCTTTGTGTTGCTACCTCGGTCAATATATCCGTTACCGTTGAGGTCAGTGATTTTGATGTCTCCAGGATAGAGTGCATAATTGCTTGAGCATTGAAAGATAGTGTTGAAGTGGGCCTGGCCTGCAGCCTTTGCCTTAGCTTCATCCGCATCGATCTCTTCCTGTGTCTGATAGAGACCATTGCACTCGTATCCCCATATCTCACCGATGGTCATTCCTTTATAATACTGTGGCGAATTTCCCGTCCCGAGGGCTTTGGTGGCGTTGTTGTACTTGGTAATCTTTGACTTGTAATCAGCTAGTGTTGCCTTGACATAATAGTGAAATGGCTTATCTGCCAAAGTGAATTTACTGTTCCAAGATACAGAGATTTCGTAACCTTTTGTGTACATGGTAGCATTGTTGCCCTTCGGGGAGTCGGCTCCGAAGACATCTGGCAGGCTTACGCCAACTGTATACATGTCGGATGTGCATCTGTCGTACCAGTCGGCCGTGATATTCAACTGGTTGTTGAACAGCCCCATGTCAAGTCCGAAGTCTAGCATTCCCGCCCGTTCCCAGGTTAGGCCTGAGGGGATGGGTGCCGGAGCGGAGGTATAGAAGGCGCTTGTACCGCCAAGGATGCGCCCTCTGTTTATAGCAAACTTCTCACCATAGGAGTAAGGTTCGACATTACTGTTTCCCAGAGTACCATAGGATACGCGCAATTTGAGGTTGTCTATGATATTCGGGGACACTTTGAACCATGGTTCCGCGCTGATGCGCCATCCGCCTGACACCGATGGGAAAAATCCCCATCGCTGTCCATCTGGGAATTTAGAAGACCCATCATAACGTCCGTTTGTTTCGATGAGATATCGGTTCTTGAAAATGTAGTTAAGGCGGTAGAAAAATCCTGCAGATCGCCATTTGTACCAACTGCCGTTAATGCTTTTGTTGTCTGTTCCGAGTGCAAGATTGATATTCTCGGCATCATCTGTCAGAAGGTCAGTGTTGTATGCCGACAGGCCTTTCTCCTGCTCCTGCTCATAGTTGAATCCAATCAATGCTTTAAAGTAATGTTTCTCAGCGAATGTGTTTTCATATTCTGCATAATCGTTGGTTGAAATATATATTTTCTTCGATGGGGCTTCTTGCAGCGATGATTGTGTACCGGGCACAGTTTCGATGACATCTTTTGTCATGGAGAACGGGGTGCGGACATGCTTCATTGTACGGCTGCCATTTTCATTGCGGTAGGTGAAGTCGCAGATGATATGGAAGGAATTGTTAAAGAAATTGGTTTTGAACCCGAAGGTGTCTTGTACGAAGTCTTTTTCATCAGTTCTGGAGCTTTTTCCGTAAAGGAAGTCTCCAATGGTTTTTACAGCGCTATATGTCATTGTACCGTCAGGATTCCATATAGGTGAAGACGGGTGTCCCTCATCGCCGATGGCGCGGTAGATGTTGAGGAACATGTCAGCTAGTGGAGTTTGGTACTTTGACTTGCTAATCTCAATGTTATTGGTGATTTTCAGCCATGGCAAGGCTTGATAACCGGTCTTCAGCCTCGTGTTGTACAACTCGTAACGCTCTTTCACAGAATGGCTGTCATAAAGTCCGTTGTCTCTGTAATAGCGTCCGGACAAGTAAAACTCAAACTTGTCATCGGCTCCCGATATAGACAGATTGTGAGTCTGGGTAAAATCATTGTCTTTGAAAAGTAAATCATAATAGTCGGTTTCTTTGTTATAGTAGACCCAGCGGCCAGGCGTGAGACCGTCAGAGCCGTCGCTCACCTCTGTACCGAAATTACCACTTTCCTTTCTTTTCTTATATTCTTCCAACCATGCTGTAGAGAATTGTTGTGTGGTATTCATATTGGAAGGATTTGAGTGGTGGAAGTTATGATAGGACAAGTAGAAGTGTTCCGCGTATGTGTATCCATCTGATACATAGTCAGGCATATTAGTAGGTTTCTGGAGTGTAAGGTTAGTAGAGTAATTTACACTGAGGCGTCCCTTTTTTGCAGTCTTTGTCGTCACCAAGATGACGCCATAGGGTGCACGTGAACCATAGATGGCAGAAGATGCAGCGTCTTTTAGGACAGAAACCGACTCTATATCGTCAGGGTTCAGCATGGCGAGGTCACCTTCTACACCGTCTATCAGCACAAGTGCGCTACCACCTTGTCCTATTGACGTAGTGCCTCGGATATTCAGTGTTGCCTGCCGGTTGGGTTTTCCATCGGTGAAACTGATGTTTAAGTTGGGGATTGTTCCCTGAAGCATCTGTACTGCAGTGGCGTTGGCACGCCCGTCGAATGTCTTGCTTGTCACTTGGTCAACCGCTCCGGTAAGATTGGCCTTTTTTTGAGTGCCATAACCGACGACAACAACTTCATTGAGTGTTTCTTTCGACTGATGCATCACGCTTTTTAGGTTTTTATTGGCCTTTACGGTCAGGCTTTCAAAACCCACGTAGGAGATTATTAGCTTGCTACCAATGGGTACTTCCAAGGAATAGTTTCCATTAACATCAGTTACAGTGCCGACACTGCCATCCATTTGTTTTACAGTCGCACCGATGACTGGATTACCATCTTCGTCAAGGACAAGACCTGAGACTTTTACTACTTGCGCAACCCCTGCTGTACAGGCATACGTTAGAGAGTTGGCAAGCATAGATTTTCCTGTAACATTGATTGGAATGCAGCAGATCAAACTAAATGTCAGAAAGACTCTTAGCATTAAATTTTTCATAGTTCAATTATTATAGTTATACATAACAGAGTAATATGCTCATTTTTCCTTTGATAGGCATATCCTTGTAATAATAGGTGTCAGTCTTCTTCTATTGGTCACTAAGGATTACCTGATTGTTAAATTTTCTATTGCAAAATTATTTGACTAAAATTACAGATTGATTAACCTCGGTTATCAATTATCCTAAATTAATGTGTCAATAAAGTGACCGAGTACCATAATTCCAAAATTAAAAATGGACCACGCTATAGAAAGCATAGTCCTCAATGTTTTCATCAGATGCAGGATAATTATTCATTGCCCATCGTTTCCACCAGTAGAATGATGTATGATGTTATTTGTCAAAGTCACTTATATATTGTTTCCCATTTGAGTCGGTAACTACCAACTTCACGTGATGCGCATCCTCAGAGGAATGGAAGGCGAAGAAGCGGTTTACACGCCTTGGCACATAGTCACCTGTTGTTAGTGCCCCATGAATTTGGCTAAGATATTCTGGATCATAACTGTAAAATTGCTTAAGATTTCCCTTGAAACAACCGTCTTCAAACCAAACTGCACTCCAACCAGAAGACCAGTCCCAAATCTCTACAACGTAGTCATTGGGACGATCTGCTATCTGCCCAGGCCTGTAAAGGCGGAATTGATAGTCCAAGTCATGACCTGTAGACTTGTAGTTCTCATGGATGATGCTGTCCCGTGATTCTATTACTTCATAACCATTTGGTGTGCCATCTCCACTTACATTTCCAGACCACCAAAAACCGCAGACGGCTCCTAGATTGTGCTCGCTCAAACCATTCCTTATGCTTAGGTGCCTCATTGTATGATAGTGACCTGAAAAAATCTCTCCTCGGTGGCTGATTAGCAAGTCAGACAATTGTTTCCCTCCTGGTATCAATGACTCACAAGACCATGTGAAGATAGGAGCATGCATGACGACAATGACACGGGTGTTCATCTGCAGTACTTCTGTAAGCAGATTCCGGACCCATGTCATCTGGTTGCCTTGTTCCAAGGTGCATTCATATTTTTTATGTCCCTTGTATTTGATGTTGTTGAGCATAACATAACAAGCATCCCCAAACCAAAAAGCATAGTAGGTTGGGCCGAAAGAATCTTCATACAGGTGCGCATAATCTGCCGATTCATCACCTGTCATGAACTTGTCGTAATCGTGGTTGCCGATGACAGGATACAGTGGGATGGACAGCTGTTTGGCGTAACTTTTTATGCTGTCATTGAGGGAATAGGCATCCCATGTGATGTCGCCAGCAATAAAAGCCGCCACCTGATAGTCGTTATGATTGTGGATGAGTTGATGGATGTCGGGAAGCGTTTCTTGCCGCATGCGACTGCAGTCATGGCTGTTTGCTATTTGTGTGTCGGCCATTCCTATCATAAGCGTTTGGTTCTTCTTTCCATTGATAGGCTTAAGCTGGAAATTGTATTTGGATATTTCCGGCATGATTTTTTGGTAAAATTGTGGAATGCCGGAAGAGTAATCGGCTATATAACCGGAAGGCGTCACGATATAAATAAATTTAGCAATTGGAGATATATCTATCGAATAATTTCCTTGTCTGTCGGTTATAGTAAAGTGAAGTCCGTCCGTGACAGCGACTTCAGGAATCGGCTGCTTGCCCGACTTTACAAAACCGCTAACGAATCTGGCTTGTGTGTTGTTGACGAAGGATAATGCTACTAAAAGGAGAATTAATAACTTGGTACTAAATTGTCTCATATTTCTTGATTTTATCTTTGCAAATTTAGATTATCGAAATTAAAATTCTCTTTTAAGTTTGTGAAAATATGATGAAGAATCTGAGTCAGTCAATGTTATTTACGGAGTCGATCATTACTTCAGAACTTCCATTCACCGTCCACCTCGTCATAGCCGCTCTGTCTGATTTCATATACCATGTTATTGTCGTTGGAGCCGCCTTGTTGCTGAAGAAGCCTTACCACAGTCCGTATGCCGTGTGTCGTAGGAATGTCTGGCAGTTGGCTCTTACGAAACGCCTTTTTGAGCTCCTTCAATCGAATACCAAGCCGTTCAAGGCTTGCCCCACGCTTCCTTTTGAAGTCCACGAAGACATATTTCCATTGGCCGTTCTGAACAACCACTTGGCGGCGCAGCTCTTCAAGGATATCCCGCTGGCTTTCAATGCATAACGCATAGCTGTTGCCATAGCGGATTCTCCATATTGCGCTCCATTTCCAGTGGCACTACAGAGATTACAAGGATTACTACAAAGAAGGCATTTTCAGATATGACACAACCTCCATATATCAGGCGTTATATGGAGAGGACAAAGTCAAGCAAGTAGTCATTGATTGCATAGTGAAAAAATTCTTTATGCCTATCTGATTCTCATTGAGAGTATTTTGTTAGTAGAAGTATTATTAATGAAAATGTGCTTATAACCTGTGGTCAAAGTTTTAAAATACATTCTTGAGAGGGGTTATGAGCAAAACAACTACAAAGTAAAGCGAAGCGCTGGCCCCAGCAAGTCCTGCGCATCGGTAATGGATTCTTGAATACCGTATTTTCCTCATAATCTGTTCTTATTGGCCCCGCCAGCACTAACACCCTTATATTTGCTCCTGGCAGAATTCAGTCGATAGCGCAGGGTGAACAAAAGTTGGCGACTGTCGCCAGAGGTGTTTTCTGTCTCATGGGATTGTTGTCTGAGGTTGGAACGCGTGAGATATGCCTCGCCGTTCCAGTCGAGGTGCAATTTTCCTATCTCGCTGGAATAATAGGCAGTGATGTCGTGTCGTGGAAGCCTTGAACTTTCCGTATTGAACAAGTCATCAAGTTGCTCCGTATCGTCGCCTGTAGTGACCTCCATTTCCGACCACCACCCGCCCTTGCTCTTGAAGGGTGCATCGATGGTATAGGTGGCACCGAGGGAATGCTTGTCGCTTATTTGCCAGTTGAATCCTGTCATTCCCAATCCGAACTTGTCTGTTGAGTACAGTCCCAACCGACTATTGAGCAGCAGTGTCACACCATCGTCAATATACTGCCTATCGTTCTGTTTCTGCCAACTGTCAAACTTGCTATAGTAAAGTGTGGCGAAAACATCCCATCCGTCTTTTCGGTAGTTCAGGTCGAGTTGCTCCCTGTGCAGGGGCTTGTGAGCAAAGCCCATCACTTGACGGTATTCCATGCTGAAACCGTCACCTGCCTTGGGCACGGTGCGTATTTTCAACACAGCCTGAACAGTAGCATCGTATTCCGCGCCCGGAGCCGTCATCAAGGTTATGTCCTTGATGTCGGCGGCATGCAACCGGTCGAGCTCTTTATCGTCGCGCACTCGTCTGCCGTTGATGTATATCAATGGTGTGCCCTTTCCAAACACCTCATAGCCCTTGTTGGTCTTGCGCAGCATGGGCACGTACGCCAATGCTTCCTCTGCCGCGCCAAGTTTAGACAACACTGTTCCCGACACGTTAGTCACGATGCCATCTGTCTTCTGTTGGTAGGTGGGGCGATTGCTTTTTACCACAACTTCCGAGAGGATTGTGCTTTCACTTTCAAGCGTAATGCGCAGGTTGTCGACATGATTGGGGTGAACATATTTCGTGCTGTAACCAAGGCAAGACACCTTCAGCACTCTTTCATCGTTGTGCGGCAATGAATCGGTGATTGAAAACTGACCTTCCTCTCCAGTCATCGTGCCAGCTACAAAACTGCTGTCCGACTTCAAAAGCATCACTGTGGCAAATGGCACACCTTTGCCATCGGCGGCGACAACAGTACCTTTGATTTCTTGCCCCATGCATAGACATGAGAAACACAAGAAACAACACATTGCCGATATATTCTTCTTTGAGAGCATGTAACTCATTAACATAGTTGTTTGATTATCATTTGCTTAGCTTGATTGAGTTGATGCCGAACTTCCGCGGCATTCGTTTGGCATCAAGCCCATCATCAGCTTCATCTTTTCAGCATATTAACGTTTTAGGGGATGATGCCTCAACGGAATTAACAGGCGTTAACGATTTATCCTCACAAATGGAAAGATTAGTAAGGTAGCTATTTTTCGATTAGTAAGATGAACTTAGAGTTGCTCATTTTAAAAGTTGCTCGAAGCTCGACTTGCTTCCTCTTACACTCTTAATAACAATTTAGGGAGCCATTATTTCCGCAACAATACAGAAATGATGGCTCCTTTGTTGATTACTCCGCTTTAATTAGCTGTTTCTTTATTTTACGAGAAGTTTTTCAGTTCTTCCATCAGCATATTTTACGATGTTGATGCCCTTTTGGGGTTGTGACAACTGCATTCCGTTCAAAGTATAGTATGCCTTTTTCTTTAGGTTGTTCTCTGAGGTCGTCGTCTTTGAAATCCCAGAAGTATAGGAGGTCATGCATTCCTCTACCCAACTGATGAAGTTGTCGTCAGCGTCACCGCTGTCTTCGGCTTCGGTGTGACCCTTGCCCCAAATAGTCTCAAAGTCCACGCTTTCTACTGCTGAGTTGTTGTAGAGTGCGAGTGCCAAATCAGCTTCAGTGCAGAGTGGGGCGTCGCCCTGCTCGATGCCTGTACGTATGCGCCAGTAGGGTGCGATGTCGCTTGAACCAGTGCCTCCACCACTATAGTAGGTGTCGTTGTCCACCAAATAGTAGAGCGGTGTGTACATCATGAGTCTTTCTTTCACCGTTTTGCCTGCAGCATCCACGTTTGTGCTGGCGAGGTCGGACGTGAAGTAGCTGTAATAGCTCGAAGCATAGCTGTTTACAAGCGTTGCCAAGTTCTCGTCGAAGTGGCCTGCTGTACCGCTAATGCCCATCAGCGTGTTCTCGGCTTGGCTCTTCTCGTCGTAGTCGTCGAAGGCTCCTAATCCCTTTGACGCACTCTTGTAGCTGGAGGCAAAGGAGGAGAGTGCCGATGAACTTGTGGTGGAATAACTGGAGATACTTGCCGAATTGTAGCTGTTGTAGCGGCTAATAGCATCGTTGATGACCTCCATGATATATTCATAATAGGAACCACTCTGGTAGTAGCCGTCGCTCGTCTCTTCCAAAGTAAGGGTTTCTCCAGATGTGGGGTGTTTGAAACCGATGGCGTTGATGTAAGTGGCAAATTGTGCAGCGAGTCCTTGCGAGATACTGCTATTGGCAGTGGAGAGTGAGGAGCGAGTAAGACCCATATTCCACTCGTAGGCTTGGTCGCCGAAGTCCAAGTTGGTTATCGGACACCAGCACATAGCCCCCAACACGTTGTCGGTATGCTCAGTGTTCGCTCCAATCAGATTGAAGTAGTCGTCAAATAGCGTACTGTTTCCCGATGTGCCCATGATGGAACTTTGTGCGCCACCACCACTGTGACCGAAGGTGAAGACGCAAGTCGTGTCGCCCGGCACCGTGCTCTGTGAGGCAAGATAACGGTAGTAACGGATAGCGGACTTTAGGTCCACACATCCAAGGGGAGCACCGGCATCGCGACCCCTGCATCCCGGCCAGAGATAGATAAAGCCAGCGTCGGTGAATGTGGAGACACTGCTCGATGCTCCAGAAGGAGCCGACTGTGCCGAATATCCCGGAGTGTTGACGGGTACCACGATAGGAGCGGTCGTAGCTGTATATCCGTTGCAAGTACCTGAAGTGTTGATGCTGTAGGAGCCGTCAGAGTTCTTCGTAAGATAGGCTGATGGCACGTAAATGCCCATTTGTTCATAAGACTCATCAGCTGGGCTTGAGCAGTAGATAAGTCCAACGATGTAGTAGTAGCCGTTGGATGAACTGGATGTCCAAAGGCTGGAGATGTCTGTTCCATAGCTGTATGTGGTGGACGCTCCACCACTTGAACCGCTGTCTGGTTGGGCTTGCACACTGGTCAATGCCAGCAAGCTAAGCATCGCTGTGGTAATAATGTGTACAACTTTCTTCATAACGATAAATTTTTTATTAAACTAAATGGTTAAGTATCACATGCTTCATTGCTGAGAATTATTCATCAAAGTTTGTAGTAGCTTGAAAATACAATATGACCGAGCAAATTGTAAGTATCTGAGCAACATACTATTAAAGATACTTCACGTCTAAGAGAACACTTAACGAGGAGATGTCTTGACCATGAAAAACTTTACTAATGACCTATGCAAAGATAAGAATAAAATTTAATAGAATCATTTTATTTTTAGGATTTTTTTTTGCTTTGGAGTGCATTTTTATTGTAAGCATCATCACTTTTCTTAGGCGACATAATAGCTCGAAAATTAAGCTGGGCAAACCTAAACGACGTGCAGTTTGTCATTCTTTTTTTGCGTTTATGAAATTCAAGAATATAGTTCGTTGGAAATAGCATTCAAAGATTCAATCGAAATTAATCACGGAGTTACCTCAATAAACAACTACTCTTGAAGGCTGACACGTGTTAGACTTAAGGGCACCACGTGTTAGACTTAAGGGCACCACGTGTTAGACTTAAGGGCACCACGTGTTAGACTTAAGGGCACCACGTGTTAGCCTTAAGGCAATCACGTGACAGCCTTCATGGATGAAAGTTCCTCAATTAATATTATTATCATCGCTTGATGGATAAAGGGGCTTAATTATCTGATAAAGACATAGAAGAATTGTTAATAAAACAATAATAATCTACTGAAAGCACGTAGACAGACAGTTCTACAGGCTTTATCCAATATTCATTCATAACTTTGCGGCAAATTCAAGAAATAATAGGAAAAAGTTGTATTCAGTAAGCCAAAGAGATTCTCATAAAGATTTGCTCCTTCGTAGTGAGTCGGGCAGGGAGTTCTCGGTCAGCAACTTGTGATAATTAAAATATTCATATAATTCAATTTGACATGGACATCTTGTATTCATTGCTCTCAAATCTCAATTACGTCACCATCTTCATTCTTATGATGGTTGAGAGTACGGTCATTCCTTTTCCGTCCGAGGTTGTTGTACCTCCAGCAGCCTATAGCGCAGCGGGAGGCAACCTGAACATCATACTTGTAGTCTTGTTTGCCACTCTCGGTGCCGTTGTGGGTGCCATCATCAACTATGCCGCAGGTTATTTCCTCGGCAGACCTGTCATCTATAAATTTGCCAACAGCAAAATCGGTCATCTCTGTCTCCTTAATCAGGAAAAGATTGAAAACAGTGAGCGATATTTCAATAAGCATGGTGTTGTAGCCACCATTACTGGCAGACTGATTCCCGGTATCCGCCAACTCATTTCAGTGCCCGCAGGACTGGCGCGGATGAACTTCTGGAAATTTACGCTCTATTCGGCTATCGGCTCGGCAGCGTGGAACTGCATATTGGCAGCTTTGGGCTGGTATCTCCATTCGTTTGTGCCGGCAAGCCAACTGCAATCGAGCATTAATGCGTATAGCAGTGAAATCAAAATTGTCATCGTTGCTTTGACTGGTATCGCCTTTGCATTCTTCATTTTCAGAAAGCTGCTCAGACAACGCATGGCATAATAACAACTGCCCCAACCAACATTCCCGTCTTCGCGTCAACACGCGTTATGTAGGAAGGAAAAACATAGTCATAACAACATCTACAGCTTCTTTCTCCTTATGTGCGATTCTTATCCTGTCAAGCGGCAAGAACTATTATGAGAATAGAAAGACATGATTCGGCTATGGGTTGGGGCAGACTCGTATTTCCTCAATACTCCAGCGTCTTTTCCATGAAGACGTCAGCCCGCTCATAGTTAGTGGGTTGGTTGGTGAGGAACTTGAATCCATATTTCTGATAGAGGTGGATGGCAGCCTCACAACGTTTGTTGGTCTCAAGATACAGTCGGTTGCCGCCTAACGACTGCACCTTTTCCAAGCAAGCCTTTATGAGTCGCTTGCCAATTCCTTTTCCTCGAATGTCGGGGTTGACAGCAAACTTGACAAACTCCCAGTCGTAGCCGGGCAATTCACATGGCATGACGGCAAAAGTACCCACCGGTTCCCCTTTATATTCGGCAATAAAGATGAATCCGCCTTTGTTGATGATGTTTTCCATCGGATGATTCAACTGGTCCAAATCTTCCTGTTCCATGTGGAAGAGGTCTCGAATCCATCTTTCGTTCAATTTTAGAAACGCCTCATGGTGCTTGGTATCGTCATAATCCACAATTTGCAAATCATCGCTTTCCCGTTTCACCTTGTTGGCAATAACCCGGTCAAACAGCGATTTCTCGTCCAACAGTTTCTCCCATTCGTTGATAGCCTGCCATAAATTCTGTGTTGCTTGAGCGTTGATTTGCTCAATAGCCATTCTCACATCGTGGCACATCATATTTATTTTGGGAATGAGACGTTTGGATTTAGCAGTCAACGAAACGATTACGCGGCGCTTGTCGCGTGGGTCTTGCTTCGTGCGGACCAAATCGGCAGCGCTCATCTCCTTTACGATTGTGATGACGGAGGCATGAGTATGCCCTATGTTTCGGGCAATCTCAGTGATGCTTTGTCCGTCATTCAAGGACAGCATGTAGAACACAGGAAACCATTTTGGTTGCAATTCGGATTCGTAGATTTTGTCTATCTTGCCTGCATCCGCAGTGATTCTGTCTGTAAATTGACGGAGACGACTCCCAATAGCCATCATCCCAGTACGCTTGAACAAATCTGCTTCCATAATCATTTATGTTATTGATAATATATAATTCACGTTGCAAAATTATCAATAATATTCGATACTAACAAAATATTATGTAACTAATAACATAAATTAAATGTGCTAATACTACTGCGTTAAATTATGCTGTTGCTCATCCGTATTGCAACAGTTATGTCGCTAAAGCACAATTGGCAAGAAGTATAGGGGATATGTCGGATAGAAGAATATTCGCAGTGAAAGTAGTACGCACAAAAAAATTGCAGGGATTACGGAAACATACCGCCGATGCTATCGAGGTAGTTGCGTAATCCCTGCAAAACACACCGCCCATTTAGGGAAAAGTGTTGAGGTTCTAATCTTTTCTTATACCTTATTAGGATGGAGAATCTTTTCAAAAGCCATACGGTTTCCGCCTTCAAAGAAGATGTCTCCGCAATAGGTGAAGCCAAGTTTCTTTAGAATATGGAGCATGGATGCATTGTCAAAGTTGGTATCTACCTTGAAGCTCTCCACACCTTTTTCCTCTGCAATCCTTTCGACCTCTTCTATAAATTTGGAAGCTACGCCGTGCCCCTTTGCCTCATCAGCCACAGCTAAACGGTGAACAACGATATACGGCTTAGTAGTCAGCCAATTTCCTTTGATATGTTCGTAGGCAGGTTCACAGTCAAAACCTACAGCACCGTATGCCAAGATTTTATCATTCAGCGTTGCCACGATGCCCAAACCCTCAGCGATATCATTTCGGATGTCATTGAGGGTAGGGTAGTTCTCGTTCCACTGGTCACGCCCCTCACTGCGCATCTGTGCCTTTGCCTCGTCAATTATCTGCATGGAACGCTGTTCGTCGGCGGGAACAGCTTTCCTAAATGTTATCTCTTCATCCATTGATATTAAATGACATTATTACTATTATACAGTTTTGCCCAATCTCAACTATTCGTTTTGAAAGTCATATTTGCAAATCTCACGATAATATCTGTGCTCAAGGTCTTTGCAATGATAAAGCCCTATGTTGTTGATGTTGACGGGAACGCTGAAAGACTCTACATTCCCAATAAATGATTGAAAATCAGACTTTGACAAGATTCGCTTCAATCGTTTGGTGATGGTGAAGTGAATGCGTGCCGGAGCAATGGGTGGAGTAGTCTTACCTGCGAGGGGTTGCCCAATGGCTTCGTATAGTTGCTGACAGAGTTCGTTCAACTCATCGGGAATATGCTCTGGCACGGCATAGAGCACCTTGATGCACCGTTTTCTCGCATTGTAGAAATAGCCAATCTTATTGATGTCAATTTTGATGGGAGAGCGGTGAGCTGCTATTTCAGCCATCTTCTCCTTGATGAATGGCAACCAACTTTCCTCCACACGACCTATAAACAGCAAGGTTGTGTGAAAGAATTGTTCGTCCTTGCCTTCGGGAGCAAAGACTTCTCTCACATGGGCCGCTGCTTCTTCTAAAGCCTTCCTTTTATCGTCGGGCAGCATATAGGCTATGAAAATATTCACCATTTCCTTGACGAATTATTTATCCAATTCCATTGCAGTCTCTAAAGCGAGTTGCATCATCGTGCGGAAGGACTTCTGTCGGTCCTCGGCGGAGAGGTTCTTTGACGATACAAAAGAGTCGCTGATAGTGAGCAGGCATGAAGCATTCTTGTGGAGATATTGGGCATTGTGGAACAAGGCAAAGCTCTCCATTTCCACACAATCGCCTTGGGTGCGCTTTGCTAATTCTTTGAAGGTCTCACCATTCGGGTCGGTGTAGAAAACATCCGAAGAATGTACGCGGCATAGCTTGACGTTGATATGAAGCTCTGCGGCTTTAGCAAGAATGGCATCATTCAAGGTCTTGCTTGGATAGTTTACCTTATCCTTATAACCGTTGTGAACCAATGCGTAGGATGAGTCACTGTAGGCACTGTCGGCAAGAACGACGTCTTGGATGTCGAGACGAGAGGTGTAGCTTCCTGCCGAACCGATTCTAATGATATTCTCCACGTCATATTCCGTATATAGCTCATAAGAATAGATTCCAATACTTGGCATTCCCATTCCGCTTGCCTGTACGCTGACAGGCACGCCCTTGTAAAGTCCAGTGTAGCCAAAGCAGTTTCTCACTGAATTAACGAGTTTCACGTCTGTAAGGAAATTCTCGGCGACATATTTAGCTCTCAGTGGGTCGCCGGGCATTAAGACTGTTTTTGCATAGGCACCTTTTGGTGCATTGTTATGTGGTGTTGGCATGTTGATATAATTTATTATTTTGTACTATTTGATAAAACCCATTGGCTGATATATAGTGCCTTTGTATAGGCTTGTCAAAAGTTCGATGCAAAGTTATTAATTTCTTTTTGAATATGGGCAATTGCGGAAGAGAAAAACATGGGCTGTAAAGTTATAAAAGTACTTTCGGGCAAGGAGAAGGAACTTTGGGAAACTTAATAAAGAGCCATGTAGGCGAATATAGTCAATTATTACTGTCCGGTAAACTTATCCTCTCATGTGCCCCATCCTCATCTACAGACGGGTTGGGGCTTTTTACTTGTCCGATAAGCACATCTCACGATGCCTCTTTCGCATCACATGGCAGGTTGGCTCAATAGGCTATTAATTCGTCCTAA
>JBMNUV010000005.1:0-127965 GCA_050946455.1 Prevotella sp.
CCGCCAATCCGGGAGGTCCCGCGCTCCGCGCGGGACGACTGCCGACATTACAAACTAACTAAATAGAGGAAGCATTGGCTATCGTCCCGCGCGGAGCGCGAGACCTCCGTGCGTAGCGGGACGAGAGTCAATTATTGCCCGAATTTAAAGTGTCTTGAAGGTAGTCGTCCCGCGCGGAGCGCGGGACCTCCGTGCGTTGCGAAACCATTGGCGACTATATAAATTTGGGGCAACTTTGGTTATCGTCCCGCGCGGAGCGCGGGACCTCCGTGCGTTGCGGGAACTACGATTACGGTTCATTTTTCGCGTAGCAATTATGCATTATGCATTGTGCATTATGCATTGCTTTGTGGGCGCAGCAATTATGCATTATGCATTATGCATTGTGCATTATGCATTATCCTTCTAGCCATGCCACTAATCTTACGGGCAGCAGAGAGAATACGGATAGATGATGCTCGATGGGTTGCGAGGCGGCTAATTCTATCGCAGAAGTGATGCGCTGACTGCTCATTCTCTCCCAGTCTTGGAATTGAGGGTCGGGACGGTAGCTGCTGCTGAACGAAGCCAACTTGTCAAGATTAAACTCACGGCTCACCACTCCCGCGCCACTGAGCGACGCGTCGTGAGCATTGCAGTCTTGTTCGATATGAGCCGGAACAAGGAGGATGGGTTTTTGCATATATAGTCCTTCGCATACCGACTCGAATCCTGCCGTGGTAGCATAGGCACCGCAATTGGCAAACTCTCGCAGGAAGGCGTTGTCGTCTATCTGATGGAATGATAGTGTAGGGTCAATGTGTGTGATTTCCGGCGCGCCTTTCTTGTCCCAGAAGAAGTGGAGTTCTATCTCTGGATGTTTCTTGTGCCACCGAATAACCTCCTCGCTGAATCCAGAATTGAGGATGTAGCCTAAAATATAATTTCCACGGGTGGGTTTGCAGCGCAGTACATCTCGGCGGATAAGCGGTGGTACCACCTTCAAGCCGAGTTCCGGTACGTCGTCCATGCGGCGGAATGACAAGGCTAACTGGCATTGGGAGCCTATGCTTGTGAGCCGGGTCCAGAAACGAAGAAAGAACAGTGGCACAGAATTGACTTTAGGAAACTCAAATTCAGGATGCAGGAAAAGATATTGGTGACCTACGCTGACCAAGGGGACTTGCGGACGGGCGATGAACCATGTGAGACCAGTTAATAGCTCATAGAAATTAACCACCAAATCCACATTGGATGTCTTGACATGTTTGATGATGAACAAGATGCTCTTGAGAAAAGAGGGAATCTTCGTCAAGTTGTAGGCTACACTTCTGGGCAACTTGCTGCGCTTGTTGATCGCAGTGGGTAAGAAGTTAGGACTCTCAAAAGTATAGATGGGTGCGTGAATCTCCCGACGGAAGAAATCGGGAATTCTTCGCTGCTGGCTCTTACCAACCAATACCTCTACTACTTCGTGACCATTGGCACGTAGCATTTGTTCCATGGTGATTGCCTGCGTGAGGTGACCGCGGCCTTCTCCTTGAACGATAAATAAAATCCTCATGAACTAATCTTACTTCTCTTTAGCGTTGCAAAGGTAGTCGAAGGAGTTTTCATAAGTATGAAGATGAAAATAAATACGTGTGACAAGGGAAGATACGTTAATGTCTTTATCAACATCCTGACTCACAAAACGCAAAAAGGGCAGCCGCCTATATGACGACTGCCCCTATTGTGGTTGTTAGTTTTACGCCTTGATTACTTAACGATTACCTTCTTAGAAGTACCATCAGCATACTTGATGATGTTGATGCCCTTCTGCGGGCCGTTAATCTGCTGACCAGCGGCATTGTAGCGAGCAACAACTGTATTAGAAGCTGCATCTGTGGTCACGCTCTGGATGCCAGTAGGATCAATAATCTTGCCCTGTATAGCTTGGTTCACGTCGTATGCATTGAGGGAAGCCGTAAAGTCAGGAGCGACAAATACGATATACTTCATCTGATTTGCTACCCAAGAGCTATTGAGAGTGGTTGAGTAGGAAACTTCGAAGTTGTCGCCGTTCCAGTTGATGTCATTACCCTTAACAGAAGGCAGAGCGGTACGGAATACGTCGTTGTGGTTGTCGTTGCTCACCCAACTGCCGTTGGTATACTGGTTGAACTTCACGCTATCCTCGCAGAGGTAGACGTTGAGCTTATAGCCGTTTAAGAGGCTTGAAGCACCTTCTACACCTTCACCCTTGATGTTGAGGGTGAGTTTCTTGGTGGCCTCGTCATAGACGGGTTGAACGCTCAGCGTAACGAATGAAGGATTATTGGTTACGTAGTCTGTAAGACCGCTATCGAATATGGTAGCCACTTGTTCAATATACTGTTCATAGTAACCTAAACCATAAAGATAGCCCTCAGGTGCGATTCCATTGGAAGTCATTTCTTCATTCGAGATGTTGGCACGGTTGAAGGTTCCGCTGGGGTATGAACTCACTCCCATATAAGACATGATAGAGTCACACTGAGAGTTAGTCGTCGGGTCTGGATATGCTGAGTTCATGGTTCCATGAATGGCAGCATGAGCCAAATCGCTGCGCTTTGTATATAGGCTGGACAATAACTTCTCACCAAGATAGCAATAAGTGCATGAGTTGGAAGTAAAGTGCTCAACTGTGAGGTACTGGCGGTCTACAACGTCTTTATATGCGGTGAAGTTTGTGGAGAGTTCGGTCGTCACAGTTGCATCAGGATCAGCGTCGTTCACCTTGGTGATGGTAGCCGTCAGCGTATGACTGCCTGCTGCGAAATCAGTAGGAATATCCAAGGTGCCGGTGACATCCTCAGAAGCGCCGACTGCCAAATTCGTGCGGCTGACAGTTGTCATGGCTGTGCCGTCAATGCTGAGTTGCAGGTCATAGTTGGCGACCTTTGAACCGAAGTTGTATGCATTAACAGTATAGTTAAGCTTGTCACCAATCTTCACAAAGTTGTCGGCGGAGATGCTCTTCAGTGTGACAGAGTTCTCTGCGTATTCACCCTCGACAATAGCCTGGACACTCAGGTTACCAAATTGTTCGGCACCGATATCGTAGAAGCCTTCACCCTGTCCGAGGTCTCCATAAACATAAGAGGGCATCACATCGCCTTCATCTACGAAAGACAGAGGGTAGCCGGAACTTGTCTGTACATACTCATAACCCATCATGAGTGCTTGATAGTTGCTCATATCAATGGTCCAAGGAGTAGTGAGGCTTACAGTCGTCCAGCCAGCAGAGCAACTTGTGCTTGTAAGGTCTTGGGAAGTGATTTCTTCAATACTGCCGGATGTTGTATATCCATAAATCACGACGGAATTTACTGTGGCAGCACTTGCCAAAGCAAAACGAATGGAAACAAGGCTCTTGCCATCGAATGGTGTTACGACAGATGCTGGGATGTAACCTACGATAGAGTAAGTTCCGGGATAATTTGGGAGACCAACTCCTTCTTGTTGACCAGCGTATGTGTCTGAAGTGTAGTTACCCATCAGACGCTGGTTGTCGGCCAAATCCACCTTGCGGGGAGTCTGGAAAGCCTTGGGCTGTGCGGGCGTTACAGTACTGAAACGCTCGGCTTTAACGGTTGGTGCCTTCAGAATCGAAAGATTCTGAGCGTTAGCTGCCAATGCCATTACAAAGGCAACTAATAGAAGTAGGTTTTTCTTCATAATAAAATAGATATTGTTTTGTTTATACTAAAATGGATATTGTTTTGTTTATTCTCCGCAAATATAGACCTTTTATTTGAATAAAACAACAAAACAACAAACTTTTTTTTAAAATGTGCTCAATTGTACCTTGTCTGTTCTCCTTTTTACAGTATATTTATATATGCTGTCATTTCGAAGACATTTGCACTGTTTCAAATTTAAAACGTTAATTGGCTGTTATATCCCATACCTTGCGTTTAGAATGACTTGTTATAGCTTAATGATTTTTCGTTTTTGGTAGATACAAAAAAAGATGAATCGTTTCGCAACGATTCATCTAAAAATTATTTGAGCTATTGTAACTAGGAAAAACAGTGTGTTTCTATCGTCCCGATTTTTTTTCTTCTTAAAAACAAGGTGGAGTCGCCTCCTCAGATATCATAGGCTTTGCACTCAATGTATCGCGTTCTTTTCTTTGGTAGGCGCTCCACCATTGTCTTACAGAACATCCGCTTTAGTTTTCAGACAGGTGGGAAAATTCAATTCCTGCCTGCAACCCCTCTCTCTGTGAATTAAAGTCGGTTTGAAATAATGAAGTAAACTTTTTAGCGGTTGTGAGAGTCCTGCTAATCATTTATGTTCATCAATTAGGATTGTATGTAGGGTTTGATTACAGGGTTGCCTTATCTTATTTAAGGATTGCGAGGGCTGGTTCGACTCCCACCGGAGTCCCGCTGGGCGTCGCCGCCCTCTATATGCGCTAATCCTTTCGGAAGTCTGGAGTCGTCACCCTCATTCCATAATGAAGCAGTGATACTCAGTTGGTGTCAGCGGGTGGACGCTTTCCAGTTCTCCCTTTTCAAGTCGTGCAAGATATCTCATCCTACACTAACCTTTTTTTCATGTATTACCCTTACAATTATATTTCTGTTCACGAGGTATCCTATAGATGTCCATCTGAGGAGTACCTTTATCTTTTCGCTTGCAAAGTTGAAAAATTCTCTGCGATTTCATCGTATCAAAAAGCGACAAAATTGATTCTTTATCGGCAAAAAACTCTTCCTTGTTGCCGGTTCTGTCAATATCGGTCATGAACTTGTCAATTTCGGACAAGTCGCATGTATCAACAAGTTACAAAAATGGGCACGAATGTTGCAACTGCCCCAATTTTGTTAGGAATTTAAAGGACTTTTCAGTTATGAGATAGGAGTGAAGATGCAATTTGGAGAAAGAATTTGCTTTGCTGTATCGCTCAGAGTCGTAGTTTGCATTCCATAGTTGCGAAGATGTAGTTCTCGCGCTCCGCGCGGGACCAATGAGCCATGGGAGTAAATCAATATTTTTTCGTGCTCAATTTGCTTTTATACGAGCGTTGCATGGAGGTCTCGCGCTCCGCGCGGGACGACAACCTTCAAAACAATTAAACTTTCGGGCAATAATCGACTTTCGTCCCGCGCGGAGCGCGAGACCTCTGTGTGTTGCGGCTACACGATGGATGATGTGTCAAAATAGTTAGTTTGTTTTGTCGGATGTTGTCCCGAACGGAACGACGGGACCTCCATGAGACGCGTCTATACGACGGGTGTTGAGTTGCGACATTACGACGGATGATGTTCCCGCGCGGAGCGCGAGAACTACGAATACGAGAACTACACCATAGCAATATTTACCTTATTATTAACGTGAAGAGGTTTTGCTCTCACCTTAAAAGCTCAAGATGAAAGCAAACCGGATGCCCCATTTGTCGCAGTGGGGAGTATCCTTGTAAGTGATACGGCGCACGTAGTTCACGGCGAAGAACTTGAAGATGTTGTGGATTCCTACTGTCCACTCCCAATAGGGCTGGTTGCTCATGATGCGTGTCTGCTCGGGAAGTTGGAACAAACGGGTATCTTCGGGATGCTTATAGGGATTGTTCTTATCCGTCAAGTGCCCCCACATTCCTTTAATGGCGATAAACTCGCGCCACTTCAACATTCTCAGTAGCGGGATGCGGTTGAAAATCTTTCCGTTGAGGTCCCACGACACGTTCCAGAACACGTATCGGTCGTTGAAGAATTCCATGTTGCGCAGCAGGTTGAACGTCTCATTGTCGCGCTCCATGAAGTAGCTGAGGTTGGCGGGCGCCATCACCAGCATCGGGTAGGGTACTTTGTTCCATTGAGCGCCCATGTTGAGGTTCAACTCCACTGCTCCCCACGAGCCTAACCATACGCGCTTATACATGCGCAGTTGGGTCAAGTTGTAGCGATACTGTCCTCCGAGGAAGCCTTTGAATCCGATAGTATGGATGAGGTTGAACTCAGGAGTGTCGTAGTTGACGGGCAGACGGCGTTGCTTCGTGTTGACGTAGCTCTGGTTAGGTAGCAGGTCGAACGACATCGTCAAGTCGGTAGTGCGAATGCGCAATAGGTCGGTGCCATCCATCTTCGTATATCGCAACGTGCCGGCAGGATGTTGGCTCTCAGCCTTGAGTGTTGCCTTGAACTGCATGCCCCACTCGGTCTCGTAGATGAACTGCAATGTCTGCCGCGAATAGTAGAACATGTCGTGAACGGACTGAGTCCGGAAACTCTCAAAGATGTTGTCCTTATTGTTGAGCAGGTAGCGGTCGGCAAACGACATGTTGTCTTTCTCCGTAGTGAACTTGATGTACCGCATGGGGAACTCGAAGGGCGAGTGCTGCTTGCGGTTGAAAGACCATGTGAACTCCTGTCCCCAATACCAGTGGTTTGCCTTCTCGCCGTATGCGACAAAGCCTTTCCAGAACAAGTGGGGATTGAGGGCAGCCGTGGTGCGCGCACTGAGTCGCATACGCCAGTTGTCGAGTTCGTTGTGTGAAAGCGTCGCACTCAGCGGGCCAATGTCGATTTTGCTCTTATGTCCCGTCTCTATGAAGTTCTCAATGAACACCTGTCCTAGCGTGCGGAGCCAGAAGAAGCCCTTCGACTTCGTAACATCGTGGATGAACTGACCCATCTCAGCCTCACCGCGCGTGAGCGGCGCCAGTCGGTTGGCAGCCCAGTATTCCTCATCGTGGATTCGGGAATCGGGCGTCTCTATGGTGGCAGCTTTTCCGCGATAGAATTTCTTCGGGAGAGCGTCGAATTTATAGTCGGCATAACGCGTCTTGCGGGTGACGTATAGCTCACGGAGAATCTTGAACACCGACATCTCTGCCCACATATCATCGCGTGAGAGTACCCACTCGTTGCCCAGTCTGACGAATTCCTGTTCCACGCGCATGTTCTTCACGAAGTTGACATCGCTCTTATGCGGTATCTCAAGGATGCAACGGCGTACGTGGAGTGAAGAGTCCTTCATCACGTAGAGGTCGCCCGTGAATCCGAAGTCTTGCTGATTGGCAGGGAAGAACCGAAGGTGGATACAACTGTCGCCTTCTATCTGCAACGTGTCCTCAATATGGAAATGATAGAAGGAGATGGCTGTCCTGCCGATGGGACTTGGGAAAGGATATTGGAGCAGACGTATGTGGTCGTCGTAGATGTTGACGTCGGAGAATACTTCCTTCAGCATGTCGTTGAGAATATCGCCAGCTTGCAGCAAGTCGCTGACTCCCTGCGTCTGTTGTCCGAGTATATAGTCGCGGCTCTTCTCCGGTTTCTTACGATATACGTGATGAGTAAGCGTCTCGTTGACCGACAGCGGCAGCACCAGCATGTCGGCATGCTCAGCCTTCTCCAAATGTTTCTTCCACCATTGTGGCTTCTTGCTCTTTGCAGAGTCGATATTTGCAGTGGCGAAGGTGAGCTTCTGATATTTCACGTAGTCGAAATAGTCGTGTTGCTTCAAGTCGGTCTTTTTCTTGGCAGCAATGACCCGCCGCATGAGTTCCACGGCGGGATTGTTCTTCCGTCTGTAGCGTTTACGGTGTGCCTTTACGGTGACAGTGCTGAGGTTCTGGACGGTGGGTTGGAGCGAGATGCTCATAGGCTCGGCAGTTGCCTTCACCTTCATGGGCTTATAGCCCACAGAAGTGACGTTGAGCATCGTACCCGGTTGGACTTTCAGCGTAAACCGTCCGTCGGCGTTGCACACTACAGTCAGTTTTTTGGCGCCACTCGCCTCTACCGTGGCGTAAGGAATGGCAAAACCATCGTCGGCATCCACCACGATGCCCTGCACTTGGGCATTCATGGTGGTGCCGGCGAACCAACACAAGAGAAATATTATGAAAAGAAATCTTAGTCTTGACATGTTCCTTACTTTGGAGAAGTTAACCAATCTTTTGTTCCTTTGAGAGAGCTGTTTCTACTTCATCAGTTCTTCCGTCATTTCCTTGCAGAAGCTCTCATGACGATGGCGCATCCACTGACATAGAGCTGTCATGATGACGATTTCAAACACAAAGTAGAGCAATGGTACGTCGAGCAGACAACAAGTGTATAGCACGATGGCGCGCGTGTTGAACGTCAGGATGTTGGTCCATTTCATCAGTGGGAGCGAATGGCGGCGGAACTCGTCGCGCAGCTCCTGTGGAAAGTTCTCCACCGACGTATAACGTTCCTTCAGCAGGGAAATGAGCCGTTGGAAGTTGGGCGTTTGGCGTTCCTGCTTCTTCGTGTAGCCGATGTAGGTCTTGAGGAAGAGTTTCCACAGTCGGTTGCCCTCCCATGGCGTCTGGTCGTAAATCGCCTGTTGCTGCTTGGAGTTGTCAAGCTCACTTCCGGCTTGCCCCTTGAGGAAGTAGAGATGAATCTGACGGTAATAATCAGCCAGTCCGCACTGTCCGCTGTGGCAGACGAATCCCGAATAACATACCGCCAAGAGCACGATGAGCGTGGCAATGATGGCAGCCTCGGGCGTGTCGTCTATGCCCAGCCAATTGAAATCTCGGTCGTGATGAACCCAAAATCGCCAAACCAGTGCCAGATAGATAGGAATGAACCAAACCTCCGATGCAGCCCCGTCAAGGATTCGTCCCAAGCGAGTCTTCTTGCCGGTCATGCGCGCCAACTGTCCGTCTGCACTGTCGTAGAAATTCGCCCACGCCAAGAGCAGCACGGCTATGACGTTGAACCAAAAGCCCGTCCAGCCTTCAGTCCATAGGGAACCGTTGGCAAAGAAGAATGCCGACGAGGCACCGATAATCATCGACAGCACGGTGACCGTGTTGGGGCTCACACCAAGTCTCTCGAAGAATTTTGCCCACAGATAACCTATGGGACGAGTCCACACACGGTCGAGCCATTCTTCGGTGTCGTTGGATTTATACGTCTGTTTGACTTTGTTCTGTTCCATACTCACTGATTTTCAATAAGATGATGCCCACGCAGTCGAAGAATATTTCCCTGACGCGGCAGATGATTCCGACACCCACACCCACGGGAGCAGTCATTCCCAATGATGCCACCGAGAGGGCGAAACCTCCCTCGCGACCGCCCAACTGCATAGGGATGAACCCCAAGAGATTTGCCATGAGCGATGTGAAGGCAATGATGAGGAATCCTTCAAGGATGAGCTTAGGCCACGAGCCGGGCATGTCGAAGATATGCAGGATGATGGCAATTTCGATACTCTGCAGCAGTCGTGCCGTGTATTCCAGCCAGAAGCTGCGCATGAAGTTGCGGGGTCTGCGCCGACGCAAAGCCGAGATGTAGCCGTCAATGAGTCGCAGGTCGTCGCCATGACGGTCGAGCAACTTCCGTCCCACGCGCCGCAGTCCGGGAATGTAGGCGACGATGCGAGCCAGTCCGTAGACGAATCCCTTGTGGTAGCCTGCCATGAAGAGCGTGATTCCTCCTGCGCAGAACAGAGTGGCGAGTGCCAGTACCCACGCGGTGGCGGTGTTGAGAGGCAACCAACCGAATGCCCACAGCACGATGGCGGTGGCAATGGCGGTCAGCCAGAACCAGAAATGGCTCAGTGTGTGCATCATTACGAATAGTGCCACGGATGCCGTTGCCCGTCGGGGACCCACATAGCGTGAAAGCTCCACCACTCGGTAAGGCTCGCCGCTCACCAGTCCGATAGACGTGGCGGAATTGAGTGCGTAGCCCGTGATGGTCAACTGCCAGAGGCGCGCAAACCTTCTTGTACCCTTGTGGCGTCGGTTGCTACGGCGTCGATTGCTGGGAGGTCCCACGCGCGGTATCACCTCCATCCAAGCTTGTGTGTTGAGCGCATAGATAACGAGCCACAAGGCTACGATGGCTGCCAACCACAGTCCTGCCCGCGACAGACACTCCAAAAGGTCTGACAGACTTACGTGGAAGGCGACAATCATCACGACGATAGCCGCCAAGCCCACGAAAAACAGAATATGATTGAACAGCTTGCGCATAGAAACGGGAGCCTGTTAGGAGAGTTTCCTACTTGAATGTAAAGTTGGAGAAAGTATATTCCGTATAGTTCTTGCCGCGTTGATTGATACGGAGCGACTTGAGCGCACCCGTATGTTTATCAACGACGAGCACGAAGGAGGAGAACCTCGAGCGCCTCTTGGTTGACTTGGGAGTGATGGTGAGCGTGATGGCGCTGCTGCCGTCAGTTTCTTTCAGGTCGTTGAGGCTTGAGAGATTGCCACGTGAACCGCCCGAGAGAATATATTCCAGAACCTGCTGGAACGACGCGAACTGAGTGTTCTTGCGGCTGTCGGTGACGTGGCGCTTGCCTTTGACCACCATCGTGAACGTGTTGCCGTTCATGATGAGCTGGTCTTTTCCTCCGTTCACCGATATGGTAACATCGTCGGGCTTGCTCATCTTGAGCGTTCCGCGATAAGTTGTTGCCTTCTTCATAGCAGCCTTATGGTCGGAGCGGACTGCTGTGGCGGTGGCTCCTTGTGAGGTGCGGTAGTGGGCAACCGCCTTGCGGAGGCTTGCCGACTGCCCGAAGACGCTGCATGTGAACATGCAGACAAATAGCATAAGGATTGTACGTTTCATATCTTTGTGTTGTTAATTGTTCAACCAATTCCAGACGGTCTCTTTTCCCACGATGTCGGCACAGGTTTCGAGTGCTGTTACAGCCAATCCCTGCAGTCCGTGAACGTTCAGACTCTGTCCCGTGAGGAGCAGATTGGGAATGGTCGTGCGCGTGGAGAGCATCGTGAGTAGAGGCTGTCGGTAGTTCTTGCGGATGCCATAGGCAGAGCCGAATGGGGTGGAGGTATAGTCGCGCCAAGTGAGCGGCGTACTGATGTAGCATTGCTCTATCATGTCGCGCAGTCCCGGTACAACGGTCTCAGCGACCTCTATGCAGTGGCTTGCGCATTGTTCCTTCATCTTAATATATTCTTCACCACGCTGTCCGACGGTCGTCTGGCTCCACTGCTGCCAATCTTCTCCGTTGACGAGCGTAATCAAATCCAACTGCCGCAGTTCGTCTCCCTCTTTCGGGACGGGAGCGGAGAGCATCACGCCGGGATGTTTCCATACGTTGCCTGTTGGATAGACGTAGTGGTTATAGTTGAAATAACTCAACTGGTGGGGCTTGAGTACGAGCGAGACGGTCAGCGCACCCCAAGTGTTGGTTAGTCTGTTGATTCGACGGCGATAGTAGGGCGGAAGCAGAGTTTGGTCAACCAAACCGAGAGTGAGCGCTGGGTGGATGTCGCTGATGAACCGTTTTGCCGAATAGCGTGTGCCATCGGAAAGCTCAGCTTCCGTCAGCCGACCATTCTCGGCATGTAGCCGCACCACCTTGCTATTGGTTTGCAGTTCTCCGCCAAGGTCTCTGAGTCTGTTCACCATTTGTTCCACTAACTTTGCGCCACCGCCTTTCAATCTCCAACTGCTGCGAACGTAGCCACTCACAACGTGAGCCATCGTGAAGAGTGGCAGCGAGTCTTGCCAAAGTTCCAACTGAGCTGATGCGGCAGATAGAACATCAATAAGCAGAGGGTCACTGAAGTTTTCCGACAGATAGTTGTAGGCTCCTATGCCCATGAGTTCCAGTGCGCAATCATTGTTATCGGCTGAAGGATTGATGCAGTCAAACTGGTTCTGTTCCGTTTCTTTTAGCAGTTGGCTATAGCGTTTCAAGGCATCCTTGTCGCGGGGGAAGTCCTCTGCGAGAGCCTCTGCAAATTCGTTGTAGCCGTTATGCAGACAAAACTCCCGTCCACTCATGTGGATGTGGTCGTAGCCATCGCTGTTGAGCCGTTGCCAAGGAAGGCCGCTCAGTTGCAGGGCATCAAACACCCTTCGCAGTCCACCTCCTTCATCCAAGTCGCCCACGTAGTGGAAGCCTGTGTCGAAAGAGTAGTCTCCGCGCTGATAGCCTTGAAGACAGCCGCCGGGTTGCCGGTCTTGTTCGAGAACCAGCACCCGCTCGCCCAACTGTGAGAGGAGCGTGGCAGCTACCAAACCACCGAATCCACTGCCTATGATGATGACGTCGTATGTCATTTCTTCTTGCAAATTTGTTGATATAGAGCAGGTTCCACCGTGTAGGAGAGCACCACAGCCGATACGAGTCCCGTCAGTGTGGCGAATCCTACGCCCCGGATAGCGGGGTGAGTGGCGAAGAGCATACTGCCCACCGTGATGATGAGGATGGCAGCACTGAAGAAGATGGCGGTCTTATGCCGCTTGAGCAATGCATCTCCTTCCGATTGCGGCGACTGAAGTCCGCTCATCACGAAGATGCTGTAGTCCACTCCCATGCCGAAGATGAACGTGGAGATGATGATGTTCACCAAGTTGAACGAGGTTCCCGTGGCAGCCATTACTCCCAACACCACTAACCAACTGAGCAGGATGGGCGTGAAGGCGACAAGCGTGGCGCGCACGTCAAACCGACAACTGAGGAGTAGCACGAGCAGAACGAACAGCATGGAGACCCACTGCAGAATATTGAAGTCGCTGTTGAGGCCTTCCAGCGTGTCTATCATATAATAATAGGTATCGAGCACCATTTGGTGGGAATCCTGAGTCACAGCATCGCAGATGCGATAGTAGTCGCTCTGTCTGCTGTGTATGGTGTCATTCTCACAGCGCACCTGCGTGAAGCAGAGCCACTGACCACTCTTGGAGCGTTCAATGAGTGTTGACAGCCAACCCTTCGGAATCCAATCGGCATTGTAGAGCTTGTCAGGTTCATAGCTATCTGTTGCCAGTTCGAAAAAAGGCTCGAATCCTTCCGCATTGAGTCCGGCTGCGGGAGCAGAGGCGGCGATGAGGCTACGGGCTGTGGCGAGCCGTTCATCGTTCCAATAATTTTGCCAAACTTCGATACGCTCTTTCTGTATCTGCTGCGGCACGAGCAACTGGTCTGTGTGGGTGTAGCTCTTTACCAGTCCGACGCGTTGAAGTGAGTCGAGTTGCCGCGAGAGATGACCGAAGTTGGTTAGTGCTTCTTCGATTGTGTTGCCCGAGGCTGCGAAGTAGCGTTCCTTATCGCCTGTGAAAGTCTTGCTTCGCAGGAGCGACTCACTGTGAGTCACTTCAGGCGACTTGTAGCCAAGACTGTGCATATCGGAATCGAAGTGGGTGCCCTTCACGAGCCAAGCCACCACGCAGAGTATCACGAAGGCACACACTATGCCCATCACCCAACGGTTGCGATGGTAGGGATAGTTGTTGATACGCTCTATCCATGCGAAGTTGCGTACCGGCTGCCCGCTCTTGTTGAGGGGCAACAGTGGTGGCAGCAGGAAGAGCGTGAACGCCACGGTACCTAAGATGGCGAAGATGGCAAAACAGCCAAAGTCGCGCAGCAGTTCGGTCTTGACAAAGAAGAGTCCGAGAAAGGCGCCGACGGTAGTGATGCAGCCTAAACAAACAGGCTTCACCTGCTCTTGAAGCAGTTGGCGCATGTCGCTCACGTAGCGGGAATGGGTATAGACGTGGAGCACATAGCTGAACGCCACGCCGAGGATGACGGCTCCCATGCCGAGAGCCATAAGTGAGAAGCTACCCTTAATGAAATACATCATTGACAGGGCGAACAACGCACCGAAAACCACGGGCAGCAACAGCAGAGGTAGGGTGTCGAAGCGACGATAGCAGAGACTGATGAGCAGCAGCACGATACACAGTGAGCCGCCCACGGTGAGCAGCAGGTCTTGCTTGATGACTTTAGAGTTATAGTAGCCACTGGCGGGCGTGCCGTGATAGCTCACGCTCACGTCGGGACAAGTCTTTTGGAATTGGGCAATGAGTTGGTTGATTTCGTCAAAGAGACGCGAGCCATCACCCGTGTCCATAGCCGAATAGCGGGGAGTGAGAAATGCCACGCATACGGTGTTGTCGCCCACGAAGAAGTGACCATCCTTGATGTGATAGGCACCGTTGCCCTTCGTCATGAATCCCATTTGTTGGCGAAGCACGCCGCGGAGTCCAAGCGGGTCAGCTTGGAGCAATTCGGGATAAGCTTGTCCAAAGTCGCTCTCCATGTCGCGGCTGTTCTGCAGCATCTGGCGCTGCATGTGGCTGGCAGTGAGGAGCGTATCGAAACCGGCATAGCAACTGGTGTCAATGAAGTTGGGTACGTGAACAGACAGATAGTCGATGGCATCGTATAGCGTTTCTTCGGGCACAGAACTGAAAACATCGCTCACGGTTTGATTGTGGTCGAGTGACACGAGCGAGTCGACAAACGCGTCGCAAACCTCGGCGATGCGCTCGGTGGATGCCTTTTTCCCTTCAAATACGAGGAAGGTCTTATCCTTGATGCGCAGGTCGGCAAAGGCGAGTTTCGTAGAGCCGTCGGCGTTCTTGGCGGCTGGGATAAGCTGACTCAAATCCTCCTCTAACTGAATCTTCGAGGCGAAGAAGCCAAAGAAGGCAAACAGACCTATCAGCACCGTCCAATAGACAGCTTTGTGGCTGCTAAAGAAACGTTCAACTCGGATGCAAAATTCTGTCATAATTTACAATTGATTCTCTTTCAGGGTGCCGTGAAGTTCCACGTAGTTCTTGCTTCCGTCGGTGATGGTGGCTCGGACGTCGATGTCTTCGGATTGAGTGAGCAGTTCTATCTTGACGAGCAGTTCGCCACAATTCTCTGGCGTGGCAAGCGTGGGGAAACGGCATTTTCGGATTTCGGCAATGCGGAGCTTCTTGTTTGTGGCGAGCTCACAGCATTCCAGTATCATCTGGATGTTGCACACGCCGGGGCAGATAGGCTGATGGGGAAAGTGACCGCGGTAGATATCGCAGTCATCCCGCAGTCTCACGTGGCAGGTGGCCAAAAGCTGTGCGGGATTCTCCGCCTGCCCCATGTCGAGCTTCTCAACATCGTAATAATATCCTTTCATAATGGGATGAGAGATTAGGGGGAGTGCTCGGAGGTTATCGGAGTGGCTCGGAATTCTCGGAATTCTCGGAGGACTCGGAGTGCTCGGAGAACTCGGACTTTTCGGACTGGACTGACTAGTCTGACTAGTCTGATTAGCCTCGGAGCTTCGCCGCAATCCTAACTCTCTTTGATATAGACTTTGAGCTGTCCTTCGGCAATCTTCCTCCCATCCACGGTTGTCGTGGCATTGACGAAGGCGAAGGGACCCACGGTGGTTCCCCATTCCACTTTCGTGCGTAGGATGTCGCCCACGCGGGGACGCTCTGTGCAGTGGAAATGGCGTACCTCGCCTATATAGCCCACCGGCGCTGAGGCGGCACCGCGGTCCAATGCCCGCTTGCCCGCCATCGCCGATGCGCTCTGCGCCTGATGCTCAATCACGGCGGCCTCGCACAGCACTCCGTCTTCGATGAAGATGTTGCTTGCCTTCACCTCGAACGTTGTCAGGGCTGTGTTGTCATCCGTCGGCTCATATTCGTCGGTCATGAGCATCGGCTCGCGCTGTAGAATTAGTTTGCGGATATCCATTCGCTCCCTATTTTATGTGGGAATAGATATAATCATAGAGGTCGTTGAACGTGACAATCTTCCGCAAGTCGGGAATAGGAATGTCGATATGGAACTTCTCTTGTACCATAGCGATGATGTCCACAAGGTTGAGACTGTCGAGGTTAAGCGATTCCTTCACGTTGGCTTCGGGCTTCATCAGGTCTTCGGAGACCTCGAATTCCTCGGCCATTGCCGAATTGATTTCTTTTACAATTTCTTCTCTTGTCATAACTCTATTTATTTGTTGGTGTTGCGAATAATAAGCGTTGAATTAGTGCCGCCGAAGCCGAACGAGTTGCTGAGGAACTGGTCGAAGTGGGCTTCGATGGTTTCGGGAATCACGTTGACGCACGCTGTGTGCTCGTCAGGATTCTCAAAGTTGAGGTTGCCGGCAATGAAGTCGTTCTTCATCATCAGGATGGAATAGATGACTTCGCTGGCACCAGCCATCCACATTTCATGACCGGTCTGACCCTTGGTTGAAGTCACAGGTACGCGGTAGTCGCCGAAAACCTGTGCGATAGCTTCTGCCTCACGACCGTCTCCGGCACGGGTTGAGGTGGCATGGGCATTGACGTAGCCAATGTCCTTCGGGTTGACACCGCCGTGCTCCAGGCAAAGCTCCAAGGAACGGGCGGGACCTGCCACATTGGGAGTGGAGATGTGGTCGCCATTGCCTGAGAATCCCCAGCTCACCACTTCAGCGATGATGGGCGCACCACGCTTCACGGCACTTTCATAATCCTCCAATATAACGGTTGCCGCACCGCCACTGGGCACCAGTCCGTCCCTGTCGCGGTCGAAGGGGCGTGAGGCGTGCTGTGGGTCGTCGTTGCGCTTGGAGAAAGCGTTGATACCGTCGAAAGCTGCTACGCAGTTGAGGTTGTTTTCTTGGGCACCTCCACAGATGACGCAATCTTGCAGTCCTTCGGAAATGAGTAGCGAGCCGAGTCCGATAGATTGGGAACCCGATGCGCAAGCTGCCGAGGCAGTGAGGTTGATGCCCTTCAGATGGAACAGACAGGCAAGGTTCATTGTCACGGTAGAGTTCATCGACTGGAAAATGGCGCCTGAGCCGCAAGCGGTAGTGCTCTTAAACTGGCGGAACTTGTCAATGCCTTTCACGGTGGCATCAGCCACGGAGTCGTTGCCATAGATAAGACCCACCTCGTGGGCATCAATGTAATCCTGCTCCAGACGCGCCATCTTCAGAGCCTGCACAGTTGCGGCATAGGCATACTGTGCTTCTTCAGGCATGAACTGGCGTTGGTTGCGCGAGAGCACCTTTTTCAAATCAGGTTGGGGTACGTTGCCACAGAGACCGGACATGAAGCCAAGGTCCTTGCGCTCCTGGGAGAAGTGGATTCCGCACTTGCCCTGATAGAGCGAGTCGCGCACTTCGTCCAGACTCGTGCCGATACACGACCAAATACCCATTCCTGTGATAACAACTTTTCTTTTCATTTCCTTTATTCCTTATGTGGTTTTTTTATTCTATCTTTTTATAGTAGCATCTTCTTCTCTTCACTCTTTTCGGGTTGAGTGGTTTCCACTGCGACAATTCCTTCACGTTGTCCTCTAATTGCGGACCTGTCTCAGCCTCGGTGAATCCCAGTTCGTGGAACACTTTAAAGAGATATTCAAATAGTAAGGCGTTGACGCCCGACCCCTGATAGTCCGGACGCACGCCGATGAGTAACATTTCTGCCTTGTTGGAGTGGTGACTGCCCAAAGCGCGCAGCAAGTAACGCCACCCTAAGGGCCACAGCTTGCCTTTCATCTTCTGGAAGGCTTCGGTCAGACTAGCGATGCAGACTGCCGTTGCCACCAGCTCGCCCTTATCGTTCTCCACGATGGGCACCATTCTCAGGTCAACCAACTTGATATACGCCTTCACCAATCCTTCCATCTGCTCCTCGTCAATGGGTGTATAGCCGAAGAGACTGGAGTAGGACTCGTTGATGAGCTGAAAAAACTTCCTGCCATAACCGCGATGGAGGATGTCGTTACGCGTCATCGTTTTCACCTCCAAATGAAAAATCTTGCGGCAGAGCCTTGCTGTCTTATGATACCGCTCCGGCAGTTCGTCCGGCACCTTCAACTGGATTTGAATCCAGTCGGCAGCCTTCTCATAGCCTGCAGCTTGAAGGTGGGCAGGGTAATACTCATAATTATATATGGTATTGATGGTGCCGGGCAGGTCGAAATCCTCTACCAGCATCCCCTCCTTGTCCATGTCGGTGAAACCGAGCGGACCCTTGATGGTTGTCATGCCCCGTTCTCTGCCCCATTGTTCAGCAGCACTCAGCAGGGCTGACGATACCTTCTTGTCATCTATGAAATCGAACATCATGAAGCGCACGTCCTTGCTCTTCCAACGTTCATTACTGCGGTGGTTGATGAAAGGCAATATGCGCCCTACCACCTCATCGCCACGCATTGCCAGCAATGGGTGAATCTCAGAGTATGCCAAGGCGGTGTTGCGCTTAGGGTCAAAAGTGGTGAGTTCCAACTGTTCCAAGTCTGGTACATAGTTAGTGCTGTCTGCATATAATTGATTACCGAATCTTACCAGTTTTTTCAAATCCCTTTTCGTTGTCGCTTCCTTGATGCTGATGTCACACATAGATTTCTTGCAATTTCAAAAGCAAAATTAGCACTATTTGGCAATATTGATTGTCTAAAAAAGTAAACACTAATGTTCATTTTTACTTATTGTTACCGTTTATTGCTATAAAATTAGCCATTTCGAACATCGAGAGGAAAAATTGTGAAGGACAAATTCGCCATTCCGCTTTGAAATCTGCTCTTGTTTATTTTGTCTTTCGGAGTTCTTTGCCAGTGGATTTTTCGCCGAATCTTTGCGTGTTCCATTTATTTTTTCTACCTTTGCACCCGTTTTTAACGGAGCCGCTACGGAGCGCGAGGTCTTGGGTTGACCACGGATAGCATTTGTGTAGATTGAGAAGGGGCGTTCCTCAAGTGGCTTCAACGATTATTTTTTTATTTATAACACATTCATTTTGAAGACATTTGAAGAATTGGGCGTGTGCGAAGAGATTCGGCGCGCTATTGAGGAATTGGGTTTTGAGCAGCCCATGCCCGTTCAGGAACAAGTGATTCCCTATCTATTAAACAGTGGTAAAGACGTAATTGCATTGGCACAAACCGGTACTGGCAAGACGGCGGCATTCGGTATTCCCGTGTTGCAACAGATTGACCGCGAGAGCCGCAACACGCAAGCGCTCATCCTCTCACCCACACGAGAGCTTTGTTTGCAGATTGCCGATGACTTGAGCGATTTTGCTAAGTATCTCGACAACGTGAGTATCGTTCCCGTTTATGGCGGTGCTTCCATCATCACGCAAATCCACTCGCTGCGCCACGGCGTACAAATCATCGTTGCCACTCCGGGTCGTCTCATCGACTTGATAGAGCGGGGCGTTGCCAAACTCGACAATGTGAAGAACGTAGTGCTCGACGAAGCAGACGAGATGCTGAACATGGGATTTGCCGACTCCATCAACGCTATTTTTGAGCATCTGCCAGAGGAGCGACATACCCTGCTTTTCTCTGCTACGATGAGCCGTGAAATTGAACGAATCGCCACGAGCTATCTTCACGAATATGAGGAAATCGTGGTGGGCTCGCGCAACGAAGGTGCCGAGAACGTCAACCATATCTATTATATGGTGAACGCACGCGACAAGTATCTTGCGCTGAAGCGAATCGTTGACTATTATCCCAATATCTACGCTATTATCTTCTGCCGTACGAAATTGGAGACGCAGGAGATTGCCGACAAGCTTATCAAGGACGGCTACAATGCAGAGTCGCTTCATGGTGACCTGAGTCAGCAGCAACGCGACCTGACGATGCAGAAGTTTCGCCAGCACAACGTTCAGTTGCTGGTGGCTACCGACGTGGCGGCGCGCGGTCTGGACGTGGAGGATTTAACCCATGTCATCAACTACGGACTGCCCGACGACATCGAGAGCTATACCCACCGTTCGGGACGTACAGGACGTGCCGGAAAGAAAGGCACGAGCATTTCAATTATCCATACGAGAGAGAAGTCCAAGATTCGTCGCATTGAAAAGGAAATCGGTAAGGAGTTTGTCGACGGAACACTGCCCACAGCCGAGGAAATCTGCAAGAAGCAACTCTACAAGACGATGGACCAAATCATGAAGACGGATGTGGACGAGGACCTGATTGCTCCCTATATGACCGACATCAACCGCTGGTTTGAGTATATCGACAAGGAAGATGTCATCAAGAAAGTGGTGATGCTCGCCTTTGGCCGTTTCCTCGACTACTATAAGAATGCGCCGGAGATTGTGAAACCGTCCACTTCGCGTGAGAAAGCTCCGAAGGGCGAGCGCAAATCATCGGGTAGAGGCAGCAAGAGCGGCAAAGGTGGCGAGCGCCGCCAGCGCCGTGGTGTAGAGCCTGGTTACCGACGGCTGTTCATCAATCTCGGTAAGGATGATGGTTTCTATCCTGGTGAGGTGATGCAGTTGCTCAACAAGCGCGTGAAGGGTCATCCGCAGGTGGGACACATCGACTTGTTGAAGCGCTTCTCCTATATAGAAGTGCCCGAGCGCGATGCCAATAAGGTGATGGATGCCCTCACGGGAGCCAACTACAAGGGTCGCGAGGTGCGCTGCAACGATGCCGACGAAGGAGCCAAAGGCGCGAAGGAACGTCGTGGCGGTGGCAAGGAACGCAAATCCGCAGGCGGTCGTCGCGGTCGCCACAATGATGACAACGGCGATTGGCGCGTGCTGATTCAAGGTAAGCCCATGAAATTGAAAGGAGAGGTGCCCGACTTCAGCGAGGAAGGCTGGGCACGAAGAAGACCCAAGAAGAGATAATATGTAATCGGTCATTAGAGGTTAGACAGACTCTAATGACCGATTTTTTGTAGTCGCAACACATGGAGGTCTCGCGCTCCGCGCGGGACGAGAACCGTCTGTCAGATGCAGTTGAATAGCCGTTCGCAAATGCAGATGTTGTCCCGCAACTCATGGAGGTCCCGCGCTCCGCGCGGGACGATAACCTTCTGGCAAATGCGGTAGATGGGCAGGGACGATAATCGTCGGGCAAAAGTGTTATTTGTTCCCGCGCGGAGCGCGAGAACTACGATGCGGGACGATAATCGTTGCTCAATCTAGAAGAATAATCTTTGGGTAAATTCGGCAGTCGTCCCGCGCGGAGCGCGAGACCTCCGTGCATCGCGGATAACTACGGCGCAGTGACAATAGGAGTTTGGCAAATGCGGTAGTTGTTCCCGCGCGGAGCGCGAGAACTACAATGCGGGAACAACTACACGGATAACTACGATGCGGGGACAACTACGCGAGAACTCCGATGCGTGATTTACTTCTGCGCGACAACGGCTTCTTAGATATATAACTTCGCTATATATCATATCAATATCTGTCTATTCTCGATTGTGCGACAGTTGCCGACAAACTGGTTAACAATTGCCGACAAACTCGTTGACAATTGCCGACAAACTCGTTGACAATTGTCGTTCAATCCCAAAGTGGCGCTTACACATCAAAGAAGTTGCGTTTACACATCAAAAAAGTGATGCTTACACATATAAAAAAGCCCGCTGATGACGGTTGGTTTGCTCCTTCGTCATTCAGCGGGCTTTTATTATTAGACGAAATTATTTCGCGTTGATTTCCTTCAGCAGACGGTCGGCGTGTCCCCAATGGTCCATCATGAAGAGCACATAGCGGATGTCAACGCCGATGCAACGTGCCAACTGGTGGTCGAAGTTGATGTCGCTGGCGAGACTGTCCCAGTTGCCGTCAAAAGCAAGACCAATCAACTCGCCTTTGCCGTTGAACATGGGTGAACCGCTATTGCCACCCGTGATGTCGTTGTTGGTCAGGAAACAGAGTTGCATCTGACCTGTAGTCTTGTCGCGGTAGGGACCGAAGTCGTTGCCCGAGAGCAACTGGCGCATGATAGGCTCAGCCTTCCAGTCGGGCTGCTGAGCGGCGCGGTCCATCTTGTTGACGATGCTCTGCGAGGTAGTGTAGTAGCCGGAGGGCTTACCGCCCAATAGGAAACCACCCACTTGTCCGTAGCTCAGACGCATTGTGAAGTTGGCGTCGCTGTAGTGGGGCAGGTCTTGTTCCATACGCAACTTGGCGGCGCAGAGATAGCGCTCCTGCTCATCAATTCTCGCGCTGGACGTGGAATGCTCACCTAAGTAGGAGACGATGTATTTTGAGAGGTCTAAGCCAATCTGTCCACCTAAATCCTTCTCCCAAGTCTTGTCTTTCGTGAAGTAAATTTTAGCTCCGTTCTTGGCGAAGATTGATTTCTCCCATACCGTATTGACGTACTTCTCATAATCGCCGCCAAACTTCTCGTCGATGGTTTTGTAAAAGTCGGGCAACGTCTCCTTGTTCATCAGTTGCTCGCGATAGTTCTTCAGCATTGCCACCATGATATCTTTCTCCGTGGCTTCATCAAAGGTAGCGGTGTCCAAAGAGTTGATGTAGTATTCATTAGCGTCTTCGCTGTCGGCATTTTCACTAATTACATCAAGAATATGTTTGATGAGGAAGCACGAACTCAAGTTCTCGCGGAACTCCATGAAGTCGTGGGTGGCAACGAAGCGCTCATCATATAATCTCTTCATCAAGTCGAAGCTCAACTGTCCTCTCAGGTATCCAGTCGAGTCAACATAGCGGGCAATTTTCTGTTCATAGGCTTCCTTGGTCTGGATGAGACCGATGGAGTCGATGCACTTGTTCATGCCGATGGAGTTCTTCCAGTAGTTGGCAGACTGAGCATACTTGCTGTCATACTTGATTCGGACAGCCTCGGAAGCATCCATGTGGCGCTTCATCACCTCTTGGCGCACGCCACGTGCCTGTGCCCTGACAGCGTTCGAAGCGTCGCGGCGCTCCTTGATGCCATAGCTGGAGAGATAGCGCGAAGTGCTACCGGGATAGCCCATCGTCATGGCATAGTCGCCCTCTTTATAGCCTTGCAGACTCACCTGTGCCCAATGCTTGGGATGATAAGGCACGTTATCCTTAGAATAGGCTGCCGGTCCGTTGGTCTTGGGGTTGGCATAGATGCGGAATACCGAGAAGTCGCAAGTCTGGCGCGGCCACATCCAGTTGTCGGTCTCACCGCCGAACTTACCCATTGACTTCGGAACAGTGAACACCAAGCGAAGGTCGTTAAACTGCTGATACGTGGTGACGTAGAAACTGTTGCCTTCGTAGAAAGGCTGCAAAAAAGCATAATAAGTGGTGTCAATCCGCTTAGCCTGCTGGTTGTAGACCTCCTGAAGACTGTCTAAAACTTTTTCCTGCTCGCTGGTTGTTAATGAGTAGAATCCCGTGTTGAGCACATCGTTCGTCACGTCCTTCTGGCTAATCATGAAAGACACGAACATATCCTCATTGGGAAGTTCCTCTTCATAGCTCTTGGCATAGAAACCATTGAGCATGTAGTCGTGGTCAACGGTGGAGTGGGAGCGGATAGCCTCGAATCCACAGTGGTGGTTGGTAAAGACGAGTCCGTCAGGACTCACTACTACGCCTGAGCAGTAGCCCGAGAAGTTGACCACTGCGTTCTTCACGGCATTGGGACTTTGGTAGATGTCAGCGTAGGAGAGCGCGAAGCCTTCCTGTTGCATAGTGTTGTAAACTGCTTGTGGCAGATTGAAGAGCGTCCACATGCCCTCATCAGCCATCGTTGGTGCGGCAAAGAGAGTTGCCGCAAGAATAATAGGTATTTTTTTCATAGGAATTATATAAAGTTGACATTGTTTGAATTATCTCTTGAAATATTTTCCGATGACAGGCAGACTGCTGAGGGCGAAGTCATGCTTGAACAGATAGGCAAGATAGATGCAGCCCAACAACGTGTTGACAAGGAGCGCTGCCCACACGGGAAGCAGTTTGTTGCTGGCTGTCATGCCGATGAAAAGCACGAACGCAATCGCTACGTACACCATGATTTCCTTCACAGGGTAGTTGATGGGGTACTTCTTCTGTCCGATGAAGTAGCTCAACAACATACTCAAAGCGTAGCTGATGAAGCCAGCCCACGCACAAGCCCAATAGCTGAAGCGCGGGATGAAGATGATGTCGACGACTATCAGCGCCACGGCTCCGATTGCCGAGAAATAGGCACCCCAGATGGTACGGTCGGTGAGCTTATACCAGAAACTGAGGTTGAAGAACACGCCGAACATGATTTCGGCAGCCATCACGATGGGAACGATTTCCAGTCCCTCCCAATAGCTGCGACCCACGATGTAGCGCAGCAGGTCCATGTATGCCACCACGCACAGAAAGGCAAGAAGCGTGAAGATGACGTAGTATTTCATTGCCTTGGCATAGGTGTCCTTGTTGTCGCGGTCTTTCACCTTGCCGAATACAAACGGTTCATAGGCGTAGCGGAAAGCCTGTGTTATCATCACCATTATCATGGCAATCTTGATACAGGCGCCATAGATGCCAAGCTGATGAAGTGCCTCGGCGTGGGTTCCGCCATAGACGTAGGGGAAGATAATCTGAGAGGCGCATTGGTTGAGTTGTCCTGCCAAACCCATCACGAGCAGCGGCCATGTATAGGAGAGCATCCGCTTGCAGGTGGCTAAGTCGAAGGGAGCGCCAAAGCCTTTGAGTTCCTTGCCCAGCATGAGCAGGGTGGCAACGGAGCAGAACATGTTGATATAGAATACCCATACCACATCGAGTGTGAACTGGTCGTCGTAGATACCGAAGGGGTTGAACTTCAAGGCAGGGAACACGATGAGGTAGAGGATGTTCAGTATGATGTTGAACGTGATGTTGAGTATCTTCAGCGCAGCAAACTTGATGGGTCGGTGGGCATAGCGCAGATAGGCAAAGGGAATGGCTGTGAAGGCATCTATCGCCACGGTGACACACATCACTAAGATGTACTCCGGATGGTCGGCATAGCCCACCGCCGCAGCCACTGGATGGAGGAATAGCACCACAAGGATGATAAAGAACAGCGAGGTGGTTCCCACCATTTTGAGCGTGGTGGCATAGACCTTCCGTGGGTCTTCACCGTCGCGGCTCATAAAGCGGAAAAACGTTGTTTCCATGCCATAGGTGAGCAGGATAATGAGCAGCGCCACGTAGGCATAGACATTGGTGATGACACCATATTGTCCGCCGGCAGCGTTAAATTTCGCTGTCTGGATGGGCACGAGCAGATAGTTGATGAATCGTGCCATGATGCTGCTCAGTCCATAGATGGCTGTGTCTTTAGCGAGAGATTTTAAATTTGGCATTATCGATATTTTGAATTATGAGCGGAAGATTCCGCTTTCATTGCTCTTCTGATAAACGCTCAGCGTTCTATAGGAATCTATCTTATCAGTTGTTTTCATTTGCAGACCAAAAGATTTACCCGAAGAAGATATACGCGATGAAGATGGCGGCAATCACTCCGGCGAGGTCGGCGAGAAGTCCACAAGCCACAGCGTGACGGGTGTACTTGATGTTGACGCTGCCAAAATAGACGGCGAGGATGTAGAAGGTCGTGTCTGTACTGCCTTGGAAGATGCAGGAGAGACGACCTACAAATGAGTCGGCACCGTAATTCTGCATTGCTTCCAACATCAATCCGCGCGCCCCACTGCCACTGAGCGGTTTCATGAACGCCGTGGGCAGTGCTCCCACGAAGTCGGTGTTGAGTCCGCATTTCTCCACGCACCACGAGATGCCGTTGATGAGCGTGTCCATGGCTCCGCATGCACGGAATACGCCCACCGCCACGAGAATGGCAACGAGATAGGGAATAATCCTCACTGCAGTTGTGAAGCCTTCCTTGGCTCCCTCGATGAAGGCATCATAGACGTTGATTTTCTTCACCCATCCCGCCACGATGAATATCGTGATGATGCTGAAGAGAATCAGATTGGACGCCACGCTCGTCACGGTTGCCATCGTCTTGTTGTCCATCTGTCCGAAACCCCAGATAGTCAATCCGATAAACGCTATTATGCCGACGAGGGTCAGCAGTAATACGGGTTGCAACAGGTTGATGCGCTGCCAGATGCCCGTGATGATGATTCCGGCAATCGTTGCCACAGTCGTCGCTAATAAGATAGGAATGAAGACATCTGTGGGTGTCTGCGCACCGTTGGCGGCTCGGAAAGCGAGAATCGTCGTCGGTATGATGGTAAGTCCCGACGTGTTCAGCACCAAGAACATAATCATCGGGTTAGTGGCGGTGTCCTTCTTGGGATTAAGTTCCTGCATCTGAGCCATCGCACGCAGACCGGTGGGGGTCGCGGCATTGTCGAGTCCCAACATGTTGGACGCCACATTCATAAAGATAGTGCCTATCACTGGATGATTCTTCGGGATGTCGGGGAAGAGCCGCGAGAAGATGGGACTCAGTGCGCGAGCAAGGACATTGACCATGCCGGCACGCTCACCCACTTTCATGATTCCGAGCCACAGTGCCAGGACGCCGGTGAGACCCAATGCCACTTCAAAGGCGTTCTTGGAAGAGTCGAAAGTGGAATCCACGATGTGCTGAAACACCGCGGTATCGCCCATAGCCAGTTCTACAGCTCCCATTAGAAAGGCAATGACGAAGAATGCTATCCAAATATAGTTCAAGACCATAACAGATGCAAAGTTACAAAAAATTCTTCCCAACGTGGGCAGAATGTCGCTAAAAATAGCTATCTTTGCTTGTTATCAACAACGCTATCGTATCTACATTATTATATATGTATATTCTCTTTTTGATTTTAGGCATCGCCATTGGTGCCGTATGCGGCTATCTTTATGCCAACAACAACAGCGCGGGCATGAAAACAAAAGCCGAAATGCTGCAACAAACCCAAGAACAACTGAATACCCAACTCTCGGAGGCACGCGAACAAACGGAACGGCTCACGTCGGAGTTGTCTTCGGCGACGGCTGCCAAAAAGGTGGTGGAAGCCCAGTTGAATTCGGCACGTGAGGACTTCAAAACCCAGAAGGCAGACCTTATGGCTCAGCACAACGCTCAGTTGGAAGAACTGCGCCGACAGCAGAAAGAACAGCTTGAGAAACAATCGCAGTTGATTCGCGAGCAAATCAATACGGCATCGGAAGATATTCTGAAAAAACGCGCCGAGGAACTCTCCTCCACCAACAAGCAGCAACTCGACTCGTTGCTCAATCCGCTTCAGAATAGTCTGAAGCAGATGCGCGAGAGCGTGGAACAGAGTAATAAGGACCGCATAGCCTCGCTGGAGAACCTGAGCGCCACTATCAGAGCCAATCAGAAACAGGCTGAGGCGTTGGGCGAGCGTGCCGATAAACTAACGGAGGCATTGACGGGTGAGACCAAGAAGCAGGGTAACTTTGGTGAGTTGCGCTTGCACACGCTGTTGGAGAACATGGGACTGCAAGAGGGCTTGCAATACGAGGAACAGTCAACGATGAAGGATAACGGCGACGCCCTGCGCGATGAGGAGACCGGGCGCAAGAAAATCCCCGATGTCGTGCTCCACTTCCCCGACAACCGCGATGTTATCATTGACTCGAAGATGTCGCTCACCGCACTCAACGACTATTACAACGCGACCAATGATGAACAGCGGGAGGATGCCTTGCGCCGCCACATCGCCTCCGTGCGCAAGCATGTGGATGAGCTTGCCAAACAGCGCTACCAGTTCTATACGCCCAAGGGGAAGAAAACACTCGATTTCGTGATGATGTATATCTACAATGAGGGCGGTTTGCAGTTGGCGCTTGCCAAAGACCCGACGCTTTGGAAGGATGCCTACGATAAGGGTGTGATTATCTCCGGTTCACAGACCCTCTACATGATGTTGCGGGTGTTGGAAATGACGTGGCATCAGGTGAAACAGGCTGAGAACCAAGAGGAGATTATGCAGGCAGCTAACGATATTATCAATCGGGTACAGCTCTTCTACGAGCGTTTCAAAGTGGCGGACGAACAGTTGGACAAGACCGTGAAGGCATTCAACGAGGTGAAAACCTCCACCGCTCCTTCGGGGCAGAGCATCACGACAGCCGCCCGAAAACTGTTGAAATACGGTGCTACGGAAAACGCCAAGCGCAAATACAAGCTACCCCGCTCATCGGAAGATGATGAGGGACTTTCAGAGAGTATCGAGTCGCAAGAGGAATCATAAAAAAACGCCGCTTCCAAACTTGGAGGCGGCGCTCTTATTATTGCTTCGTTGGCTTTACATATATCCTAACCAACGTAGGATGTCGTTGAGGTTGGCAACAATCATGAGCAACAACAGGAAACCGATGCCGAAGATTTCCGCCCATTCCATGAATTTGTCAGACGGCTTGCGTCCCGTGATGATTTCAAACAGTAGGAACAGTACGAAACCACCATCAAGAGCTGGGATGGGCAGGATGTTCATGAAGGCGAGGATGATACTCAGGAAAGCGGTCATCATCCAGAAGGCATGCCAGTCCCACTTGTCGGGGAAGAGGTTGCCGATGGCACCGAATCCGCCGAGGCTCTTCACACCGTCGGAAGTAAAGACGTAGCGCATATCGCTGACATATCCGCCCAACACATCGAAACCGTATTTTACGCCAGCAGGGAAACTTTCCCAGAATCCATAGCTGATGTGGGTTTGCTTATATTTCATAAAAGGATTCTCGGCGGCATAACCCATCATGAGGTCGGCAGTAAGCGTAGTAGACATTGTGTCCACCTTGCCCGTTCCCGCCCGTTTCACTGCAAGGGTCACCATACGGAGACGAAGGCTGTCGTCGCGCGTCTTGGCGGCGGTCATGGCATCAGCGATGCGCCCCGTAGCTTCCCTATAATTATTATAGCTGTCGAGGCTCTTGCCGTTGAGAGCGATGATTTCGTCACCTTTCTTCAATCCCAGCTTCCACGCGGGCGACTCGATGCTGTCTTTGGAATCTGCCACAACGGGAATGCGCTTCAACACGGTATCCACCTTGTTCACCATGAAAGGCTCCATGAAGCGGGGAGAAGTCTTGAACATTTCCAGCAGATTGATGCCGCCCGGCAACTTGACGCGTACTTTCTTGCCGTCGCGGAGCACATCGCACCAATCGGCGCGCGAGATGTCGCGGTAAACATCGGTGTTGTATTCACGAAACTCCCCTAAATTGGTACCTAAGAGAATATCATGGTCATGAAAGCCGTAGCTCTTGGCTTCCTGATTGAACTTCATGCCGAGTGTCATGTCCTTTGTAGCCACGTAGGTCTCGCCCCAATGGAACATAATCATGCTGTAGATGAAGAGCGCCAACAGCAAGTTGACGGTGACACCTGCCACCATGATGATGAGCCGTTGCCACGCAGGCTTGGTGCGGAACTCCCACGGCTGTGGGTCGCGCTTGAGTTGTTCGGTATCCATGCTCTCGTCCACCATGCCCGAAATCTTGCAGTAGCCGCCGAGGGGCAGCCATCCGATTCCATAGGTGGTCTCACTGTTCTTCGGCTTGAACTCGAAGAGGTGGAACCACGGGTCGAAGAATAGGTAGAACTTCTCCACTCTCACTCCGAAGAGCTTTGCGGTGAGGAAGTGGCCCATTTCGTGGAGCAACACTAACAGCGAGATTGCCATCATGAACTGGAGCGTCTTGATGAGAAAAATTTCCATGCTTTTTATCTGATTTTCTGATTATTCTGATTTTTCGGAGGGCTCGGAGTTTCTCGGAGCTCTCGGAAGTTCTCGGATTGCTCGGAGCATTCCGATTATTTGGGTCTGAGCCTCTGCTTTTATTTCTTGAGCATCTCCTCTGCCATCTGGCGAGCTTCGCGGTCGGTTTGGCGATAGACGTCAAGGGTGGGGGAGGCGTCGAAGGTGGCGCGTGCCATCGTGCGCTCGATGATAGCAGGGATGTCGTCGAAAGAGCAGCGACCTTGGCGGAAAGCGAGGTTCACTACCTCGTTGGCGGCATTGAGGACACAGGGCATGTTGCCGCCGCGGTGAATGGCTTCATAGGCGAGTGCCAAGCAGCGGAACTTCTCTTGGTCAGGTTCGAAGAAGTCGAGATGCCCTATCTTGAACAAGTCCAAACGGTCGCCGTCAAGACTCAGCCGCTCAGGGTAGGAGAAGGCATACTGGATGGGCAACCGCATGTCGGGCACACCCAACTGAGCTTTCACCGCTCCGTCCATGAACTGCACGCCACTGTGAATCACCGACTGCGGATGGATGAGCACTTGTATGCGCTCTGCGGGAACGCCAAACAGCCATTTTGCCTCCATCACCTCGAAGCCCTTGTTCATGAGTGTGGCGGAATCGATGGTGATTTTCGCTCCCATCTTCCACGTGGGATGTTTCAAGGCATCCGAAGCAGTCACGGTAGCCAATTGCTCTTTGGTATAGTTGCGGAAAGGACCGCCGGAACAGGTGAGGAGAATCTTGTCAACTTCATTCATGTCCTCTCCCACAAGACTCTGGAAGATGGCGCTGTGCTCCGAATCCACGGGCAGCAACGACACATGGTTTTGTTGCACCAAGTTGAGGATTAGCTCACCAGCCACGACAAGCGTCTCCTTGTTGGCGAGACAAATCTTCTTGTGCGCCTTGATGGCGTTGACGGTCGGCTCTAAGCCTGCATAGCCCACCAAAGCGGCTAACACAGCGTCGATAGGCTCAGCCTCGACAATCTCATTGAGCGCTTCCTTACCCGCATAAACTTTGATGTCGGGTTGGTCGCTGAGTTTGTTTTGAAGTTCCTCGTAGAGGTTCTCATTGGCGATGACCACGGCTGCGGGATGAAATTCGCGTGCCTGTTCGGCAAGTTTATCTACGTTGTTGTTGCCGGTCAGCGCATAGGCTTCATAGCGGTCGGGGTGCTGACGAATCACATCAAGAGCCTGTGTGCCGATAGAGCCTGTGCTGCCAAGAATACATATCTGTTGTTTCATTGCTACTGTTTTGGTGAGAGCTTGGAGCCTCCGAAGATTCAGAGGACTCTGTGGCTCCAAATTATAACTCCATAAGTCCCTCTGGAATGTTGAGGCTGAGTTGGTGATGTTGTTTATCTATGTTGGAAACAAGTTCTGTCGCCAGTGGAATGAGATGGCGCTTACCTTTGTCGTCCTCCACTTCGAGGAGCGTATTGACGGTACTTGTGTCGATGGCGACGATGCGTCCCACTTCGGCATGTGTGTGTGCATCTACCACGCGGTAACCGTTCAGCTCCGCAAGACTCATTTCCCCATCGTCGGCATTCTGAGTCTTGGGAAAATACACGTCACAGTTGACAAGCTGGCGTGCTTGGTCAGCATTGTCGATGTCGCTAAATTTGATGATGCAAGTGTCGTCGCTGCGGAAACGGTATTCCTCTATAAAGAAAGGAACAACTATCCCGTCGATTTCCACAAAGAGGAAATCGGCATCGTTGCGGTCGAACACGTCGTCGGTGAACATGAAAGTCAGTTCGCCAGCCACACCATGAACCTTTCCTAATCGTCCGATTTTGTATATATCGTCAGCCTTAATCATCTACACGACTGATTTTAGCTCCTAACTTGTTGAGGCGTTTTTCGATATCCTCGTAGCCACGGTCAATCTGCGCAATGTTCTCAATGCGGCTTGTGCCCTCGGCACTCATGGCGGCGATGAGCAAGGCTATTCCGGCACGGATATCGGGACTCGTCATGCGACCTGCGCGCAGACGGATTTTATGGTCATGGCCTACCACTACAGCCCTGTGCGGGTCGCAGAGGATGATTTGGGCGCGCATATCAATGAGTTTATCCACGAAGAACAGACGGCTTTCAAACATCTTCTGATGGATGAGTACGCTGCCCCGCGCCTGAGTGGCGACGACGAGCAACACCGACAACAAGTCGGGAGTCAGTCCCGGCCACGGCGCATCAGAGATAGTCATGATGGTACCGTCGAGGAACGACTCAATCTCGTAGTGCTTCTGCTCGGGAATGAAAAGGCTGTCGCCCTGTTGCTGGATTTTCACGCCAAGGCGACGGAAGGCTTCGGGGATGATTCCTAAATTGCGAACGCTGCAGTTCTCTATCTTTACGCCCGCGCCCACCATAGCAGCCATACCGATGAATGAACCCACTTCAATCATGTCGGGCAGGATGCGGTGGCTCGCACCGTGAAGTTCCTTCACGCCCACGATGGTGAGCAGGTTCGAGCCAATGCCACTGATGTTGGCTCCCATAGCGTTGAGCAAGTGGCAAAGCTGTTGGATATAAGGCTCGCACGCGGCGTTGTAGATGGTCGTCGTACCTTTGGCAAACACCGAAGCCATGATAATATTGGCGGTACCGGTCACGCTTGCCTCGTCAAGGAGCATGTATTTTCCATGCAGTTGGTGACCCTCCAACAGATAGACGTCGCGCTCTTCGTTGTGGACGAAGTGAGCGCCCAACTGCTTAAAGCCCAAGAAGTGGGTGTCCAGTCGGCGACGTCCAATCTTATCGCCACCTGGTTTTGCCACGGCAGCCTTGCCAAAGCGACCGAGCAGCGGACCAATCATGAGCACGCTGCCACGAAGTTGCGCGCATTTTTGCACGAACTCCTCGGATTCGAGAAAGTCAAGGTTGATGTCGTCCGCCTGAAATTCATAGCTGTGGCGCGAAAGCTGCTTGACTTTCACGCCCACGTCGGTGAGCAGTTTGATGAGGTTGTTCACATCGAGGATGTCGGGTACGTTGTCAATGCGCACCACGTCAGAGGTGAGCAGCGTGGCGCATATCACCTCAAGCGCCTCATTCTTGGCTCCTTGGGGTTGGATGGAGCCTTTGAGCTTATGGCCTCCTTCGATATAGAATGCTTCCATTTACTTTTTCTTGTTGTTGCGCTTATTGTTGACAGCGGGTTCTTTCATAATCTTCTCAAATCTGAACTGCTTCAGATTGAGTTGTATCTTTCCATCGGTGAAGAGCGACAAGTCGGCAGCCACCTTCTCGTTGTCGCTTGAGCCGTGGCTCCACTGCACGAGGTTGCGCTTCATCTGGTTGGCGACATAACGCGCCAGCGTGTCGCGCTCCGGACCGGGTTCCATCGTTTTCAGATAGTCGAACACCTCGAAAAGAATGTGACCGTAGTGGCGCACGGGAATCCGCTTCATCGGGTATTCCACCTTGTCGGGATGGGTAGAGATGGCATGTGCGTGGGAAACGTCAAATGGCCAGTCGATGTCGAGCTTGAAGTTGCTCAATATGGCAAGATGGTCCCACAGCCGATGTTCCCATTCCGAGCGGTTCTTCGACCGGTTTTGGGGATGCATGCGACCCATGATGGCAACGATGGTCTTGGCACAGCGCAGCCGTTCGTCACGGTCGGGGATGTTGATGCAGTAATCCACCATCTCTTGAATCTCCCTACCGTATTCGGGCAGAATGAGCTGTGAGCGTTGCGTGTTATAATCTAATCCTTCTATATTCATGATTCTTACAAAACAGTTTTGAGGTTATTGGGGGAAAGGAGCAAACGGAAGTGGAGGGATGTTCAAGCGAACGTTATCATGTCTCCGCCACAGTGCTTAGAGCAATTTGCGGGGCAGTTTAGCGACGAAGTCCTTCAGATAGAACGGAACAAAATATGCCACGTCCTCAAATTTCTCCTGCGCAATGCGTTTCTCAGCTAAGGGCAGCATGTTTTTGGCAAGTGGCTCGATGTCCTCAATCAGATGGGCATTGGGATTGTTGATTGCCTTTATGCATTTGGCGGCACCATTGCCAAAGAAATACATCGGGTGGGAGAGATATTCTTTGTAGGTCTCTTCATCCACCACGTCGGAATGGATGGGACGTATCTCGTTGAGCGCACGGTCAAATACCTGTGCATAGACTTCCATGCGACGGGCGTCGAGCATGGGACAGAGCAGCGCATCGTCCTCGGTGACCATTTCCTGAAGTAGCACCGGTACGCAGAGTAGCTCAAGCGTGGGTACGCCGATAAGTTTTAAATTTCTGCCATAGCAGATGCCTTTTGCCATTGATACGCCAATGCGAAGCCCCGTGTAGGAGCCGGGACCGCAGCTTACTGCCACATAATCCAATGGGATGGCATGATTATCTGTAAAGGAGAGCGCCTCGTCAATGTAGCTTCCCAAACGCTCGTTATGGTGAGGACCCGTATGGTCTTCCTTATTGAAGATGATTTCACCGTCGTGACTCGCAGCAACCGAGCACACGTTGGTACTCGTCTCAATGAATAGAATAGACGACATAATTAATTAATTATCTAAATAATGCGCAAAATTACTCTTTTTTTCTCAGTTTTTTGTACTTTTGCAGAAATTTAACGTGAAAGATAGTATGATACAATCGATGACAGGCTACGGCAAGGCTGTCGAAACCTTTCAAGACAAGAAAATTCATGTAGAAATTAAATCGCTCAACAGCAAGACGATGGACATCTCCACGCGCCTCGCTCCCGTCTATCGTGACAAGGAAATGGAGATTCGCCAAATCGTGACTGATTCCTTGAAGCGCGGTAAGATTGACCTCTCGCTGTGGGTGGAGAAAGAAAATGTGGCAAGCGCTACTCCTATCAACGCAGCGCTGGTGGAAGACTATTATCAGCAAATCAAAGCTATCTCGGAGAAAACCGGCATTCCTGAGCCTAACGACTGGTTTGCCACGTTGCTGCGGATGCCTGACGTGACGCTGAAGACCGACGTGGAGGAACTCAGCGAGGAAGAATGGGGTGTGGCAAAGAAGGCAATGCTGGAAGCACTTGACGAGCTTAATGCCTTCCGTCGTCAGGAGGGTGCTGCTCTGGAAAAGAAATTCACGGAGAAGGTGAACAACATCGAACGGCTGCTTCATGAGTTGGAGCCTTTCGAGAAGAGTCGTGTGCCCAAAATCCGGGAGACCATCGTGAAAGAGTTGGAGGAGATTCCAAACGTGGATTACGACAAGAACCGCCTCGAGCAGGAACTTATCTACTACATTGAGAAACTCGATATCAGCGAGGAAAAGCAGCGACTCGCCAATCATCTGAAGTATTTCCGCGAGACAATGGCTGAGAAAAAGCCCAACGGCAAGAAACTCGGCTTCATCGCTCAGGAAATGGGACGCGAAATCAACACTACAGGTTCTAAGAGCAACCAAGCAGATATGCAGAACATCGTGGTGAAGATGAAAGACGAATTGGAACAAATTAAGGAGCAAGTGCTCAACGCCCTCTAATTGCTATTGCCCGTTTGTGGATGCTCGGCTGGTAATCTGCGGTCGGGCATCAGACATAGCAGAAGCGCAAACAGGGCATCGGGTCGGGATGTTCGGGTGGTGATGACGATTCGCCTATCTGAACAGACTCAACAGGATGATTCAATACAACCAATAATAATGCTATGACAGCAGATAACAGCCGTCAGCTTGGCGGCACAGGAAAACTAATCATCTTCTCGGCTCCTTCGGGCAGCGGAAAGAGCACCATCGTGCAGTGGCTTATGAAGGAGCACCCAGAACTCAATCTGGCATTTTCCATCAGCTGCACCTCTCGCGCTCCCCGTGGCACGGAGCGCAATGGCGTGGAGTATTTCTTCCTCACGCCAGAGGAGTTTAAGGCTAAAATCCAAAACAATGAGTTTCTGGAATACGAGGAGGTTTATGAGAACCGTTTCTACGGCACTCTAAAATCACAAGTAGAGGCTCAGACCCTGAAAGGCGAGAACGTGGTGTTCGACGTCGATGTGAAAGGTGGCTGCAACATCAAGCGCTTCTATGGTGCGCGTGCTATGAGCATCTTCATCCAACCGCCTTCGATTGAGGAGTTGGAGCGCCGCCTTGTGAAGCGTGCCACCGATGCCCCCGAGGTGATTCGTCAGCGGCTGGACAAGGCTGCTTACGAGCTCACTTTCGCTCCGCAGTTTGACCATTGCGTGGTCAATGATGACCTTAACGTGGCAGAACAGCAGGTTCTCCAACTGGTAGAGAACTTCTTGAAGAATGATTGAGACAGGATTTTTCGGTGGTTCCTTCAACCCCATCCATACAGGCCATATCTCATTGGCTGAGCGCATCCTCAGAGAGGCGAAGCTCGATGAGATATGGTTTGTCGTTTCTCCGCTCAACCCCTTCAAGCGCGATTCCGACAACCTGCTCGACGATGACAAACGGTTGGAGTTGGTGAGGCGTGCCCTTGAGGGACATGACCGTTTGGTGGCCAGCGGCTACGAGTTCCATCTGCCGCGGCCTTCCTACACGTGGAAAACGCTCAAGGGTCTGCAAACCGACTATCCCGACCGCCGTTTCTCCCTCATCATTGGAGCCGATAACTGGTTGGCGTTCGACCGTTGGCGCAATTCCGACTATATCCGTGCCAACTACCCGATATGGGTCTATCCCCGCCCAGGTTGCCCTCTCGACCCAGCCTCACTGCCGCAGGGCGTGAGCTATCTCGACCTGCCCCTCTACGACCTCAGCAGCACCGAAATACGCCAAAAGGTTGAGAACGGCGAGTCCATACAAGGGCTTGTGCCGGATAATATTCGGGGGCTGGTAGAGAAATACTACGCGCTGAAGCCGGAGGAATCGAACCAATCAGAGAACTCCGAGAGTTCCGACCAATCAGACTTTTCGGACCAGTCGGACTAATCCGAGAACTCTGAGGTCTCCGAGAACTCCGAGGTCTCCGAAAACTCCGAGGTCTCCGATAACTCCGAGCCCTCCGAAAACTCCGAAAACTCCGAGCGCTCCGAGCCCTCCGAGCTCTCCAAAAACCCTGCCAGAGATTGTGGCGCAGCCAATTATGCATTATGCATTATGAATTATGCATTATAATAAACCCTTCTTTCATTACATATCAACCGCCTTGTCGCTCATCTTTGAGCCACTGCGCATCAATGGCACATTCTTTGTGTTCATGTATGCGTTGGGAGTGGCGTGTTCGTGGCTCGACCACACCATGCTGCCTTACCGCCCGCTCTATGCCGAACTCTTTGTTGATATCTATGTCTTGTGCGTCATCTTGGCTGTGCTGCCCGGCAGGGTGCGTTTGTGGACGCGGCGAATCTTCTACGTCATCCTTTATGCTGTAGCCTTTTTAGACGTTTACTGCATTGTGGAGTTCGACTCCACCATCTCCCCTTCGATACTCATGCTCATGAGCGAGACTGACCCGCGTGAGGCAAGTGAGTTCTTAACTACTTTCCTTGACCCCTCGCTCATTGCCACTCCCTTAGGCTGGCTGTTGCTCCTGCTTCTCATCCATGTACTCTTCACCCTGCGCCACAAGCTCTGGCGCGTCTTCCGTCTGCCTTCCGTCAAACTGCCGACCATTCGCTGGCGACGTAACGTGGAGGGGGCTGTCGCTGGTGTTTTAGTGATTGTATTGCTTGTCGTCTCGTGGCAGCATTGTGCCGCCAACAAGCGAGGCGTGGAACGACTGCTCTCCGCCTCCAGTCTCGGCACTATCGAGAAATTACTTGCCCAGCGCGGCCACGGTGTGATGTATGAGCCTATCTATCGCCTCGCCTTCAGCCTCCATTCCAACGCACTCGCCAATCAGCAGGTCAATACGCTCATGGAGGCATCGAAGAGTGTGCGCATTGACAGTTGTACTTTTACCACTCCCCGCATTGTACTCATCATCGGTGAGAGCTACGGTCGCCACCATAGTCAACTCTATGGCTATCGTATGCCCACGAATCCCCGACAGAAAAAACTCATGCGGCGAGGCGAGCTTATCCGCTTTTCGGATGTCGTCACTCCGTGGAACCTCACCAGTTATGTATTCAAGAACGTTTTGTCGATGCACGTGTTCGGTCAGGAAGGCGAATGGTGCGACTATCCGCTCATCCCGCAACTCTTCCGCAAGGCTGGCTATCACGTGACGTTCCTCACGAATCAGTTCCTGCCAAAACCCAAGGAGGAACTCTATGATTTCAGTGGAGGCTTCTTCCTTAACAACTCTACGCTCAGCAAACTGGAGTTTGACACCCGCAACACCCAACTCCATAAGTTCGATGAGGGACTGATAAAGGAATATGAACAGTTGAAACGCTACGACACAGCACACAACCTTACCATCTTCCACCTCTTGGGTCTGCACGTAAAATACCGCGACCGATATCCCGCTGACCGTCGCCGCTTTACCGCCGATGACTATGAATGGCGAAAGGAACTGAGTAAAGGTCAGCGCTCCACTTTGGCGGACTACGATAATGCTGTACTCTACAACGACAGTATCGTGACGGCTATCATCCATCAGTTTGTCAATGACGATGCCATCGTCATCTACATGCCCGACCACGGCGAGGAATGCTACGAGGAGAACCGTGGCTTCATCTGTCGTCTTCATTCCGCACGCATCGACTACAAGTTGGCACGCTACGAGTTTGAGATTCCCTTCTGGGTATGGGGCTCTCAAAAGTTCCGCCAGCGTCACAACCAGTTGTGGCAGACGGTGCGCGCTGCCCGAGACCGCAAGTGGATGATTGACGCATTGCCCTATATGATGCTCCACTTAGCGGGTATCTATACACCCCTATATCATCCCGAGTATGACCTGCTCAGTCCGCAATATAATGAGGACCGACCACGGTTGCTCAAAAACTCAGTAGATTACGACTCATTACGCCCATGACGAATAATGGTTTTTCGCGCGCCGAGTGCAATGCCCTCCGTGGACTTGCCATCATCGGCATCTTTCTCCACAACTACTGCCATTGGCTCGGTCCTGTGGTGAAGGAGAACGAATATCAGTTCTTCCGTTTCAACCTCGACCAGTTGACGCGCGTGGTTGTGCATCCCGACATGAATCTGCCGCTTCATCTGCTGTCGTTCTTCGGGCATTATGGCGTGCCGTTGTTCCTCTTCCTCAGCGCTTTCGGACTGGTGCGCAAGTATGAGCGCAGTACTGTTCCCCCTGTTTCTGCCCTACCTTTCATGCGTTACCATTTCCTCAAACTCTTCAAGATGATGATTGTGGGTTTTGTGGCATTCACTATGTTCGATGCCATCACACCCGCTCCCCATCACTACCATTTCATTGACGTAGTGGCTCAACTACTGTTGGTCAACAACGTACTGCCTCATCCGAGTCAAGTAATCTGGCCCGGTCCTTATTGGTTTTTCGGACTGATGCTGCAGCTCTACTTGGTTTATCGTCTGCTGCTCTATCGCCGCCATTGGGGATGGACGGTAGGATCGGCGGTCGTGTTCCTTGTGGGACAGTGGCTGTTCGCTCCCGAAAGCAGTGCGCTGGAGCGTTACCGCTATAATTTCATGGGCGGAATGTTGCCCTTTGCCCTCGGCTTGCTCTATGCCCGCTTTGAAGAGCCGTTGTTGGAGTTGCGTCATCGGTGGGGCGAAACCAATTTCGACATCATTGTGTGGGTGTTGAGTACGGTTCTCGTAGTGGCGCTGAGCTACAGCTTCATCGGTTGGTCGCTCGTGCCCGTCTTTGTCTGCATCTGTGGAGTGGCTTTCGTGCGGCTCATTGCCCATTGGCATGGACTCTTCGTCTGCTGCGAGTGGATGGGCTCTATCTCCGCTGCACTTTTCGTCTGCCATCCCATCACGCGCAAAATCTTCATCCCCATCAGTCGTGGTGGCGACGTTTGGACAGGACTGCTGCTCTATGTAGTGGCATCGGTATGTCTGGCATGGCTGTTCCGCCTGCTGCTCAGTAAGATTCCTCAACCAACCCTAAAGCAATGAAGAGGATTCCAGACATCGAGTTGTCCAATATCTCGCGGTTTCGCGGTGAACTCATGGGACTTGCCATGATTTTCATTGTGCTGTTCCACGTGGCTCTGCCGCGCAGCGATGCCTTCTTCGGACTTCGTCGCATAGGCAATATCGGTGTCGATATGTTCCTTTTCCTTAGTGGAATCGGACTCTGGTTCTCGTGGATGAGTCATCCCGATGCGCGCCGTTTCTATCTGAGGCGGTTGCAGCGAATCTATCCTGCGTGGCTCGTTGTGGCGTGCGTCTACTATATTCCCAACTATCTCCATCACTTGGGACGTTCCACGTCGCTCTTCGACCTTATGGGCGACATCGCTTTCGACTGGGACTTTTGGTTTAACGCTGACCTCACCTTCTGGTATATCCCAGCCACGATGATGCTCTATCTCTTCGCTCCCGCCTATATGGAGCTGATTCGTCGCCATCCCGTCTATCGTTGGTCGGTAGTAGTGATGATTTGCTGGTGCATTCTCGTGCAGTGGGTGACCCCTATCCATAATGCGCTTGGTCATTTGGAAATCTTCTGGAGCCGTGTGCCTATCTTCTTTTTAGGCATCAACATGGGAGAAAGCGTTCGTCAGCGCCAGCAACTTGATGGGGAATCGATATGGCTCATTCTGCTCACCTTCGTGATGACGCTCGCGGCGAGCATCTTCTTGGAGCAGAACCGCCACGGAGCCTTCCCGCTCTTCGTTGAGAGAATGCTCTACATACCGCTGACCGTCACCGCCATCCTGCTTCTCAACAGGGTGCTGCGCCGCACACCGCAGTGGTTCAACCGTGGACTGGCTTTCGTGGGGGCAGTGAGCTTGGAAGCCTACCTCATCCATGCGGGCTTCGTCATACCGTGGCTCAATCATCTGCGGTTGGGCTATTGGACTACCTTCCTCTCCTGCTGCGCCATCACGCTTCCCGCGTCGTGGCTCTTGCATTGGATATTAAACAAGTTCGTACCAAAATGTAGCTGATTATGCACGATATATCTCATCTATGGACTGGCTATCTCTTGCCGGCAATCCGAATCATCCGTCCCCGACAGTGGGTGAAGAACCTCTTTGTGTTCATCCCCCTGTTCTTTGGTGGACAGTTGACCAACACCCGTCTGTTGGGCATCGCGGCACTTACGTTCGTGGCATTCTGCTTGGTGGCTTCCTCCATCTATTGTCTCAATGATATCATTGATGTGGAAGCCGACCGCCAACATCCCGTGAAGTGCCACCGCCCCATTGCATCGGGTCAGGTCTCTATTGGGGCAGCCTACGTGCTCATGGGTTTCATGTTGCTGTTGGCAATAGGCGTGTGTCCGTTGCTGGGACCCTATTCGGGTCAGGTCAGCGTGGTGGTGTTGGGCTATTGGGCAATGAATGTGGCTTACTGCCTGTGGCTGAAAAACTATGCCATCATCGACGTGTGCATTATCGCTTGTGGCTTTGTGCTGAGAATCCTTGCGGGTGGACTTGCCACCGCCATCGAACCCAGTAATTGGCTCGTGCTGATGACCTTCCTGCTGACGCTTTTTCTCGCCTTTGCCAAGCGCCGTGACGACGTACTTCGGATGGAATCTACAGGAAAACCTCCGCGCAAAAATACGATTCGTTACAATCTTACGTTTATCAATCAGGCCATCACTATAACGGCGAGTGTCACACTCGTGTGCTATATCATGTACACAGTCTCGCCAGAGGTCACGGGCCGCTTTCATAGCCGCTACCTTTACCTAACGAGCTTCTTTGTGCTGGTGGGACTGCTGCGGTATATTCAGATTGCGGTGGTTGACAAACGCAGTGGTGACCCGACGAAGGTCATCCTCCACGACCGCTTCACTCAATTGGTTGTGCTGGCATGGTTAATTTCCTTCCTCTTCATTATTTATCTATAATTATGTCGGTTAATAAGAAAGTGAAAATATACGCATTTGACTTCGACGGGACGCTCACTCGCCGTGACTCTCTGATTGAGTTTATCCGCTTTGCACGGGGAAACCTCACGTTTGCCTATGGTATCGTGCTGTTCTTTCCGTTGCTCCTGCTCATGAAATTGGGGTTGTACGACAACGGCAAATGCAAGGAGCGGATGTTTCACTTCTTTTTTCACGATATGTCGATAGATTATTTCAACGATCTTTGCGAGCACTTTGCAGAGCGTCGCAGCCATATCATCCGTGCCAAGGGAATGCAACGGGTGAAGCAGGCGGTGCATGAAGGCTGTCCTGTGCTCATTGTAAGCGCCAGTGTGGACAACTGGGTGAAGCCGTTCTTCGAGAATGCCGGTCTCACCGTCACAGGCATGTCGCCACAGGTGCGTATTGTGGGAACCCGACTGGAGTTGCGTGGTTCTTGGCTGACGGGTCACTTTGCCACGCCCAACTGCTACGGCGCGGAGAAGGTGCACCGTATCACTGAAATCTATCCTTACCGCAAGGACTATACGTTAGTGGCATTCGGTGACAGCCGTGGAGACAAGGAGATGCTTGACTATGCCGATGAGAAATATTATAAACCGTTTAAGTGACAAAAACCGCGAAAGCATCGGAGAAATCGTGCGTTTTGGCATAGTAGGAACGCTAGCCACGCTCCTGCAGTATGGCATTTATCTGCTGTTGGTGTGGCTTTTGCCCCATGACCTTTCACAGGCTCAGTCGCAGTTGTGGTCGTCTGTGAGCATGACCATTGGCTACGTCTTGAGTTTCATATTCAATTTTTTTGCTTCCACGCGGTTCACCTTCCGCGTCAAGGCGAGTGCCCGTAAGGGTGCGGGATTCCTCTTCTCTCATGTGGTGAATTATCTCTTGCAGATGCTCACGCTCAACTTGTTCCTCTACCTTGGCATGAGCCGCGCTTGGGCGCCAGTGCCGATGTTCTGCATCTGCGTACCCGTGAATTTCATTCTTGTAAGATTCTTCCTGAAGCGCTTATGAAGAAGATTCTCCAACTGTTCTCAGTCAGCCGTCGTGAGTGGCGCGTCATGTTGCCCGTGTTGGTGGTCGTTGTTGCCGTCAACCTCTTGGTCATCTTCTACTATTGGCATTTGTTCAGCCAGCCTTCCCACAATGTCTGGGGACCGTTCCCCAGCAACTTCCATGTCTCTGGCTATGATGCGTTGATTTACAGCATGTCGTCGCAGTGGAACATCTTCTACAATATCTGTTTCCGTCATCCCCTGCTTGCCTATTTTTTGCTGCCCACGTGGGCAGTGACGCGCCTGTTGCTGTGGCTCACCGGCTACAACTTCGTGCAATGGGTACTGGGCGTTCAGCTTGTCGCGTGCGCCTTCTATGGATTCCTGTTTTTCTATCGGCTCCTCCACGAGGTACTGCAGTTGGCATGGCTAGAGGCGGCTTCCCTCACGTGGCTCCTGTTGTCGTTTGGTATGGTATTGGTCAGCACAGCCGTTCCCGACCATTTCATTTTCTCTTTCTTCCTCTTGCTGCTCACGCTCTATCTGGCTGGAAAAAATATTCAAAGCCGACAGCCGATGTCGACCGCTACAACGTTCTGGCTCTTCTTGCTTACAGCCGGAGTTACCTTGACCAACGGCGTGAAAACTTTCTTGGCACAATGGGTGGTCAACGGTCGGAGCGTGTTCCGTCCGCGCAATCTGCTTGTATGGGTGTTTGGCGCGTTACTGTTGTATGGTGTGGGGAAAGCCTCCTATGAATGGGTGGTGAAGCCAGACATAGAAACAAGGACCAACCAATTGGAAAAAGCCCGTGCAAAGCAAGCCGCCAAGACAACGCACCGCAAAGTGGCAAAGGCTCATGCTACAACTGGCGCTGACGATGTTTCCAACTCTTTGAAGTCGGAACTTCCTTTCTTGCAATGGGTGGATACTAAGACACCGAGATGGCAATCGTTTCGTGAGAATTTCATGGGCGAGACTTTGATTCTCCACCGCGACCACCTGTTGCAGGACGTGGGCATGGGACGTCCCACCATCGTGACTTACCGTTCTTGGGTGCCTTATGCTATAGAGGGCGGCTTGTTGCTGCTAGCTGTGTTGGGATATATCGTCGCTCTGCATGAACGACTAACGTGGTTGGCGCTATCGTGGTTGGCGTTCGATGGGGTCATCCACTTTGTCTTTGGATTCGGACTGAACGAAGTGTATATCATGGCATGCCACTGGGTGTTCATCCTGCCCTTGATGATAGGTTTTCTGATGAGCAGACTTCTTCCCCAGCTTCGACGGGTGTTGACGAGCTGTCTGCTCGTGTTGGCTGGCACTTTACTTTTCTATCATCTCTTCTTGCTTATCTGTTATTTTACGTGAGTTCGACCCCAATAGTTGGCTATACTCTATTCAATATCCGCTTGATTTCACCTCAATAAACATTCGTTGGCGATTGTGCGACAATTGTCGACAAATTCGTTGACAATTGCCGACAAACTCGTTGACAATTGCCGACAAGCGTGTCGACAATTGTCGCTCAATCCAGAATAAACGTTTATCCCTTCATTTTAAGCCATATTCACCTGCTCAAATAAGTGGAAGAATTAACAGGGGATACAGAAAATGCAGGAAAGAGTTAGGAGATTTGAGTTAGGAAATAGGAGTTAGGAGATAGGAGTTGCTTATCTCATTGCCAGAGCCTCGTCCTCGTTCTTTTCCATGATTTCACGCTCTCCGGGTCCTTTGTCGTTAATGCCGCAAAGGTGGAGAATTCCGTGGATAATCACGCGGTGAAGCTCGTCGTCAAAAGTCTTTCCGTATTTCTCGGCGTTGCTGCGAACGGTGTCGAGCGAAATCACGATGTCGCCATTGATAACGTCGCCCTCGTCATCATCGAAGGTGATGATGTCGGTGTAGTAATCATGACCGAGATATTGGCGGTTGACCTCCAATATTTTCTCGTCGCTCACAAACATATAGCCGATGGAGCCCACGCGGCGCCCGTGGCTGGCAGCCACTTTGCGAATCCATGCTGTTGTTTCGCGGTGCTTGAGTGTGGGCATGGCTACACCGTCTGACTGATAACTAATCATATCTTGCTGTGTAATTTTGTGTATTTTCTTTAAAAATGAGCCGTTTCATCGTCCTTTTCCGGTTGTGGAATGAATTTCGACACGTCTTTTCCAAAGTGTTCCAACTCGCGCACCATGGTGCTGCTGACCATTTCTAAATTGGGGTCAGCAGGAAAGAAGATGGTCTCCACTCCTCCAAAGTGGCGGTTGAAGTCAGCCAGCACGATTTCATACTCATAGTCCTTCACTGAACGGACACCGCGAACGATGAAATCGACGTTTTCGCGGTGGGCGAGGTCTATCGTTAGGTCGTTGTAAGCTACTACTTTTACCCGAGAATCGTTGGCGTATAGTCGCTGTATTGCTTTCATTCGCTCGTCGATGTCGCGGCTGGTATGTTTCAACTCGCTTTCTGCCACGGCGATGATTAACTTGTCGAATAGCTTCACGGCTCGGTCAACAATATTTTTGTGACCGATGGTGAATGGGTCAAAAGTACCGGTGAAAAGGCCTGTTTTCATACGCTGTCTATTAGAAAAACGTTGGTTCCATGATGTTTCCGCTGTAGGGATTGCGACCTAAATGGTCGTAGGCGAGTTTGGTGACCATGCGGCCGCGTGGAGTGCGCTTGATGAAACCCTCCATGATGAGGAAAGGCTCATATACATCCTCTACGGTTCCTGCATCCTCTCCAATGGCAGTCGCGATGGTGCTCAGGCCCACGGGACCGCCACGGAACTTGTCGATGATGGTCAGCAATATCTTATTGTCAATTTCATCAAGGCCGTACTCGTCAATATTCAGAGCCTTGAGAGCCATTTTGGCTATGGAGTGGTTGATGCTACCGTCGCCCTTTACTTGTGCGAAGTCGCGCACACGTCTCAACAATCCGTTAGCGATACGGGGCGTGCCACGGCTACGGCGTGCGATTTCTGCCGCCGCGTCGTCGCTGATGGGTACTTTCAGCAACTTAGCCGACCGCCTAATAATCTTTTGAAGCGTTTCGGGGTCGTAATATTCCAAGTGCATGTTGATGCCGAAGCGAGCCCGCAACGGTGCCGTGAGCATACCCGAGCGGGTGGTGGCACCTATGAGCGTGAATGGGTTCAAATCAATCTGAATGGAACGAGCAGAAGGTCCCTTGTCTATCATGATGTCGATGCGGTAATCCTCCATTGCAGAGTAGAGGTATTCCTCAACGACGGGCGAGAGTCGGTGAATTTCGTCGATGAAAAGGACATCATTCGGTTCCAATGAAGTGAGGATGCCAGCCAAATCGCCCGGCTTATCGAGAACAGGACCACTGGTAATCTTGATGTTCACCCCCAACTCATTCGCGATGATATTGCTCAGCGTCGTCTTACCGAGTCCCGGCGGACCGTAGAGCAGTGTGTGGTCGAGCGGCTCATGCCGGTATTTGGCAGCCTCCACAAATACTTGGAGGTTGTCAACAACCTTCTTTTGCCCGTTGAAATCGGCAAAGCGCAGCGGTCGGAGCGCATTCTCAAACTCTTTTTCCGCTGAACCTAATTGTTCTTCCCTTATATTGAAATCTTCTGCCATTGCTATGATTTATTGTTTTCTCTTTTCAGAGCTCTCGGAACTCTCAGATTTCTCGGAGAACTCGGAGGTCTCGGAGTTTCTCTGACTTTTCAGATTAGTCAGACTGGTCTGACCAGTCCGATTAACCCATACTGGTGTTGCGCAGCAACTCCTAACTCCTATCTCCTAATTCCTAACTCAATCTCGCTCCTAACTCCCTTCTGCATTTCTCCAGTATCCCTGTCAGTTCTTCCACCGTATTGGCGCGCAACATGGCGATTCGGGTCTGGCGGAAATCGGGGATTCCCTTGAAGATGGGGCTTGCTGCCAAGTGGCGGCGAGTGTGGAGGATGCCACGGTATTCATCGATTCTCTCCACATTGATGCGCAGTTGCTCCTCCAAGATGTCGATTTTATCGTCTAAAGTGAGGGGTGCGCCGGCCCGTTCCGGATACATATAATCGATGATTTCCTTAAATAGCCAAGGTCTGCCGAAGGTGGCACGCCCAATCATCACCGCGTCCACGCCGTACTTGTCGAAAGCCTCCACAGCTTCTTCGGGAGTAGTGATGTCGCCGTTTCCGATGATGGGGATGTGGATGCGCGGATTGCGTTTTACCTCACCGATGAGCGTCCAATCAGCCTCTCCCGTGTACATCTGAGAACGGGTGCGACCGTGGATGGTGAGCGCTTGAATGCCACAGTCTTGCAGTTGTTCTGCCAAGTCAGTGATGATGAGGTGTTCCTTGTCCCATCCCAAACGCGTCTTTGCTGTCACGGGCACGTTCACCGCCTTCACCACATTGCGTGCAATATCGAGCATCAGCGGAATGTTTTTCAGCAGTCCCGCCCCGGCGCCTTTTCCGGCGACCTTCTTCACAGGACAGCCGAAGTTGAGGTCGATGACATCCGGGTGCCATTGCTCCACAATCTTTGCGGCCTCTACCATCGAATCGACATCCTTTCCGTAGATTTGGATTCCTACGGGTCGCTCGTCATCGTTGAGCGTCATCTTGCTCAGCGTGGATTTGATGCTACGCACGATGGCGTCCGCCGATACAAATTCCGTATAGACCATAGCGGCACCATAGCGTTTGCAAAGTTTACGGAATCCAATGTCGGTGACGTCCTCCATAGGCGCGAGGAAGAGCGGCTTTTCACCAAAGTCGATGTTACCTATTTTCATTCTGATTGCAAAGTTACAAAGTTTTTTCGCATTGCGCCCGATAAAAAGATTAATTTTTAGACCAACCGATTCTTTTCCATAGTTTCCCGATAGAACACGTCGGAGTCCACGCCAACTTTTCCACTTCATTATTTGCGCACCGTAGTTCCCGTCGCTCCGCGCGGGAACGGGGGACGAATAATACCCGCTTGATATTACCCAAGCTAAATATTATGCCCCACTACGATGGGTAACAGTTGCACAATCAGTAATAGCCAGCTGGGAACCGTAGCTTGACTATTCTGGCTGGTTATTTTATCTTATTTTTTAGAAGGTTGTACCTGTTGAAAATCCATTTTATTTCAACATAAAAGCCCCGCACCGAGAAAACATCGCGTCTTCTCATGTGCGGGGACTTGCCTATTGTCAATAACAAATGAAATTATAATAAAGAACTAATTTATCTTTTTATAGTTCCAGAACCATGCCACTGTACCCGTAGGTTCTTTGGCGCAAAGGCACATGTGCTCTTCGTCGAGTGTCAATATCTGATATGTGTACTGACGCTCATTGTTATAGTTCACTTGTACTCCAAGCAATGGTATAGTGCCATTAAACGTCATGGTTCCTATATCCCATCCTTCCAGTGTGACGTCGGTGGATAATACGAGAGTTCCTGTCTCGCCACGACTGGTCTCAACCTTAGAGCCTTCAAAAGAAAACTTCATCCATCCGTCAAGACCATCATAAGGAAGCCCCTTGTCTTCGCATTGCGCGTCAATGTCGGAAGCATACACTTTCCACCATTGTGGTCCGGTGCTCTTTTGCCATCTACCATTACCCCAGCAGCCATCTTCGGATTCAGTGTCCCATGTCCATGTGCTGGAACCATCTAAATTCTCTCCGTAGAGATATTTCATAAATTCAGGTACTCCCACCCATTTCTCTACCGTGAAAGTCTGTGTGAACTGGGTAATAGAGCCGTCGTGGTTGATGGTACGGAATGTCAAGGGTATCTCCGATGACCCAGATGGTAGAATTGTAATGTCGCCACTATAGCCTGAAGCTTGGATAGAATTGTTTTTGTCCAACACCTGCACAATGCACGTGGGATTGCTTACAGAGAATATAAATTCATTAGTCTCAGCACCATCCTGTGTCACCTGCTCTACCTTAACGGCTTGTCGCAGTTGCTCTTCAGTTAAGGATGGGTCAAGCTCAGCCTCATCTCCTCTCGAGGGGTCACAAGATGTTGCCAACAAAGCGAGAAGAGGCAACACCAAAAGATAGACATATTTTCTCATTGTATTCATTCTTTAATTTGCTATTTAACACTCTTACTGCCATCCGTTATATTCAGCATCGGAATCCCATCCGGGATTCTGGACAAGCAAGCCATTTGAAAGAGAAATCTCACTCTCCGGAATTTTGAAGAATCCGGCTGTTGCATTGTAGCGGGCGGCGTAACCTCCATTGTGAGGAGTGTTGCTATCAGAGATTCCTCTGAAGTATGTTGGCGTGTTGGTTTGTTCTTCCAAAGCCGCAGCCGCAATGTGCCAGCGACGAATGTCATTCCAACGAGTTCCCTCAAATGCAAGCTCATGGCGACGCTCATTTTGCAGAGCCTGTAGACTGTAGGTTGCTATAGGTTCCAAACCAGCCCGTGCCCGCACGCGGTTGATACCCGATACGTCTTCTTCCAACTCACTCTGCATCAGCAGGACATCGGCAAAGCGGATAAGTACCAAATCGTGAATAGAGCCTAATTGCATATTCTCGGCACCAGCAGCCCAACTGTCAGAACCGTACATCTCGTTTTCAAATGTGCAATAGAGAGTGTTGGCTGTCTTGTCTTTATATGAAGTGATAGGACCTTGCTTTTTCTGGTAATAATCGGTTTCCTGCACAAAGTCATCCCATCCTCCTTTCTTGTAGTTGGGCATGTCACTTGTTTTCACAATCGATGCCGAAAGTCTTAAGTCATTAGGTTCTGTGGACTGCCATTCCTGTACTAAATTAGCAGCCACTGGACCTGCACCCCAACCCTGACCAAAGGGGAATGTGTTGGCATAATCTTGTCCGCCACGCACACCGAAGTGGAGCGCAAAGTCGTTGCAATAACCTATTGTAGTGCTCCATGAAGCAAGTTTGTTGTATTTGATGGAAAAGAGAGTCTCTGGATTTACTGCTCCATCATCTTCTACCCATTTCAAGTTGTTGTCTATATCATACTGGTAGTCTCTTGCGGTGCAACGGTTCGAGTATGCCCACAAGTTGCGGTAATCACTAACAAGACTGTATCCCGAATTGTTCACGCAGTCATCTATATAGGATGCCACTTGCTGTTTGGTCAAAGTAGACCCATCAGGGAGAGTCACGCTTGAGAGAGGGTTGTAGTTGGTGCTGGTGAGAGCAGCCAAGTCATCGCCGTTGCAATACATACCCGTGTAGAACAAGAAGGCGCGTCCCAGCATAGCTTCGGCAGCATATTTGTCCACATGCCCTGCCCTCGCGTCGGTTGTCTTTACAGACGGCATATTGTCGCACGCCCATTTCAAATCATAGAGAATCTGTCCCCAGACCTCTGCGGGCTTGGCCTGCGGCATCACCTCATTGTCGGGGATGAGTTTCAATGGGATGTTGCCATACTGTGAGGCGAGTTCATAATAATAGAAAGCACGCAGGAAACGAGCCTCACCCTCAATCTGTTTGGCATCAGTTTCGCTCAGACTACTCAGTTTGCCATCGGCAAAATTTTTTATCAAGTCGTTCGCCCGATATATGCCCACGTATCTGTCGTCCCAAAACTGGCGAGTCATATCCGTATTGTAATTGCAGAGTAAATCCTCTGCCTGCATGCGTTTGTCGTTTACACCGCCACCTCCCAAGTTGTCATCACTCGCCAACATGGATACATAGTAGAACGTGGCTTGAGGCGTTCCTGTGGCTTGGTTTAGGTTTTGATAGACACTCTGCAGCATCTGGGCTGCGTCATCCTCGGTAGTAGGAAAGTTGTTTGAAGCCTTCTCAACGATATCCTCAGAATCGAGGGAGCAAGACGTGAGCAGTCCTACCGAAATGACAGGGATACTAAGTAAATAAAGAATATGTTTCATTTTGAATTTATCGTTTAGAATTTTACGTTTAATCCAATCATATAGGTACGGGCGCAAGGATAATTACCCACGTCGATACCCGTCACCCAAGGCTCACTGCTGGTGAGCGCAATGCCGTTTTCCGGGTCCATACCTTTATAGCCAGTGATGGTGAAGAGGTTCTGCGCTGCCACATATACTCGGAGTTGTTCGAAGGGGCAATTTTTCCAGATATGCTTAAAATCGTAGCCCAAAGAGATATTCTGAAGTCGCAGATAGTCGGCATCCTCAACAAAGATATCAGAAAGCTGCTGAAAATTCACTCCTATATTGGTGGGCTGCAGCAGAGGATACTTATTGCTGGTCCCTTCGCCGTGCCAGTAGTCGTAGACCTCTGTAGTGTAGTTCTCATAGTGACCATCGGTGACTTTTCGCCAAGAACGCCATACTTGTTGCCCCAATGCGGCATAGAAGGTGGCATTGAAATCAAAGCCTTTATAAGATGCGCCAAGATTGAGACTCATTGTCACGTCGGGATGCGGGTCGCCAATCTCAGTTTTGTCGTCGGAGTTGATGACACCATCATGATTGGTGTCTACAAATTTCAAGTCACCTGGCTTTACAGTACTTCCCTGCAGGGAGTTGGCGGCATCGCCATTACAGTTCTTTTGCAGATAGGTTTCCACATCGTCCCAATTCTGCATCACTCCTTCTGTTTTGTAGCCGTAGAAATAGCCTATAGGATGGCCTTCCTCCATGCGTGTGCAGTAACCGGTGTTGCCAGAAATGAGGTCATTCCCTCCTTCTATGTAATGAGATTCATTGTTCACTTCTGTTACCTCGTTATGGTTATAGGCAAAGTTGTAACCAATGTTGTACTGGAAGTCGCTGCCAATCTTGTCGTGCCAGCTTAGTGCCAATTCGACACCCTTGTTCTCTACAGTGCCAGCATTCTGAACCTGTGAAGTGAAGCCCAATTGACCCGAAACAGGTACGCTTACAAGCAAATCTTTTGTTTTCTTATTGTAGTAGTCGAAAGTGACACCGAAGCGACCGTTGAACATTCTGGCATCAAAGCCCAAATCGAGTTGCTCTGAAGTCTCCCAAGTAAGATTCTCATTCATCAGTCTGGTGGCATAAGCTCCGGCTGTGGTAGGAACCAAAGCATTGCCAAAGCTATATAAGCCCAATTGACCAAAAGTATATGCCGACAAGTATTGGAAAGCATCAATATTCTCATTACCGTTCTGACCCCAACTGCCACGAAGTTTCAAGAAGTTGAGCCAACCAACGTTCTCCATGAATTTCTCATTTGTAATCACCCATCCTGCTGAGAAAGAGGGGAACCAGCCCCAACGGTGGCCGGGAGCAAAGTTGGAAGAACCATCGGCACGGAGAATGACTGAGAGCATATACTTTTCAGCGTAATCATAATTGATACGTCCAAAATAAGACATGATGGAATGGTCTGTGTTGGGATAACCAGAAAGCGTTCCAGCGTTGCGCCCTGTGGTGTTGTCGAAATAGGAATGCTCAAAGTCGTCGAAGATGCCGCCTGTAGAAATGCCTTCCATGTAATCGCCATAGTCGTGACTGTTCTTAGAGTATTCCGTACCCAAGAGGGCATCAAAATGATGGTCGTCAAACAGCTTGAATTTATAGTTGAGCGTGTTGGTCACAGACCAGCTCCATCCGTTGTTCATATTCTCGCGTGTCTGACTTTCGGTGCGGTTGTCACCAGAGTCGTTGATTTTATACTCGGGCATGAAGGCGCGCCATTCACCCGACCACATCTTGTATGCCACCTGACCGCGGTAGGTTAGTCCACTGATGGGTTGCACTTCCATAAACGCCACTGTATTGAGATTGAAGTTGCGGGTATGGTTGTTGCCGTCTTGATTATATACCATTCGGGCAATGGGGTTGGAGGTATAGGAGTTGTAATTGAACCAACCTTCCGTGCCACTGTTGACGAGGTCGTCATACATGAAGTAGTTGCCTTCAGAATCCTTGACCGGCACCAGTGGATTGGCTCGCAGACACCGAGAAATGGAGTTGGAATACTGATTGCCATTCTGAATGCCTTGCTTCTGCGAATGCTTGAAATAGATATTCTCGCCCAGCTTGATTACGTCCAGCCCTTTGCTGTTGCGATAGATTACATAGTCGGAGTTGACACGGAAAGTGAACCTGCGGAAGTCTGACTTAACGGGACCGCCAAAGATACCGTCTTGATATTGATATCCTGCTCCAGCAGAGAACCTGCCTCGGTCGTTGCCTCCAGCTACATTGAGCGCATGACTGGTAGTGATGGCGTTTTTATTGCGTAGTTCCTCCATCCAGTCCGTGCCCTTGTTGGTTCCGTTCTGATATGCCTCAAGCAAGTCGGCATCGATATATTTGCTCCAATCATAGACATCACCACCGCTGTTGACCGACATTTGGTCCATGATTGACATATACTGTTGAGCATTGAGCAACCGTGGCATCTTGTAGGCATTTTGCCATCCCACGTATCCATCATAGGATACCTGCACTTTGCCTTCCTTGCCTTGTTTTGTGGTAATCATAATCACTCCGTTGGCGGCGCGGGCACCGTAGATGGCGCACGATGCTGCATCCTTCAGCACGTCGATTCGCTCAATGTCGGCAGGGTTGAGTGAGTTGATATCTCCACCTGCCACTCCATCAATAATATAGAGAGGAGTAGTAGAACTGTTGGTACCAGCTCCGCGAATGTTGATGTTGTAGCCGTCACCGGGCTGACCTGATACTGCGGCGATATTCACACCAGGACTTTGACTCTGCAAGGCACCTAACACCTGAGTGGAGTTCATTTTCTGAATGTCATCGCCCTTCACCTCAATCGTAGCTCCAGTAACCAGCTTCTTCTTCTGAATGCCGTAGCCCACCACTACTACTTCCTCCAAAGCCTTATCATCGGCAGAGAGCGTGATGTCTACAGAACTTCGGTTGCCTACTACAACTTCCTGCGACTTGTAACCCACATAGGTAATGATGAGCGTGGCACCTTCCTTTACATTCAGCATAAAGTTGCCGTCAAAGTCTGTGACGGTTCCATTTTTGGATTTCCCTTCTCTTTGACTGTGGCTCCAATGATGGGACCGTCAGCATCGGTCACATGACCTTTCACTACACGCTGCGACTGCTGCTCAACGTGCATGGCGGCTTGACCGCCAGCTTGGCCCGCCCAAACTGCCCCACACGATGAGGCGCAGATGCCGGCAACAAGCAATGATTTTATTACAAGTTGATTCATATTGAAGTTATGAAAGTTTTTAGTTAATTATTTCTCTTCGTTTGTCTTTTCAAGAATAAACTGATAAAGGATATGCTGAGCGGGATTGCCCATATCACCGTGGTTGTGACCGCCAATCTCATAGAGGCGCACATCGGGATGACCCACCAGTTTAAGCATTCTCCACATATAGGCATTTTCTTCATAACGGCCATAAAGTTCCATGTCGCGGTCTCCCGTTATCAGAACGATTGATGGGGCATCCTTGCGTACATAGAAAAGCGGAGCATAGGAGTCCACTACCGGTTGCAAGGGCCCAATTCCATTCATTTTCCTATAAGAGAAATGGCTAATCATTTGACCGCTAAAGGGGACAAGACCCATAATGCTGTCGGCATCGATGCCGTAGCGTGCGAGGTACTTCTTGTTGAGACCTTCCATGGCTGTGATGTAGCCTCCGGCAGAATGGCCCGAAACGAAAATCTCATGGGGATTGCCGCCATAGCGCTCAATGTTCTTAAATGTCCACGCAATGGCAGCGGCTGCATCGTCGAGTGTGCTGTCGACTGTCACCTTGGGCAACAGGCGATAATTGACAGCCACTAACACAATTCCCTTCTGTTTCATCAACCACGGAAAGTCTTTGTTGCCTTCTATCAGACCACCGCCATGAAACCAAACAACCACTGGTCGGTTCCTCAACTGGTCTGAATAATAGATGTCTAACTTACATCTGCTTTGGGCGTAACTATCGCCTGAGAGTGTGTAGCTCAAGTCTTTTACTTCTTTGTAGCTTGCCTTTTCATAGTCAATTGGCTTTTTTGCGAAGCCTGACAGCGACAGAAAAAGGACAAGAAAAGTCAATGCAATATGTCTCATATCTTTGTTATTAGTTGTACTTACTTGGTTATGATTTGATTCAGCAGACCTCTGCGGATGTCCGCTGGCAAAAGAACAAAAAACCTGGAACAAGTGGATTCCCAAATGTTGAAAATGGATTGCTGATTGAGCGATGAAACATTTGGGAAGTCATTTTATACTTTAGGGAAGATGGTATGTTTGAACTGCTGTCGTGTAATGAGTCTCCTTTTTTTGAATTATGTTCTTTCGGGTGTACTTTTTCTGTTTTTTTTAGTAATTTTGTAGCCATCAGAATTCATGGGCCCCTGTCGGCTTTGCTTAATTGGACTAAACTTCGAACCATGAGATTGATTGTTTTGATATTGTCGCTTTTGATATCGTCTTCGTCTGTCCTTGCAGCCATCTCTTATAGATTTGACAACTTGATGCTGGAAAAGGAGTCGAAGGTGAGTTGCATCAGTTTCGGCAAAAACGGCGTTCTCTGGCTCGGATTGGATGGCAGTGGATTGGCACTTAGACAAAGCCAAGATTCCAAAATACAATTCTATAGTAGGCTTTTAGGAACGTTGCCGTCGGATATCGTGCTGTGTACTTATCGCGACTCAAAAGGACGCCAATGGTTTGGTTCCTTTGGAGAGGGACCGTTTTGGTTTGACGGTGGACAGTTCAGAAAACCCGATATAAAGGACATCAAACCGAACATCTTATCTTATATTTCAGGAATCAGCGAGGACGATGATGGAAATATGTGGTTTGCCACAACGATGGAAGGCCTTTTTGTTGTTCATCAGAACGGCACTTGGGATAACTACCGCAAGGAAAACTCTGTGTTGGAAACCAATACAATGACAGATTTGCTGTCGTTCAATCATAAGACTTTGTACATAGCAACAGGCTGGGGACTCTATCAGCTTGATATGAGCACTAAAAAGATGACCCCGGTTAGAGACAATAAGGGAGAAGCCTTCCTGCAAAGAACGTTTGTCAGAACGCTGACCATCTCCTCAGATAAGAGTTTATGGATAGGCACGCGCAATGGCATTTATGTATATCATATAAGTGATTCAACCGTGAGGCATTTAACCACAGGCTCCGGGCTTTCTGATAATATCATCATCGCCTTGGCACAAGACCATCAAGGCAATATGTGGGCTGTTTCGCCGAAGACGCTGTCAATGGTGGATAAGAATTATAAGGCAATAGGTTTTGGTCCCGAAGTCTTAGGCCAGCAGGAATTTCATGTCAGGGCAGCGGCTTGCTCTCCCGAGGGGAAGATGTATTTTGGTACATCCAAAGGATTGCTCATAGCTGAACCAACGTCAGAGATAGCTACTAAGCGCTCTGCCTTGTGGCTGATTGTGGTGGGTTGTGTGCTTGTGGTTATCGTTGGAGCTGTTTTCATGCTCAGAAGAAGACGCACCGTCAAGGAAACTGAGAGACAGAAGCAGCCCCAAGCGTCTTTCAAATTGGAATCGCCGGAAGTAAAGGTGCCTTCGGTAGATGAAGTGTTTATGCAGAAAGTGCAAAAACTGATAATCGACAACATGTCCAATACAGATTATTCGGTTGAAAACCTAAGTCAGGACATGGGTATGACACGCGGCAACCTCTATAAGCGCATACTGGCAATCACAGGTATCTCACCTTTTGAACTGATGAGAAAGATGAAAATATCTCATGGGAAGCAGTTGCTTGAGCAGCAGGGCGGCAATATTTCAGAGATAGCGTGGAGCGTGGGATTGTCACCCAAGCAATTTTCCAAGTATTTCAAAGATGAATATGGCGAATTGCCCTCGCAATTCATCAAACATCAATCAGAGTCTAAAGATTCTAATAATACTCAACGCTGAGAGGGAATGGCACAAATTCTGTTCGTTTTTTGTTTGTTGACAAACTCGAGAAAACTTGTCAGAAAGTGTAACAGCAAGGTTATTCAAATCATGATGAGCTGTGTTGATTTGATTCATGGCTTTATGCCCATGATAAAAATAGCGTTGCCGCACATGGAACATTCCCATGCGCGGAAACGCTATCCTTTATTAATAAGTGAAGGTTATTCGTAGACTAATGTGGTGAGGTTCTCCTTGCAGAAGACTTTGCGGGCTGCTTGAAGAACGTCTTCGGGGGTGACGGCTTCGAGACGCTCGCGGAAATGGATGATGTCGCGCTCCCACCCATTGTGCAGGAAAGAACGGCCCGCATCCAATGCCAAAGTCTCTCGGTTGTCGTAGGCAATGGCGAGTTGACCTATGATTTGCCGCTTGGCGGCATTTAGTTGTCGGTCGGTGAGGGGAGCATCAATCACACGGTCCAACTCCCGTCGCACTAATCTCAGACAACGGTCAACGTCGGCGCCATCACAACCGAAATAGGTACACCACACTCCCGTCTCACTGTAGTTTGCCATGCTACTTTCCACGGTATATACCAGTCCGTTGCGCTCGCGCAGACTCAGGTTTAGTCGAGCGTTCATGCCAGGACCTCCAAGGAGATTGTTGAGTACATAGAGGGGTAAACGCCGTTCGTCGTTGGCAGAAAAGCTACGCCCGCCCACGACGACATGGCTCTGATGCGTATGGCGGTTCACTACGATGGCATCTTCGCCGGCTCCTAACTGCGGCTGCAGAGACTCGTGTTGCGGCAGCAGTGTCTCTGGCTCCGCCTTTGGCAGGTCGGAAGTTGCACGCTCCAACATGCGGACAACGCGCTGAAAAGGAACGTCGCCATAAAGGAAGAATGCCGCTCTCGACGCCAAATAGTGCTCACGTGTGAAGCGCAGTGCATCAGCAGTTTGATAGCTGCGTACTTGGTCGGCGGTGCCTAAAATATTGTGTCCTAAAGGGTGATTCTTAAAAAGAATGTTCTCAAACTCGTCGAAGATGAGTTCCGAAGGCGAGTCGTTGTAGCTCTCAATCTCGTCACAGATAACAGCGACTTCTTTGTTGATTTCCTTCTGCGGATAGACACTATGAAACACGATGTCGGTGAGCAGGTCAATGGCACGTGCCACGTGTTCCTTTCTCACCGATGCGTAGAAGGTTGTATCCTCCTTGTTGGTGAAGGCGTTGAGGTCACCACCCACGCTCTCCAATGAATTGAGAATGTTCCATGCTTTGCGGTGCTCTGTGCCTTTGAAGGTGACGTGTTCACAGAAATGGGCAAGTCCCTCTTCATTCGGGCGCTCATGGCGAGAGCCTGCCGCGACCACATAGCCGCAGTAGACAACGGGAGAAGAGGAAGGGAGATATATAAGACGCAGCCCGCAGGGCAGCGTCGCTGTATTGTAATTCATTATTGCAAAACTCCTGTTCGTTTCAGGATTTATATTGGGTGCAAAATTAAAAGAAAAAACTGAGATAGCCAACGGATGAGGGGAAATTATGGGGGTGTGGGAATCTCGGAAGGATTGGAGATTCTCGGAATTTCTCGGAATTTCTCGGAGTGCTCGGAGAACTCGGAGGTCTCGGAGTGGTCAGAATTGTTATCAACAACATGATGTTTTGACTTTATGGCGAAAAAATATCCATTTTGAGTTTGTTTTTCAGCCTATTTGCTGTATCTTTGCAAGAGAAAACATATCTTGGAGTTCTAAGCCGGAGCAAGCTCATGGGTGCGCTCAATACGGCTCTATTCATCCAATATTTGAATTACATTGCAATCATGAGAAAAGTAATAGGAATTGGCGAGACGGTTCTCGACATCATCTTCAAGAACGAACAGCCCATTTGTGCTGTTCCCGGTGGTTCTGCCTTTAATGCCGTTATATCGCTGGGACGCTGTGGAATTGACGCTCAGTTCATCAGTGAGGCGGGCAACGACCGGGTTGGAGAAAAGATTATCAGATTCCTTCGCGACAATGGTGTCAATGCCGACAACGTGAGCGTGTTTCCCGACAGCAAATCGCCCATCTCCTTGGCATTCCTTGATGAGGACAATAATGCCGACTACCTATTTTATAAGGACCATCCCCACGACCAATTGGAGTTCAGCTATCCCGAAATCAATCCCGACGACGTGGTGATTTTCGGTTCGTTTTTCTCCATCAACCCAGTGGTGCGCCCACAAGTGGCAGGTTTTTTGGAATATGCCCGTGAGCATGGTGCCATTCTCTACTATGACGTCAATTTCCGTTCCTCCCACCGTGATGAAATCATGAAGATTACGCCCAATCTGCTCGACAACTTGAGCTATAGCGACTTCGTGCGTGGCAGCAGGGAGGACTTTGAAGTGCTATATAAGAAAGACAGTGCCGATAAAGTTTATAATGCTGAAATCAGTTTCTACTGCCGTAAGTTTATCTATACGCAAGGAAGTGAACCAGTGGAGGTACGTGCTGAAAACGGTTTTGCCAAGAGTTATCCCGTGGCAGAGACCCAGACGGTGAGCACCATCGGCGCAGGCGACAACTTCAATGCAGGATTCGTGTATGGATTAGTGAAATACAACATCACGCGGCGCGACATTGATGCCGGACTCACTGAACAGCAGTGGGACCAGCTCATCTCTACAGCACAACTCTTCTCAAGCGAGAGCTGCAAGGCTATTGGCAACTATGTTTCGCCCGAGTTTGGTGAGAAAATGAAAAATCAACAATGACCGATATGATTGAGATAACAGACAAAATTTATTACGTAGGTGTCAACGACCGCACGAAGGCACTCTTTGAAGGTTTGTGGCCTCTGCCACATGGAGTGAGCTACAACTCCTACCTGATTGACGATGACAAAGTTTGCCTTATCGACACCGTAGAAGTGGATTTCTTCATGCAGTTCTTGGAGCGCATCCAAGAAGTGCTGGGCGACCGTCCCATCGACTATGTGGTCATCAACCACATGGAGCCCGACCACAGTGGTTCATTGGCTCTTCTAAGGAAATACTATCCCAACGTGAAGGTTGTGGGCAACAAGAAAACCTTCGATATGCTCCACGGCTTCTACCATATTGACGACAACCGCATAGAAGTAGTTAACGGTGACACGCTCTCACTCGGTCACCATGAGCTGCAGTTCTATCTCACGCCGATGGTGCACTGGCCCGAAACCATGATGACATACGACGCCAACGACCTCATTCTCTTCAGCGGTGATGCCTTCGGCTGCTTCGGAGCGCTCAACGGTGGAATCATCGACAGCGAGATTGACACCGACTGGTGCTGGCTGGAGATGACGCGCTACTACAGCAACATCGTCGGCAAATATGGCACACCCGTGCAGAACGCCTTGAAAAAACTGGCAAATCTGAAAATCAGTTATATCGGTCCTACTCACGGACCCGTCTGGCACGAAAACGTGGAGCGCGTGGTGAAGATGTACGACCGTATGTCCCGCTACGAGACCGAACCTGGACTCGTCATCTGCTACGGCACTATGTACGGAAACACCGAGCGCATGGCAGAATACATCGCCCGTGCCGCATCCCAGGCAGGACTGAAGAACATCGTGATGTATAACGTTTCAACACGCCACCACTCGTTCATCCTCCGCGACATCTTCCGCTTCCGTGGACTCATCGTGGGCGCTCCAACCTATAACGCCGGTCTTTATCATGAGATGGACGTGCTACTGCAGGAAATCGCAGGTCGCGACATCAAGAATCACCTCATTGGCTGGTTCGGCTCCTACAGCTGGGCAGGCAAGGCAGTAAAGAAGATTGGCGAATGGAATGAGAACGCCATCCACTTTGAACAGGTGGGCGAACCGGTGGAGATGAAGCAGGGACTCAACCGCGATGTCGTTGCCCGTTGCGAGGCTTTGGGCAAAGCCATGGCAGAAAGGCTTCTCCAATGAAAATAGGCGTATTCTGCTCAGCCAACAACCAAATCGCTCCAGAATATTTCGCTGCGGCTCGCCAGTTGGGAGAGTGGATAGTGGAGAAGAAGCATACGCTCATCTTCGGCGGTACCAATAGCGGACTCATGGAGTGCATCGGTCAGACGGTGCATCAAGGCGGTCGGCTTGCCATCGGCATCATTCCCGACATTGTTGAGCGCGGCTCACGGCGCAGTGACAGCGTGGATGTGGATATCCCCTGTGACTCGCTCTCGCAGCGCAAGGACCTCATGCTGGGACAGAGCGACGTGATGGTGGCACTGCCTGGAGGTATCGGTACGCTCGACGAGATGTTCTCGGTGGCTTCTTCCAACACAATCGGCTATCACAACAAGCGAGTCATCATTTATAATGTAAACGGTTTCTGGAATCCTCTTATCCGTCTGCTCGACTATTTGCAAGAGAACAAGATGGTGAGGGGCGACTATCACACTCAGATGCCCATCGCCAATACGTTTGACGAACTGACACGGCTCATTGAGGCGGAAGGAAACCGAGAGTAGAATGAGAAGTATAAGAAGAGCACGGTTTGCCGGGTTTCGCTATGGCGGAACGTGGCAAACCGTGTTTTTTGTTTATCTTTTAGCCCTTGAACTTAAATAGTTCAGAATAATTTATTATCTTTGCTCTCCACAATCCCATTAGGGTGAGTTCTATAGATAGGCGGAGAAGTAAATACGACCGAAATGATAGAGCCTACTCTATTGAGATACAAATAAAATTAATTGAGCTACCTTAACTGGTTCTAACATGGAAGAACTCATACACTATTGCTGGCAACACAAACTGCTCCCTGTTACGCCCCTTACCACTACCGACGGTCGCAGCGTGGAGGTGATAGACCCCGGACTGCACAATACCCACTCTGGTCCTGACTTTTTCAACGCGAAAGTGAAAATCGACGGTACGCTGTGGGTAGGCAATGTAGAGATTCACGACAAGGCAAGTGACTGGTATCTGCACGGTCACGACAAAGATTCAAACTACGATACCGTGATTCTCCACGTTGTGGGAAAGGTGGACGCAGAGGCGCGCACGCTGAAGGGTACCGTCCTGCCTCAGCTCCGACTGCAAGTGCCGGAACAGGTGAGGCAGAACTATGAGGAACTGCTGCGCACGGAGAACTATCCGCCGTGCTACAAAATCATTCCCCAACTCTCCAAACTGATGATTCATTCGTGGATGTCGGCTATGGAGACGGAGCGGCTGGAGCGAAAGACCGACGACATCGTGCGGCGCGTTGACCAGTGCGGAGGCTCTTGGGAGAGTGCCTACTTCGTTACGCTCGCCCGCAACTTCGGTTTCGGCATCAACAGTGATGCTTTCGAGCAGTGGGCGCTCAATGTGCCGCTCGACAAGGTGGGGCATCATCGCGACGACATCTTCCAGATAGAGGCGATTTTCATGGGACAGGCAGGACTGCTCTGCGAGGAGAGTGTGCCCGAACGCTACCGAAAGACGGCTCATGAGGAAGGCTATTTCGACCGATTGCGCGATGAATATCAATATATGGCGCATAAGTTTCAGCTTCATCCTATGGACTGGAAATTGTGGCGGTTCCTGCGGCTACGACCACAGAACTTCCCCTATATCCGCATCTCCCAGTTGGCAATGCTCTACTACCACCGTCAGACAGGGCTGAGTGAGCTTGTGGAGCAGGAGTCGTTGAAGGACGCCGCCAGTCTGTTGCAGACCGAAGTCACACCCTATTGGCGCACGCATTATATGTTTGGCGCACCAGGACCGAAAAGCGGTAAGCACTTGTCGGCATCGTCAGCCAACTTGTTGCTCATCAACACCGTGGTACCGATGCTCTTCGCCTATGGGCGACACAAGGACGACGACCGGCTCTGTCAGCGCTCCTTCGATTTCCTCGATGTGCTGAAGGCTGAGAACAACTCCATCGTGAGGATGTGGCAGAACTGTGGACTTACGGTCGATAACGCGGGAGATAGTCAGGCGCTGATTCAACTCAAGAAGGAATATTGCGACAAGCGCGAGTGCATTCGCTGTCGCATCGGTTACGAATATCTAAAAGGAAAATCTTTCTCAATATGATAAAAACAGACTATATCTTCACCACCAAGATGGAGGTGAGAGACTATGAGTGCGACATTCAAGGCATCGTGAACAATGCACGCTACCTGCACTACTGCGAGCATACGCGCCATCGCTTCATGAAACAAGAGGGACTGAGCTTTGCCGAGATGCATTCGCGCGGCATCGACTCGGTCGTGGCACGCATGTATCTCGAATATAAAGTGCCCCTTCGCTGCGACGATGTCATCGTCTCGCGTATGGGACTAGTCAAGGAGGGAATCCGCTATATCTTCGTTCACGACCTCTATCGTGAGAGCGACAACAGGCTTTGCTTCCACTGCGAGGCAACGTTGGTCTGCCTCGTTGACGGAAGGCTGACTACATGCGACGAGTATGACCGTGCCTTCGCTAAATATCTCAACCAATAATGGCTACTGATACTAAGGAAACGATTGCCATGATGGTACTCTCGCGTGTGGGCTATTTCAATCTTGCCGGCATACGTGAGCTATACGACCGCGCCGGTTCCGCCGTAGCACTCATGGAACACCGCAAGGATGTGCGCGAGGTGGTGCCGGATGCTTCGGATAAGCTCGTGGAGCGGATGCGCGACAGTGAAGACCACCTCCATCGTGCAGAGGAAGAGTGGGAGTGGACCCAGCAACACGACGTGCGGGTGCTTTGTCTTGGCGATGACGACTATCCCCAGCGATTGTCCCATTGTCAGGATGCCCCGCTCGTGTTATATTATAAAGGTACTGCCAACCTTAACCAGATGCGCGTGGTCAACCTTGTGGGCACGCGCCGCTGCACCCTCTATGGTCAGGATTTAGTGAGACACTTTATGGCGGATTATCGCGCCCATTGCGGCAGTCGGCTGCTTGTGGTGAGCGGTTTGGCTTATGGTGTAGACATCACCGCCCACCGCTGTGCTTTGGAGCAAGGGTTTGAAACCGTGGGCGTGTTGGCTCATGGACTCGATGACCTCTATCCGCCCCGCCACCGTGATACCGCCAAGCAGATGCTCTCGCAGGGCGGACTTCTGACGGAATATATGACTCGTACCAACGCCGACAAGATGAACTTCGTCCGCCGGAACCGTATTGTGGCAGGGATGTGCGATGCCACTATTTTAGTGGAGAGTGCCGAGCATGGCGGTGGACTGATTACGTGTGGTATCGCCCAAAGCTACGGGCGCGAAGTGTTTGCTTTCCCTGGCAATGTCGGTGCAGAGTACAGTGCCGGTTGCAACAATCTCATCCGTCGCAATGGAGCCATGCTCATCACGTCGGCAATGGACCTTGCTGAGGCGATGGGATGGCAGGACGACAATCGCTTGGAGCGTGCGCAGAAACAAGGCATTGAGCGTTCTATCTTCCCAGACCTCACGCCCGACCAGCAACGAATCGTCGACGTGTTGCAGAAAACCAACGATGTGCAGGTGAACATGCTCTCCCACATGACGGGGCTGCCAGTAGGTAAGTTGGCTTCAGAGATGTTCGAGCTTGAGCTGAAAGGCGTCGCCCGTTCGCTGCCGGGCGCAGTCTGTCATCTGATAGGTTGAGAAAGTCTTGCTCAACCTTTCGCCTTTTGTTTCTTTACTTTGTTATCAGTAGCTTTATTTATTAGAAAGAAAAGAAGTACTGTTTGTTTTTTCCACAGAAATGATTACTTTTGCAACGACGAAAACAAACAGCACAATGAAACTGAAAATACTCTTTATTGCCTTACTGCTCTGCTGCGCCTTTGGCTCTACGACAGCTCAAGATACCCTTTCCCAGGGCAAACGGCTTAAGGTGGGACTGGTTCTCGGCGGCGGCGGTGCCAAGGGCGCTGCTGAGGTGGGCGTGCTGAAATACATAGAAAAGTCGGGCATTCCCATTGACTATATTGCCGGAACCAGCATTGGCTCCATCAACGGCGGGCTGTATGCTTGCGGCTACCGCTCGCCCCAACTCGATTCCATGTACCGTTCTCAGGAGTGGCTGACGCTTTTGGCCGACCGCAACGCGGATATGGAGGGCGACATCATCAAGAAGAAGGACGGTGTAGTGTACGTGCTCGGTTTCCCTGTGGGACGCAAGAACAGTAAAATCGCTGACCCTTCTGTGGGCGCTATCCGGGGCGACAGCGTGGTGCAACTGCTGAAGCGCATGACGGGCCGCACGGACTCTATCTCGTTTGACCAACTTCCGATTCCGTTCCGCTGTGTGGCAACCGATTATCGTAATAACCGCGAGGTAGTGCTGTCGAGTGGTGTCTTGCCCATCGCCATGCGTGCCAGCATGGCAATCCCCGGAGCCTTCAAGGCGATTGAGATTGACAGCGTGAGTCTGCTCGACGGTGGTCTCCTCAATAACCTGCCGGTGGATGTGGTAAAGGCGATGGGTGCCGACGTGGTAATTGCAGTTGACTTGACGCAGAACAAGCATGAGGGCGAGAAGCGCAAGGAGGCACCCTTACCTTTGAAACTCATTAAAAACAATGCGGCGCGTTTAGCTGTCTGGGCGATTGAACGTCCCGACCTCGTCAAATACGAGCAGAACCGTAAGGCTGCCGACGTGTATATCAATCCCGACTTGGAGGGCTTCAGTGCCGCCAGTTTCACAGAGAAAGATATCAACGAGATGATAGCACGCGGCGAGAAAGCCGGAAAAGCTGCCTATGGCAAACTGCTGAAGCTGAAAAAGAAGATATACAAATAAGTAAATGAGTAATTAAGTAAATAAGTAATTAAGTTAGGAGTTGGAGGCAGCGATACTGAAGAGTAATGCCACCTCTTCTGACTCTTCGGACTTTTCCTACTTTTCAGACTTTTCCGACACCTCTGCTACTATCCTTATCGTCTTATTCTCACCGATAAAGATGTTTTTCTCTGTGTGGCTTGTGTCTTCAGCTCAGTTTTCCATGCATCTTGCGGATGGTTCTTTTTTTAATTAAATAATCCGATTTATAGAAAATATTGTTATATTTGCAGTTGGATAAATTATGATTCTTATGCGAAGGTTCATCTTCTTCTTCATATTTGTTATTTTCTCATTAGGCATTTGTCGTGCAGGTTCGCAGAGTCGAGCAGAGATAGAACACTGTCTGTCTCTGAGCGATGACAGTCTTGTGCACATGGGCGACAAGATGCTCAAACAGGGCAATCAGAAGAAGGCGATGTTCTATTATTCGGTGGTTTGCAGGCGTGCGTCAGACACTCCCAACCGCTATCAAGTGACAGCTTTCCATAATGCGGGCAAGATATTCTATTCCAAAGCCAGTCTGACGGATGCCTTCTCCTATTTCGTCAAGGCACTGCGCATCAGCAACCAACTGCCGGGGAAGCCCGAAATGGCAGCTATCTACAACGACATTGGTGTCATCTACAGTTCCTACGAAAACTTTGCAAAAGCCACCGTGAACTATGAACGCGGACTGAAGTATGCCAAGGGAAAGGAATACGACGATATTCGCTACCGAATCAATATGAATCTTTTTGGTGACTATCTGGCTCAAAACCGGATAGATAAGGCGCGCCAATCCCTTGCCGTCTGTCAGCAGACACCTCACCAGAATACTACCGACAACCGCTTTATGGACCAATTCATGAAGATTCTGCTCATGGAGCGTGAGGGTAAGTTCAATCAGTGTATCATCCGGTTGAAGTCATTGGCAGCTTGGGCAGAGAAGAACGTCAAAAATAAACTCTATGTGTGTTCGGCATATTCGGAGTTATATAATTGTTATCAACGAATTGGCAATCAGGATTCCGCCTACGTCTACATGCTCAAATGCAGGGACAAGGCGAAGGCGAACGGACTTATCCACCGTTTTCCCAATGTTCTGAATCAGTTGAGCGAATACTATAGTGCCAAAGGCAATCGCCAGTTGGCTATGACGTTGAAGGAAGAATATTGGAATCTAAAAGACTCTATTTACAATCAGCGCAAGTTTGATGAGGCTCAGAACCAGCAGTTTGTCTATGAAGTGGCACGATACAGTCAGGCAATAGACAGTTTGCAGACGAGCAAGAAAAAGCATGAGGAAACGATTGCTCGTCAGCGGGTCGTCATCTTCTTTGTTCTGTTAGTCGTACTTGTAGTTTCTTTCCTGCTTTATTTGGTATATCGGCAGAACCGCAAGCTCAACGCCAGCTACCTCCACTTGTTTGAACTCAATCGGAGTCTGCTTGAGAGCCATAAATCATTGGCTTCCCAACGTCTGAAGCCCGTAGGGAAGCAGGCCGCCGTTCCCGTGCAGGAGCAAGTTGCCGACACGCCGACGCAGGAGGAAGAGCAGCAGGTGAAATACAAATCGAGTAGTCTCAATGAACAGCAGAGCCGTTCTCTCGCCGACCAGATTACGAAGGTGATGGATTCCTCCGATGCCTTCTGTTCGGCAGACTTCTCTCTTGACACGCTGGCAGAGATGGTAAACAGCAACAGCAAATACGTCTCACAGGCTATCCATGTGGTCTTTGGCTCCAACTTCACCGCCTATGTCAATGGCTTCCGTGTTGACAAGGCGCGTGAGCGGCTTGCCGATACCCAGCATTTCGGACAGTACACCATCAAGGCAATCGGTGAGAGCGTGGGCTTCAAGTCGCAAACCTCCTTTACCAATATCTTCAAAAAGGCAACTGGTATCACTCCTGCCATGTATCAGAAAATAGCCCTTTCTGATGCCCAAACGACTCCAAATTCTTGAATTTGGTATCGCTTTGACTGTTTTTTTCTTCGTTTTTCCGTTTTTTCTTATTAGTATTGCAGGGTTAATTTCTCCAACCTATTAAGAAATAAGAATATGAAGAAGTACTACATCGCAGTTTTTGTAGGTTTAGCATTCTGCTGCCAAACCGAAGCTCAGATTTATTTCACGAGTGACCTGCCGAGCCTCAGCAGTGTCACCAATGATGGACGTGTGGTCGGTACCACAGGTCAGAACAAGCCTTTCCAGATTTGGAACTATAAGGATAACACTTTGGTAGAGATTGGTGGTTGCTCCGCCGGACAAGGCGTAGGCGGACAGGCACGCTTCAGCGATGACGGAAGTTTCATTGTCGGACCTATGTACAATGAGAATCTTCCGATGAATACCGACTGGCATAGCATATTGGACACTACTTTTTCCTGTCATTTCACTGACTATTGTGTTTCTCCTTATGGATATCTCTTTGTCGTGGGCACCAAAGACAACGACTCTACGGGTGTTATCTTGAGGTCAACCAATAAAGGTGGAAGTTGGAGAACGTTTGACCAAGTATATACCTCGGCTGATTATAAGCCTGAAGCAGGTATGCTGTCAATCGCTGCAGCTGGTCCCCGCGAGTTGTTGGTAGGCGGTTATAACGGTAAGGTATATGTCTGCACGTCATCTTATTGGTCAGCCTGTGACCCGCATCCCGCTGGCGACTCAACGGCAGTGAAGGCTTATACTGCAATGGATTTCGCTCAAGACGAAGGCAGCTACTATTGCCGCTACTGTCTCCTTGGCTTGGAGTTTGAAGACAACACCGGCGCAATCTGGTATTCTGCTGATACCGCAACTACCTTCAATTCCGCAACAGGCGTGAATGGTGTTCCTGTAAAGATTGCCCATGCTGGAACCACCTTCTTCTTGGTTACTGCCGATGGCCTTATTCAGAAATCAACCGACCACGGAGCCACCTGGACCGACGTGTTCCAGACCGAAGACGGCTCTGCGCTGAAAGATATCTGCTTTGGCGACAGCCTCAATGGCTTAGTCTTGGGTGATACGAAAGTCTATTTCACAACCGACGGTGGCAACACGTGGACGGAGAATAGCTCTTTGACTCTTGGTGATGCCTCTAATTGGAACAGCGCCACTTGGTTTGAGTCCACCGTGATGTTGGCTGGCGACAAAGGTCTACTCTATCAGTCAAAGGATAACGGTAATACATTTACTCAAATAGATATGGGCACCACTGACGATTTTGAGTTGGTGATTGCCCACGATACAGTCTATAGCGTTCTTGCTAATACAGGACTGTTCTATAATAAGTCTGATATAGAGACGAAGGCTGGCTACTGTGCCGGCAAATACAGCATCGAGGACGATACATGGACACCGTTGGCATCTACAGGTTTCATCGGCTCTGCTTCTTCTACCTCACCTTGGAACGTCTCTGGTGATGGAAAGACTATTGTAGGTTTGGGATACTACTATTCCAACTTGGTGAATAAGACCCAAGCACATGCTTCTTATTGGAATGAAGCTGGCGAGTTGACAGATTTGGGTACATTGTATGAGGCTGACAACCAGAACACACGTGCCAATGCAGTCAACTACGATGGAAGCGTCATCGTTGGATGGCAGGATATGTACGGTCCTTGGTATGCAGCCATGTGGAAACGCGGTGACGACGGCTCTTACACCCAAGAGATGATGCTCGCTGATGAAAGTTATGCCGACAGTACCATCGACTTTACGAATGCACAGAACTTCTATTTGGGCTATGCACAGGCTATCACTCCTGATGGCAAGTGGGTCGGCGGTTATGCTGAAACCTGGATGAAGGTACCCGGTGCGTGGATTTGGAATGAGGAACAAGGCGTGATTCAACTCACAGACCAAAAAGGTTGCGTCATAGATATGTCAAACGATGCATCTGTTGTCATAGGATATCATGGTTCGCAGACTGAGGCTTGGATTTGGACAGGCGACTCGGTTGTCAACTTGGGTGAGTATGTTACCAATGTCTTGAATTATGATTTGGATGGCTATACGCTGAAAGCCGTTTACGATATGTCGGCTAATGGCAGGTATATCATTGGTTTAGCAACAAAGGACAATACCCGTTACGGATATATTCTCGACCTTGACGCTGAGGCTGACGGAATTGAGCAGCAAGCCATTCAGGTGAAGGCTGCCGTATATCCTAATCCTGTGAGCGACGTGCTGCATATCTCTTTGCCCTATGATGCAAGCGAGGTGCCTGCAAACATTATGCTCTATGATTACGCAGGTCATTGCGTGAAGGCAGTGAAGGCTCAGGGCGTGGAGAACCAGCTTTCCGTGAACAACCTCTCCGAGGGCATCTATTTGCTGAGGGTTGAGGCTGGAAAATTCAAGAAGACCTTCAAGGTGGTTATCCGTCATTGAACTTTTTCTAATACATCATTATAGTTCCCCGTGGTGGGACGTGCATCCGTGCGGATGGAGGTCCCACCCAACCTTTTTTCTCTCTATAGGCGCAGTCTCTGCTTAGATACTCCGCCCGAGAGCGATTTTTCAAGTAAGACAAACAGCCTCTTCTATAGATTCTCGACTCCAAATTCAAGAATTTGTAATCGCAAATTAAAGGATTTCTTGTTCTTTTTCTTTTTTATTCTGAATTTTGCAACAAACCAACAACACATAAGGCTTATGAATAAACAAAAATCATTACTTCTTGCTTTGGGCATGATGATTTGCTCTGCTGCAAGCGCGCAAATCTACATTACCGATGGTCAGTTCTTTCCCACCGGTGTAACCAATGACGGTAAGGTAGTAGGCCATACCGACGAGCGTTCTACCCATTATATTTGGGATGCCCTCAACAATACATACACCGAAATTGGCGGCATTGCTGCCGGAAGCGGTGTAGGTGGAACCGCACGTTTCTCCGCTGATGGAAAATTGGTGACTGCCACGCTTCAGAGCGACAGCATACCTGTGAGTACAGATTGGGAGAAAACCGTGTACACTAAGTTTGATTATATTTTCAAAGATATCTGCGCCGTCAGCACGAATACGCTCTATGCCGTTGGCACAAGCGTGGATGGCGATTCCGGCATGATTGTCTCCTCGAGCAACAATGGTACGAGTTGGCGCAGAGATGACTTGGTCTATGATGACAATTGTCCCAACTATACGTTTACAAGTGGCATCTTCTGTTTCGGTGCTGCCAGCAGTTCTAAGTATTACGCTGGAGGAAACAAGGGCCGCATGTATTATTGCAAGGGCAACGGCTATTGGATGCCGGTAGATTTCCATCCCGAAGGCGATTCTTCCCAGGTTGACACCTATACGGCTATCGACTTCTACAAAGAGGATGCTTGGTGGAAAGCCCATTATTGCGTAGTGGGAATGTCACTCGAGGATGGCGGATATGCCGTTTGGCAGTCAGCCGACTCCATGGAGACTTTCCAAGCCGCCACTGGCGTGGCTGGAGTACCAGCATGCATCACCCACGTGGGACAAGTTTTCTATTTGGTCACCCAAAACGGCTACATCCAGCGCTCCAACGACTTCGGATTAACATGGGAAACTTTGTTTACTTTGGACAGCGGCGACCCGTTCTTCAGCATTCGTTTTGCCGACAGTCAGCGCGGTATCGCCACCACCTACAACGTGGTCTATATCACTCGTGACGGCGGACAGACTTGGACGAAGATGGACGTTCTCCCTACTGTCTCGCCTTGGGGAAGCAGCATCGCATGGAACGATGCTGCATGGAACGACTCTACCGTAACGATTGTGGGTAGCCTCGGACAATGCTATCAGTCAACTGATGACGGAAATGTTTTCCAATTGCAACGCATTGACAATACTTCTACTAACGACTTCACGGCTCTTGTTTACAATAACGACAACTACAATCTGATTGCCAATGGCGGTAACTTCTACCGCAAGTCAGCTATCACCAGCGTTTCTGGCTATTGCGCAGGAATCTACGATGTGGAGAATGGAACATGGACTTCTTTAGCAACCACAGGTTATGCTTCTGACGACTCCTATGCTTCCGCCTATGGTATATCCGGTGATGGCTCTACGGTTGTCGGATTAGGCTATAATTTCTATAAAGGAACCAATCAGATTCAGGCTCATGCCATGACTTGGAGCAACAGTAAGCTGACAGATTTGGGCAGCAAGTTCGCCGACAGCAACCGTTCTTCTCGTGCCAACGCATGCAGTTATGATGGTAGTGTCGTTGTGGGATGGCAAGACCAGTGGGGACCTTGGTTCGCCTCTATGTGGACGCGCAATGCCGATGGCAGCTACACCCAAAGTCTGTTGCTGAAAGACTCCACCAAGACGGAGGACGATGTGGACTTCACAAGCCAAGACAGCACCACTGCCAATCTCTTAGGCTATTGCCAGACCGTATCAGCCGATGGTAAATGGATTGGCGGACGGGGTTATAACCTCGTTGCAGTACCCGGAGCTTGGCTCTACAATACCGATACCAAAGAAGTGAAAGTGCTCACCGAGAGCGATGCTACGGTTTCTGCCATTTCCAATGACGGTTCAAAGGTCGTGGGATGGAACGACCAGGGCTTCTCTGCATGGATTTGGATTGACGGTGAATTGCAGGATTTGCAGACCTACGCAACCGACGAACTGGGCTGCGACCTTGGCGACTTCGTCATCTGCTCCGTTTACGATATGTCGCCTAACGGACGTTATCTCGCAGGTTATGGTATGCGCGGTATGGAGAAATTCGGCTACCTGCTCGACCTCGACGCACAGGCAGACGGCATTGAGCAGCAATCAGCAATTCAGGTGAAGGCTGCCGTATATCCGAATCCAGTGAGCGACGTGCTGCATATCTCTTTGCCTTACGACGCAAATGAGGTGGCTGCCAACATAACACTTTATGATTTCGCAGGTCATTGCGTGAAGGCGATGAAGGCACAGGGCGTGGAGAACGAGCTTACCGTGAGCGACCTCGCTGAGGGTGTCTATCTGCTGAATGTGAAGGCAGGAAAATCCAAGAAGACTTTCAAAGTGATAATTCGTCACTAATCTCTCATACAAGTTTGATTTTTAGGGGCAATGCCGCATGGTGTTGCCCCTTGCTGTTTATATGTGGCATCTATATTCTGAAGGATTTTTATATAGCTAGGAGCGACCTTGGTCTCTTGATGGGGACTACGGGCATTCAGAACTATTAATTTTTTGCGATTTCATCGGATTTTTTTGAAATAATATTTAGCCTAATATGAATTGATAAACGCTTACTTTGGATTGAGCGACAATTGTCGACACGTTTTGTTCGGCAATTGTCAACGAGTTTGTCGGCACCTGTCGCTCAATCGAGAATAGACAGATATTGATATGATATATAGCGAGCTATATATCTAAGAAGCCGTCGTCGCGCAAGAACAAATATCCGCTGTTGAAACGCAACTCACGGAGGTCCCGTCGCTCCGCGCGGGACGACTACCGTCAAGACATTTAAGCTAACGAGGAATAATCGACTCTCGTCCCGCGCGGAGCGCGAGACCTCCATGCATCGCGGGACAACTGCCGACTATATAAAGAACTAAATTAGTGCAGAATTGGCAGTCGTCCCGCGCGGAGCGCGAGACCTCCATGCATCGCGGGACAACTGCCGACTATATAAAGAACTAAATTAGTGCAGAATTGGCAGTCGTCCCGCGCGGAGCGCGAGACCTCAATGCAGCGCGGGAGCTACGATGCGTGTACCTTTTTCTAAATATTTTCCCGATGAAATGGACGTTTTTTGTTGCTAAGCCGCTTTTCGGGTTCAATTGTTGCTTCCTTTCTTTGCTGTAGACTTTTGGGAAAACCGAGATTAAAGACTGCGACTAACTTGGTTGCTGCTTATCGCCCCATACTCGCCCGCGATTCGTTAAAAAATCCCAAAATCTTCTTATGTAAGATGTATATGTAAAATAATTAATTACTTTTGCCGCGAATAAAAGAACACGAGACAGACTATGCAAGAGAATTTAGTGATAGTAGAGAGCCCTGCAAAGGCGAAGACAATTGAGAAATTCTTGGGGAAAGACTACAAAGTGATGTCGTCTTATGGTCATATCCGTGACTTGAAGAAGAAGGCATTGAGTATCGACCCCAAGACGCTGGAACCTACTTACGAAATACCAGAAGAGAAACGCAAAGTGGTGAGCGAACTGAAGAAAGCTGCCAAAGAGGCGAAAACCATTTGGCTCGCATCCGATGAGGACCGCGAGGGAGAGGCTATCAGTTGGCATCTTTGTGAGGTGTTAGGGTTGGACGAGAAGAAAACCAACCGTATCGTTTTCCACGAAATTACGAAACCTGCCATTCTGAAGGCTATTGAGAATCCGCGTCATTTGGATATGAACCTTGTCAACGCGCAGCAGGCTCGCCGCGTTCTTGACCGATTGGTGGGATTCAAACTCTCTCCTGTGCTATGGCGTAAGGTGAAGCCTGCTCTCTCCGCCGGACGCGTGCAGAGTGTGGCTGTAAGACTCATCGTTGAGCGCGAGCGGGAGATTCAGGCTTTCAAGTCGGAACCTTTCTATCGCATCAATGCCACTTTCGGACTCACCAATGCCGACGGCTCGCAGAGCGAGGTGAAGGCGGAACTCGACAAGCGTTTCAATACGCTGGAGGAGGCACGTGCCTTCTTGGAGAAATGCAAAACTGCCGAATTCACCGTGAGCGCCATCAGTAAGAAACCCCTGAAGCGTACTCCAGCACCCCCATTCACTACGTCAACCCTGCAGCAGGAAGCCGCCAGAAAACTCGGTTTCACCGTATCGCAAACCATGATGGTGGCGCAGCATCTATACGAGAACGGACGCATCACCTACATGCGTACCGACTCGGTCAACCTATCTTCGTTGGCTATCAACACCAGCAAGGAGGTCATTACAAAACTCTATGGCGCAGAGAACAGTTGTCCGCGCAACTTCCATACCCATTCCAAGGGGGCTCAGGAAGCCCACGAGGCCATCCGACCCACCTTCATGTCGGCTACGGAGATTGAGGGAACGCTGCAGGAGCGCCGACTCTACAACCTCATCTGGAAACGCACGGCTGCCTCGCAGATGACCGATGCGGAGATTGAGAAAACTACGGTGACTATCGACATTAGTGGCAGCGAGGAGAAATTCATTGCCAACGGCGAGGTGGTGACTTTTGAAGGATTCTTGAAGGTTTACCGCGAGAGCAGCGACGACGATGACAACGCTGGCGAGGAAGGAACCCACTTGTTGCCCGTGATGAAGAACGGCGACAAGCTGACGCGCCGTGAGATTACCTCAACGGAACGCTTCTCACAAGGTCCTACGCGCTATACCGAGGCAAGTCTCGTGCACAAGTTGGAGGAATTGGGCATCGGTCGTCCGTCCACCTACGCTCCGACCATCAGTACCATTCAACAGCGCGAATACGTGGTGAAGGGAAACAAGACAGGCGATACGCGCAAGTACACCGTTGATACGTTGAAAGGCAATATCATCACGACCAAGACGAAGTCGGAGACTGTCGGCTCCGAGAAGGGAAAGTTGGTTCCGACTGACATCGGAATGGTGGTGAACGACTTCTTGATGGCGAACTTCCCCGACATCATGGACTATAACTTCACTGCTAAGGTGGAGAGTCAGTTTGACCAGATTGCCGAGGGCAAGGAGGAATGGAAAGACATGATGAACGGCTTCGACAAGAAGTTTGAGCCTGCCGTGAAGGAGGTGATGGAGAAGCACGAGGAACACAAGGTGGGCGAGCGCGAACTTGGCGTTGACCCCAAGGACGGCAAACCCGTGATTGTGAAGATTGGACGATTTGGACCGGTGGTTCAGATTGGTAAGGCTTCAGACATTGAGAAACCCCGCTTTGCGCAGGTGCCGAAAGACAAGAGTATCGAGACCATCACATTGCAGGAAGCACTCGACCTATTCAAGTTGCCGCGCACGGTGGGCGACTACGAGGGAAAGCCCGTTGAAATCGGTTCCGGCAAGTTCGGTCCCTACGTGAAATACGACGGCAAATACGTTTCACTGCCCAAAGACCAAGACCCGATGAGCATCACGCTCGAAGAGTCGGTGAAACTCATCCTTCAGAAAGAGGAGCAGGAGGCGAAGCGCCATCTGAAGAGTTTCGGACAGGACCCGAAGATGGAGGTGATGAATGGCCGCTACGGACCCTACATCGCATACGACGGTAAGAACTACCGCATTCCGAAGAACCTCCAAGCCCACGCCGCCGAGCTAACCTACGACCAGTGCAAGGAGATTGTAGAGAATGCTCCGGAACCCAAACAACGTAAAAGAACACGGAGCTGACCCGTGGCTCGTTGGGGCATGGTAGAAGCTCGCCGGAAAACCTTTGGAGCGAAGCCGAAAGTCTCCTCGAACGCGTGATAAGAAAATGAACCGCATTATCATAATAGGTTATATGGGCGCCGGCAAGACCACCATTGGGCGGGCGTTGTCGAGAACCATTGGTGTGCCGTTTTACGACCTCGACTGGTATATCCAACAGCGTATGCGGCGCACTGTGAAACAACTCTTTGAGGAACGGGGCGAGGAGGGCTTCCGCAAGGTGGAGCACAACATGCTTCACGAGGTGGCTGAGTTTGAGGACATCATTCTCAGCTGTGGCGGTGGTACTCCGTGCTTCTTTGACAATATGGACTATCTGAACCAACAGGGAGAAACGGTGTATCTCAAAGCTGAGCCCGATGTGCTCTATGGGCATCTGAAGATGGGTAAGGTGGTGAGACCGCTCCTTCTCAACAAAACTCCCGATGAGGTGCAGGCTTTCATCCGACAGCAGCTCGTGGCGCGTGAACCTTATTATAGTAAGGCAAAACACATGATTGACGTCTCCTTGCTCGACACCTCTCAGAAGATTCAGAACACGGTGGAGCGGCTGTGCCTTGAGGTGGGGATAGAACGGAAGAGTTAGGAGGCAAAAGAGTTAGGAGGAGTCATAAGGAGTTAGGAGGAGTCAAAAGAAGTTATAAGGAGTTAGAAGAAGTCGGATGAGTCAGAAAAGTCTGATAAGTCAGAAGAAGTCTGAAAAGTCAGAAAGAGTCCTCTCCTCTCTCCACTAAACATGCAAAAGTTAATCACAATATAAACTAAACCCATCAGAATCAATCGGACAGAAGAAATGAAAAAATGGACCATTGAGGATTCGAAGGAGCTCTACAACATCTGTGGCTGGGGCACCTCGTATTTCGGTATCAATGAGCAGGGCAATGTCTATGTGACTCCCTGTAAGGACAACACACAGATAGACCTGCGCGACGTGATGGATGAACTCGCCTTGCGCGACATCACCGCTCCCGTTTTGTTGCGTTTCCCTGACATTTTGGACAACCGTATCGAGAAAACGGCAAGCTGTTTTGAGAAGGCTAAAAAAGAATACGGTTACAAAGGTGAGAACTTTGTCATCTATCCCATCAAGGTGAATCAGATGCAACCCGTGGTGGAGGAAATAATCAGCCACGGTCGTAAGTTCAATTTGGGTTTGGAGGCTGGTTCCAAGCCCGAACTTCATGCGGTGATTGCAGTGCAGTGCCAGAGCGATTCTCTCATTATCTGCAATGGCTACAAGGATACCAGTTATATCGAGCTTGCGCTCTTGGCTCAGAAGATGGGCAAGCGAATCTTCATTGTGGTGGAGAAACTCAACGAGATAGACCTCATTGCCGAGGCTGCCAAGCGGCTCAACGTGCGCCCCAACTTGGGAATCCGCATCAAGTTGGCGTCGTCGGGTTCCGGCAAGTGGGAAGAGAGCGGTGGCGATGCCAGTAAGTTTGGACTTACTTCTTCGGAACTCCTCACGGCTCTTGCCAAACTCGACAAGTTGGGCATGAGCGACTGCTTGCGCCTTATCCATTTCCATATCGGAAGTCAGATTACTAAGATTCGCCGCATTCAGACTGCCCTGCGCGAGGCTGCGCAATATTATATCAACCTCCACAACATGGGTTATAATGTTGACTTTGTGGATTGTGGTGGTGGTCTTGGTGTGGACTACGACGGTACGCGCTCAAGCAGCAGTGAGAGTTCGGTCAACTATTCTATTCAAGAGTATGTCAACGACTGTGTCTATACTTTCACCGACGCTGCCGACAGAAATCATCTGCCTCATCCCAACATCATCACAGAAAGCGGTCGCTCGCTGGCTGCCCATCACAGTGTATTGGTCATTGATGTGCTGGAAACGGCTTCGCTTCCCGAAATGCCTGAGGAATTTGAGGCAAAGGAAACCGACCACCAGTTGGTGAAGGACCTCTATGAGATTTGGGACAACATCAACCAGCGCAACATGCTGGAGGACTGGCACGACGCGGAGCAAATCCGCGATGAGGCGCTGGAACTGTTCTCACATGGAATCGTCGATTTGAAGACGCGCGCCGAGATTGAGGCTATGTATTGGAGCGTCTGCCACGAAATCAATATCCTCTGCAAGCAGATGAAGCATGTACCCGATGAGTTGCGCGGACTCGACAAGCTGCTTGCCGATAAGTATTTCTGCAACTTCTCGTTGTTCCAGAGCCTTCCCGACTCTTGGGCAATCGACCAGATGTTCCCCATCATGCCGATTCAGCGGCTCAACGAATGTCCGACGAGAAACGCCACCTTGCAGGACATCACGTGCGACTCCGACGGCAAGATAGCCAATTTCGTCATCAATGGACGCCCCAGCCATGTGCTGCCCGTGCATCCGCTGAAGAAGGACGAACCCTATTATTTAGGCGTGTTCCTCGTGGGCGCTTATCAGGAAATCCTCGGCGACATGCACAACCTCTTTGGCGATACCAACGCCGTGCACATCAGTGTGAAGAACGGCAAATACCACATCGACCAAATCATCGACGGTGAGACGGTGGATGAGGTGTTGGGCTACGTGCAATACAACCCGAAGAAACTTGTCCGCCAGTTGGAGCAATGGGTGACCAAGAGCGTCAAGCAGGGCAAGATTTCAATGGAGGAAGGAAAGGAGTTCCTTTCCAACTACCGTTCGGGTCTCTACGGATATACCTATCTTGAACATTCGTGAAGAGATAGAAGTTAGAAGACAGGCAGACGCGCCCGGCTCGAATAGGGGCGGGGAGCGTCACGCTCTGTGGCTGGAAGGGGCATGATGAATAACATTTTTCCATTATGTGATTACCAAGAGCATGTTCTTCTACTTGTCTGACTCTTTCAGTCTTTCTATCCTTTTTCGACTCTCCTAAATCAAAACAATTGTTAAAATCTAACTTTTTCCTGTAACAAACTGTCCGCAAGGTCGTCTTTAATATCAGAGACAAATGAAGAATATCAGTTTCCAAAACGATGTCCTGCCACTGAAGAATCAAATCTTCCGGCTGGCATTGCGCATCACTCTCAATAGGGAAGAGGCCGAAGACATCGTGCAGGATACGCTGATGAAACTTTGGGACAGGCGAGATTCGTGGGACCAGATAGACAATTTGGAGGCATTCAGCTTTACCATCTGCCGCAATCTGGCGCTCGACAGGCTTAGAAAGCTCGACAATAACAATGAGTCGCTTGATGCCACGCCGGTGGAAAGACCCGACACCGCCTTTAACCCCTCTGAGAAAACCATTCAGCGGAACCGGGTGGAAATCGTTAGAAAACTCGTTGACAGTCTGCCGGAAAAACAGCGAAGCTGCATCCAACTGCGAGATTTCGAAGGAAAAACCTACAAGGAGATAGCGCAGATAATGCAGATTAGCGAAGACCAAGTGAAAGTAAACATTCACAGAGGACGACAGACGTTACGGGAAAAGTTTCAAGAAATTGACAATTATGGATTATAAGTACATAGAACAACTTTTGGAGCGCTACTGGAAATGCGAGACTTCTCTTCAAGAAGAGGAAATCTTGCGGTCGTTCTTCTCGCAGGACAATGTGCCGGCAAGCTTGATGCGCTATAAAGACCTGTTCTGCTACGAGAAATCTGAGCCGCAGGAAGATGTTCTCGGTGAGGACTTCGACGCAAAGATGTTGGCACGCATCGACAGCCAGCGCACCGTCAAGGCACGCGTGATTCGTATGCCGCAGCGCTTGCGCCCGCTTTTCAAGGCGGCAGCTATTGTGGCAATCGTGCTGACGCTGGGCAATGCTATGCAAGTGGCATTCGTCGGTCAGTCGGAGCAAGCTCCCGCCACACCTACATCCATTCAGAAAGGCTCCTCTATGGCAGCTGTAGGTGATTCGGCTTCCATTGACACAGCCAAGCACGCTGGTATGGCAACGACGCCACAGACCGATGTGCTCATCAAATAAGATATATTTCTATGCTTTCTCTATAATAAATCATGTTTAGTTAAAACAACTACAAGGAAACTGAGAAGTTTCTGATTCTCTCAAATTTTTCATAACATACTAACGTTTAGGGGTTGCCGTTCAACGAACGACAACCCCGATTTGTTTTTTGGAGAATGGCTATGCGAAAAAAGAGGAGTCATTCCCTTCCTCATAGCAAGAGGGTTTGCGAGCGGTGGGTTACATTCTGTCTGGAAATAGAAGAAGGTAATCTTGAAAGCATCTGCGTTCTACCGTCCTTTTGCAATTATTTACCAGCAAAATGCGCCAAATCAAATTTATTTGTTTACTTTTGCAAATAAAACCACAAATGGACTTGCCCGATGGGAATAAACATCAAAAACATCATCTTCGACTTGGGCGGTGTGCTCGTGCATCTTGACGCGCAGCGCTGCTACAAGGCTATGGAGCGTATCGGTGTTGACAACGCTGAGGCACGACTGCACTCGAAAGAGGGTATGAGTCTGCTGGTTCGTTTAGAGACGGGCGCTATCGGTGAGGAAGAATTCTATCAGAGCGTCCGTCAGTACACAGGTTGCCGGGCTTCTGATGATGAACTCCGTTGGGCATGGAACCAGTTCCTTGTAAAAGTGGAAGAGGAGAAGAAGCGCCGCCTGTTGCAACTGCGCCTGCACTATCACGTTTTTCTCTTGTCCAATACCAATGTGATGCATTGGAACTATTGTGCCCAAGAGCTTTTCCCGCTCGGTTCATACGGCGTGGACGATTATTTCGACCGCGTGTTTCTCTCTTATGAGCTACACTTGAGCAAGCCCCAGCCAGCCATCTTCGAGAAAACGCTTCAACTGGCAGGAATACGTGCAGATGAGACGCTTTTCATCGACGATGTCAAAGCCAACTGCGATGCGGCGCGCGGTTTGGGTATCCATACGTGGCAAAACCTTCACGACAACGATTGGTTGAATGAAAACGATTTATTTAAATAACGAAACAGAGAAGCTGACAGAACCGTCAGTAGCCACCATCGGCTTCTTCGACGGTGTCCATCGCGGCCATCAGTACCTCATCGGTCATGTCATGGCTGTGGCGAGAGCATCCCAGATGCGCTCCATGGTCATCACCTTTGACCGGCATCCGCGGCAGGTTCTCCACGATGACTATCAGCCGCAGTTGCTCACCACGCTCGATGAGAAGCTGCTGCTCCTTGCCCGCTCCGGCATAGATACCGTGGTGGTGCTTCATTTCACACCCGAGATGGCGGCGATGTCGGCATTTGACTTTATGCAGAAGGTGCTGAAGGAACGGCTTGGCGTGGAAAAGCTCATCATCGGCTACGACAACCGCTTCGGCCACGACCTCACGAATAGCTTTGAGGATTACGTTGAGTATGGCAAGCAAATCGGTATTTGGGTCATTCGCGGTCATGCCTTTGTCCTCCACGGCATCAACGTCAGTTCGTCGGTGGTGCGCGAGATGGTGGGAGAGGGCGACGTGGAACGAGCCAACGACTGCTTAGGTTATCCCTATACACTCGTGGGGAAGGTGGTTCACGGCTTGGAGAACGGTCGCAAGATGGGCTTCCCCACCGCCAACATCGACCTGCAAGGCTCCGGGCAGTTGGTGCCGGCTCCCGGTGTGTATGCTGTGAGAATCCGCAAGAATCATTCGATGACCTACTATCGTGGCATGTTGAACATCGGCACGCGCCCCACCTTCGGAGGCACTGACCTCACCATTGAGGTGCATCTCTTCAACTGGTCGGAAGACCTCTATGGAGAGGAGTTGGCTGTATGCTTCATTCACCGCATACGGGAGGAGCGTAAGTTTGACACCGTTGAGGAACTGGAAGAACAACTGAAGAAGGACAAGGAATACATAGAGAATTTGTTTAATCAAGATACACAAAAAGATGAATAAAACCTTTAGAGATACACTGGACGTCATCTGGTACTTAGTGGCGTTCTATCTGATTCAATACATCATGATGTTTGCCGTGGGCATCGGCTCCAATCTTGCCACGGGAAAGCCCTTAATGGATGCGTTCAAGGGTGCAGCCATGTTAAATGGCAACTTATTGGTGCTCATGATGTTGTTCTCGTCCATTCTGACCATCCTTATTTTTGGTCAGTTCCGTTGGTCGCCTTGGTCGCGTGATTATCTGCGCAGTCATCCTTGGGGTGTGGTGTTTTGGACAGCAGTGCTCTCTTTAGGTACGATTCTCCCGTCGGAGTGGTTGCTTGAGAGTTTGCAGGTGCAGATGCCCGAACAATACGAGAAGTTTTTTGAAGAAGCCATGGGCACACCGATGGGCTATATAGTTATCGGAGTGTTGGCTCCAGTGGCAGAGGAGATGTGTTTCCGCGGAGCCATCCTGCGCAAACTGCTTACCATGTTTAGTAAGAAGCAGCATTGGATACCCATCGTAGTGAGCGCGATCATCTTCGGTTTAGTGCATGTCAACGTGCCACAGTTCATCCACGCCACGGTCATCGGTCTGATTATGGGTTGGCTCTACTATCGCACCGACAGCATCTTTCCGGGTGTTGTCTTCCACTGGATGAACAATACGGTTGCTTTCATCATGTTCAATCTGATGCCGGAAATCAACGATGGAAAGCTCATCGACCTCTTCCATGGCAATACCCGCGTGATGGTAATGGGACTTATCTGCTCGGTCATTATCATGCTTCCCGCATTCTTCCAGCTTAACCAGAGAATGAAAAGAGCCAAAGAGAGTTAGGAGATAGGAGTTAGGAGTTAGGAGTGGCTGCGCGGCATTTTCTCGGAGGGCTCTGAGAACTCCGAAAACTCCGAGGGCTCTGAAAACTCCGAGAGTTCCGAGGACTCCGACTAATCTGACTAATCAGACCAGTCCGAGAATCTCCGAGAACTCCGAGTTCTCCGATGACTCTGAGACTTCCGAGCTCTCCGATAATCTTCTTTCTTTCAAAAAGATTACATGAAAGCTAAGATGAACATTGCCTTTTCATCGTTGCTACTTGCTTTCTTTGCATTGCCAACGATGGCATCCACGGTTACTTCCGACTCTCTGCCGAGTCGGTGGAGCGTGGAGGTGGGGGTGATGCCCACTTGGCAGATTCCGCTTGATAAATATGCGCGGCGCTGGCTGAAGAAACGCTACTCCACGTCTTTCCGCCTTGAGGCGGGGCAGACGTCACTGCCGCAGGATTCTGACTCCTTTGCACGTGACTATAATTATCCCACTCTCTCGTGGGGCGTGGCGATGCACTTCTCGAACGTGACGATGCGGCGCACCGCACATCCCTCTTGGGGACAGGCTGAGATGATGGACTATGATTCGCGATTGGGCAACGCGGTTTCCTTCTATGGCAAGTTCACGCGTCCCTTCTTCCGCACGAAGCGTTGGACAGCCGACTATATGTTAGGCTTCGGAGCTGGCTGGCACCATTTGAAATATAATCCCCGGACCAACGTTGATGACGAGCTTATCGGTGCCAGATGGTCAATGTATTTCACTGCCGGACTGCACGTGGGCTATCGGTTTGCGAGGGATTGGGCGGTAGAAGCAGGCGTGGAATATTATCATCATAGCAACGGAGCCCTCAACCGTCCCAATAAGGGAAGCAACAATGTGGGACCAGTCGTCGCTCTTCAGTGGGTGCCCAACTATGAGGAGATTTATGAGAACCGCAAGAGTTTCAAATCTCTCCCATTTCATCGGTATTTCTATGCTACATTGTTGTTGGGTATCGGCGGCAAGACTTTCGATGGCGACTGGCAACGTACTCAGTTCCATACCGACCCCGACGACCCGGAATACCGCACAGCCCATTTCCATGTCAATCCAGTATATGAGGTCTCAACAGCCTTTATGTATCGTTATGCCCGCCGTTGGGCATCTGGCTTGGGCGTTGACGTCAGCTATATCGACTTGGGCGGTGAACCCTACGGCTTAGACGGGCACATCGGTGCCTATAACCGTTGGTCGGTGGGCGTCTCAGCGCAGCACGAGGTGTTCTATCATGACTTCTCTCTGCGCATGGCTCTCGGCTGGTACCTCCATCACGATGCCACAGAGCGCGTCAATGAAATGGAGAAGCGCTACTATGAGAACATCGGTGTTTTCTACACTTTCCGCCATTTCATCGGTCTGAAAGTGGGTATCAACGTCAAAGCGCACAAGACCAAGGCAGACTTCTCCAGTCTGCGGATTATCATTCCCGTTTGGCAAAGCAAAAATAAATCAACCCATAGTCATTAGCGCTACCGCTATTATACATCCTATGAAGCATATCTTTTCCTTCACCCTTACAGTCCTGATGGGCTGCACCCTCTCGTTGACTTGTTGGTCTCAGCGTTCCGACAATGTAGTTGATGAGGTATGTACGCTCATGGGCACTGATTCCAATCCAAATCTTTCCACCGGCAATACCTATCCAGCCATAGCCGTGCCTTGGGGCATGAACTTCTGGACTCCGCAAACGGGAAAGATGGGCGATGGCTGGACCTACACCTATGATTCCAATAAGATTCGCGGACTGAAGCAGACTCATCAGCCGAGTCCTTGGATTAACGATTACGGTCAGTTTTCCCTCATGCCGCTCACGGGTCACGCTGTGTTCAACGAGGACGAGCGCGCGTCGTGGTTCTCCCACAAGGCGGAGACCGCGCGCCCTTATTATTATAAAGTATATCTTGCCGACTACGACATAACGGCTGAATTGACACCCACGAACCGCGCTGCGGTGTTGAGACTGAACTATCCAACCGGTGACTCCTCTTTCCTCGTTGTGGATGCTTTCGATAAAGGCTCCATGGTGAAGGTGCTGCCCGAAAAGCGCCAAATCATCGGCTACACTACGAAAAACTCCGGCGGCTGTCCCGACAACTTCAAAAACTGGTTTGTCATAGAGTTAGACCATCCGATTTCTTTCTGTCAGATGTATGCCGACGGAAAACCACAACGCGGAAACTCGGCAGAGTGCAACCATGCCGGAGCCATCGTAGGCTTCTCCACTCACAAAGGGCAGCCCGTGACTGTTCGCGTCGCCTCGTCGTTCATCAGTGAGGAACAGGCTAAGCAGAATCTGAAGGAAGTAGCGGGTCGCAGTTTCGAGCAGGTGTGTGCTTCTGCCCGTGACGAATGGAACAAGCAACTCAGTCGCTTTGAGATAGAAGATGACAACATCGACCATATCCGTACCTTCTATTCCTGCCTTTATCGCTGTCTGCTCTTTCCACGTCGTTTCTATGAAGTAACAAATAGCGGTGAAATCGTCCATTTTAGTCCTTACAACGGCAAGGTGTGCCGTGGCTATCTCTATACTGATACCGGTTTCTGGGATACGTTCCGTGCGCTCTTCCCCTTCATCGACACGTTCTATCCCGAAGAGGCGGCGAAGATGTTCCAAGGGTGGCTCAACGTCTATCGTGAGAGTGGTTTCCTGCCCGAATGGTCCAGTCCCGGTCATCGCGACTGCATGGTGGGCAACAACAGCGCATCCGTACTCGCCAACGATTATTTTATGCTGACAGATTTCGGTAAAAACACCGATTCCATCGATAACTCAACCCGAGAACTCTTATGGCAGGCGCTCACTCATGGAGCCAATGCCCGCCATCCGAAAATCTCCTCTACGGGAAGACAGGGTTGGCAGTATTATAACCAGTTGGGCTATATACCCTGCGATGTGGGAATCAATGAGAGTGTGGCGCGCACGCTGGAATATGCCTACGATGATTGGTGCATCTACCAATACGGCAAATCCATCGGAAAGAGCACAGCAGAGTTGGAGCCTTACAAGCAACGGACTATGAACTATCGCAATGTTTTCGACCCAGAGACGAGACTCATGCGGGGACGGAAGTCGGACGGTTCCTTTTCTTCGCTCTTTAACCCTTTCAAGTGGGGCGGCGACTTCACAGAGGGTAACAGTTGGCATTATACTTGGTCGGTGTTTCACGACCCAGAAGGACTTATCCGTCTGATGGGCGGAAACGAGGCTTTCGCCACTAAACTTGACTCGCTTTTCATCCTGCCGCCCATCTTCGATGCTTCCTACTACGGCTACATCATCCACGAGATACGCGAGATGCAAATCATGAACTTCGGTAATTATGCCCACGGCAACCAGCCCGTGCAGCACGCAATCTATCTGTATGACTGGTGCGGACAACCTTGGAAAGCCCAATATTGGGTTCGTGAGGTGATGGAGCGGCTTTATAGCGCCACACCCGATGGCTATTGCGGCGATGAGGACAACGGACAGACCTCTGCGTGGTATGTGATGTCGGCGCTCGGTTTCTACAGCGTTTGCCCAGGCTCCGGCGAGTATGCCTTGGGTTCTCCCTTGTTCAAGAAAGTCATTATCCACCATTCCAACGGTAAAACGACTCAAATCAATGCGCCCGGCAACAGCCGCGACAATCGTTTTATCGGTTCTGTGAGCATTGACGGCAAGCCTTGGACGAATAATTTCCTCACAGTGGAGCAGGTGAGTGGCGGACATACCATTGAGTTTCACATGCAGGAAAATCATGAGTAATATGACTTCATTGTAATAGCGGATTATGCCCAATTCATAATCGGCAATCAATCGATTATCGTCATTTTTCTCGTTTGTATGTATTTACTGGCGATTGAGCGACAATTGTCGACAAACTCGTTGACAATTGCCGACAAACTCGTTGACAATTGCCGACAAACTCGTTGACAATTGTCGCACAATCCAAAGTAAGCGTTTATTCAATCAAGACAAGGCTTGTCACTTTATTATATATTATTACTGTCCGGTAAACTTAACCTCTCATGTGTCCCCATCCTCATCTACAGACGGGTTGGGGCTTTTCACTTGTCCGATAAGCACATCTCACGATGCCTCTTCCTCATCACATGGCAGGTTGGCTCAATAGGCTCTTAATTCGTCCTAAAGCTCTATTTGTCACCTCTTTGCCCATTCTAGATAGAAAGATGTTCCGTCTCAGTCTGCTGAGATGTTGCTGAGATATTGCAGGGATGTTTTACCATCTATTCATGTACGTAAGAGTTTTTATTTCAACGTGTTAGATGCTTTGCTGAGATTGCTGAGATGTTTTTTCAACTAAAAAACTCAGAGGAAACACCCGTCATGGGAAAACTATTGGAAGCCATCCCTTTCTATGAAGGGTCAGGACAAAATGACTCTCTATTTCGGATGCACCATTTTTCCTCAAAATGTTTACCGGACAGTATAATTATATATATATATAATAAAGTAAGTTCCTTAGATAGAGCAAAAAGAATAGAAAAAGGGAGGTCCCCATGTGGGAACCTCCCTTTGATATCATCAATCATGATGAAGTTTATTTCACTATTGCATGTAGCGTCTTGACTTCTCGCTGTCCTTGAACACGGATGATAACTGGTCCAGCAACATTCAAGCGAACAAAGACGTTGTCGGTAGTCTCCACTTCGTAGGTGGCAATCAACCGTCCGCCCTCGTCGTAAACACTGATACTGCGGATAAGACCGCCCTCAGGATTCAGAACGTTGAGCGTGCGGTTCTTGACAAATGCCGTCAAACCACTGATGCCGATTTGGTCGATACCGGTTGCAACGGTAGTGAATCGTTTCTGTGCAGCCCACTTACTCTCGTTGTATTCGCAAGTAGCCATCACACGCCAGATATAAGAAGTTTGCTCCTTCAATCCATCCAGTTGATACGTAGTGTCGTTCAGTTCATTCACTTCCGTCCATGCAGAGGCTGTGCTCTCGCGGTAGCGCAAGTTCCAAGTCAAGTTGGACTCATCAGCATGCCAAGAGAGAATAGCACTATTATCAGTGATAGCATCTGCAGTGAGGTTGGTCGGAGTTACACATTCAGGCAATTCCAACGTTGTGAAGCTGACGCTTGATGACCATTTACTGCTGTCGCCATCGTCACAGATGGAACGTAGGCGAACCATGTAAGTAGTGACGGGTTGCAGATTCTCAATCTCAGCCCGCATCTCCGTAACTTCCATTGTGTTCCACGTCTCAGCGCTCTGCTCGCGCCATTGCAGTTGATATTTCTCTACGGCACCTACCCAATTGACAGTAGCTGAGTAGTAGGAAGGCTCAACTGTGATGTCGGTCGGTACGGCGCACTGTATGGGCAGCGTAGTGAACTTCACAGCCGCAGTGTAGTCGCTCGTATCGGAAGCCAGCTTAGAGCCCATGGCTTGAACCATGAATTCATATTCAGTCTCAGGCTCCAAATCGTTGAGCGTGAGCGTTGTGTCTTGCAATCCGGAGACGAGCGTCCAGTCGGCAGCGTCGGTCTGACGCCAACGCACGTTGTAGCAGTAGGCATCGCCACTCCAAGAGAGCACGGCAGAATAGTCCTTCGGCGTAGCCTTGAGGTCGGTCGGCTCTGGACAGCGGGTATCGGTTAGCGTAGTGACTTCAAAAATCTTCACCAATGCGGTGTCGCCCGGCTCACAAGACTTGGTGATACCCAACTCATAGTTGGTCTGTGGCTCCAAGCCAGTTGCCTCATAGACAGGTTCTGTGAGCTCAACATAGTTCTTGGTGGTCTCTCCCTCCTTACGCAGGAATACGAGCCACTTCTCTGCTGTACCTGTCCACTGTGCCTTGAAGCTGGTCGTTGTGGTATCGGTTACTTGGAAGTCGGCAGCATCGTTCTTGCAAGAGAAGTCAACGCCAAGACTGTCAACTGTCAAAGACAAGGGATAGCCGTTGGTTGAAGTTAAGAGAATACCTAAACGTACTGCACCTTGATATCCACTGAGAGAAGCCGTAAAGACATCCGACGTGAAATCTTCGCCCATCTGGTCGGCAGGAATCGTCAATACAGTATCTTCAGCATTGAAGTTCTCGCCATCGGCAGCCACTACTATCTGCAGTTTGTTGTCGGTGGAAGTTCCGGCATACGTCTTGGTGATGCCGAAAATCACATTATATTTGACAGAGCCATCGCCAAGGTCAAACTTAGGCGTAATGTACCAGTCGTTGACTGTGCCTTCAGTGAAATTGGCATAGCTCAAGCTGGAACTCCACCAACCAGAACTGAAGCTCCATAATCCTCCATCGGTGAGGACAGACGGAGTAGCCAATTCTCCAGTCTTGGAAGACCAGCCGGCAGGCTCACTCTCCTCCTCGGAGAACACCTCCATGAAAGGTACTGCGAGTCCACTCTTGAATGTGCATATCTCAGACCACTGGCTCTGTGATGCAGCCGAGCAGCGGGCACGTACGCGGACATCGTAGTTGGTGAGTCCCTCCAGTCCTGTGAGGGTACACTTGCGTTCGTTGACCGTTACAGGCTCACTCCAAGTTGTACTGTCTGAACGCTTATAGCTGACATCCCATGATTCTTCCTCGCCTTGCGGAGTCCAGTTGACCACTGCTGTGGAGCCGAAGATAGTGGAGTCGGGCACACTCACATTGATAGGATAGTCGCATGCAAGTTTCTCCTCCACGCGTATCATGTTGATTTTGACGGTTGGGGAGCCGTAGACCTTGAAACGCAGACGTACATTGGCACGCTCGCCGGCAGCCTCAAAGAAGGGCACGTAAAGCTTGACGTAGGTGTCGGTAGTTGTAAATTCCGGCATGTTGTCCTTCGTGTAGTTGGCGACAGTATTAAATTGTCCGTCTGTGCCTGCTACTTGAATGCTCAACGTGTCGTTTGTAAACACATAGGGAGAATAGCTCCAGTGAGCGAAAGATGTCATGTTGACTGTGAATACGACGCGGTTTTCAACCTCTGACAAATAGATGTCGGGTGTCACAAGGTCGTAAATTGTACCGTTTGTAGCATCTCCACTGGTACGCAGTTCGAGATATTTAAATCCTGATGTACTTTGATTGAGCATCCAGTTTGCATTGTCACTCGCGCTCCAGCCGACAGTCTCAAAGAGAGGCATACTGTCGAAGTCGGCATTCCATGTTTCAGTACAAGCGGTGAGAGCTGTCACATCGGTGACAGACGTAGAATAGTTGCCATTGTCGTCAATAGACCAAGCACGGAAGAAATACTTGGTGTAGGGAGAAAGCCCTTCCAGCAAGATGCCGTCTTGAGCCTTGCCCTTGAACAACACGGTTCCACCGCCTTCGATTTCATCACCGACGGCGAGCGTACCAGAAGGCGTTCCGAATGTTCCGCCTTGAATGATTTGGTCCCATTCGTTTTGAGCAGGTGTCGTTGTCCAAGCAATCAATACGTCGTCATCGGCAGCGTTGCCTTGCACGTTGAGCGTCACCGAGGTCGTGTCGGTTGAAGCCACGGTGAGCGACTGCGGAGCAGCTGCTAAGGTTGCCGACTGGGCTGTCAGGGGTGAGGTGGTATTGTACTTGGGTCCGTAGAAACAATAAGAGTTGGCACCGAATACATAAATATAGTAGTCCGTGGCGTTCTCAAGATTGTCGTCTGTGGCGAATGTAGTCAGCGTGTCGTAACTAATCACTGTGGCGTTGCCAATCACATCGTCCTTGGCATAAACAGTTCCATCAACAGGATTCTCAGAGAGCGAAGACTGGTCGCTGATGAGTACGAGATAATGGTCGGCATCAGCACTCGCTGTGAAAGAGCCGCTCACTGCAGTGGAAGTACTCGTCAAAGTGAGGCCTGTGGGTTGTGCGGTTGGTTTGGCACAATCCTCGGGCGGAGTGAACGTATAGGTGAGTCCGTCGGTGGGGTAGTTGGTCTGACTCCAAGAGATGATGTTGTCGTCGGTTGAGAACTGGTCATCTGTGAAAGAGGACGACTTCATCAGGCGGTCGTCACCCGTTCCGCGGATTCCCATCTTGAAACTGTCATTATAGTTAAGTGTCGTGTTGGCGTCGGGTTGAAAACCGTTGAAACAGAAGGTGATATGTCCATCCTCGTAGAGGGCAATCTGCAAATCTACCGTGTCACGCACAGATATCTCGCCCCAGTTGTCAACTGCAAGACCAAGATTCTTGTATTGAACCGTCAGGACGCGGTTGGGGGATGTGCCTGTTGATAGATAGCTGATTTCCGTCTCAGGCAACCCATAGATTTCGCTGCGGTAGGCAGTACCAATCACTTCGGAATCCGTAGAGTTGGAGAAAATGAAAAAACAGTTGGTGGTGGCAGAAGCGGATACTTGGTCCTTTCCAAGCACCAGATAGCCGTGCGCACCAATGAAGAATTGGTTCATCAGCTTGTTGTCGAACTTGAAGTCGAAACCGATAGGATATCCCTGAGCAGTGACAGCGGCGGTGTTGGCTGTGTTGTCGCCGGAGAAAACTACCGTGCTGAGGTCAGTGCCCGAGAGAGAAGACGTGGGCACCACTGTGGCACCGCTGAGCGGTGTGTAGGTGCCTTGGGAAACCGTCGCGTCATAGCTCATCGTCACTTGGGCTGAAGCCAGCGTGCAAGCGCCAATGAGGAGCGAACCGAGAAGAATATTCCTAAGCATGGGCAAAAATTTTTGTTGGGTGATAATAGAAAAACCGTATAGCTAAGACTCCTTCCACAGGAGCCTTAGCCAATGAGAGGAGTGGGATTATTTGATTACCTTCTTTGTGGTAACTGTTCCATCGCTATATACGTTCTTAACAATGTTCAGACCTCTTTGGAAACCAGTGGTTTGCTTGCCGTCCACACTATAGGTTTCCTGGCGCAAGAGCTGTTTAACCACTTCAGAATCAGTAGAGCTGATTTTGTCTGTCACACCATTGAGGTACACTCGTGCAGCCTGGACATTGGTAGCATAGATTGTTTTTCCTTCTTCATCCGTTCCATTTGGTACCACGTCTTCCCAAACAATCACGAAGTAGCTGCCGTCAATGAGCTGGGAGACTTCCAGTGCATTCTTGGTGGATTCGTCTTTGGGAAGAATTATCTTCGGTTCGCCAACGAGGTTGCCGTCTTTGTCGAGAACGGTCATGTAGGCATCCACACGTCCATTGTAGCTGTAGGCACCGTCTTGTCTGAGATAGAAGACAGCCTCATTGCCGTTGCCCATCGAGCGGATGCTCGGCGAAGTGAGTTGCTTCAGGGAATCTTGGTTGATTGTGTCGCCTTCTTGCAGTGTGATAGGCTCTACACCGATTCCTTCGCTGCCCCAAAGAAGCTCGCCCTCAGAAGAGAGTTTTTGAGCATAGATACCCTGAACTTGCTGATAAGTCTGATTGAACACATAGTAGGCGCAGTAGATGGCATCTTCTTCATCGTCATAATACATATCGGGCTGCATGCGCGAAACCTTCGTATCATTGCTGACAATCGTTCCGTTTTCACCGTCGGAGAAAGCGTAGGAGCCATCATCGCGGATGATATAAGAGATGCGGTTCTCATAGTTGCCGTTGTTCAAGTCGGGGTCGCACCATGCTATGAGCACGCCGTCCTTTGCCTTCACAACGTTCATCATCGTCCACAGCGGATTGGAAGAGAATCCACCAGAGTAAACCGCCATATCCTCGCCCCAAGCTGACGAGCCGTCGAAATCGAGTAGGCGGCATTTGAGGTTCTGGTTGGCTCCCTGTGCCCAAACGAGAAGCGTCTGGTTGTCACCGGCGTCAACGAGATAGGGATAAGTGTTTTCCTCATTTGAGGAGATACTGTCCTGCCACACCGTGTTACCGTCCTTGTCAAGTTTCTCCAAGATAATCTTTGTGGGAGTAGTTTCATCGTAGGAACCAAAGAGTTCATAGGCGAAAACGGCACCATCGTCAGCAGTGGGAACGATTTTCATTGCGGCAGAATTAGTGGGTGCCACACCGTTGTGGAGGGTTGTTCCATTCCACATCATATTGCCTTGTTGGTCAATTCGGTAGATAGTATAGGTCAGGTTGTCCCCCTTCCGGCAATCGCTCACCGAGATGATGCAGCTGCCATCGTTGGCGATAGCGATGTCTTGGTTCACCATCGTATAAGAGATGTTGGGCTCGCTGCAGACTTCCTCACCTTCAGTGCTTTCAAACACAAACGTTCCATCGGGGCGGATAATCTGGATATACATGGGGTAATAAGCAGTGGTTTCTCCGTCCGTGCTGGTTTCAGCAAATACACCGTGTGCAAAGCGGTAGGTATAGCCCTCAGAGTTGGTTGCTACGCTATATCCGTAGTTTGTGAGATCGTTGGGCCAGATGTTGATACCATTACCCGTGTCACTAATCCATTGGGCATTGGCTGCGATGGGCATCATTGCCGCAAACGCAAGCGAAAGTAAAATCTGTTTCATAAGCATACAAGTTTTTATTGTTTTATAAATTTCTTTGTTTGATTTCCTTCTTTCATTATATATACACCCCGTTGTTCGGCAGCGTTCACTTTTCGTCCGTCAAGGGTATAGATGCTGACGGATTCTTCCGATGAAATGGGCTTTATTTCTCTTATTGCCGTGGCATCGTCCACAATGAAGAATGAGCGTGTGCCATAGCCTGTGATTTGATAGAATTGGTCTATCAGCGTGCCTTGTGCCGAATGTAGAATCAGACCGCCCCGCTGACCTTCGTTGAGCCCGTCCCCCATCAAATCGGTCACTTCCAGACAGTAGGTCTTGCCGTCCTCCACAGTGATGGTGTCGTAGTAGGTTGCGGCATTGCCGTCCTCAAAGGGTCCGAACTCTTGCAGCATGTTGCCGTCGGCATCCTTCAGCCAGAAATGGTTTTGTGCTGCCTGATAGTCAGTCATCATCTGTATGTAGATGGTTGAGCCAACAGTCTTTGGTGTTGAGAAAGAACCGGAAAGCGTGTCGGGTTCAACTTCCTCACCATTGAGCTTGGTCAGGATGAGACTGTATTTCGTCTTTCCTTTCTCGGCATAAGTGTAGGTAGCGGGTATCGTTACCTGTTTGGTTGCGAACTGGTCAATGTCCACACTCACTTCTTTTTCGGCGGTTTCGCCGTTTACCGTCACCTCAAACGTGGCAGAGGTAAGATGCTGTACCGACTTGTTCTTGAGGTTCACTTCAAAGAAGTTGTAGCCATAGCGGTTGCCGATGGGAATATCCGGTTCCGACAGTTGACCTGCTAACGTTTCTGCATAGTTCTCAATGGTTGGCTTGACAGCCACAACCTGTTCTATTTGCTTGTTGTTATCCGCTAAGAAGACCACCACATTCAAATCCTCGGGCATCACCGTGATTTCTTTGTAATCTTCAGGAACCGTATAAGTATAGGTGCGTTGGAACTTTTCTCCTTTGGCTGGAATACCGATGGAATCGCCATAAACAGAGGTGAGATAAGTGCGCAGCACATGGTTGTGAACGTAGTTTTCGCCTTGGAGAGAACCATTCTGCGGTCCTATGATTCCGTCCTGAGTCAGGGCAACAGCCAAACGCTGAGTGCCTTGGAGCGTGTCGGTAAGATATTCGCCCTCGACATTGACGGTGAGTTGGCTGTTGCTGCCGTCATAATGTGCAGTAGCGTTCAATTCAACGGGAGAGGTTTCAGCCATGATAACGTTTGCAATGGTTCCCCAATAATTGCGGTCTACCAGCCAAGAACCCCATTGCCTGCGGTTGAGCAAGCCACTGGGATATCCGATTCCTCCATTCAATTCAGCATAGTAGTCATGGATGGAGTCGCCTTGTGCCGTTCGGTAGTCGGGACCTCCCGAACCGGGGTTAGCCATGTAACCGGCATGCACATCTATTACAAATACTTGGTCAGGATAGGCTTTCGCCAATTGAGCCGAGACCTCGTCGCCTTCGGGGCACCAAGCGCAAGTGATGCCCGTAAATACTTCCAAAAGGACATTACGGGTTGGAGCTTCTGTGACTTCTTGGGCATTTCCCAAAACAGCTCCTAATGTGAAGACTAAACAGAGTAAAATTCGTCTCATGTGCAACAATGATTTAGTTAAAGAAGGTTTTGTCAACGCTGCAAATATAAGATAATAAAATAAAAGAAACCAGATTGAAGGTTTTAACTTTCTTACTTTTCAAGAATTGTAATATAAAAAAGCTCTAAAAAGCAAGTTTTTCTTTTAATTTATTCGTATTTTTGGCAAAAAACAAGATTATTTGCTATATTTGCAAGTGAATATGCTATCACTATGAAACATGGCTTTAAAATAATATTTACCATTTGTCTGTTGTTTTTTGCAAACATTAGCGCAATGGGAAGCGGCGATATCAATGCCAATGACGCACTCGATATCGCCAATAAGTATTATAAAGTGGAAAACTATCCCGAGGCAATGCGCTATTACACCCTTGCTATGCAGAAGGCGCAGGAGGAGCATAATGACCGTGTCTATGTGGTGAGCGTGGGGTATATCTCCAATGTCTATTTCAACTATAGCGACTATACGCGTGCCCTCCACTATCTGCTCAAAGGGTATGACAAGGTGAAAGATGGTGATAACGTTCGGATACAATCATCTTATCTGACCAATATCATCGCCACTTATTGTAGGCTCAATGACCCGAAAAACGCGCGAATATACTATGATATCCTTTGCCAATTACCTCAAGAGGGTTTGACGGTTGACAACGATTACTACATAATGTATAACTATGGGCGCATCCTCAAAGCCGAAAAGAAATATGATGAGGCGATGAAGCAGTTCAAGAAGACTTGGCAATTCGCTGAGAGCAATAAGATGGCACCCATCTATTCGCTCAACTTGAGAAGTGAGATTGGCAACCTGCTCGTGGAGACAGGGCGTTACGATGAGGCTATCGCCTATGGATTGGAGTGCGAGAAGGAGTCGCGGAAGATTGGCAGCATGGAACTATTGGCGAATGCGTGCCAGATGCTTGCCGATGCCTATGGCAAGGTGGGCGACAGCGTCAATGCGCAGCACTATCGACAACTATACAATGAGACGGCGGATTCTGTCTACAATCTACCCAATCTCACCTCAGCCTCCACTGACCTTTTTAAATATGAGAACTCGCAGAACGAGGAACAGATTTCCAGCCTCACCTCTTCGATGAACCATCTGACGCTCATCGTGGTGATTTTTGGCGTTCTCATCGCGCTCATGGTGATACTGTTCTTCATGGTGTTCCGGAACAACAAACGTATGAACGAGGGACAGTTGAAACTGTTGGAGGAGAACCGTGACATCCTCGCCAAGACAGTCAGCACAGTCAAAGAGCGAACTCCTGCGGTCAAGGATGGACCAGAGTGCGAGAAGATGAGAAAGTTGTTGGCTAAAATCAACGATGTGCTCAACGATGGCACGTCCATCAGCGACCCCGATTTCAGTCTTCAGAAGCTCGCCGACGCTGTCGGTTCCAATACGAAATACGTCTCACAGGTTATCAACGAGTATTTCAACATGAATTTCAAGACGCTTCTCAATGAGTACCGTCTCCGTGAGGCAACCCGTCGGCTTTCGGATGAGGAGCATTACGGCAACATGACCATACAAGCCATCTATGAGGATGTCGGCTACAAAAATGCTGTCAGCTTCATCCGCGCCTTCAAGCGCATGTATGGCATGACGCCTTCAGAGTATCAGAAAAAAGCAAAAACCACAATCAATAATTCACAATTATAATTCATAATGCACAATGCATAATGCATAATTGGCTGGCGCCACCTTTTTTAATTCATAATGCACAATGCATAATGCATAATTTGCTGGCGCACCCCCTTTTTTAATGCACAATGCATAATTGGCTGGCGCACCCTTATTCAATTCATAATTCACAATTCACAATTCATAATTGTGCTCCAAATAGAGTAGGGAGTTCTTGGCTTCTGTGATATTACCGCTGATTTTGAACTTATTCTGGCTGCACGATGCCAGTGCGAAATTTGCTCTGAGCTGGGAGTTGTGCGTAGGGGGCTGATTGCCAGTTGTGATTGGAAATAACGGTGTAGCTGTGTCTGCATCGCACGCAAAAGGATGCAAGTTAACCATTTTTTCCTACGCGTTCAATCAACAGACGGCTGTCGTTTAAGAAGAATTTTCTTTTTGTTAACATATTTTCAGTGTGATAATGCCCCTATAAGAAAAATAATGCTTACCTTTGCAGCACAAAATTTTTTGCATTCATAGGTTGTAATGCTCCAAACATTATCTGTAGTTTGCTATCTTTAATTGCTTCATCCTTGTTTCTATGTATTGCATATTTGACCTACTGTAAAAACTCTCAGAAGAGTCTACATTTATGGAATATACGTTTTAACCATTTAATCGTTCTTTGAAAATTTTGCCATTTAGTGCTTTTCTTTGTTAATTTGAACAGTGAATAACAACCAAGTCACACTACTCAGATGTTCAAGAAAAGCCAAATCCACAAGCGCACGATATGTTCAGTTCGCAGTCAAATTTGATGTGCGGTCGCGAAAAAGACCTATACGAAGACTCTAACGCATGGCACAACAAGTTTTTCCGTGAGGTTTCATCCAAAGTCGATGAGGAAATCTTCAATCCTCTCTTTGCGGATGACAACACCAACAACTTCAATGGCCTTCCTAATGCCCAACCGTATTCTCGTAGCCATGCGCATACTGAAGGAGGAATGCGGATGCAACGATGAGAATCTTTACGAGCAGTGCCGTTTCAACCTCCTCTTCCGTGTTGCCCTTGGGATGTTCCACCTCAATAATCAATGCCCGTCCATCACCACATACTATGGTTTCTGTCGTGTCCTGACAAAGTATAACGACGAGCACCAGAAAGACCTCTTCGGGAAGTGCTTCAAGCAGATTACTAGAGAGCAGGCGAAGGAATACCGCATATCCTGAGTGACCACAAAATGGCATAAATCAAGTCAAAGAGCGAATCTTGGCCTCTGAGACGCCAATGAGTGAGCCAGAAAGGCCTTCGGAAGTCGTTTGGACGACATTTATCCAGGCAGTTACTGGACTTTTGAGAATCTGCCGATTCCGGATTGAAAACCGGTCTCGGTCATATATAGAATTAACAATAACCATTTCTTAAAGTGGATTCATATATAAATAAGTGGAAAAACATCTATCAAACGAGATTGAATAATGAAAGCTATTGTACAACTTGATTTACTCATTGATTTCTAATACGACAACCTATGGCCGTTAGTTGCCGGCTCCGACACCGACCACATTACAAACGTTTCTTATTAAGAATCAATCTCGTTTCACGCCGTATTTAGCGGCTGGCTGTTACCTGGAATAATAAAAAAAATAATATGTTTATGTTCTCTATTTTACAAAAACGTCAAGAGGAGGGTATGCCGTCACTGATGCGCATCACGCTGCTCGTGACACTATTTGTGTGGATGCTGTCTTTGTCGGCATTTGCCGATGAAAAGATAAAACCGACGGCAGCTTTCACTCCTATCTCGAAGACGGCGGAGATAGAACAGGAGTTTTTCCAGATTCCTACGTTTACCATCAAAAACACTGACGGCAAGTCCTGCAAAGGCAAGTATGTCGTTGCCTATTCTTTCTCAGAAGGCACCGAATACACCATTGATACTGTCACAGTAGGCGACGAGTACAAACTTACAGACAAGACTACCGGTACGGTGCTCAATACCTATACTGGGGATGTAACCATTGGTAACAAGAGCGGTTCAGTGACCATTGTTGCCCATGCTACGCCTGCTGACAAGTATGCCAATGATTACGAGGAAGTGTCGGCACAGTACACCATCACCATCAACGTGCCCGATAACTTTGTGTTCACCCTGCAGAGTGGTCAGAACAAATTCTCTTCTGAAGACGCACCCACGAAGTCGATTGCTGTCAACACGACAACGAAGCCTGGATGGTTGGTTTCAACTACCGTCGTAGTCAACAAACCTAAGGTGACCTACGATTTTGAGACTGTCACCACAGACGTGACGAGCAGTTTTACCTACACTGCCGCTCTCTCGGAGAATGCCAAACAATATTTTAATCTGAATTCCGGTAGCGACAACTGGTCCATCTCGCGCAATTACAAGGAGTTGCCCGCTGACGCCACCGACCTCTATATCACCTTCACTGCCACGCCTAGCAATACAGAGTCGTACGGTACTAAGACCGTTTCCACGCGGGTGAACTTGACTTCGATGAACATCACCAATGAGACTAAGTACCTTTATTTGAAATTCCCCAAGCACGAGCAAGATAAATATAAGGTGCCGGAGAACTTCGACCCCTTGGACCCACAGGTGGTGGACGAAAACGGTATCGACTATACAGACAAGTGTGGCTTTAGTTTCCAACCCGTGGAGAATAAGAGTGTATACTATAACTATTCCGACAATCCCCTCGACAGTCTGGAAAAGTATAATAACGTTGACTTAGTAGCCCATCCCAACTACGAGACGACTTATATATATGGTAAGGACAACGCATACTGCGCCGAGTGCCCCGATGACTATCTTATCACTTGTAAGGCAACAATCTACGATTGGAGCCTTGGCCAGATTTATGCTGGTGTGATTCCCTACCCCGATTCTACCTATGAGGTAAAGGGAATGCTTTACGGTATCGAGAAAGACTACGGAAAGAACGAAAACAAATACTTAATTCAGTCCAACCAATACATCTTGCACAACCACAAGCGTGTGCCCGACTTGGTGTTTGAACCAGACCCCAACTCCATCAAGGTGGCACGCAACTATGCCATTACGCCAGACAACCGCTTCACCATCACTGGTGTGTTCGACAATAAATACACGCCCGGTGATGGGGAGCCTACCGTGCTCCACGAGTTTGAAGGCGACGGCTTTTACTATTATTACTTTGTGCCAGACGCCTACAGTTGGGATAAATTTAAAACCAATTATGCAGATTCCGCCACTGCCGACAATGCGCTCGTGACCGATGAAAATCTCAAAGGCCAAGTGAGGATAGAGATGCAGAACATCCCAGAAGACTTTATTAAGAGAAACGAAAAGCAGTATGTGGATATGCCTCAGGCCGACGGCACCATCAAGAAAGAGTTGGTGACTGGTACGCGTTACTATTCGCGTAATGGCTTTAACAAGGAAGCCGACCTCTTCAAGATTATTTTCCACGGTGAGGGTAAGGTGCCCCTCAGCTACACTATATGTCCTTGGAACTACGTGCGTTGGGATGTGGCAGATAGCTCACAAACCGTAATCTACAATATTTATGAGATAGAGTCCATCCACATGGTGGTGATTCCCCCGAAGAACGTCATCAATGTGAACAGCGTCATCCCTAAACCGGACGTGTTTGTCTACGATCAGTTCGGCAAGGATATCACGAAGTATTATAACATCACCTTCAAATTCAAGGAGGCCACCCAGGGAGGCACTGCTGTAACCGATTCCGCTTCAGTCATCAGTTCTACCGGTGTGATTAGCTACGATAAGGATTCGCAGACCATGACCGGAAAGAACGTCGGCGATGTGAAGTGGGATGTGTTCGCCACGAAGAAGACCGACGATGCCACGAAGAAGAACTGGGAATACTACAATGTGACCGCTGACAAAGACACAGCCAGCTATGAGGTGGAGGTGACCAACAACCAGGCATCTTACGAAATCATCTACGATAAGGATTATTACAACTCCACAGTTTACAACAATGGCAACGACGACCATCGCTTTGTGCCGAATGCCAATGCCGAGCTTTCTTACAACACTCGCATGGGTAAGTTCCACTTCATATCAGGTGGTAAGGTACATCCCGGAGCCATGGTCTTCAATGAAATGCCAGGTCTCAACGTTACTTTCGGTAGCGCCGACGAGGCTCAGTATTCTGAGGATGGCGTAGTGGACGACTGGTCGGTTGAGGCCGATAACGTGGACCGCAACACGCTTAATGCTGATGGTACAACTCAAGTTGAAGATGTGAGAAACGACGGCACAACCGAGACAACGTCTCTCCGCTTCGTCACCGTTACGGGTCCTGCCGTGTTCGGTCTGACTACCGATGCCGACGGCACCAAACATGCCATTACAGTTCCTGATGCCGACCACAAGATTCCTCTCTCGGGCGGCTTCCTCAAGTTGCAGCCCACGACGAATGGCTTCCTGACCATTGACCGCAATTCGAAACCCTATAAGTTGGGTGGACAGACCTACACCGCCAACTATGTGCTCTATGACGCATCTTTAGGTGATGACAAAAATAACCAAACAGATATCATCGTCAGCTCCGCTAAGGACAACATCACCGCTAAGGCTGGTGACCGCGAGTTCCGTTTCGCCCTTATGGCAGGACATACCTATTATTTATATAGTACCGGTACTTCGCTCCGCATTCACGGACTGCTCTTCAAACCCGGCTTCGTGCGTACCCGCTACGCCACCCAGCCCTATTCTTTTGGTAAGACCTACATGAACGGTTACACAGGTTCGCTGCCCTATCTGTTGGTAACGCCTGATGATCAGGTGAAGTTCTACTCGTCAAAGGCTGAAGATGAAAATTGGACAACCGATAAAACGGTTGCTTCTGTGGACGAATCGACGGGCGAAGTCAAGGCTCATTCCCGCGGCAAAGCTGTAATCCGCAGTCTAGTGAAGGGCATCAAATATCCTGCTACTACTGAGGGCGGAAACGTGCGCCAAGTGGCCCGTGTGCCCCACTTCCTTCTGAAAGTAGGACAGATTCCTACCTACATGGTTTCCAAAACAGATGTTCTCGTCCCCGGTGACCGCAGAACCACCACCAACATCGCCACTCGTATTTGGATGACGCTCGGCGGTTGGGACAAGGATACCCAGGAGAATCCTTATTTTAAGAATAACAATCTTAGCAATGCTGAACTTGCTCTTGAGGATGACTGGGGCGTAGCCCAACATGATACGGTGGGACGTGACCATTCTGCCATAGATGGCTTCTCCTACGTGCGCTCAGGCATGCAGAATCCTACGGATGAAAAGGTTGTCGGTTGGGACAAGACTCCAGTGCGTAACACATTCAGCCTGCCTGTACGTGGGGCTTATCTGAAGTTTGAACCTGAGGAGAGCGGTACCTTGATGGTCTACATCCTGCAAAATGGTATGACCGACGTGAACCACTGGAACAAGCTCAAGCGTAAGAACGATGCCATCTTGTTGCGCCGCCGTGCATGCTACATCGTGGATGAGACGGGTAAGCCGGTAGATATGACCACGAGTGATTTGGATTGGAGTCAGATTGGCGATATCTTGGATAATCCTGATAATTCACACAAGAACTATTATAGTTTGGGTATCATACGTTCGTCGTTTAATGAATTGGGCGAAGAATTCAAATTTGATAACTGGACGAACTTGAAGTTCCTTACCGACGAACAGAAGAAGCAGGAGGAGACCGACATTAAAGCCGCTTGGAAAAGCAAGAGTGTAGGCGATGCCATGGAGATTATCAAACTGCAGGATGGCTCTTTCGTCACTCCTACCAAGGCCTACGTGCGCTACACCTTCGACGTGAAGGCCGGTAAAACCTACTACGTCTATGTAACTGGTTCCAAGTTGGGCTTCTGCGGATTCTCTTTCATCCCCGTTGGTTTCAACCTCGACCAGAAGTTGGAGAAGTGGTGTCCGATTAAGGATGAAAACACCGTCTACACCAGTATGGAAATGAATGAGGATGAGACTGAGACCATGGCTCAGTGCTTTGCCAATATGCCTGAGCCGGGAACAGATGCTACGGTCAATGGTAAACAGGTTTATCAGAACGAATGTGGTACGACCGCTTCGGTAACGCTCTCCAACAACGAGACCTACACCACACCGACCGCGGATATCAATTTCACCAATGTGACGCTGAACCGCTCGTTCAAGAACGGCAAGTGGACCAGCATCTGTCTGCCGTTCTCCATGACCGAGACCAAGGTGCATGAAATCTTTGGCAATGATGCTCAAGTGATAGTCTTCGACTCTGTGATGAACAGCGAGGGTCATGAGGGCTGGGCCCACTTTACCATGCACGTCAACCAGTTGCTGGAGGCGGGACGTCCCTACTTCATAAACCTGCCTTTACTGATGGTCAGGACAGAACAAGCGTGGAAATCAAACACGTTTCTCTGGAGGCGAACATCGAGCCAATGACTGTTGAGTGCAACAATGCTTTGGATGCCAACGCTTACGTCTACAACTTCCGTGGTTGCTTCCAGAAGACCCCGATGAAGTCCTACAGCTACTACATGTCGAGCAGTCCTGTGACGGATGCCGCTGGAACAACCCACGATGAGGGCGGACTCGTCCGCGTGGCTCCAAAGGACGGAACTTCTGAGACGGCTGGAAAGATGAAGGCCTTCAATGCTTGGTTGGAACCGAAGGCTTCGACCAGCGAGGCCAAGTACATGTTCCTCAACGGTTGGACTATCAACGACAATGACGAGAACGCCATGCCGACCGGCATCGACCAGATTATTGAGGACATCAACACCGAGACCAGTGCTCATGTGGATGGTGTCTACACATTGAAGGGTGAAAAGGTGAGAAACGACAACAACACCTTTGGCCTTCCCACAGGTATCTATATCTGCCAGGGCAAGAAGATAGTCGTTAAATAAAAAACAAACAAGGCAGCCGGAGCCCCGCTGTTCCGGTTGCCATTGATAATAGATAGATGAAGAAAATATATATCAGGCCTTTAAGTGATACTATTGAGACCGTAATACAAGAAATGCTTGCTGGTTCTAATAAAGATTCTATTAAAGGCACACAAATTACAAATAGTAGTAGTCAAACAACTCAGGATGGTAACATTGGTATTAGTGGCACAGACCAAACAGGAAGTGACGACGACGAATTTGGTGATGCCAAGGGTTGGTTCTTTGAGGAAGACTGGAAACTTTGACTATCGCGAATGATAAATCGATGTAATTCATAATTCATAATGCATAATGCATAATTGGCTTCGCACCCTAATTTAATGCATAATGCACAATGCATAATAATTGGCTGCGCACCCTAATTTAATGCATAATGCACAATGCATAATTCATAATTGGCTTCGCAACCCTAATTTAATGCATAATGCATAATGCACAATGCATAATGCATAATTGGCTTCACCCTCGTGTTGGGCGCAGCAACTCCTATCTCCTATCTCCTAACTCCTAACTGAATATTCCTCCTAACTGAATATCCCTCCTAACTCTTATAGTTTTTTTTCCATGAACTCAAAGAGGGCTTGGCGGATGGAGCGCAAACCGAAGAGCTCGGTGTGGATGTCGCTGAGGGGTATCCATTGTGCCTTTGCCGCATCGTCCATCGCATGAAGCGGACCAAAGTTGCTGATGTGACAAAGGAAAAAAGCATCCAATGTGGGGATGTCAATCCCAGAATAGCGGTATTTGTTGGGGAAACTGAAGAGGTATTCAGCCTTGTCCACTTTCAGTCCGGTTTCCTCCTCCACTTCACGCACAATCCCTTGTTCAAGTGTCTCGTTGATGTCGCAGAAGCCACCGGGCAAATCGAGTGTCCCCTTTGCCGGTTCTTTCTTGCGCGTCAACACCAACAGTTCTTTGTTGTCGTTGATGATGAACGCAGCCACAGCCGCCGAAGGATTCATATAATATTCGAAGCCGCAGTTATCGCACTTCTTGCTTTTGAAGTCGTTCACTTCAAAATGCTTGCTGCCGCAAACGGGACAGTACTTGAATTTCTCTAATGGATGCATATTGTGAGTTAGTAGTTGTCATGCCGCAAGCAGAGAATTCATGGTGTCTCTGCTTGCGGCAATCATATTGGGTTTTTATAGTGCAGCCTTGATGGCATCATCCACAGCCTTGGTGGAAGTCAAATCTTGAGCACCCTTGATGACGTTGCTCTCACGGTCGAGCAGGAACATACACGGCAACTGATTGCCGGTGGCGTTGACGTAAGTGTCGGCGTTGCTGCTGCCGTCACCACGGAACACGCTTATCCACGGCAGGGCTGCAGTCTGCGTTTTCCAGAAGTGCTCATTGTCGTCGTAACTGACCTGATAAATCTCAAATCCACGCGCGTGATACTTATTATATATATCGCGCAGCCACATGATGCGCTGCTGAGAGTTTTCGCCGCCAAAGAGGTGGAAGTCGAGCAGCACCACCTTGCCTTTCAGGTCCGACAGCTTGCGCGTCACGCCCTTGTTGTCAAGTAATGAGATGTCGATGAGGTTTGTCACCGAAACCTTCGACGCGTCAATCTCTGCATTCTTTTCTTCCGCCTTGAGAATCCGAATGTTCTTCATGCCCTCAATGGCGATGTTGTGGAGGTTGAGCCCGCGCTCCGAACCGGGATAGTAGGTGTCCCAGCTTGTTGCCACGGCTCCATACACCTGCACGTCCTCCTTCGAGGCAGAAGGATTGAAGATGAGCCATTGCCGCCCGCCGAGCGTATAAGTCTGGAACAGCGCGAAGTAGCTGGAAGCCAGCATGGGCGCCTTGAAGATGTAGTTGGTTTTCACATGTTGCTTGTAGTTCTGCAGATAACCGTTAATCACCTGTTCCACCTGTTCCACGCCGAGATGTGGGTCTTGGACGGCGGCGTTGATTTGGTTCTGCAGCGTAATCTGCATATAAGCCAACTGTTGGATGCGCTTGCACTCATCGCTGCCGCTGACCTCATAGTTGGCAGACATCGTGGGATAGGCGGCTTTCACACCCACCTGCTCCGTGGAGTCGATGGCGATATTGACTACCTGACGGGCGATGCGGAGCCGATAGAACTCAGGCGTGATGGTGTCGAGGGCGTTCTCCTCAAATGAGAAGGCACCGTCGGCGCCGAGTTTCACGGAGTCGATGACCACGGGACCATCCAAGCTCATGTGCTCCAAATAGAGTAGGGAGTCCTTGGCTTCTGTGATATTACCGCTGATTTTGAATTTCTTCTGGCTGCACGATGCCAGCGCGAGAATAGCCAACAGCGCAATGGCTGCGAGTGCCGAATGTCTTATCTTCATTTTATTATTGTTATCTGTAGGATGATGTTTCAGATTCTGATTGCAAAGATAATATTTATTGGTGGGATTCCGAAAGAATTGTCTCAAAAAGTTGCCATTGCTCTCCGACTTTTCAAGAAGCCACAGCTCGGAGAGGTCAGCTCCATCTTCGTTCGTCGGTCTGCAATATTTCCACCCTGTTGCCGTTAATCTAAAAAACAAAAGAATGAAAACAGACAAGGAACTGATGTGGCAAACGGTTTCGAAGGAATATCTCATTCAGAGACCGTGGCTGACGGCAAGAAAGGACCGGGTGAGACTGCCCGACGGGCGCGAGAACGACGAATACTACGTGCTGGAATATCCCGACTGGGTGAACGTTATCGCCGAGACCAAGGATGGTTGCCTCATTTTGGAACGGCAGTACCGCCATGCCTTAGACATCGTGTCCACGGAAATCTGCGCCGGAGTAGTGGAATGCGGTGAGGACCCGCTCCACGCCGCCCAGCGTGAACTGATGGAGGAAACGGGATTCGGCGGAGGAAAATGGACCAAACTGATGACGCTTTCGCCCAACCCGTCGACGATGACCAACCTTTGCCACTGCTTTCTTGCCCGTGGCGTGGAGAAGCTCGGAAAGCAGAACCTCGATGCAACGGAGGATTTGGAGTATATGCGGGTGCCCAAAGCGAAGGTTCGCCGCATGTTGCTCGAAGGCAAGTTCTTTCAGGCGCTTATGGTGGCGCCGCTGTGGAAATATTTCCACGACGATGAGCTTAATGGACCGGAAGGTAATGAAAGAGAGTAGCGCAACCGCCTAAAACCCAACTTCATAAGTCTTTTCTCTAAAAAAAACAAAATAATGGCGTTTTTATTTGTCGCTTTCCTATAAAAAAAGTAACTTTGCACGATGCTTTAATATTAGACGCAGACAAAACAATAAGATTTTATTTTTAGATGAACGTAATTACAAAGACCGTTCAATTGCCTGATGGGAGAACCATCTCAATTGAAACTGGAAAAGTAGCCAAGCAGGCCGATGGCTCAGCAGTGCTCCGAATGGGCAATACAGTGCTCCTCGCTACTGTTTGTGCTGCTAAAGAGGCAGTCCCAGGTACGGACTTCATGCCTCTGCAAGTTGATTATCGCGAGCAGTACGCTGCCGCAGGTCGTTTCCCTGGTGGCTTTACCAAGCGTGAAGGTAAAGCCAATGACGATGAAATCCTTACTTCTCGTCTTGTTGACCGCGTACTCCGCCCCCTGTTCCCTTCAGATTTCCACACCGAAGTTTTCGTTAATGTGATTCTTTTCTCAGCCGATGGCGTTGACCAGCCCGATGCTCTCGCAGGTTTCGCTGCCTCTGCCGCCATGGCTTGTTCAGATATTCCAATTGAGTGCCCCATCTCTGAGGTTCGCGTGGCGAGAATCAACGGCGAATACGTTGTAGACCCGACCTACGAGCAGATGAAGGACGCTGACATGGACATCATGGTGGGTGCCACAAAGGACAACATCATGATGGTGGAAGGCGAAATGAATGAGGTGAGTGAGCAAGACCTCATCCAGGCTCTCAAGGTGGCTCACGAGGCCATCAAGCCGATGTGCATCCTCCAGGAAGAGCTTGCCAAAGAACTTGGCACCGACAAGAAGCGCGAGTACTGCGACGAGACCAACGACGAGGAACTTCGCGAGCAGGTGCGCAAGGAAACCTACGACAAGTGCTATGCTGAGGCTCAGGCTGCTGATGCCGATAAGAAGCACCGCGAGGAGGTATATGACAACATCAAGGCTGAATTCGTTGAGGCTTACGATGCTGCCCACACTGATTTGAGCGAGGATGAGCTTGAAGAGAAACATGCCGAGATAGACCGCTACTATGCCGACGTGCAGCGCGACTCTATGCGCCGCAGCGTATTGGATACGGGTCAGCGTATGGATGGCCGTAAGTGCGACGAGATTCGCCCCATCTGGTGTGAGGTGTCTCCACTGCCCATGCCTCACGGCTCAGCTATTTTCCAGCGCGGTGAGACCATGTCGCTCTCTACCTGTACGTTGGGTACGAAGCTCGACGAGAAGATGGTGGACGACGTGCTCATCAAGGGCTATCAGCGTTTCCTGCTCCACTACAACTTCCCTCCCTTCTGCACAGGCGAGGCAAAGGCACAGCGTGGTGTAGGCCGTCGCGAGATTGGTCACGGTCACTTGGCTTGGCGCGCCCTGAAGGGACAGATTCCTGAGGACTTCCCCTACACCGTGCGCTTGGTTTCTGAGATTCTGGAGTCCAACGGCTCCTCCTCTATGGCAACTGTCTGCGCCGGCACGCTGGCTCTGATGGATGCTGGTGTTCCCATGAAGAAGCCTGTGAGCGGTATCGCCATGGGACTCATCAAGAATCCGGGTGAGGATAAGTATGCCATCCTCTCCGATATCCTTGGCGACGAGGACCACCTCGGAGATATGGACTTCAAGACTACTGGAACGAAAGACGGACTCACCGCCACGCAGATGGATATCAAGTGCGACGGATTGAGCTTTGAAATACTGGAAGAGGCTTTGATGCAAGCAAAGCGCGGCCGTGAGTACATCCTCGGCAAACTGACTGACTGCATCGCCGAGCCGCGTCCCGAACTGAAGCCGCAGGTGCCCCGCATCGAGGCTTTCGATATTCCCAAGGAGTTCATTGGCGCTGTCATTGGCCCGGGCGGAAAAATTATCCAGCAGATGCAGGAAGACACGGGCGCTACCATCACCATCGACGAGAGCGACGGCAAAGGCCATGTGCAGGTATCGGCTCCCAACAAGGAGAGCATCGACGCTGCCATCGCCAAGATTAAGGCTATTGTGGCAGTTCCCGAAGTGGGCGAAGTCTATGAGGGTACGGTTCGCAGCATCATGCCTTATGGCTGCTTCGTAGAGATTCTGCCGGGTAAGGACGGACTGCTCCACATCAGTGAGATTGACTGGAAGCGTTTGGAGACCGTCGAGGAAGCCGGCATCCACGAGGGCGACAAGATTAAGGTGAAGTTGCTTGAAATCGACCCCAAGACGGGCAAGTATAAACTCTCTCACCGCGTGCTCATTCCTAAGCCCGAAGGCTATCAGGAGCGCGAGCGTCGTCCGCGTCGTGATGGTGACCGCCGTCAGCGCCGCGACAACCGCGAGGGTGGCGAGCGCCGCAACAACGACCGCCGTCAGCCGCGTCGCGCAGAGCACAGCAATGACGAGTATCATGACCCTTTGGCAAATCACGAGCCTAAAGGTTTCACAGATGAGCTCGACCACGAGAATTATTAATTCGTGAACGAGAGAACAGCCGCTACTGCGGTTGTGATGATATACATTCGAAAGCCCACTTCTTCAATGAATCCGTTCATTGATGAGTGGGTTTTTTGCTCTTTTCCACCCTTGTTGGTGACTCTGTAGGTAAATAAATAACACTAATCATAAATAAATAATCTATTGTTTAAACTTATGAATCTCTTTAAAAAAAGTCTTTGTCTGTGCGCCTTTGCTTTGGCGGCTACACAGATGAGCTATGCAGTCCCGGCTTACCCGAAGCCTTTCAAGGTAAAGCAAGCCGACGGAACTTACATTACTATTCAGTTGCGCGGTGATGAGTATGCTCACCTAGCTTACACCGCAGATGGTTATCCTTTGGTATTCAATGATGCCACTGGCAATTACGATTATGCCCAGGTGAGCAATGGGCTGTTTGTTTCCAGTGGGGTTGTCGCCCGTGATGCCAACATGCGTTCGGTTGCCGACAATGCCTATCTTCAGACTGTTGACAAGAACTCCGTTGTGGAAATACTGACGAAGAAAGCCCAGACCATGCGCGCTCCGCTCGCTAATGCTGCCAAGGCTGCTAAGGTTAACGGACCTCGCAAGATTTCTATGCAAAACATCTATGATTGCAAAATCAGCGACTATCCCACAACGGGCACTGTGAAGGCACTCGTGATTCTCATCAATTTCACTGACAGGACATTCACCGATGGAGACGATGCGGCTCACGCCCTCTGGAATAACAAACTCAACGGCCGCAACTATACCGAAGGCGAAGCAACCGGTAGTGTTTGGGACTTCTACCATCAGGCATCGGTAGGTCAGTACGACCCCGACTTCGTGCTGGTAGGCCCTGTCACGGTGGCTCACAATGTGAGCTACTATGGTGGCAACAGCAGTGGTGAGGATAGTTATGAAAGAATCGGTGAGTTGGTGGCTGAGGCTGCTACGCTTGCTGCCGATTCTATTGATTATTCCGAATTTGATACCGACAGTGATGGTAAGGTGGACAATGTCTACTTCATCTATGCAGGTTATGGCGAGGCAGACAGCTACTATTCAAATACTATCTGGCCCCATAGCTATGAATACTCATACTTGCTGTCTTACTATCCCTCACAGCTCCAAGAGTTGGTGTTCAACGGCAAGACCGTTGACCGCTACACCATGTCGCAGGAACTCAACGGACAGACCAACGTCCCCGTCGGTATCGGTACGTTTGCTCATGAGTTTGGTCATGTGCTCGGTTTTGCCGACCACTACAACACGAGTAACAGCTATGCTGAAGGGCAGTTGAATGAGTGGGATTTGATGGCTTCCGGCTCCTACAACAACGATCAGAACACCCCGCCCACGCTCTCAGCCTTTGAGCGCGCACAGTTGGGATGGTTGGAGCCTACACAGCTTTCGGCAAGCACCGACACGCTCATCAACCTGCCTTGTCTCAGTGACAGCAACTTTGCCTATGCCGTATCCATCCCTGGTAACGACAATGAGGGCTTCCTCATTGAGAACCGCCAGCAAAAGAATTGGGATACCTATCTGCCCGGTCACGGACTTTTGGTATGGCATATCGACCTCGACCAAGATATTTGGATGAATAACACGGTCAACAATGTCACCAGCCATCAGCGCGTCGACATTGTTGAGTCTGACGGAACAGCCTATGCTGACTCCGGCGACCCCTTCCCAGGCACTAGCAACAAGACTCAGTTTGATTTTGAAGACTGGGCGGGTGATGCCATCTTCAGTTTTGCCGACGTGATGGAACCCGGCACCGATGACATGCAGTTCCTGCTCAAGACCGAGGGCTTCTCAGTGGGTGCTCCCGATACCATCATTGCAACCAACATCTTGGGTAAGTCGATGGATGTGACATGGAACTCAGTGAACTATGCTAAATCCTATACATTGACAGTATCTTCTGTCTTAGGCGATGACGTTTACACAGAACTCACCGATACGACCATGCATCTCTCTGGTCTTACACCTGAGACAGCCTACACGCTGAAGGTGGTTGCCATACTCGGCATCTATACTTCAGATACCACTTCCACAACCGTCACAACGCTGCCCTTGCAGTTCCAAGAGCGCACCATTACGGCTCTGCCCGCTACCAACACGACCACGACAGGCTTCACAGCTAACTGGGAAGCTGTGCCCGGTACGGAGCATTACTATCTGACCGTAAATGAACGTCTGCTCAATCAGACGACAGAGGTCACTGAGGACTTCACAGATAGAGACAACGACATGTTCCCCGTAGGATGGTCAGCTTCAACATCGACCTATCGTACCTCAATTACTGGCGAAAATCCTCCTGCCTTAGGATTCACCAAGGAAAAGGATTCGCTTCTCATCGAAGCCGTGGGCGACTCTCTCATTAAGAGCCTTACTTTCTATTGGAGCGGTAGCCGCGCAGGCAACCAGTTTGTGGTCAGTTACCTCAATAGCAACAATGTTTGGGAACAGATGGGTGACACGCTGACCATCCAGAAGGCACGCGCAGACTCTACTTCTACCTTCACGTTCGATAATGTCAAGGCTGTCAGCGTTGTCTTCATCAAGGCACAGAATACTGGCTATGGCGTGCTTGACGACGTGACCGTTACTCAGATTGCTCCCGTCGATGAGCCTATGAGCGGCTACACCGATGTGGATGCCGGCACGGCTACGAGCTATGTGGTTACAGGACTGGAGCAGAACCACAGATATTCCTATACGGTTTATGCTGTGAGTGGCGACCAGAGCACACCTGTATCCAACCTCATTGTGGTGCAGACTTTGGCTGACCCGACAGGCATCGAGTCTATCGACAGCGAAAAGGGAGAGGCACCTGTTTACTTCGACCTGAATGGTCGTCGCGTGAATATCGCCAACGCTCCTAACGGCGTTTACATTGTCCGTCAAGGTGGCAAGACCTTCAAAGTGCTGAAGAAGTAATTCTAATTCCGCAAGGAAAATCAACCCATATCCCGCTCCAATGGCTCGTCTGTTGAAGCGGGATTTTTATGTTTATATGCAGGGTTCTGGCTGTTTTGGATTGCGCGACAATTGCCGACGAGTTTGTCGACAATTGTCAACGAGTTTGTCGGCAATTGTCAACAAGTTTGTCGACAATTGTCGCTCAATCCAGAGTAGACAGATTTTGAGATGACCTAAAGCGGATATGAAATCTATCATTCGCGACTATTTTATCAAATTTACATAGAAAATTAACACTATAATATTTTGTTTATTCCAATAATTTCGTATCTTTGCCGAGTTAGTTACATAAAACCTTTTATTTTGCTGACTCGATGACAATCATGCGTAAATACTTGTACTTGCTGTTGCCGTTTGTCTTTATTGCGACGCAACTTGGCTACGCTGCTTCCCCTGAGGAGGCAGACGGAACGGGTAGGCGCGTGAACCTGCGAGCCAACAACGTGAAAGGTCGTTCCATGGACATCTCTTGGAACAACGTTTGTAAGGGAGCTGACTATGTGCTCATCGTCACCTCAGAGAATGGCTGCGTCACTTACGACCACCTGTCCGATACCGTGCTGACGCTGACGGGGCTTTCTCCTGAAACCCGCTACAACTTTCAGCTCCGCTCACTTATCGACGGAGATATGGCTACCTGCAACGAGTTGTCTCAAACCACAACCCCATTGCAGTTCTCGGAGCTTCCATGCAAGGCTCTCAAACCCGATAAAATCACCCACAATTCTTTTGTGGCGCATTGGGACAACATCCCTAATACGGAACATTACTTTGTAAACGTGTTTGAGCGTGTCCTCGACAGCACTGCTACGCTTAGCTTTGGCTTCCCCAACGAAGATGCCGCCATGCCCGTCGGCTGGTCGTCATCGTCAAATTCTTTCTGCCATGACTATTACGGCGAGAGTGGCGTTCTCTCCCTGCGTCTGCCCAAGGACCGTGATTCCCTCCTTATCACGGCTCAAGGTGACTCGCTCATCAAGGGAGTGAAATTCTGGTGGGGCGGCAACCGCTCAGGCAACAGTCTGAGTGTGCGTGCGCTTGACTCCGATGGTAATTGGAACACCATAGACAATCTTAAAATCACCGAAGGCAAAGACTCCGTCGCCAACTATTCTTTCGCCGGTGTCTATGCCGTATGCATCAGCTTCAACCGCATGGTGAGTGGCTACGCTTGTGTTGATGACGTGAGGCTCACGGTAACCTCGCCCCACAACCATCCAGTGCCGAGCATGACGACTCTCGATGCAGGTAAAGCCAACTCTTTGACGGTTAGTGGCTTGCGCCCTGGTGTACAATATGCTTATCGCGTTTATGCCACGAGTGGTCATCAGCAGACCGCCGTATCCAATCTTATCACGCTGCAGACCCTCACCGACCCGACAGCCATTGCCTCCGTTGATGCCAGTGACATTGCCGGTCCCGTTACTTTCTACGACCTTTCCGGTCGCCGCGTCAACTATGCTTCAGCCCCTTCCGGCGTTTATATCTTCCGCAAGAACGGCAAGACCTATAAGGTGTTGAAGAAATAGTCGCGCCATCCCGAAAAATCATCCCCATTCTTCCGCTTTGTCGGGGTTTTTCCTTATCTTTGTAATCAAAATGGGAAAACCTCCGAGAACTCCGAGTGCTCAGAGCTTTCCGAGAACTCCGAGTTCTCCGAGTACTCTGAGTTCTCCGAGTCCTCCGACAATCCAAAAACCCAATCATAATGAATAAGCTACTATTGACAATCTCCTTTGCGATGGCGCTATCCACGGCTGGCGCGCAATCCTATCAGCCTTCGCCGGAAATTCTGAAGGCTCAACAAGAGTTTCAAGACCAGAAGTTCGGAATCTTCCTTCATTGGGGTATCTATTCCATGATGGGACAGGGCGAATGGGTGATGAACAACCGAAGCATCAACTATCAGGAGTACACCCACCTCGCCGACGGCTTCTATCCCTCTAAGTTTGATGCCGACAGTTGGGTTGCCGCCTTCAAGGATGCGGGCGCCCGCTACATCACCTTCACCTCCCGCCACCACGACGGCTTCTCGATGTTCAAAACCGCCACTTCCAACTACAACATCGTTGACGGTACGCCCTACAAGCACGATGTCTTGGCTGACTTGGCTGCGGCTTGCCACAAACAGGGAATTTCCTTGCACCTCTATTATAGTCATTTAGACTGGCACCGGCCGGACTATCCCTTGGGCCGCACAGGCCGCAAGTTGGGACGTCCCACAGACCAGCAGAACTACGATGAGTATCTGAAGTTCATGAACCAGCAGCTCACGGAACTCCTCACTAATTATGGGCGCGTTGACTGCATTTGGTTCGATGGCTGGTGGGACCACGACAGCGACCCCACACCGTTTGACTGGCGCTTTGATGAACAATGCCGCCTTATCCATGGGTTGCAGCCGCAGTGCCTCGTCGCCAACAACCATCACATGGCACCCAATGCCGGTGAGGATATCCAAATCTTCGAGCGCGATGTGCCGGGCGAGAACAAGGCTGGATTATCCGGTCAGAAAGTCAGTCAGCTGCCCCTCGAAACCTGTCAGACGATGAACGACTCGTGGGGCTACGACATCACCGACAAGAACTACAAGACCGCTGATGAACTTATCCGTCTGCTCGTCAACACAGCAGGGCGCAACGCCAACCTGTTGCTGAATATCGGTCCGCGTCCCGACGGTATGCTTCCGCAGGAGAGTCTTGACCGTTTGAAGGCAATCGGCAAGTGGCTGCGTGCCAATGGAGAGACCATCTATGGTACCCGTGGAGGCGTGGTGAGTCCCCGTGATTGGGGCGTGACCACGCAGAAAGGAAATAAACTCTACGTGCATATCCTCAACTGGAAGGACAAGAGTCTGTTCTTGCCCGTGGAGAACGTGAAGAGAGCCGTGATGTTTACCGACAAAAAGCCCGTTGGTGTTACCCGTTGTCCAGGAGGCGTCACTCTCTCTTTGTCCGCTGTTCCAACGGGAGTAGACACCATCGTGGAAATAACGCTCAAGTAATTCAATTGAAATTTCGCAAGTTTTCAACTTGCTTATTTCAAAGGAGTTAAAAGAAGTCAAAGGAGTCAGAGAAGTCAAAGACAACAGTGCTGAAGGGTATCAGAATCCTTCTACAGTAATGTCTTAACTCCTATGACTCCTTATAACTCCTCTAACTCCTATTAACTCCTCTAACTCCTATTAACTCCTTATAACTCCTCTAACTCCTATTAACTCCTCTAACTCCTATTAGCTCCTATAACTCCTTTGACTCCTTATAACTCCTTTGACTCCTATTAACTCCTATTAACTCCTATGACTCCTTATAACTCCTTTGACCTGCAACAACTCCAATAATTTTCAGTTGCAAAATAAAGAAAACCGCAGAAAAACTTGTAGGAATGAGAAAAAAGAATTAATTTTGCAGTGTTCAGTGGAATGAGGGGCTCCCAGAGAGCTCCTCATTTTATTTTAATAAGCTATTTATCTATAGACTAAAACGCTTAGTATGATTGACAAAAACGTCGTAAAGAGTTTAGCAGAAGAGTGGTTGAAAGACAAGGAGTATTTCCTTGTTGACGTAGAGGTTACTCCCGATGACAGAATCGTTGTGGAGATAGACCATGCCGACGGCGTGTGGATAGAAGATTGCGCCGACTTGAGCCGCTACATCGAAAGTCGCCTCAACCGTGACGAGGAGGACTACGAGTTGGAAGTAGGCTCAGCCGGTTTGGGTCAACCTTTTAAGGTGGCACAGCAGTATGTGAATTGCATTGGAAAGGAAGTGGAGGTGCTGACAGCAGACGGAAAGAAAGTGCGCGGCATCCTCAAGAGCGTTGACGGCACTAAGTTTGTCGTCACCGTCAAGGAGAAAGTCAAAGTGGAAGGCAAGAAGCGCCCGCAGATGATGGACGTGGACCACGAGTTTGACATGAATGAGGTGAAATATACAAAATATCAAATAAGTTTCAAATAAGCTATGGCAGCAAAGAAAGTGGAAGAGTCGATAAGTATGCTCGACTCCTTCAAAGAATTCAACAAAGAGAAGAAAATCGACCAAGCCACTCTGACAAGTGTCTTGGAGGAGAGCTTCCGCAATGTGCTTGCGAAAATCTATGGCTCTGATGACCATTTCACAGTGATTGTGAATCCTGACAAGGGCGACTGCGAGATTTACCGCAACCGTACCGTTGTGGAAGACGGTAATGTGGAAGATGATAATACGCAGATAAGCCTTTCTGATGCCCGCAAGATAGAACCCGACTATGAGGTGGGCGAAGAGGTGACCGAGCCGGTGAAATTTTCCAACTTTGGTCGTCGTGCCATTCTCAATCTGCGTCAGACGCTGGCTTCAAAGATTCTGGAACTGGAGCATGACGCATTATATAATGAATATAAGGACCGCGTGGGCGAGATTATCTCTGGTGAGGTCTATCAGGTATGGAAACGTGAGATTTTGGTTGTTGACGACAAGAACAACGAGCTGACGTTGCCCAAGAGCGAGCAGATTCCTACCGACAACTACCATAAGGGAGATGCCATCCGTGCCGTGGTGGAGCGCGTGACTAACGAGAACAACAACCCGAAGATTATCATTTCCCGTACCAGCCCCGCCTTCCTCAAGGCACTGTTGGAGCAGGAGGTGCCGGAGATTGCCGATGGTCAGATTTACATCCATAAGGTGGTGCGCATCCCCGGTGAGCGTGCCAAGGTGGCAGTGGAGAGCTACAACGACCGCATCGACCCCGTTGGCGCCTGCGTCGGCGTGCGCGGAAGCCGTGTGCATGGCATCGTGCATGAGTTGAACAATGAGAGCATCGACGTGGTGACGTGGACCTCTAACCCCGTGCTCTATATCCAGCGTGCCCTCAACCCCGCAAAGGTGAGCTACATCAACATTGACGAGGCAAACAAGAAGGCAGATGCCTATCTGAAGCCCGAAGAGGTGAGCCTCGCCATCGGTCGGCGTGGAGCCAATATCAAGTTGGCAAGTATGCTGACCGACTATACCATAGACGTTTACCGCGACGTACCCAACGACGAGAACCAAGACAACGAGGACGTCTATCTTGACGAGTTCCGCGACGTTATCGATGGTTGGGTCATTGACGCCATCAAGGGCATTGGCCTCGACACTGCCAAACAAGTGCTCGAAGCTCCACGCGAGATGCTCGTGGAAAAAGCTGACCTTGAGGAGGAAACCGTGGACTACGTGCTGAAAGTGCTCCGCCAGGAGTTTGAGAAGAACTAACATTACAGATGGCTCTGGGAGAATCCCGAGTACCCAATCAACAAAACAAACAGAATTAAAGACAATACCATATTAGATGAGCGTCAGATTAAATAAAGCACTAAGTGAGTTTAACATAGGACTTCAAACGGCAGTTGAATTCCTAAAAAAGAAATACAACCTCAGTGAGGATTTGGAATCGACATCCAGAATCACTGAGGAGCAGTATCATGCCCTTGAGGTTGCGTTCAAGAAAGATGCCGAGACGCGCAGAAAGGCTGACCAACTGCTTTCGAGCAAGAAGAAAGATAAGCGCCGTCCTAAGTCGCAGAAGCCTCAGGCTGCTCCCACATCGGAGATTCCGCAGGTGAAGGTGCTCGGTCATATCGACCTGAGTCAGATGGGCAAGAAACCTTCGCAGAACAATCAGGGTAAGGAGACCGCTGCCGTCGGTTCCCCCAAACCCGCTGCTCAGCCTCAGGCACAGCCCAAGGCTGAACAGACCCAGCCCAAACCCCAGCCCAAGCAGGACTCCGCAAAAGCGCAACAGCCCAAACAGCAACAGCCTAAGCCGCAGCCCGCGCCTCAACAACCCAAGCCGCAGCCCGCTGCCCCTCAGAATCAAGAGGCTGAGCCGAAGGATGATTCGCAGCCGACGGTCTTCAGAACCAAGATTGAGCGCGACCTGCAGAATACGCCCAAGTTGAAAGTAATGGGTAAGATTGACCTCAGCTCCATCAACCAGAGCACCCGTCCCAAGAAGAAGTCGAAGGACGAGCTTCGTCGTGAGCGTGAGGAGAAAAAGCAGCAGCATTCTGGTGAGCGCAAGAAGCGCAAGCGCATCAACAACGACCGCGTGGACATCAACGCCGTTGTGAACCAGATGAACAATCAAAGCAGCAAGAAAGACCGTGGCGGCAACAATCAGGGCGGAGGCAAGAAAAAGAAGAACAAGCGTCCACCGAAGCCATTGGAGGTCAACGAGGAGGATGTTTCACGTCAGGTGAAAGAGACCCTCGCAAGGTTGACCAACAAGCAGAACTTCAACAAGAAGGGAGCTAAATACCGTCGTGAGAAGCGCGAGGCTGTTCAGGAGAAGATGAACGAGCAGGCTTCGGAGGCAAGCAAGCAGAGCAAGACGCTGAAGCTGACCGAGTTTGTGACCGTTTCGGAGCTTGCCACGATGATGAACATCAGCGTGAACAAGGTTATCGGAACCCTCATGGGCGTGGGCATCATGGTGTCTATCAACCAGCGCTTGGACGCAGAGACCATCAACCTCGTGGCTGAGGAGTTCGGCTTCAAGACCGAATACGTGAGCGCTGAGGTGCAGGAGGCTGTGAGCGAGGAGCCAGACGATGAGGCAGACCTCGTGAGCCGTCCGCCTATCGTGACCGTAATGGGACATGTGGACCATGGTAAGACCTCACTCCTCGACCATATCCGCAATACCAACGTCATTGCCGGTGAGGCTGGAGGTATCACGCAGCACATCGGTGCCTACAGCGTGACACTGAAGAACGGACGCAAGGTGACCTTCCTTGATACGCCGGGTCACGAGGCATTCACCGCCATGCGTGCCCGTGGTGCTCAGGTGACGGATATTGCCATCATCATCATTGCAGCCGACGACAGCGTGATGCCCACTACCAAGGAGGCTATCGCCCATGCACAGGCTGCCGGTGTGCCTATGGTGTTTGCCATCAACAAAATTGATAAGCCGGGAGCCAATCCCGATAAGATACGTGAGGACCTTGCCAACATGAACCTGCTTGTGGAAGAGTGGGGTGGTAAGTACCAGTGTCAGGAGATTTCCGCCAAAAAGGGAATCGGCGTAGACGAACTGATGGAGAAAGTGCTGCTCGAAGCCGACATGCTCGACCTCAAGGCAAACCCCAACCGCAAGGGAACGGGAACCGTCATCGAGTCATCGCTTGATAAGGGTCGTGGCTATGTGAGTACAGTGCTCGTAAGCAACGGAACGCTGCATCAAGGCGACATCGTGATTGCCGGTACCAGTTGGGGCCGTATCAAGGCTATGTTCAACGAGCGTAACCAGCGCATTGAGGATGCAGGACCTTCTACTCCTGCAATCATCCTCGGTTTGAATGGCGCTCCTACCGCCGGCGATACCTTCCATGTGCTTGACACCGAGCAGGAGGCACGCGAGATTGCCAACAAGCGTGAGCAGTTGCAGCGTGAGCAGGGTCTGCGCACCCAGCAGCGTCTTACCTTGGGCGACATCTCCCGTCGTATTGCCAAGGGTGAGTTCCATGAGCTTAACATCATCGTTAAAGGTGATGTGGACGGTTCTGTGGAAGCCCTCAGTGATTCGTTCATCAAGCTCTCGACCGATAAGGTGAAAGTGAACGTTATCTACAAGGCAGTGGGTCAGATTTCGGAGAGCGATGTGACGCTTGCCGATGCTTCTGATGCCCTCATCATCGGTTTCCAAGTCCGTCCTTCGGCTGCTGCCCGTAAGTTGGCAGAGTCCAGCGGCGTGGAAATCAACACCTATTCAGTCATCTACGATGCCATTGATGATGTGAAGTCAGCTATGGAGGGTATGCTGGATAAGGTGAAGAAAGAGGTTGTCACAGCCCAGTTGGAAGTTCGTCAGGTATTCAAGATTTCCAAGGTGGGTACCGTTGCCGGATGTATTGTTACCGAAGGCAAAGTACACAGCAAGGACAAGGTACGCGTCGTCCGCGACGGTATCGTGGTGAAGACCTGCAATATAGAAGCTCTGAAGCGCTACAAGGATGACGTGAAGGAGGTACCTTCCGGAATGGAGTGCGGTATCAGCCTTGTTAACTACGATGACATTCAGGAAGGTGACATCTTAGAGGCATTCACTGAGATAGAAGTAGAGCAGAAACTCTGACGCTTCCTCTCACACGAAACTATCGTAACTGGTGCGGGCTTGTCTCCCTTCACGGGATGACAATCCTGCCACCGGACAAAGATAAAAGCGGTCGGGAGCGGGTTTCCACTTCTGACCGTTTTTTAATATTCTATAAATTAGTTACAATTACACTCTGTTACAAATCAATGGCACACCTTTTGCTATAAGTTAATAATTATGGAACTAAAGGTAAACGAGAAAGATAAAAACGAATATGTGAAGAAGGTGGCGCAGCAGAAGTACGAGTACGGCTTCACCACCGACGTTCACACGGATATCATCCCCAAGGGACTCAACGAAGACGTGGTGAGGCTCATCTCGAAGAAGAAGGGCGAGCCGGAATGGCTGCTCGACTTCCGCTTGAAGGCTTACCGCCACTGGCTCACGTTGCCCGTCCCTAAGTGGGGACATGTGCATGTACCTGAGATTGACTTCCAGTCCATCTCCTACTATGCCGACCCTCTCGCCAAGAAACCCAAGAACAGGGAGATTGACCCCGAACTTGAAAAGACGTTTGACAAGTTGGGCATTCCCCTTGAGGAGCGGTTGGCGCTGAGCGGAACGGCAGTTGATGCGGTGATGGACTCTGTGTCAGTCAAGACTACTTTCAAGGAGAAGTTGGCGGAGAAGGGCATCATCTTCTCGTCGATTGGCGAGGCGGTGAAGAATCATCCCGACTTGGTGCGACAGTATTTAGGTTCTGTCGTGCCTTACAGTGACAACTTCTCTGCGGCGCTCAATTCGGCAGTATTCAGCGATGGCTCCTTCGTCTATATCCCGAAGGGCGTCCGCTGTCCGATGGAACTGAGTAGCTACTTCCGCATCAATGCCCGCAACACGGGACAGTTTGAGCGCACGCTCATTGTGGCAGACGATGACTCCTACGTGAGCTATCTCGAAGGCTGCACGGCTCCTATGCGCGACGAGAACCAGTTGCATGCGGCTGTGGTGGAAATCGTGGTGATGAACAACGCTGAGGTGAAATACTCCACCGTGCAGAACTGGTATCCCGGTGATGAGCACGGAAAGGGCGGTGTGCTCAACCTCGTGACGAAGCGTGGAGACTGCCGCGGCGTCAACTCCAAACTCTCGTGGACTCAGGTGGAGACGGGTTCCGCCATCACGTGGAAATATCCGTCGTGCGTCCTGCGTGGTGACAACAGTCAGGCGGAGTTCTACTCTGTGGCTGTGACCAACAACTATCAGGAGGCAGACACGGGAACGAAGATGATTCACATGGGCAAGAATACCAAGTCGACGATTATCTCCAAAGGTATCAGTGCCGGACATTCGCAGAACTCCTACCGTGGACTGGTGCGTGCCACTGCCAATGCCGACAACGCCCGCAACTACTCTTCGTGTGACTCACTGCTGTTGGGTTCCGACTGCGGTGCCCACACTTTTCCCTACATGGATATCCACAACGATACAGCCATCGTGGAACACGAGGCTACAACTTCGAAAATCAGTGAGGACCAGCTCTTCTACTGCAATCAGCGCGGCATTCCAATGGAGGAGGCTGTGGGTCTGATTGTCAACGGCTACGCGAAGGATGTGCTCAACAAGCTCCCCATGGAGTTTGCCGTTGAGGCACAGAAACTTCTGAGCGTCAGCCTCGAAGGAACGGTGGGGTAGACGAGTTAGGAGTTAGGAGATAGGAGTTGCTGCGCCGTAGTTGCGACGTCCGAACAAAGAAACATTTATTGAAGGATGCGAGCATTTAAAAGATGAGGGTGTTCTGAAAATATAGATGAGGGCGTTCAGCATTATAGGAAGTGGCGGTTGTGTTACTATTAATAATATAGAAAGGAAACAGATTGATGGAGAATTTCAGACAGTTCATTTATGATAAGTGCATCAACTTTTCTGTAAGAATGGTCAGACTCGCCAAATATCTGCAAGAAACGCAACATGAATCCGTCATCTCAAATCAAATCCTACGGAGTGGTACAAGCATCGGCGCTAACTTGTCGGAGGCACAATACGGAACAAGTCTCAAGGACTTTCAGTCCTAATGCTATATTTGCTTACGAGAATGTGACGAAACTCTCTATTGGATGGAGATATTGGTGAAAACAAATTTCATCACTCCCGAACAATTCTCCTCCCTACACTCTGACTGCGAAGAACTCAAGAAACTGTTTGTCTCCATCACAAACACTACTAAGAAAAAACTTGAGAGCTACAGCACTCGCGAAGATTCCCAACCATTCATCGATATGGATACATTAATAGATTAATAAATTCTTATATATAATAATTGATAAATAAATCAATGTTGGAGCGGTGGTCCGAAGTAGGTAACTCTAACTCCTAATTCCTATCTCCTATCTCCTAACTCTAATAGTATGTTAACAGTCAAAGGTTTACACGCCTCCATAGCAGGCAAAGAAATATTGAAGGGCATCGACCTCACAGTGAAGGATGGTGAGGTGCATGCCATTATGGGCCCCAACGGCTCAGGTAAGTCAACCCTCAGCGCCGTGTTGACGGGCAATCCCCTCTACACCGTCACCAGTGGAGAGGTAGTATTCAACGGAAAGAATCTCTTGGAGATGAAACCCGAGGACCGCGCTTGCGAGGGACTCTTCCTCTCGTTTCAGTATCCCGTGGAGATTCCCGGAGTGAGCATGACCAACTTCATGAAGGCTGCCGTCAACGCCAAGCGTAAGTATGAAGGAAAAGAACCCCTCAAGGCTGCCGAGTTCATGAAAATGATGCGTGAGAAACGCCAGTTGGTGGAACTCGATTCCAAGTTGGCTCATCGCTCTGTGAACGAGGGCTTCTCGGGTGGCGAGAAGAAACGCAACGAGATTTTCCAGATGGCTATGCTGGAACCGAAACTCAGTATTCTTGATGAGACCGACTCGGGACTCGACGTGGATGCCATGCGCATCGTTGCCGATGGCGTGAATAAGATGCACACCAAAGAAACTTCTTACATTGTCATCACCCACTATGAGCGCCTGCTCGACATGATTAAGCCCGATGTAGTTCACGTGCTCTACAATGGTCGTATCGTCAAGACGGGTGGACCAGAACTGGCACGCGAAATTGAGAAGAACGGCTACGACCAGATTAAGGCAGAGGCAGATGCCAAATATGGGGAATAAAAACGAAAACCATGTCACAAAAAGCTGAACAACAATATATCGACCTTTATAACGAGTGCCGCCAGATGATTTGCTCCCACTCCGTGGAGGTGATGAATGCGGTGCGCGACAAGGCGTTCGATGACTTTAAGCGGCAGGGATTTCCGTCGTGTAAGGTGGAACGCTATAAGTACACAGACATGCAGGCGCTCTTCGCGCCCAACTACGGACTCAACCTCAACAGGTTGCGCATTCCCGTTGACCCTTATCAGGCATTCCGTTGCGATGTGCCCAATCTCTCCACATCGCTCTATTTCATGGTCAACGACCAGTTCTATAGTCAGGCGCTGCCCAAGGTGCAGTTGCCGGAAGGTGTCATCATTGACTCTCTCGCCAAGGTGGCTGCCGAGCGTCCCGAACTGATTGGCAAGTACTACGCCAAGATAGCCCAGACCGGCGACGACGCGGTGACGGCACTCAACACGATGTTGGCCCAGGACGGACTGCTCATCTATGTGCCGAAGAACGTCAGACTGGAGCGCGCTGTGCAGATTATCAACATCCTGCGCTCTGACGTTGACTTGATGGTCAACCGCCGTGTGCTCATCATCCTCGAGGAGGGAGCCGAGGCAAAACTGCTCTTCTGCGACCACGCAGTCGACAACCGTCCCTTCCTCACCACGCAGGTGATTGAGGCTTATGTGGGCGACAATGCCGAACTGAATCTCTATTGTCTGGAAGAGACCCATTATAAGAATACACGGGTGTCGAACGTCTATGTCAATCAGCAAGCCAATAGCCGTTGCAACCACAATGTGATAACGCTTCACAACGGTGTCACCCGCAACAAACTCGACCTTGTGTTCAAGGGCGAGGGCGCCGAGTGTGAGCTTAACGGCTGTGTGATTGCCGACAAGAATCAGCACGTGGACAACAACACGCTCATCGACCATCAGGTGGGTCATTGCGAGAGCCGTGAGCTATATAAATATGTACTCGACGACAAGGCGGTTGGAGCCTTTGCGGGGCGGGTGCTCGTGCGCCACGGCAGTCAGAAAACCACTTCGCAGGAGACGAACCAGAATCTCTGCATGACGCGTGATGCCCGCATGTTTACCCAGCCAATGCTCGAAATCTATGCCGACGACGTGAAGTGCTCCCACGGTAGTACGGTGGGTCAGCTCAACGATGCCGCCCTGTTCTACATGCAGCAGCGTGGCATCAGCATCAAGGAGGCAAAGCTCCTCTTGGAGTTCGCCTTCGTGGGAGAGGTTATCGACAAGATATCGCTCGAGCCTCTTCGTGAGCGTCTGCATTACTTAGTCGAGAAGCGTTTCCGCGGAGAACTCAACCGCTGTGAGGGTTGCCAACTATGTAGATAATGCACAATTAATAATGCATAATGCACAATGCATAATGCATAATGAAAATGCACAATGCATAATTGCATTCGCCCAACTTGTTGGCTAGACTTCTTCATGTAAACTATGTTTCTCATGTAGGTGTTGCTTATTCATGTAGGCAATAATACTTCATCTCTCTTGTTATACTCTATAATACTTCAGAACAATTTAATTATGCATTATGCATTATGAATTATGCATTGTTTATAATTATGAATTGTGAATTATGAATTATGAATTATCAAAGGTGCGTTCCGACTTCCCCATCCTCTCACGCACCATATATGACAAGCCGCTGGTGTATCTCGATAACGCCGCTACCACGCAAAAGCCGCTTTGCGTGCTCGACGCTATGCGCGACGAGTATCTCAACGTCAATGCCAACGTCCACCGCGGCATCCATTGGATGAGTCAACAGGCTACAGAGCTTCACGAAGGAGCACGCGAGACCGTTCGCAAGTTTATCAATGCACGCAGCACCACCGAGATTGTTTTCACTCGTGGCACTACCGAGAGCATCAACCTCATAGCCGCCACCTACGCACAGGAGTTTCTTCATCCCGGTGACGAGGTTATCGTCTCTGCGATGGAACATCACAGCAACATCGTGCCTTGGCAGTTACAGGCAGAGCGCTACGGTTTCAAGCTGCGCGTCATCCCCATGTTCGACGACGGCACTCTCGACCTCGACGCCTACCACAAACTCTTCAATGAGCATACCCGCTTCGTTTCCATTATCCACGTGAGCAACGTCCTCGGAACGGTCAACCCCGTGAAGGACATGATTGCCTATGCACACAAATACGGAGTACCCGTGCTGGTGGATGGCGCACAGAGTACTCCGCATTTCAAAGTCGACATGCAGGATTTGGATTGCGACTTCTTCGCCTTCTCAGGTCATAAGATGTATGGCCCTACGGGCGTAGGTGTTTTGTATGGTAAAGAATCTTGGCTCGACAAACTTCCACCTTATCAGGGTGGGGGAGAGATGATAGAACACGTGAGTTTCGACCATACCACTTTCGAGCGTCCGCCACTCAAGTTTGAGGCAGGAACACCTGACTATGTGGCTACCCACGGATTGGCGGTGGCGATTGATTATATCAACTCGCTCGGCATGGATAACATTTCAGCCCATGAGCATGAGTTGACAGCCTACGCCATGAAGCGGTTGGGCGAGATTGACGGGATGCGCCTCTTTGGTACTGCGCCCGACAAGGATGCTGTGGTAAGTTTCCTCGTCGGCAATATCCACCACATGGACATGGGTACGCTTCTCGACCGACTCGGCATTGCCGTCCGTACGGGTCACCACTGCGCCCAGCCCTTGATGGACCGTCTTGGCGTGTTGGGTACTGTGCGAGCATCGTTTGCCCTCTACAATACTAAGGAGGAGATAGACCAGCTCGCCGAAGGTATCGAGCGCGTTGCGAAGATGTTCTGACCCTGTGGTCAGAGCACTTCGCGGCACTTTTCCACCGCCCAGCCAAACCAGAGCATGCCCACAAAGCGTGCCACGAGGCTGAGGTTGGCGGGAAAGACCGCCATGATGAGAGCTATTTGCGCGTTGACGAGCCACAGCGTCTGACGGCGGTTCAACTTCTGCTCAAGGAGTCCCGAATAGTATTCCGTGAGCCAGTCTACAGGCTCCAACAGCCAGTTACAGAATCTTTTTATCATTTCTCTCTTGCCTTTGCCGCTCTTAGCGTCTTGGGCATTGATAGTCATTTGTCGTTCCATATTGTGAATGGGGTTAGTTGGTTATTTCTTTCTGTTTGCAAAATTAGCCCTCTTCCGTGCATTCATGTTTCACTTCCTTTCATTCTTCGTTAAATTGCCGAGCGATGACCCGCCTGTATTCTGGTTACAGAGTTCCCGCCGCTAAGCCGTAGTTTCGCCGCTAAGAATGGAGGTCCCGTCGCTCCGCGCGGGAACAAGAATCGAAGAGAAATAATGTAATTGAGTTTTCATTTGGTAGGGATGGCGTTCTGTCGCAACTCATGGAGGTCCCGTCGCTCCGCGCGGGACGACTGCCGTCGGGCAAATGCGGATGCTGTTCCCGCGCGGAGCGCGAGAACTACGAAGCGGGGCAATAACCGTCGGGATAGATGCGGATGTCGCGCTGGGCAATAATTGTCGGGGCAGGTGCGGATATCGTCCCGCGCGGAGCGCGAGACCTCCGTGCATCGCGGGTACTACGATTTCGGGTTTGCTGCACGGGAACTGCGAATCGTAATAAAATCTTTGGGATATATGCGGATATCGTCCCGCGCGGAGCGCGAGACCTCCATGCATCGCGGCGGGACCTCCATGCATCGCTGAGCTATGATGGGGCTTGTCCTCGCTAACCTTACCACTTATTTTCCTCTCTTCTAAAAATAACCGGACGTTTTTTCAGTTATCTTATATAAGTAAACAATCTTATGCTGAAGAATCACTATTATATAAATAAGGTAGAGGCGGGCTGCGATGAGGCGGGACGCGGATGTTTGGCGGGCAGCGTTTTTGCTGCGGCTGTCATCCTGCCACTGGATTATGATAATCCTCGGCTCAACGATTCCAAGAAACTTTCGCCTCACCAGCGCTACGCCCTTCGCGAGGAAATTCAGCGCGATGCAGTGGCGTGGGCTGTGGGGGAGGTTTCTCCTGCGGAGATTGACAAAATCAACATCCTCCATGCCTCATTTCTTGCCATGCACCGTGCGCTGGACCAACTTAGCGTGCATCCTGAAGCGCTTATCATTGACGGTAACCACTTTGACCCTTATGGCGACCTGCCTTTTACGACAATAATTAAAGGTGACGGTAAATATCAAGCTATTGCCGCTGCCAGCATTTTGGCTAAGACCTATCGTGATGACTACATGGCTCGATTAGCTGAAGAATATCCCATGTACGATTGGCAGAGCAACAAGGGCTATCCCACGCAGCGTCATCGTGAGGCTCTCCACCGCTATGGTCCTTCGCCTTACCATCGCCACAGTTTCCATCTCCATGAGGATGAGCCGTTGTTGCCCTTCCCCGAATTTAACCTTCCTAATTCATGAGTCTGCAATCCCCTTCACGTGTTATCCATCTCATCACGCGTCTGTCCTCTCCAAGCGGAGCCTCGCTTGAGGAACTGATGCGCTTTTTAGAAACTACCCGTCGCAGCGTGTTCTATTACTTGGCACTGTTGCGCGACAATGGATTCACCATCATTCGGCGTGGTGACCGCTATTATATCGACCCTGATTCCGAATTTCTCCAAAGACTCGTGAGCAACGTGAGCTTCTCCGAGTCGGAGGCAGTCTATCTCTATCGCCTTGCCAGTGCCGCCGACCGCACGGCTTTGTCTGAATCGGTGCGGCGCAAGTTGGAGAGGTTCTACGACATCAATATCTTTTCCGGACAGCCTTTGCAGGAGCGGATGGCACGAAATGTGGAACGTCTTTGCTATGCCATTGAGCATAAGCGTGCCGCCCTGTTGAAAAACTATACCTCTGCCCACAGCCGGACAGTCAGTAATCGGTTAGTGGAGCCTTTTGCCCTGTCTAACGATGACACCGACGTGGAATGCTATGAAATCACTACCCACCGCAACAAGACTTTCAAAGTGGCGCGCATGGAGGAAGTGATTGTGTCCGACCATCTGAAGTGGGGACATGAGGTGGACCACAATCGCCCATACACCGATGTGTTCAACTTCAGTGGAGAGGCAAGGCATCATGTGGTCTTGCGGCTCGGACTGTTATCCTATAATCTTCTCCATGAGGAGTATCCCCGTGCAGTTGCCTGTCTGCGGCGCGAGGATGACAGCCATTGGATTTTCGAGACCGACGTGACGAGCTACTTGGGTATCGGACGTTTTGTGTTGGGACTCATTCATGATATCACCGTATTATCCGACGATGGTCTCCGCAACTATCTCCGTCAGCGAGCTGACGAAATAAGGGAGAAATGCTCTTCTAATGCATAATGCATAATTGGCTTCGCCCTTGTTTTTAATTCATAATGCACAATGCATAATTCATAATTGGCTTCGCCCTTGTTTTTAATTCATAATTCATAATTGCATCGCTAAGGAGAGTTCAGTAGGTATAGTAGGTTCAGTAGGTTTAGTGGGTGCGCAGCAACTCCTATTTCCTAACTCCTATCTCCTAACTCATTCTATCTCCTATCTCCTAACTCATTCTATCTCCTATTTCCTAACTCTTTCTGCTCCTATCTTTCTACTTGTGTGTGCTGACAGGTGCCAGCAAATCGGGTGCCAAGTGCCACCACAACGGGTGCCAAGTGGCAGCCGATTGGTTGCCACTTGCCAGCACACGCAAATAAACAATGCTACGTTCTGAATAAGTTGACGGCGGAGGATGAGACGCAAGACTAAGGTTTACAGCTACTATATTATTAATTATTGCTGTCCGGTAAAACTTAAAAACGCATAATTATCTATCCCGAAGCCCAGTAAAAATGGACTTCGGGCTTTGTTTTTCTAAAAGTAAGCCCCCTCTAATCAAAAAAGGTCCTTTCAGGTGG
>JBMNUV010000006.1:0-125737 GCA_050946455.1 Prevotella sp.
AATCTTTCGTCCCGTTTGGATGCCTGCGTGGGACACATAGGGCATTAGTCTTGCTTTCGCAAGGTTATTCCCTGGCTGGGGGCAGGTTGGATACGTGTTACTCACCCGTGCGCCGGTCGACGCCCGCCGGAGCAAGCTCCAGCGTCGTTTCCCCTCGACTTGCATGTGTTAAGCCTGTAGCTAGCGTTCATCCTGAGCCAGGATCAAACTCTCCACTGTAAAGTATCGTATGGCGCGGGATCCCGTAAGGGAACCGCGCCGCTGTTGTCTGTCTGACCAGGACGCTCCGGAAACCTCAGGAAGCTGTCTCTTCACCTGAAAAAATGAATGACGGACTGTCTTTCTTACCCGGCGGGGTCTCCCCCGCCGCTTCCTGTACTGTCTCTCTGTCTGATATATCCTTTCAAAAATCACTTTGCCCACTGATATCCACAAGCCCGGGGGCCTGCGTTTTTTAGTAAGCGAGTGCAAAGGTAATATTTTTCTTTCAACCGCCAAAACATTTTCTAAGGAAATTTATCACTATTTCTTGCTTTTAACATTTATTCATATAGAAATATGGAACGAAAGAAGCTACGGTATGAACCAATCAATGAATAGAAGTCGCTGCCCACATATATACAGGGGAATAATATTGCAGAAAGAAATATAGAGTTACACCTATATATAAAAAGGTGAGAAAACGCCATCGGCACTCTCTCACCTTATATCAAAATTGACATGAATCTTAACGGGCATTCATAACAAATGCCCAAAAGACAGATTTAATCACCATTACTACTGAGTTTTCCCAATTCCTGGTTGTTCAGTTGTGCAGGCTTTTTGCCGCCATGCACTTTGAACTTATCGAATCCTTCTCCATAAACACCTTGTACATAGCTCTGAGTGACGAAAGCCTTGGGGTCAATCTCATCGATAAGTTGGAAGATAACGTGACTCTCACGGCGCTTAGCCATGATGAAGAGCATCTTCACGGGGCGTCCGGTATGGAATCCGCGAGCCTCAATCACCGTTGCGCCACGATGTGGGAAGACAGCGATACGTTCAGCAATCTCCTTATACTTATCGGAGATGATGAAGAACTGCACATTGCGTTGCTGCATACCCACAACCTGGTCGATACAAAAAGCGGTTACGTAGAGCACCACATAACCATAAAGCACTTGTTCCCAATTGCGAAGCACGAGATAGGAAGAAGTGATGATGATGATATCCACGAACATGATGACACGACCCAGCGTGATGTCGTAATATTTATGAACAATAGCAGCAATGATATCCGTGCCACCCGTGGAGCCATTGGATGCCAAGCCTAATCCCACACCGGAGCCGCAGAAAATGGCACCGATGATGGAAGCCATGAAAGGCTGGTCGGCAAGCAAGTGGACATCAGTGAGGTATTCTCGAGAATAATTGGTCAAGACCGTCATCACAAACACACCATAAATCGTCTTAACACAGAACTTCCATCCTAAAATCTTCAATGCAAAGATGAGAAGGATGAAGTTGATGGCGAAGTAGGACCACTGAACGGGAATGCCCACTCCCCAAAAGATGATAGACGAAATACCCGGAACACCGCCTGTAGTGATGTTGTTGGGCAGCAGGAAGATAGTCCAACCAATAACGTAGGACATCATCGCGATAGTAATCATCAGATAATCGCGACCTTCCGTGATGATTTTTTTCTTTTTTTGTGCTTCCATTTCGTTTAATGTTAACCTCAACTGTTTAAAGTATAGGCTATAGATTCTTTTTTGTTTCTTGAAAGAGCGCTCCCACCCATCGCAACCGTATAGCGATGTTAGCAGAGGGTCTCTTCTTTCACGCTGCAAAGATAGTGCAAATCAAGTGAAGAACAAAATAAACTTGTTGATTTTTTATTTCCCTTCAGCGATGAAACTCCAAAATCTCTCATAATAGGGAAGAAAAAGAAATAGCATGAGAGAAACAGCACAGATTTCAGCATCCATGCGCAAGCGTTCCCCTAATAATCCCGGTGTAAGAACCTATAATTTAACGTGAGCTCGACGAATTCTTTCACTCCATTGGCAAGTGACTGCTACTATTATATTATGCTACTATATTACATATAGTAGCAGTAAACCTATGTCTTGCGTTTCAGCCTCCGCTGTTAACTTATTCAGAGCGTAGCTCCGCACACATGTTTGTGCTGGCAAGTGGCAACCAATCGGCTGGCACTTGGCACCACATCGGCTCCCAAGTGGCACCCGAACGAGTGGCACCTGTCAGCACACCGCAGTAGCCGCACAGCGATAATACACACTGTGAATTTCAAATCAAGATGTGATGTTCTTGCGGATATTGAATCGGTAGAGCCAACTATTTTCTTCGAACTCACGTTAATTTAAAGACTATTGGAAACGCATGTTTACAATTTCTGACGCGGGAAAACAACTTGAAATAGCCATTTAGAATGAAAGCTAAGCAGAAGAAAAAACGTATCGGCCGTCCGAGAAATAATCTGCAGACGGCCGAAAAACAGAGATGAATAACCTGCTGACACAGCAGTTGAATTTTACTAACCACTTAAAAACCAATCTTAGCCATAATTCCAATCACCGAACGTGTGCCACCCACGTAGGTGGGGAAGCCAATCTGACGACCGGAGTTGCCGGCATCAACGATATATTTCTCGTCGAAGATATTTTTGCCGAAAATGCCTATCTCGTAGTAGACCTTCTTAGGCTGATAAGTCCAGCCTGCCGTGAAGTTGCAGAGTCCGTAGCCATCCTGCGTCAACTCAGGCTCATTGCTGTCCTCGAAGAACACTTTCGACTTGTAGCTGTAGGTGGGACGGAAATAGAAGTTGGACGAGCCTTTCACCGGAATCTCAATATCGGCACCCACCATGAAGCTGTTCTTCGGCGTAAGGCGGAAGCGGTTGCCGGCATATTCCTGTGGTTTTCCGTCCTCATCCTCATCGTTGAACTTTCCATCTGTATAAGCATAGTTGCCAAACAGCGTAAGCTGACGGATGGGCGACCAAGCCAAGGAAGCCTCAATGCCGAAGGAGTGGGCGCGACCAGCATCATCAGCGATAAACCGACTCAATGTCTGGTCGAAGCGGTTGGTCTGGAAATGATACCAATCATAATAATAGGTACAGAAATCATAGTTTAGATGTCCGCCAAAGACGGAGCCTTTCACGCCAGCCTCATAGCTATAGATGATTTCCGGTTTCAAGGATGAGAGAAGCTCCGGCGAGTTGTTATAGTAGATGACACCGGGGCGACGACCGCGAGAGGCGCTCACATAGATATTGTTGCGACCAATCATGTAGTTCAATGCCACACGACCTACCCATGACCAATAGTCTTTTGAAGTGGAGACTTTCTTTCCGCCCTCAGTTGGATTGTAGAGCACAGCCCCAAACATACTGGGAACGGTCGAAGAAGAATATCCCGACTTTTGATGCTCATAGGTTCCGCGCAAGCCAAGCGTCAAACTCAAGTTGCGCCAGAGTTTATATGAACCATCGGCAAAAAGTTCCAATGCCTGATTGGTGCCGTAGTTCTTGCCCTGCTCCTGATAGTTTTCGGGAAGTTTCTGTGCCGAGAGTCCTTTGAGCGTTGCCAAAACAGTTGCGCCCTGCTCTCCCATGCCTCCGAGCACTTGGTCAAGGTTCATACCAAGCTGAGCCAACAGAGCATTGAGGTCGCCATAGAAATCCGGAGTCGACTCCGTAGGCTGTAGCTCGCCAGAGGGGAACCACTTCGTCATGAGCGCGTCGAGCTGCGACTTCACCAAAGGACGGTATGCTTCCGGCACATACTGATTGAGCAGCGGCTCTACCTGAGAGAGCAACGACGTGAAGCGACTCTTGAGCTGATTCTGAATCATCACGGGGTAGATATACTGCATACTGGTGCGTGCCACGACGTCTTGGTTACTGTTCTCATAGAAATAGCTGATACCGGCAAATCCAGAGAATCTCTTATGATTGTCGTAGTTCATACGGAATTCCTGTGAGAACTGGGTTCCACTGGCTTTCTCCTCACATGCCAACAGAGGGAGATACGTACCATCAGCATCGAATTTCTCGTCGGAATCAAAAGCTCGGAAACCTGTGATGGAGCTCAATGTCCACTCGTTGGAGAAGTCATGATTAAAGAGCAGCGTGGCGCCACCCACATTGCGGTGAATATAGAGGTCCTTTCCCTCCTCAAGGTTAGCAGGACTGTTGGGGTCGGGGTCGCCAAACTGGGCATAGCCAGTCTTGAAAGATGTGCCGGGATAACTGTCGTGCTGATAATCGAGGATAAGGTTGAGCGACGTGGCATCGTTGAGCCACCAAGCCGTTGAATTGCGGAAAGCCACTGCACTCTTGCCATTCAACCGCCCTCCCGCGAGATTCTTGATGAATCCATCGCGTGCGTCATAGTCAAAAGCAAAGCGATTGGCAAGTTTGTCCTTCACGATGGGAGTATTGATGAAGCCCGTCACCTGGCGCGTATTGTAAGCTCCATAACGGACCAAGAGTTCACCGCTCAGCACATTCTTTGCCTTATTACGGATGATGCTGATGCCACCAATCTCAGCGCCACGTCCGAAGAGCGTTCCCTGTGGACCCTTTGCCACCTCAACCCGCTCCAAATCGTAGAGTTCGGTGACGGATGCACGGGAGCGTGAAGTGGAAACACCATCGAGAAACACCGAAACACGCGGCTGACTGTAGGAAGCGCCTTCATCATCGGTGACACCACGGATAACGTAGCCGGGATTGTTGGGACTCTGTATCTGTACCTGCAAACCCGGAACCATAGCAGACATATCGTCCATCTGATAGAGGTTGAGCTTATTGAGACCAGAGCCTGTCACTGCACTTACAGCCGCCGGCACCTCAATAGCACTCTGTTTCTTTTTCTGAGTCGTAACGATTACCTCGTTGAGCACATGGTTATCGTCGCTCATCACAATACGCATTGACTTATCAGCCTGCATGCGAAGTTGTTGATAACCTACATAGGTAAATTCCAGTGTCTCACCGGGACGACCGTTGATAGTGAACCTGCCTTCAGCATCTGTCGTGCATTTTTCGCCATTTTCAGCATTACGCACTACTACCCCGATGAGCGTCTCACCTTGGGTATCGGTCACTACGCCTGTAATCATCTCGTTCGTCTTTGCCACCAATCCCTCGGTGCCATTTAGACGATTCGCGGCAACTGTGGCAGTGGGAAGCATCAGACTCCCCACCAGTAACAGGAACACCGCACTACTTTTCTTATTCATTTGTAATATTGGAAATTAATAATTGATAACTGCCTGATTATCACTCGGGGCCTTGTCGGTTGAGAACGACGTTACTACTCCATCAAGTAACTGGGCTTGGCTGGGAGCACCATTTGAGATGAGTTCAATCAACTGACGCTTCTCCTCTTCAAAAGTCTTGGAGGGACGCTCGTCACCGGCAAGATGCATCATGTAAGCCTCCGTCACCACATTCAGAATGGCATTCCTAACCATATCCGGAGTTGTCTTGGGAAGATATTTCTCTGCCATCTTTGCCACAGAGAGTTTGGCAAACTTAGATGATTTCTGGTCCAAATCCTCACCTTTGGCAGTCAGCGACCCAAGCGTGTGAAGGGTATGCGTTGTGATGGTCATCTTGTCTGCGTTCATACCAATGACCCTGTAAGGATGAGGATAGCTTACCGTGGAACCCGTCTCCACATCCGTAACGGTGGAGTCGCGTGAAATATCTTGAGAGTGGAAGTGACCCGTGAAGACCACATTCACGCCACTATCATGGAGCATTTTACCCACGGCAGGATAATTGTCAACCAAATATTCTGGGAATAGAACCTGTTGGTCGGCAAAGTGGGGAACGACTCCGTGATGCATCATGGCGATGACCTTGCAACCCGCTTTCTTGGCATCGGCTGCCTGCTCGCGGATAAAGCGCAGCGTAGAGGGCTTAATGCGACCGCTCGTCACGCAAGTGTTCTTGTCGAAATCGTTCTCTTCATATTTACAGCCGTCGATGGCAATCAGACGAAGGTGGGGCGTGAGCTGAGCCACGTAGCTGAGCGAAGCCGTATCGCGTGCCAAAGCGCGGTTGTAGCCATAGTCGCCATAGATGGTAGCAAACTCGGCGGGAGTCACAGTGGCGGTACGAGTCACTTTGTCACCGTCGTAAACCATAGCATGGGGATTATTGACATCGTGGTTGCCGGGAATGACAAACACCTTGACGCCTTTCTGACGAAATTTACTGAGGTAATGGTCAACGAGATATTGGTGGGATACACGCTCTCCGTCCTTGGTGAGGTCGCCTGTGATAAGCACCACTTTAGGATGTTCTGATAGGATGCGATTGGTTACACTGTCCATGATTTCCGTACTTTCCTTCAAGAGTTTGCGGTCAGCCGAAAGATAGCGCTGGAAGGGTTTTCCATCCGCCTTGAGAAGTTCGGGAGCCATGATATGAACATCGGAAATCACACACATTTTCCATTCCGAATTGTTTTGCGAGTTGCCCAACAGGCAAAGCGCGGAGAGCAATAGAACTATAAATTTCTTCATCGTAACAAAAAAATAATTTTCCAAGTGCAAAATTACTTTCAAGTCGTTACAGATTTCCTACAATTTGTTTAAAGAGAAACGATAAGCATGTTGCAATCAAGTTTCAGAGATTCCAGAAAATTGAGACAGAAATAAAAAAACTAATAAAATATTGCTGGAAAAATGGTTGGAATTTACACTTTTGCTTGTTAATCCACAAAAAAGCCTTACCTTTGCACTGCAAAAATGAATAGCGATGAATAAGAACGGGAAAACAGCAAGTTGATGATGCAACATTTACCTTATTATTTATTATTTGCATTAGGGTTAGTTTCAATGCAATGCCAAGCTCAGCGACCTCAATACAAAATATCAGCCGAAGCATCTGTTTCGGACGGACGAACTCCACTTTGGCTAAACGCCAATAAATATGGATTGTCCTCTTTAGAAAAGAACAATGCCTTCTTAGATGCCGGAATTGTTAAGCCCGACAGCATGGATTCAAAATGGGGATGGAGCGCCGGAGCTGAGATGGCTGTGGCATACCACAACACCTCCACTGTCATCGTGCAGCAGGCTTACGTTGAAGGACGTTGGCTGCACGGCACGTTGACTCTGGGAAGCAAGGAATGGCCCATGCAAATGAAGAACAACCGTCTTTCATCAGGCTCTCAAACGTTGGGCATCAACGCCCGTCCCGTTCCGCAGTTGCGCATTGCCCTCCCCGAATATACCAAACTCACGAAGTGGCTTTATCTAAAAGGACACATCGCTTACGGATTCTTTACCGACGACAACTGGCAACAGGATTTCTCCAATGGAAAAGCCACCCACTGCGAGGACATACGCTATCATTCCAAGGCGGGTTACTTCAGAATCGGCGTGCCAGAGAAACCACTTACCGTGGAATTAGGAGTGGAAATGGCTGCGCAGTTTGGCGGCAAGAAGTATGATTCCAACGGGCAACTGCTGAAAACCCGCCCCCATGACATCAGCGACTATTGGAACGTGTTCTGGGGTGGAGGAGGCGACCCCGGCGAAGGTGTCTTTGCCAATGCCGACGGCAACCAGATGGGCAGTTGGCTGGTTCGCATCAACTGGAACAAGCCGCAGTATGCCGTGAGCTTCTACATTGACCACTACTTCGATGACCATTCTCAGATGTTCTTCCTCGACTATGACGGATATGGAGAGGGGGAAGAATGGAATGAGAAAAAGAAATCGCACTACTTCCGCTATAAGCTGAAGGACAATATGTACGGCATAGAAGTGGAGTTAAAGAAGTTGAGTTGGCTCAGGCATATCGTGGGTGAATATCTCTACACGAAATACCAAAGTGGTCCGATTTACCACGACCACGGGACGCTCGTTTCGTATCACATCGGAGGTGACGACGATTACATGAATCATGGTTTCTATGGCTCGTGGCAACATTGGGGACAAGTGATGGGCAACCCTCTCTACCGCAGTCCTCTCTATAATAAGGATGGACAGATTCGTGTGGAGAGCAACCGCTTCTGGGCACTCCATTTTGGTTGCGACGGAAACTTGTCCCGCTGTTTGGACTACCGACTGCTGATAAGTGCACAGAAGAGTTGGGGGAGCTACAAAGACCCATTCGTACCCATCAGAAAAGCGCTCAACGTGATGGCTGAATTCAACTATCAGTTGAAACGAGGCTATGCAGTGGGGTGCGCCGTGGGATTAGACCGCGGCTCCGTGTTTGGAGATAATTTTGGACTGCAAATCAGATTCTCCAAGAGTGGAATCCTATAAATTCTTCAATGAAAGTAGGTTGACTTTAAAAGAAAGAGTACAGATGAAAAGATTGATTCCCATATTACTTTGCATCATCATGCTATCGGCTTGTGAGACCCATACAGACAGCAACGGCGATTTGGACGGCTACTGGCTGTTGAAAGAAGTGGACACCCTTTCAACCGGCACTAAGGTAAACATCGCCCAAGAAAAGAGATTCTGGCGAATACAAGGCAAATTGTTTCAAGCAGGAAATGTGTTCTGCCTGCATGAGCGACAGGGCGACACGTTGCGGCTCTACCGTCCCTACCTTCACGATTGGCATGAGGACTCACTTCTCAATTCTCCCGATCTACTCCGTCCCTACGGCATCAACCATATCGACCAACGCTTTAAAATCGTTCACCTCAGCAGTAGCCACCTCATCGTGGAGGACAGTCTGCTTAGGTTGGGACTGGAGAAATACTAACTCATAAGCTGAAACTATTCTCGAATACGCAACATCTCCTTCACTCGTTGCTTCATTCCTTCGATATCGAGGACACCGTAGGCGAAACCCTTGCGGGTTAACTCCACGGGAAGTCGGTCGTCGTACTTGTCGAAGATGGGCTTCTCGTTGGGATAGAGAAGTGACATGGGGTCGATGGGGCGTTCTATCTCCTCGCGCATCACGGCAACCAACTGATGGGGGCTGACCTGCAACGTGAACTGCATCCAATAAGGCCGTTTGGAGTCAAAGCCTTTCAGTCCAACACGCGGTCCCACCTTGATTCGCATAAAACGTTCTAAAGCCAGAAAAGCATAACTACCCAACCAAGGAAACAGGGCATACATGTTGCCTCCCAAGGGTAACAGCCACCTCACTCCCAATCCCGAATGCAAGGCTGCATCTTGGGCCTGCGCCAGACGCAGACGGGCATGGGGAAGAAGGTAGGGATAAGGAGAATTCACCTTAACTTCCTCTTCCTCAGACGAGCGCGCATGGATAAGTTCGGAAGGTTTCTTCATAAGTTCTCGGTTCGCCACGCTCTGTTCTGTAGCTCGAGTATCATCACTTTTCTCTATAGCATTAGGATTGCGGAAACCATCAAGAAGAAGCATGCGCATACGCTCAAGGATATGAGTATGGATATCGCCAGGCTCATCACCGAAATAGGCAGGAACGATACCCTTCACGGGATGACAATACACTACATGGCGCTTGATATCCACCTCCTCCACGACCCATACCCGACCGGCGATGGCGATTTTGTCGTTGACGGGTGGCGGTTTGACGATGGTACCCAACTCTTGTGACTCGCAACGCACGCTGTATTCCTCATTTTCTTGGAAAACGGCGTAGAATTTGAAGTTGTTCACCTCTCGCTCACCGGCAATACCCACAATCAGTCCGCCGCGCTCCGTCTTTTCGATATGGTCTATCTTGAGAAGATGGCGCAGCAGCACGCGGAAATCATCTTGAGAGATATTTCGGAAATAACTTAGAGTGAGCACGCGGGAAGCCAGTTCGGCTGGTGTCATCTCACCCTGCGAGGCAAGCGTTGCCATTGTCTGATGATAGAGCAGACTGTAAGGCAGCCGTCCCATGCGCGGAGGCTCCACCCATTTCTCTTCCAAATAAAGCTGAACCAATGCGATAGCCTGCAGAAGTTTCCAAGGAATAGTCTCGGGCAAAAGGGCTCGCGGCTCTGCCGGGTCCTCACGAATGACAAACCACATTTCCGACGGTGCTCCACGACGACCTGTGCGGCCCATGCGCTGCAAAAAGGAAGAGACCGTGAAGGGAGCATCAATCTGGAAGGCACGTTCCAACCGTCCGATGTCGATTCCCAATTCAAGTGTAGAAGTAGTGCAGACGGTGACGAGACTGTCCTCATCTTTCACGATTTGCTCCGCACTTTCTCGGTAAGCCGTAGAGAGATTGCCATGATGTATCAGGAAACGGTCGGGTTCGTGCATGGCTTCACAATATTGGCGAAGCGTGGATGTCACAGCCTCGCACTCCTCGCGCGAATTGGAAAACACCAAGCACTTATGTCCACGGGTATGGTCAAAGATATAATGCAAGGCTGGGTCGGCAAGAGCCAGCGGACTGTCATCGCGTTGACTTGTTGTATTCTCCTGCCCTTCTTCTTCCTCCGTATTGTCGTCGGGATTGCCGCCCTTGTGGTAATGGTCGGGCTGGATGGTGAAGAAATGCTCCATCGACAACCTCCACTTGGCACCAGCCGCCTTCACATGAGGGATGATGGTGCCGCGTCTGGTGCCCGCCGATAAATAACGTGCCACCAATTGCGGCTCGCCGATAGTGGCAGAAAGTCCAATGCGACGCGGATTGACACCTGCGGTACGGCAGAGGCGCTCAATGAGACAAAGCGTCTGACCGCCACGGTCGCCACGCAGGAAGGAATGAATCTCGTCAATGACAATGAAGCGCAGGTCGCCAAAGAGATGAGGTATCTCAGAATGGCGATGGAGCAACATTGCCTCAAGACTCTCGGGCGTTATCTGCAAGATTCCAGAAGGATGCTTGAGGAGTTTTTTCTTTTGTGACTGCGACACGTCGCCATGCCAATGCCAGACCTCTACTCCACTCTCCTCGCAGATGTCGTTAAGACGGACAAACTGGTCGTTGATGAGCGCTTTCAATGGAGCAATATAGAGACAACCCACCGATGTGGGCGGTTCTTCCTGCATAAGCGTGATGATGGGGAAGAAAGCCGCCTCCGTCTTGCCCGAAGCCGTCGATGCCGAGAGCAGCAAATTGGCGTCGGTATTGAATATGGCATCTCCCGCCGCAGCCTGTATGCCCCGCAGCGAAGTCCAACCGTTCTGATAGATATACTGTTGGATAAGAGGAGAATATCGAGAGAAAACGTTCATAATGAGTTAGAAGCTAAATTGAGTTAGGAGTTAGGAGATAGGAGATAGGAGTTGCTGCGCCCCACACGAGAGCGAAGCCAATTATGCATTGTGCATTATGAATTATGCATTAGAGTTACCTACCAAACTTACTATATTATGTGCGAAGCAAATTATGAATTATGCATTATGCATTGTGCATTATGCATTATATTGTGAATTCCGCAAACCTATCGTCGACTTTCTTGTCCGCCTGTTGCTCCAACTCTGGTTTCGCATAGTTGAAAGCGTCGGATTGCAGCAGGGAGTGGACGTCGGTGTTGGGGTTCTGATAGAGGATATCAAGCAACTCGATGAAGTCACGAATCACCTCACGCGGGGTGATATGCTCGTCGGCACCAATGCGGCCATATTCAATCTTGATGAAGTCGGCGAGTTCGTTGTCGTTGATGGTGGATGGATAACCGTAGAGTCCTGCGTGGATGCCGGCAAGTTTCTCGGTCAGCACAAGCATCTCCTCTGACGTGAGCGGCTGCAAGCGCAACACGGGTCCCATCAGGTCCTGCGCGCCCTGCTGCGAAAACTTTCCTTCCTGCAAACGGGAACGAAGTGCCTCATAGCTGTAGATGCCCCGATGGCGGTCCTCCACACACTGCGGCGTGCCACTCATCACCATGCCGATATATTGCGCCTTGCCCTGCAGTGCGTCATTATACATGGTAAGCATCTTCTCGTAGTTGTATTGGCGCGAGATGCTATTGGGAATCTTATAGATATTGACGAGTTCATCCAAGAAAACCATCAGTCCTTGATAACCCGCCTGTCTGAAGAAGAAAGCCAACAGTTTGAGATAGTCGTACCAGTCGTCATCGGAGATGATAACCGTAACCCCTAACTCCTGCCGCGCTTCTGTTTTCGTGGCGTATTCTCCACGGAACCATTTCAGTACCTTTCCCTTCAGTTCATCGTCGCCTTCGGTGAAAGCCCTATAATATAAGGTTAAGAGACGGGCAAAATCGAAACCATGGACTAAGTCTTGCATGGAGCGAATCACTTTCATGATTTGCTGCTCCACTGCCGGGGCAAACCTCTCACTGTCCATGCTCAAGCCCGTTGAGGCAGCTGTATCGGTCTGCACATTGCTAATCCAACGGTCGAGCACCAACGTGAGCGCGCCACCTTCGGGTTTTGATTTCACACTAAGATTGCGCAACAGTTCGCGATAGGTGGCGAGTCCCTGTCCCTGATTTCCTTGCAGTCGTCGCTCGGGCGATAGGTCGGCATCTGCCACCACAAAGTTGCGGTCCATCACATGGTTGCGGATGGTCTGCAACAAGAACGACTTACCACTGCCGTACTTGCCCACGATGAACCGGAAAGAGGCTCCACCCTCTCCCACTATGTCTACATCGTGGAGCAAGGCTTCAATTTCCTTGCGTCTTCCCACGGCAATATAGGGCAGTCCGATGCGTGGCACTACACCACCTTTGAGCGAATTGATAATGGTTTGCGCTATGCGCTTTGGTATCTTGTTCATTTTTTGATTTCGTTTTCTACGTCTTCTTGGTAATCTTCTATCACAACAGGTCCATCTCCGTTGTCCTCCACCACAATGTCGCCTATCCAGTCCATGGCTTTTGTATTGATGCCGTCCACCATGACGCCGAGGGGCACATGGAGGTTGCGCAGATATTCCTGCCAGTCGCCGCCGTTGAGCAGCATATCAAGGAACCCTGTCTCCTCATCAGAGAACACTCCCGCCGTTTCAGACTCCTCCACAGGCTCCGGCGAAGTTGCGGGCTGTTGGGGAACGCTCTCCTCTTTCTCCTCATCCGTCAGAAGGGCATCGCGCACCACATCGGCATCGTTACGGATGCGGTCGAGCTTGGAAAAGTCAACCGACACCTTCGGGCGCTTCGCCTCTTCCTCTTCCCGCAGCCAAGCATTGATGGTTTGCTGGATGGCGACCACAACGTCGGGAAGGATGGGCTTTCGCTGGATTTTCGGTCCCACCTTCAACGTCAGGCGCAACCTACGGTCGGTCTCATGCAAAATACTACCGATAGGACCTCCGCGCTGGGCATAGAACGGCGAGAACACGGTCACTGTCCACAATCCATTCAAGCAGACATACTTACGCCGAAGACTGATTTCCACTTCCTGTTGGCGCACGGGCTGTGGGTCATAGAACACAGCCGATTCAAACATCGGATGGGATGCCTTCAACTTCTTTCCCATGCAGAGCGTCACAAACCGATGATGCAGGTTTTCCTCAAACAGAGGAGCCACCGCACGGATGACCCTCGGCACTATCGCCTCCACCGCCTTGGGCTGCTTCTTATAGAGGGCGCCACCCGTGATGGAATAGTTCGACAGTGATGTCACAGTCTGGAACAAGAGAGCGTCTGACACCTTATCCCGATTGACAAGTACTAATGCTTTGGAATCCTCTTCACGCTCAGTACTGAAGATTTCTGCGATATGGTCGGTCAAGTTATTATAGACCACAAAATCCTGCAACCACTGATGGAGATATCGGTTGATGCTGGGTTCTGAGGTTCTGTAGTTGTCATACAACTCCTTCAACTGCTCGTAAGCCTCCTCTGCCGTATCACAGCCAATCTTCATCAACAGTTCATACACGTAGACAAAGAGATAAGAAAGCGGAACGGTTGGCACCTTACCCTGACGGAGCAGGAGCCGGATAGAGAAATAGCTTCGCAGTTGGGCTATCGTCATAGAGCTATAAGTGGGATAATAGCAGTGGAAGGGTACGATGTCGGCATGGTCGTCGTAGTCTGCCATCAACTTAGCCTGATGATAGAAAGCGCGATTTCGGGTGATGGTCCAGTTGTCTTTCTCCATCATTTCAAGCAACTTCATAATGCGCTTTGGCACATCAGATGGTGGCGAGCCTATGGAAGATTTCTTGTCGGTGGTACGGATAGTAGGAACAAGAGAATCTTCGGGCGCCACATAATCCCAACTGCCGCCGCCCACGCTGCCTTTAAAATCATCGGCATTGGGAAACAGCGGCTCGTCGTCGTAGGTTGTGTTGAAATGGCTGCTCATCATATCTCTTTAGCCTACAAAGATAACTCTTTTTATTGAGAAAAGTCTATTTGAGTTACATATTTTTTCGTTTCCCTCCTTTCAGAAGAAACTCCCGTGCGCCTCTCCCTCCCTATTTTCTACTCCAGAGCAATCTTTAGTTGGCGTTTCATCCTCATCTAACCTCCAAAACGAAAAAAAAACGCCAAATTGCTGTATAGGATAGCAACTTGGCGAAATCTTTTTACCTTAAAGTAGTGACCCGCATGGGGCTCGAACCCATGACCCATACATTAAAAGTGTATTGCTCTACCAGCTGAGCTAGCGGGTCAAACCACTTAACTTTTGATAAGCGAGTGCAAAAGTACACATTATTATTGAAACAACCAAATTATTCGGTTGTTTTTTTGTCCTCAACCGCGGCTGTAGCGCCCTTTTCCCCTTCAACGACCGCTTCTTCTACAGTCTCTTTCGTCACATAGCGCTGCCAATAAGCCATGATGAGCGTCGTGAGCGGCAAAGCGATGATAAGACCGATGAAGCCGAGCAGTGCGCCCCACACTGACAGGCTCAACAGCAAGATGGCGGGGTTCAGACCCATTGCCTTTCCCATAATCTTCGGGGTGACTATCATATCGGTAATAACCTGAATAATGCAGAACAGGGCAACAACCATACCAAAAATGAGTAGGAAGCTCTGTCCTGTGCTGGCTGACTTGAGCATCGCCAAGAAGGCACAGGGAATCAGCGCGAAAGTATGCAGATAAGGCACAAGGTCGAGGATTCCAATGAGGATTCCCAAACCGATTGCCATGGGGAAGTCGATGATAGAGAAGCCGATGCAGAACATGATTCCCATGCAGAGTGCTACAAGTCCCTGTCCTCGGATGTAATTGTTGAGTTCGCGTGCCACATCCTTGCTGAGGTCACGCCAGAAGGGACGCGCCTTCTTCGGGAAGATACGAATCCAGTTCTCGGTGAGGTATTCGTAGTCCAACAGAATGAAGAACATATACAGCAAGGTAATCATGGAGGCAATGATACTGATAACTACATTGGCAGTCTGCCCCAAGAAAGAGAATACCTTCGGCATGGCGGTCTTCATGGCATCGGCAAAATCCTTGCTCTTGAAGAAACGCTCTATGGCATCTTGATTTTGAGTGACCCAATCGCGAATCACGCCCTGCACGCTATTGTGGGTCTGCGTGTGCACCCATTTTGACAGAATATCCGACAGCGTGGCGAACTGCTCTATCATGGGCGGTATAATGAGATAAATCACGATTCCTATCCCTGTGATGAACAAGATGAGCGTGAGGATAATGGCAAGGGCGCGCACCCTAATGTGAAGCTTATACTGGATGAACTTCACGATGGGATATAACAGATAGGCGAGGAACCACGCTACAAAGAAAGGCAGAAGAACATTACTGAGATAGTTCACCGTCAGCAGCACGCCCACCACCAGCAGAGCGATTCCTGCCCAGCGGATGAATTTATCGAATGTTATTTCCTTGCTACTCATATTTTCATTGTTGTTTAGATGCCTCCCGCTCCTGCTTCAGTGCTTTCTGAAAACAATCGCGGCAAAGCGGTTCATACTCCATTTTCTCTCCCAACATCACCCGACGAGTATCGCTGACGAGCCGATGGCTGGCATAGGCAAGCGCACCGCACTTCACGCAAATGGCGTGCACTTTCGTCACCTCATCTGCCACTGCCAACAGATTGGGAATAGGTCCGAACGGACGACCTTGGAAGTCCATGTCGAGACCTGCTACGATGACGCGGATACCCGAATTGGCGAGCTGATTACAGACATCAACGAGACCGCTGTCGAAAAACTGTGCCTCATCAATGCCCACCACGTCGATGTCGGCAGCGAGCAAAAGGATTGCGGCCGACGAGTCGATGGGCGTTGACTGTATAGAGTTCTGGTCGTGGCTCACCACCTCTTCCTCGGAGTAGCGCGTGTCGATAGTGGGTTTAAAGATTTCCACCCTTTGCTGGGCGAACTTAGCCCGCTTGAGCCGGCGTATAAGTTCCTCCGTCTTACCAGAGAACATACTCCCGCAAATCACTTCTATTCTTCCTTGGCGATGCTTCTCGCCTTCCAAATTTTCCATCATAGCGCTGCAAAGTTAGTGCAAATCGAGAGGAATACAAAATAAAAACGCGTTTTTATTTTTATTCCCCAGATGCGGAATAAATGATTTAACAAGTACCCAAACCCAACAATAGTCGGACCAGCAGCCCTTGTATTCTATATTCCCGAGGACGAACCTGCGAATAGTAACGCGAGTTGAATGAAACCATCGGCAATGCTCGATTCCATATCTGCAAGGAACTACACAAAAAACGCCTACTCTCGATTGTGCGACAATTGTCGACAAACTCGTTAACAAATGCCGACAAACTCGTTGACAATTGTCGACATGCGTGTCGACGCTTGTCGCTCAATCCAGATGAACCATTTGGAAAACTATTTAATGCCTTATTACCAAGTAAAAGTTAATCTTTACAAGTCTTTATTTTATCATTTGTTAACATTCGCAAATCAATTAAATCAATTAAAAATGCCTTAGGGCAGGTTCTTGGGGTTTTGAAAAAACAAGTTATATATAGATAGATACATATCTTATTATTAAAATATAAATAGGTATTTATAGTTGTTATCTATGAAAAAAGGACTTTTTCAGCCTCCTAAATCTATGGATAAGCACGAAAAATAATTGATTAATTGATTTATTGATTGCGCTTTTCCGCCGCAAAATTACCGATTAAACTACTGATAATCAGCGATTTTCTACTCAAAATGTATTAAATTTTCGTTATCACAGATACGTTGAAAACCACTGCGACGGTTCTTTGCCCGACCTCCAGCTCATGAATCTCGCAAAACGATGCTGTAATGTTAATTTGCTATATTACAAAATATTTTATCCTCTTTTAAAGCATTGTGTTTGAAGTGCTTGCATCAGAAATATAAAGAAAACGGAATGTTAAAAACCAATTGGGAATCATCGTTTTCTGACTAATCTCGATTTTAATTGCTTATATTTGCTGCAAAGAATGATTAACTTCAGAATATGGAACTTATTACTGTAATAATTAGATTGATGAAGCGACTCTTTGCGCTGAAGGGCGGCAAGGCAACAACATATTGTCCTACTCCTGTAATCGGCACTAACTACGATTTGAACGCTTTCAAGCAGCAAATACCGGCAAAGGGTGACAACAATCATCGATTGCAAAACGAGTGTTTGTCCCTTATAACTGGCAGCCCATAGCTCGCAGCCGAAAAGAAAAAAAACGAGCAGCCATGAGGACTACTCGCTTTTTTAATAACTACCATATAGAGAGCTAACAGATTCAATAGCCATTGCTGGGAAGGCTCCCTACAACGTTACCTTGCAAGGATTCCGTCGCCTACTGCAACGTAAATTTAAGGGTTTGGACGTCACGGCTGTTGGGACCGACCATCACTTCAAACTCTCCGGGCTCACAAACGTATTCCAACTGACTGTTGTAGAACTTCAGTTTGTCGGCATTGATTGTGAAGTTGACGGTCTTGGTCTCACCCTTTGCCAAGTGGATACGGCTGAAATCCTTCAGTTCCTTGACTGGCCGCGAGACGCTGCCCACCAAGTCGCGAATATAGAGTTGGACTATCTCGTCGGCATCGTAGTTGCCGGTGTTGGTGACGTCCACTGATACAACAATACTGCCGTTGGCGGTCATCGACGTACTGTTAAGCCGTGGCTGACCATAGCGGAACGTAGTATAGGAAAGTCCGTAACCAAAGGGATAGAGCGGTTCATTGTCGATGTCAAGATAATTACTCTTGAACTTGGTGAACCATTTGCCTTCCTCCAAGGGCCGACCTGTATTCAGATGAGCATAATAGAGGGGAATCTGACCCACACTCTTGGGCATCGTGAATGAGAGCTTGCCGCTGGGCACCTTGTTGCCGAAAAGCACATCGCAGATGGCGTCGCCCGACTCAGAACCTCCGAACCACACATTGAGAATGGCGGGGAAATTAGCATCTTCCCAAGTCATCACGGTGGGACGACCCGAGAAGTTGACCAGCACGATGGGCTTACCCGTCTGTTTCAAAGTCTCCAACAGACGTTTCTGTGCATCGGGAATGCTGATGTCGCTGCGGCTACTGCACTCACCCGACATCTCCGAGGTCTCACCGATAGCTGCCACAATCACGTCGGCTTGGCGCGCCACGTTCAGAGCCTCGTCGAGCATCTCCTGCGTCGAGCGGTTGTCACGGATGGCACGTCCAAACATGGAGCCGTTTGCCTCCAACTGAGCATCATCCATGATGTTGCTGCCTTTGGCATAGAATACCTCAGCCTTGTCGCCGACCGCTTCCTTCATGGTCTGATAGAGAGACTTATACTTGGCAAAGTCGGCAGCCACGCTCCATGTGCCGGGCATGTTGGCATTGGTGTTGCCCAACGGACCGATAAGAGCAATCTTTCCCTTCTTCTGCAAAGGCAAGAGGTTGCCTTCGTTCTTCAATAGCACAAACGACTCAGTGGCCAACTGGCGTGCCGCATCGCGATGCTCCTGCGTATAGATTTCCTTCTTGGCGCGCTTGCTGTCAAGATAACGGTAGGGGTCGTCAAAGAGTCCGAGCTTGTATTTGGCTTCCAAGATGCGGCGGCAAGCCTTGTCGATGTCCTGGACAGATACCTTTCCTTCGTTGACAGACTTCTCCAGCGTACCGATAAAGCCATCCGAAACCATATCCATGTCGGTGCCTGCCTTCAAGGCGAGAGCCGAAACCTGTTGCATGTCGCCCATACCATGATTCATCATCTCCATAATGGCGGTATAGTCGGTCACAACAAAGCCCTTGAAGCCCCAACGTTGGCGCAGAACATCGTCAAGCAGCCACTTATTGCCCGTTGAAGGAATGCCATCCACCACGTTAAACGAAGTCATCACACTTCCTGCTCCAGCGTCAACGGCAGCCTTGTAGGGTGGGAAATAATCGTTGAACATGCGCAAATGACTCATATCAACGGTGTTGTAATCCCTTCCGCCCTCTGGAGCGCCATAGAGGGCGAAGTGCTTCACGCAAGCCATGATGGTATTGTTTGCCTGCAGATTGTCGCCTTGATAGCCACGCACCATTGCCTCGGCGATGCGGGAACCTAAATAGGGGTCCTCCCCCCCGCCTTCCGACATACGTCCCCAACGAGGGTCACGACAGATGTCAACCATCGGACTGAACGTCCAGCAGATACCGTCAGAACTGGCCTCGATGGCGGCAATGCGCGCCGAATTTGTGATGGCATCCAAATCCCAACTGCACGAGATGGCAAGAGGGATGGGGAATACGGTTTCATAACCGTGGATGACATCCATGCCGAAGAGCAAAGGAATCTTGAGACGGCTCTTCTCCACGGCAATCTTCTGCACCTCGCGAATCTTCTCAACACCTTTCAGGTTGAAGAGTCCGCCCACCTCGCCGCGCTCTATCTTGCCGGCGATGTCGCTGCTCTTAGCCTCACCCGTCACGATTTCGCCGGTTACAGGCAGGTTCAACTGACCAATCTTCTCATGGAGGGTCATCTTGCTCATGAGATTATCGATGAACGCATTCATTTTTGCGTCTTGAGCCATTGCAGACGCAGAAAGGCAGAGAGCCACAGCGGCTAATAATATTTTCTTTGTATGCATATTTTTTTGAAGTTAAGAATTCAACTTTCAAGAGTTAGGAGCTATCTTGAGTTAGGAGTTAGGAGATAGGAGATAGGAGTTGCTGCGCCGCACACGAGAACGAAGCCAATTATGCATTATGCATTGTGCATTATGCATTACCAAGTGAACCCCAATTTTGTGAGTCCTTCCTGGATTTCCGGACAACTCATGAAGAGTTTCCAAAGCAATCCCGAACGATAATTCTCTATCATGGGTGCAATGGTGAGTTGGTCAATGGCGAGATAGCGCGGAAGCGTCCACGTCTGCTCCTCGGAGAAAGCATCATAGAAACCATACTTGCCCCAAATCCACTGACCTTTATTCCAAAAGTATTTCAACGCAGCCATCGACTGCTCGGGCGTATAGGGGAAGGACGACAAAGCCGCCGTGGGCGTAATCACTCCCAAATCGTTGCCAGGAGAGTGAGCGGAATAGCCATCGGGTGAATAGCTGGCAGTAAGTCCCCAGCAGTCCTCCCCATAGCCTTTGTAGCCTTTGGGATTTGCCACGCAGTAGGCATAATCGCTCAACGCATGGTTGCGCACCACATTCCACCAGTTGGCATACTCATCCTTCAAGTTGCGCGGGTCAAGACCAATCCATGAATAGTGAGCCCAGAACAGTGGTCCACCCGTAGCCTCAGCACCATTGTGCTTCACTTCGAGAGGATAACCGTAGGGTGCAGCATCACTCTTGATGCCTCCATTGCGTGCCCAACCCTCATGATAGCACTCGGCAGGAACAGTATGAGTAGGCGATGAGGCAGCAAGGATATACACAATCATGCACTCGTTGTAGCCCTCCAACGGGAAATTCATCTCCCAGCCATAGTTGGGCGACCAGTGCCAATAGAGGACGTGCTGTCCGTCACGCGTGTACCAATCGAATTCCATCTCGCGCCAAAGGGTGTCAATTTTGGCAGCCAAAGATTTCTCGGCATCATTGCCATCCTTGAAATACTGGCGCACGCAGAGCAGACTCTCCATCATGAAGGAACTTTCCACCAAGTCGCCGCCATCGTCTTTCTGTCCAAAGGGTTTCACCTTGCCGGTGGGACCATAGAGCCAATGGGGCCAGACACCATGGAAACGGTCGGCACGACCCAGATAATCCACAATCTTCGTCAACCGCTGCACACCCTCCTCGCGACCGATAAAGCCACGGTCGATGCCCACGAGAAGTCCGGCTACGCCAAAGCCGCTGCCGCCGATTGTCACTACGTTGGCATCATTCTCTGGATAAACACCGTCCAAATGGATGCGCTCGGGAGCCAGCCCCGAAGTGGATTCGGCACCGTCCCACATATAGTTCATACATACTTTCTGGATGTAGTCGAGCATGGCGCTGTCGCTCTCGAAACTGGTGGGACGACCCGGCACATAGGAGGAATTGCCAGTGTTATCTTCCGTGGTAGTCCCCTCGTTGTCGGACGAACTATCCGACGAGGCACACGAGGTGAGCGGGAGCATACATATCAATAAGATGATAGAAAGAAATTTGTGATTCATATTGATGTTCATTAGTTTTTAACAGATTCCATAAACAGAGCAAATAAAGCCCAAGACGAAACCAACGCAAAGAGCCACCACAGACCAGTGCCGGTGGGCTTTCCACAACCGCCATGCCAAAACGACGGCTACGGCTATTAAGAAAAGCGCAACCACGGTAACGAGTAGATTACGGTCACCAATATAGAACGACGAGGCGGCAATGCCGGCCACGAATACCCATAGCAGGGCTGCCACCAACTTGATGATGGAAGCAATTTGAGGTTTCATTTTTTGATAGTTTTAGAAATGGACGACACGCCGGTCTCGCCGAGCGACTGAATGGCAAACCAATAGTCGGTGCCGACATCCAATCCACGCAAGTCGTAGCTTGTCTCTCCATTCACGTTGATACAATGATATAATTTATCTTTTGCAGTGCCATAATAGACATTGTAGCCATAGGCTCCCTCCACAGGCTGCCACGTAATCATGGCATTGCGTGGGTCAGCCTTCTTGCGTTCCACGCGCAGGGCTTTGGGCGTGGCAGGCGCAGTTCCGTCAGCACGACCGAAGACACGCAAGTCGGACATACAGAAGTTGCCTTGACCGGGCATGTGAAGGTTCTCTACCTTAATATATCGCGCGCGCAAGGGCTGAAGCAGTTCCACATAGTCGTGGGGCACATCTCGGTCGTTGTCGCTCTTATCGACAGCCAACGTCCACTTTTGGGCATCATCGCTTGCCCAGATGCGATACTGATAGTAGGTATCGTTGGCGCGGTTGGTCTGCTGCGTTTTGCGGTCATAGAAATTGAGTTGCAGGGCACGAATCTCCTTCTCAGCCCCAAGGTCCATCATCATCCATTCTCCTGCATTGCCAGTGGCGGCACTCCAATAGGTGCGGATGTTATCGTCGCTGAGGTTGGAGGCAACGAGCGTGCTGTCGGTGGACGAAACGGTTACGGGCTTCCCATAAGAAAGAAGCATCCAACCCGTGAAGCGGTCGTTGCCAGTATAGTCTGCGTTGCGTTGAGGATAATCACCGAAAGCCGTGTTGCACCACATCACTCCGTCTGCATCGAAATAAGTGGGATAGAGACCGATACGACGCTCAAACTTGTATTTCAGTGAGAGCATACAAGTGGCGACATGCCAGTATTGACCGTGAAGGTCTTTGAAGGTTCCGCCATGACCAGCTCCCTGAACAAAGCCACCGGGCTTGTAGCTCATGGGATTATGCTGTTGATAGGTGAACGGCCCGAGCGGACTGTCGGCGACATAAACGCCATCGGCATAGATTTTAAACTCCGTGCCGGGTGCGCCATACTGCAAATAATAGCGACCGTTGTGCTTAGTCATGAAAGCTCCCTCGGTGAAAGGTTTGAGCGTAGTGGCATCATCGTTGTTCATGCCAAAGCGCTCCCATCCGTGCTTCTCCGGATGAAGCATCATCACATCGTGTATTTTGGAAATGGGCGCAAAAGTCTCCCTACTGAGTTGCACCGCTTTGAGGGGATACTCATTGCTGGAGCCATAATAAAGATAGAGTCGTCCGTCGTCGTCGAGGAACAGACAGGGGTCCCACGAGGGCAACACATTGCGGCTCACTGCCTGCTTCCAACGTCCTGACTCGGGATGAATGGAATACCAAATGGGCAGTCCCTCATAGGTTGAGCCTGTATAGAAAAGGGTATCGCCACTGACGAAAGCGGCTGGTGCACACTCATCATCGTCGGTGGGGTGACGCTGGAAGGAAGCGGTTTGGAAATCCCAATCGCTCAAGTTGCGGCTGTAATGATAGCCACCCTGATTGGTAGAGAAGAGCAGGTACTGACCTTTATAGGCAAGCGCCATCGGGTCGGCAGAAGAACGGAAACTGCCACCTTCCTTCACATTGTTGTTGTATGGCTCATAGTTGTAGCTGATATTAAGTGGATTACAGTAGGTAGTAGTAGTCGTGCGATTGGGGTCATACCAAGGAGTGACCTTTGCGGCTTGGCGTGGAAGGACGTTTGTACCATTGCACCATTGCGGTCCTTCCTGACCTACTGCACTCTCGCCGGGAGTCAGAACGATTTTCACGTCGCGCTGCTCCTTTGCCCTCACAAAGTTTGCGATTTTCATTCCGGGATAATAAACGTAGAGATGAACGTCTGTATCGGCGGCTGTCAGGGTGAAACGACCTTGGGCGTCGGTGTTGCAATGCACGGGTGAGGCGAAGAACATCACCGTAGCACCTTCCAAGGGCTTTCCCTGAGCATCGGTAACTGTGCCGGTTAACTGATAGCTGTTCACCACAGGAATGTAATAATCGCTCACCTGTCCCTTTACCACGCGCAGACTGTCATCGGCTTGAACGGCTGTGGCTGAGAAAAAGAGACCAGCAAGAAGTAGGTATGACAATGGTTGGTTCATTTTGATTTTAGATTTGATAGTGAGAGGAAAAAGATAGAAAGATGATTACTTGAGAAGGATTCGACCCATTACTGGACAGTGGTCGGAGAGCCAGTGGGTATCGGGCTTGTCATCGACCACGCGATAACGGTCAACCGTGAAATCAGGACTTACGAAGATATAGTCCAGCAATTCCCGCTGTGCAATGGGCAAGCGGCCGAAATCGTGGAAACTCCAAGCAGGACCATAGACAATGGGCGAAGCCTCGCGAGTGTTCACCATGCCTGCAGCACGCAGAACGTCGAGAGGTTCCTGCTCCGTGCAGTTGAAGTCGCCTGTGACAATCAACGGAAGTCCCGGAGCCAATTTCTTCATCATGCTCAATACGAGGCGGATTCCTTCAACGCGTGCCAAACGACCGTCGTTGTCAAGATGCGTATTGACATAGGCGAGTTGCTTGCCACTGAGTTGGTCTTTTACGATTACCCATGTAGCCATACGGGGATAGGAAGCATCCCACGCCTTCTGTCCAAAAGCCTTGGTGTCCTCGCCGAGAGCAAAATCGCCGTGCTTCAACAACGTGAACCTTTTCTTATTATAAAAGATAGGGCAATGCTCGCCGGCATCCTTGCCGTCGTCGCGTCCCACACCCACCTGTCCGTAATCGGTCATCATGGAGCGAAGGTCGGTCAACTGATTGGGACGTACCTCCTGCATGCCGATAAGGTCGGGAGAATAATATCTTAGCATCAGTCCCACGTCTGCCTTTCGGTTGGTCCAAGCATTCACGCCGTCGGATGCCACATCAAGGCGGACGTTGAATGTCATCACGTCGATTGCATGAGCGTTGTCGGCTCTCATCGCTATAGGAAGCAACAAGAGCAAGCAAGCAAGAAGATGTTTGAGTTTGTACGTCATAACTGATTTTTGAAAGAAATGGTGGGCTTTCCCTTATGGTGGAGAGAAAGCCCACCTGCAAGCACAATTTAACCTAAGTCTGAGAGAGAGTTATTCGTCTATGGGGTCATTCTTCAGTTCGGGCACGTCAGAGAGCTGCTGGAAGGGAACAGGATAATAGGTCTTGTCCTCGGTCCATCCGTTGCTTCCTAATACAGAAGCGGCATTGCCCGTGCGAACGAGGTCATTGTAGCGCTCGCCCCACTCACCAGCCAACTCCATACGGCGTTCGTCGAGAATTTCGTCAACCGTAACGTTGGCCAGTTCGGGCATGTTAGCGCGACGGCGAACTTGATTGAAGGGTTCATCACCGTTCTGACCCAATCTCACAGCAGCCTCAGCGTTCATCAGAAGCACGTCTGCATAGCGGAAGATGCGCACATTGTTGTTGCTGCCGTATTTGGTGCGGCCCTCAGTAAGCTCACTCGTCGGAGTATAAGCCTTGCCATTGAAGTAATCTTCCGTAGTGCCATCGGTCACTACATCGCCACTCGGAGTCGTAGTACCGCCACCAGCCATGCAAGTTGTAGTAAGGCGCACGGTCTCACCGCGAGCCTCTGCCCACTCGTAGAACGACGGATAGAAGCGGATGAAGTTCCAGCCACCAAGGCTACCGGGACCTTGGAACACAAACCACTGGTCAACGTCGACCATATCGCCGGAGCCTGTGCCGAAGTCGGTGCACTGGCATTCGAAGAGGCTCTCATTGCAGAGCTTGCCGGGAATCTTAAACAGCTCGTAGAAGTCGTCGTAGAGTTCAAACTTACCGCTGTTGATGATGTCATCGGTGAGCGTTTTCACTTGCTCGTAGTTGCCTTGATTGAGATAAATCTTGGCAGCCAGCATCTCTGCAGAATAAGCTGTGACGGCTCCCTTGTGAGTCATCTCGTTGGGATTCAGGCGCTGGCAGTTTTCAATGGCATACTGCAAGTCCTCAAGAGCGTATTTATAGACAGCGTTCACCGTAGAACGGGTCAAGTCGGTCTGGTCGTTGCTACGCAGAATGGTAACTGGACCGAAAGCCTGAACCAAGCGGAAGTAGGTGTAGGCGCGGAGGAAGCGGACTTCGCCACAATAGCTTCGGTAAGTGGCGAGCTGATCCTCGGTGGTCATATTGGCGGCATACAAATCCAGTGCTTCGAGAGCCGAATTGGCGACTTTTATGATACCATAATATTGGTTCCACATCTCGTTCAAGCCCCAGAATCCACTCTTATACTTGTAGTTGCCAATATCTACCAAGTCGCCTTGGTCATCGGTACGTCCCGACCAAATATCGTCGTCGCGGATAATCACCTGCGGCCAAATGACCCAGTGCATAGCACCGGTGCGAATCTTTGCATAGACACCCGAGACGGGCTGATAGAGGTTGGACATATCGGTATAGTCGATATCTGATACGGGCAGGGAATCCTCCGGGTCCTTGTCCAAGTATTTGCCGCATGAGGTCAGGGTGAAGGCGGCTGCGGCCAACAGCATTGCTGATAAATATCTAAGTTTCATTGTCTTTAGTGTTAAAGGTTAGAACTGAATCTGCAGTCCAAAGGTATAGGTTGCAGTGAGAGGATACACTTCGGTGTCCCATCCCTCAGAATCGCTGATTTCGGGAGTGAATGAGTTAGCCGAGAACCAAGTGCAGGGACGGTCGGCTGTGAGGCTCAAGCGCAGGCTGGGCATCGTGTAGGAACCCATCTTGATGTTCTTGAAGGTGTAGCCCACCGTGATGTTCTGAATACGGAAGAAGTCGGCATCCTCCACGAGGTAAGAGTTGACATACTGGTCACCCACATTCCATGTCTTGGTGAGTGCTTTTGCAGAAGGATATTCGTTGGTCGAACCTTCGCCTGTCCAGTGATGAACATACTGGTCGTGGTCAAAGTTGTAGAGTGAAGAACTATAGCGTAGGGCACGCTTGCGGTTGTAGAGCTGTGCACCCGTCTGTCCATAAGTAGAAAGACTCACGTCGAGTCCCTTCCACTCCATTCCAAGGTTGATACCGAAAGTGAAATTGGGCAGATAAGCACCGAGAGTTGTCTTATCGTTATTGTCAATGACGTCATCGCCATTCAAGTCCTTATATTTGAAGTCACCCGGCTCCAAGTCGTTGGCAACGGCAATGGGGTCGTTTGCCACTTCCTCTTCGTTCTGATAGATTCCTTCAACAATATATCCATAGAAGGAGTTCATCTCGTGTCCTACCCAGTTGACGGTCTTTCCGCCTTGGATGAAGGTAGTTCCACTGAGGCTCTTCACCTCATTCCAGAGGAATGACAGGTTGGTGCCGATATGGTATTTCACATCACCAAACTGGTCGTCCCAGTTGATGCTGACATCGATACCTTGATTGAGAATCTTACCGTAGTTTCCGGCAAGTGTACGGTTCTCAAACGGCAGACGCGGACTGATGACTGCATGTTTGGTCATGCGGTGATAGTAGTCAACATCCATGTTCAAACGGTTGCTGAACATTGCCATGTTGAAACCAACGTTGCTCTCCTCGACAACCTCCCAACGGAGATAGCTGAAGTAGATATTGTTCTGATATCCTGGATAGATGTTGTCACCGAATACGCCTGATGCGGAGTTGCCGGTAGTAACACTTGCGAAACCGTCGCTGGCTGCCACGCGGTCGTTACCGAGCTTACCCCAGCTGGCACGAATCTTCAAATAGTCGATGACATTCTGATTCTTGAAGAACGGCTCTTGGCTCACAACCCAAGCTGCACCCACTGAGGGGAAGTAGCCCCAATGCTCCTGATACTTGGAGGAACCATCAGCACGCATGGTAAACATTAAGAGGTACTTATCTGCATAGTTGTAGTTCAAACGACCGAAATAGCTGATTCCGCGATAGGTATAACCTGCGTCGCCATTGGAATCTGTATCCTCATCACCAAGACCGATGTACTTAGTCTCATCGCCCGTGTCGGGCACATTGGAGCGTGAGCCCATCAGATAGCGATAGTTTTCCTCGCGCATAGAGAAGCCGAGCATGGCTCCGAAGTTGTGCTTGCCCCAATGGTCGGTATAAGTCAGAGTGTTATCCCAAATATAATTGTTAAAGGTGGTTGTACTCTTCACCAAGCTTGTGGTGGAGTTCTGCTGCTGTTCCGAAACGTAGTATTTCGGAGTGAACGTGCGAGCCTCCATAGTTGAATGCTCGTAGTTGATGCTCGAACGGAAATTCAACTTCTCCGGAATAAGCTGGAACTGAGCATAGAAGTTCGTGTTGAACTGCTTCGTGTCGTTGTCAGAGTCATAATAGTTGGCTGTTGCAACGGGGTTGTAGAAGTTGTTGGTATATCCAACCGATGAAGGTGCGGCATAACTTTCGGGATATGCCTCCGTATTGTTCTCGTCATAAACGGGATACAGACCGGGAGCATTATAGGCTTGCTGCCAAGCTGCATTGTTGGCGAGTTGCTGTTGGCTGTTGGTGAAGATACCGTTGAAGCCCACCTTCAGCCAGTTAGTAGCATCATAATCAAGGGCTGCACGGGTAGTGACGCGGCTGTAGTCATTGTCCACATCCATGATACCATCTTGATAAAGGTAGCTGACGCCTACAGAATAGCTGGCTTTCTCACCGCCACCGCTGATACCCACGCTGTGCTTGGTGATGAGGGCATCACGAAGAAGTTCCTTATACCAGTCGGTATCGGAGCCGTAGGTCCAGTTGTGGAAATCGGCGTCCTCATGACTGCCGCCGTAGCGTTCAATACTGGCAATAGCATAAGGAGAATAAGAATCGTAGTCGGCTTCCATCAACATGGAGGCATACTCATTGGAGCTTGCCATCTCCAAACGGTTGGTGGCATGCTGCACGCCCACGTAGCCGTCATAAGTAATCTGCGCGCTCTGACGGCGTACACCTTTCTTTGTAGTGATAAGCACCACACCGTTGGCGGCACGCACACCGTAGATAGCAGATGCGGAAGCATCCTTCAGCACACTCATCTCCTGAATGTCGGATGCATCGAGGAAGTTGATGTTGTCGTAGAACATTCCGTCAACAACATACAAGGGAGTTGCATTGGCGAAGGAGCCATTACCACGGATTTTCACCGTAGGACCAGAACCCGGAACACCATTGTTGACAACGTTCACACCGGAAACCTTACCCTGAATAGCCGACATGGGTGATGAGGAAGGAACGTTGGTGAGTTCGTCACCTTTTACCACAACAATGGGCGAAGTCAGGTCTTTTGCCTTGGCTGTACCGTAACCGATAACCACCACTTCATTGAGTGCCGTTTCCTCGTCCTCCATGTTGAAGGTCATCGACTCTCCGGTCAGCTTTTGAGTAATAGGCTTCATACCTAAATAAGTAATCGTGACCGTGGCATCGCTGGGCACATTACTAAAAGAGAACTTACCGTCCAAGTCGGTAACGGTCTTTTGGTCGGTACCATCCAACTGCACGGTAGCGCCAATCACGGGGTCATGGAGTGGGTCCAAGACGGTTCCTGTGAACGTCTTCGACTGAGCAATCGCTCCCTGCACACACATCCCCAACAATAGAGATAACAACAGTTTTTTCATTGCTTCGTTAGGTTTTAAATTTGTATTCAGATTCTAATTGCTTGTGATTGAAATCTGCTGCAAAAGTAACTTTTATTAAGAAAGAGTCCAAATTTTAACCTACGACAACACTACGATGTCGTACCGCACGACTACGATTTTACTACGATAAAATTTATAGTAAACTAATAATCAATATGTTACAAATGATAATTTTCTCAAAATTATCTTGCAGAGAATTAAAAAACGTATGCCACCGAAACTCTTTCGCTCGGTCGTAAAGGTCACTTTTCGTGGTGAAGCATATTCTTTTATATTTTGAATCATCAACTTTTCAATTGAGCGTAGGACCTGACTTACTGACCAAGAACGGGTGTTTGCAAAATACTTTTATTCTGTTGGACGCAATTTTAATTTTTTTTGTATTTTTGCAGTAACAAGTATTTCTTGCAAATCAACTACTCATAGAGACAATGCCTATTGCCTACAGCATTATTATATTACTTTTTTCACTTCTTCCCTCGCTCGTGAGGGCGGAAGGTTTTCAGCCTGTGCTGTCCAACTTCACTTCGCTGCAATACCATGCGGGATTGCAAAACTGGTCCATCACCCAAGATTCCAACGGACTCATCTACATCGGCAATAACAGTGGAGTGCTCTCTTACGATGGCTACAACTGGAGCCTGACGCGGTTGCCCGGCAACATCATCGCTCGTGCACTTTACTGCGACAGCACACGGCTATATGTGGGCGGCTACGAGGAGTTTGGCTACATGGAGCGCAATGAGTTCGGCTCCCTCACCTATCACTCCCTGTGGGAGAAGGTGAAAGGTTACAAAACCCACAACGACGAAATCTGGAACATCGTGAAGGCACACGACGGCAGAATACTCTTCCAGTCGTTCTGCTCTTGGTTTGAATACAACGGGAAGAGCGTCAAGGCACACTACGACCCTCGACGACTGCCTCTCTATTTCTTCTCGGTCCACAACAAGATTTACTGCCAGCTTATTGATGGCGACTTCTGTCAGCTTGTGGGCGACCGTTATCAGACGGTCATTCCCCGACAGCGACTGAACGACAACATCGTGTCGGTGCTCCCCATTGAGAACGGTTCCATGTTGCTCTGTTCAGAAAGCAACGGTATATACATTCTCGGCAAAGAAGGGAAGCTGAGCCACTGGAACACGAAAGCCGACGCGGAACTGAGCCATCTGCTCATCAACCGCGCTGCCATTTCTGCCGATAGGCAGACGATAGCCATCGGAACAATTCTCGGCGGCGTGATTGCGCTCAACCGTAAGGGCGAGGAGAAATGGCACTACAATACGACCAATCAACTGGTGAACAATTCCATTTTAGCTCTCTTCTTCGACCACGACAACAATGTATGGGCTGGCAGCGACACGGGACTATCGCTGATTCTCACCGGCGCTCCCTTCTCGCTACTCACCCATACCACACCCGCGTTAGGAATGGTGTTCGACGTGTATTGCCGTGCCGATGCTCTCTACATCGCCACCAACCAGCGCACTTTCCTTTTCCAACAGCAGCGACTCACACCCATTTCAGGAACTGAGGAGCAGAACTGGTACGTGACCGATTTCGGCAATCAAATCATCGTGGGCAACAACCACGGGGCACGCTACATTGACGGCACCGACTCCAAGCCGCTCTACGCCAAGAGTATGTCGAGCAGCACCTGCATGCGCCGCTATACGGTGAATGCCGACGAGGATTATCTGATAGAATCCAGCTATTCAGACCTCGGTGTATACAAGCGCAAGGACGGACAGTGGCAATCCCAAGGCACACTGAAAGGTTTTCAAGCTCCGGTATTGCAGTTTGAGGTGGACAAGGACGGCGCTATCTGGGCAGCCCACATGAGCAAGGGCATCTACCGCATTGAGCTATCGGGCGACATGCGGCGCATCGCCTCGCTCCGCTATTATCCCTCACTTTCGGGCATCCGACAGGGTAGCCTCATCCACGTAATGAAAATACGTGGCTCCATCGTCATGGCGGAAGGAGATAAGCTCTACCGCATCAACGAGAAGGGCGACATCGTGCCTTACCACGACCTCGACAACCTACTCCACGACGACATCATCTCTGCCACGCCCGTTGACAACAAGCATTTTTGGCTGTCAACCCCAAACGGCTACATGCTGATTGAATACAGCAACAACCGCTACCATATCGTCGAGGACATCCCAGCCGAATTCTTCGGATTGGAATGCAGCGACGTCAGCAACAACGTGAAGGTATTTGGCGGTCGGACCTACTTCTGTCTGAACGGAGGCATAGGATGTGTAGTCAATGCTCCCTATGCTTCTAAACACATCAAGTCGAAAGCCAAACTCACGCTGGCAAGTGCCGAATATATCACGTCTGACCGCAAGCACCATGCGCTGCCTGTTGACGGAAGCAGGGCAAGGGCAAAGGGCGATGTCACCTTCCGCCTCTCCTACCCCAACTTCAACAGCCGCGTCGTTTTCTTCCGGTTCCATCTGAAAGGTGGCGGACAGAATCTTCATTCCACGACTACAAAACCGGAAATCACCTACAACAGCCTAAACTATGGCAACTATGACCTCAAGGTGGAGGTGACTGACGGAAACGGCAAGGTGCTCGACAGCTTGAGCTACCATTTCGACTATCCGCGCCCATTGCTACTCTCCATTCCTGCCATCCTGCTCTATGTGGCTCTCCTCGTGCTGGTTGTCTATCAACTCACTTCACGCTATCAACAACGGCTGCAAAGAAAACAACAGCATATCATGGAGGAGGAACAGATGCGCCAGAAACTGCTCGTAGCCGAACAGCAGCGCATTATTGAGCAACAGCAGCAACAACTGCTGAAGCAACAACTCAAGGACAAGGGCAAGGAGATTGCCTCTCTCGCCATGGACGGTATCATCAAGAAGCAGAAAGTGAACGATATCAGGCACGAGCTACAAAAACAGAAGAAAATGTCGCCACAGGAAATAGGACGTATGATGAGTATTATTGATGAAAGCTCTGGCAAAGATGACTTCTGGGACATCTATAAAGAGAACTTCGACCTGATACACAAGAACTTCTTCCGCAACCTGCGCAAACTCTATCCTACGCTGACTTCCACCGACCTAAAATTCTGCGCGCTCATCCGGCTGAACCTCAATACGAAGGACATCGCCCAATTCACAGGACTCACCGTGAGAGGCGTGGAGGGGGCGCGCTATCGGCTACGAAAAAAACTCAGCGTCCCCAAGGACAAGAGCCTGACAGAGTTTCTTATCGACTTCTCCGGACAACAGGAAGATGAAAACGAAAATGATATAAAACAATGAAAAGATTTCTCTATTTCCTTCTATTCTGTTGCGTTGCAGTCATTGGCAACGCCCAAGAACCTGTGAAAGTGCTTGCCATTGGCAACAGTTTCTCGGAGGACGCGGTTGAACAAAACCTCAGCGAGTTGGCATCGGCAGCCGGCTTCACTTCCATCATCGGCAACCTCTACATTCCCGGTTGCCCATTGGAGCGCCATTACGACAATGCGGCACGCAACATTGGCGACTACCGCTACTGTAAAATCGGTATCGATCACAAAAAGGTGATGACCGACAAAGTAACGTTAGAGAGAGCTATTAAAGATGAGAAATGGGATTATATCAGCCTGCAGCAGGTAAGCCACCTCTCGGGACTCTGGAATACTTACCAGCCTTACCTGCACGAGCTTGTTGCCTATGTTCACCAGTTGGCTCCACAAGCCAAAATCGTATGGCACCAGACGTGGGCATACGCTCAAAATTCCGACCACGGCGGTTTCAAATACTATCAAAGTAGTCAGAAACGCATGTACAAACAAATCATGAAGTGCTCACGCCGTGCCGTGAAGGAAGAGGGATTCGACCTCATCGTGCCGAACGGAACTGCCATACAGAACGCGCGCACTTCTTTTATCGGTGACAACATGAACCGCGACGGCTATCACCTCAATCTCGTCTATGGCCGCTACACAGCCGCATGCACGTGGTTCGAGACTATCTTCCACACCAGTGTGGTGGGCAACAGCTACGCACCAAAAGGAATGAGCGACGAGCTGGTTCGCGTTGCCCAACTCGCCGCCCACTATGCGGTAGAAAAGCCCTACAGAGTTACGAAAATTCGTTAGTACGGCTGTAGCTTTCCAAATTAAAATAAGAACCGACAGCCCATCATTCGTGCACTAACGTGCCGATGTTCTCGCCGTCCATCACTTTCTTCAGATTGCCCACCTTATCCATATTAAATACATAGATGGGCAAATGGTTCTCCTTGCACATTGTCGTAGCAGTGAGGTCCATTACGCGCAGATTGCGGTTGTAGATTTCGTCGAAGGTGATTTCCTCAAACTTCTTTGCATTGGGGTCCTTCTCGGGGTCAGCCGTATAGACACCGTCCACACGTGTGCCCTTCAGCATCACGTCAGCCTCAATCTCGATGCCACGCAGTGACGAACCCGTATCGGTAGTGAAATAGGGGTTGCCCGTGCCGGCGGAGAAGATACAGATGTAGCCAGCCTCAAGAGCCTCAATAGCCTTCCACTTGTTGTAGAACTCGCCGATAGGCTCCATGCGGATAGCCGTCATCACCTTGGTCTTGACACCGATGGCACCCAAGGCAGAACTCAGTGCCAAAGAGTTAATCACTGTGGCGCACATGCCCATCTGGTCGCCCTTGACACGGTCGAATCCCTTCTGCGCTCCACTGAGACCGCGGAAGATATTGCCGCCGCCAATGACGATGCCAATCTGCACGCCCATGTCGTGTACTTCCTTAATCTGGCGGGCGTAGTCGCTCAGCCGTTCCGGGTCAATACCATAGTTCTGCTTTCCCATCAAACTCTCACCCGAGAGTTTGAGCAGTATTCTCTTAAATCTTGCCATATAATTATAAAGAATTATTTGTTTTTCTATCTTGGTCGCTGTAATGCAGCGACATACTGAACTCGCGTCAATTATGCATTGTGAATTATGCATTAAAATTATGCATTGTGCATTATGCATTATGCATTAAAAGCGATTTCCTTGAATTCATATTCTCTTATCGCTCCTTCGCGGTCACGTAGGATGAGGTGCCCATTATCCTCCACCTCCACGATTGCCGCCTCAAACACGCCATCCTTGTCGCGGTAGCTATGGAAACCGTGTTGACGATAGAGCGAGTCGTGATAGAGGGCAGCCACGTCAGTGTAGTCGCCATTCTCAATCAGTGAGTAGCAATATTGGAAAGACTTGATGATTTCCTGCAGAAGTTGCTCACGGTCCACCTCATGGCCTAAAATCTGCAACAGCGAGACGGGATTGGGCGCATCGCTGTGGAACTCAGCTTGGTTGACGTTGAGTCCGATTCCAAAAATACAGTTGTTGATATGACCTCCCAAAACCGTTGTCTCAATGAGCGTTCCACTGAGTTTGCGGTCGTTCCAATACACATCGTTGGGCCATTTCAGCGTAATGCCATCCGTATAATTAGCGAGTGCCATCTTCAACGCGATACCTCCCATCATGGAGAGCAGGAACTGGCGCTGCAAAGGAACCATCACCGGATGAAGCAGAATGGAAAAAGTGAGGTTCTTGCCCCGCTCACTCTCCCAAGTGTTGGTTCCCTGTCCGCGTCCGGCAGTCTGATAGTCAGCCACTGCAACAGTCATCTTCTCGCCTTCTCCAGGATGATAGGAACGCAGATAGTTGTTGGTGCTGTCCACCTCGTCCAAACGGACAATACGAACAGAATTATCCTTTTTCTTTTTTCTAAATAAAGAACTAAGCAAAGCCATTTAGTGATTGTTTGTTTCTATTAGGCAAAAATACCACTTTTATTTGTATTTGCAAAAGGAAAATACTATTTTTGCACGCATGAAAGAAGAAGACAATGAATTCATGCGTATGGCACTGCGCGAGGCTGAGGCAGCGATGAATGCCGGTGAAGTGCCAATCGGATGTGTGATTGTGAGCCGGGGTCGCATCATCAGTCGGGGTCACAACCTGACGGAAATGCTCCACGACGTGACGGCACACGCCGAAATGCAGGCAATCACGTCGGCAGCCGATGCCCTTGGAGGGAAATACCTTCAAGGGTGTACACTCTATGTCACGGTGGAGCCTTGCGTGATGTGTGCCGGTGCCATAGGCTGGGCACAGCTCACTCGGCTCGTCTATGGCGCGTCAGATGAGAAGCGCGGCTATACGCAGTTCGCGCCAAAAGCCCTCCACCCCAAATGCGAGGTGACGAAAGGCGTGCTCGAAGACGAATGCCGCGAGCTCATGCTTAGGTTCTTTAAAGAAAAAAGAGGATAAAAGAAAGGAGTTGTTGCGGCTCAATATATTTTACCACAACAACTCCTGTCATTCTATAAACTATCTGAACTACTTGACCACAATTACAAGATACTTGCTTGTGGACCAGAAATTCTGAGGATTAGTGATGCGCAATACATACTGCTTGTTGGCATCGCGCTCCAAAGTGTAGCTGCCGCTTGGATGAATAGTCTTGATGGTAGCCGACTTAGAGTAGAGCTTGATTTCACGTGTATTGCGAATATCTATCTTCGTGAAATAATTCTTGTTGAAATTGCCACGCATCACCTTGTTGCCTTCCAAGATGCGCTGCTCACGCAATTCTTTCTTGGTGCCGAAGACATACCATGCCGTGTTGAGCAGATGGTCCTGAGTGCTGATGGTCTTGCTCTTGTCTGCGCTCTCAGTCTTAAGATTGCTCACATCCGTGTTGAGGTTGTTAATGGTCTCATCCAACTCAGAAATGTGAATATCCTTTGCATCCAACTCTTCACGCAACTGCTGCAACTGCTGGTCTTTCTCCTGCAACTGCTTGGTTAGGTTGTTGATGGTGGTCTTGAACTGGTCACCCTTAATAGAACTTGTACGGAGTTGCTCCTGCAACTTCTTGATAAGTTCACGGTTGTGAGCCATCCGCTCAGAGATAAACTTGATGTTCTCGCGGATTTGCTGTTTTTTGTTAGCACCCTCACCATCTTTGGCAATGGTGACGCGGTTCTCCGCCTCGTTTATCTGTCGGAAACCCTCCTCAATCTCGTTGAGGGTTCCCATCATATCGTTCAACTCATTGTCCTTCTGCTCAATGATTTTTGAGAGTGAATCCGTTTGAGCCGAAGTGAGGCCTTGCTGCGCCCCTTTATTGTTGCATGACGCGAAGAAGACAGCAAGCAGACATGCGAAAAATAATAGCTTTTTCATCTCAAATGTTTTTTTAAGTAATTTTTTAATAGTTTGATGATTCTCCGCTTTCAGACTCTGCGTCTTTGTCGGAGTTGATTTTTGTCTTTGTTTTAGGAGCACCCGCTACGACGATGACAATCTCGCCTTTTGGGGGAGTCTCTTCAAAATGAGCAGCCACCTCTTCGAGCGTTCCGCGAACGTGCTCCTCGTGGACCTTTGAAATCTCACGCGCAACACTCACCTGGCGGTCGGGTCCGAAGACCTCAGCAAATTGGTGAAGCGTCTTCACGAGGCGGAATGGTGACTCATAGAACACCATGGTTCGCTGTTCGTTGCGCAGTGACTCTAAATGGCTCTGACGGCCTTTCTTCTGCGGAAGGAAACCCTCGAAACAGAATCTGTCGCAGGGCAGCCCCGATGATACGATGGCAGGGATACAGGCTGTAGCTCCGGGAAGAGTGATGACCTCGATACCTGCGCGGGATGCTTCACGTGCTAAGTAGAATCCCGGGTCACTGATGCCGGGTGTACCAGCATCGCTGACAAGCGCAATGTTCTGTCCAGCCTTCAACCGCTCCACAACGCCCGCCGAAGTGCCATGCTCGTTGAACTTATGATGCGACATCAGATGGTTCTTGATGTCGAAGTGCTTGAGCAGCAATCCAGAGGTACGTGTGTCTTCAGCCAACACCAAATCGGCATCTTTGAGCACACGGATGGCACGTAAGGTCATATCCTCCATATTGCCGACTGGAGTCGGCACAATGTACAATGTTCCCATAATACTTGGCAAATATAGCTAATAAATCTTCTTGGACAAAAAATTATTCTAAATCTTTGCATTTTTTAAGTGTAGGGAACCTCTCAATAGCCATTTGTTTTTCTCCAAGCACCTCCAAACAGTTGTTTGAAAACAGTTATGAGAACCCCAAAGAGAACATTTAATAACTTTTTAGCTTGTTTTTTTATTATTGCTATCTTATAAACAATATGTGAACTCCACGAATGAACAGACGCAATTTTGAAGAGAGTGCAGGCATAGGAATGATTGGAAAACATCAAGAAGTAACATCAATAACTGTTTACTTCTGAACGTGGCAGCGTTTATTTGCGTGTGCTGACAAGTGGCAACCAATCGGGTGGCACTTGCCACCACAACGGGTGGCACTTGGCAGCACAACGGGTGGCACCTGTCAGCACACGGCGGTAGCCGTATAGTGATAATACGCCATGCGGATTTTCGAATAATACTATTTGATGAAAAACGTAATTCAAACTGAACCCACTATAGAATATAGCCTCTTGTTGCACTTATTTTTGCTATATATAATATTATAATATTATATATGGATACCTTCTTGGGAAACCAAAAGAAAACCTAAAAGAATACTCCGAAAGGGAGAGTCGTCGCCCATAGAAGCCGTTTTGGGGAAATAGAATTTATCAGATGAAAAGAAGCCCCAACCCGTTCGCAGATTCGGGTTGGGGCTGTATGAGTTATATCACTCAAGAGAAATAATTTTAATAAGGAGAATCAATATTCCTCGTCCTCGATGGCAAAATCGATGCCTTTGGCATCAAGCGCAGTAGTACCATCATCGATGGTTTCAGCATCTCCTGTATTTTGAGTGATGCTTCCAGCCATTAGATATGCCGCTCCAAGTTTCATTACCTTTATATTAGGCTCAATATATACTTTTTTCATTTGACAATAATTTTATGATGATTCAAAATGTAAACACCTTTAGGAAGTCCTTCTGTTGAGCCATTGCGACTCACCACTACTCCATTAAGGTTGTAGACGCGGTTATCGTTACCGCCACTCATAGAGACAACTGTTGAGATACCCGTTTCGTTATTTTCAAACACTGACGACTTTGCCTGCACATTTGTCGTAGTACTGAAGAATGCACGATAGGGAGAAATGGTCACACCTTTCGTTGTTCCAACTTTGACGAAGGTTCCGTCACTACCACGGTAGCCAAAATAAGTTATCCCATTTCCAGAAACAAGATTTCTCGACTCCAAGTTGCCCGTGAAAGTGAAGTTTCCCTTAGTAATGCTCTTGGCGACGCCGTTGGCAAGAGACTTTTCGCCAAAGTTCTCAAAACACTTTCCTGTCTCACTTGCGATGAATACGTAGGGATGGTAAGCCTCAACACTGCTTACGTTGTTGAAATGAAGTATTCCGTCAGACTCAGAGGTATAGGCATAGACTGTACCTTTGACTGTGCTCAACTCATCTTCATCAAGAGAGAAAGGCAAGCAGATGGTACTATGATAATCTTTAGTAAACTGACGCTCAAAGATGTTGTTGGTGGCATCTGTCGTGTCAATGGCAGTGTACTGATAACCCGTAGTGGTATAGCAACCACCATTTACAAAGTCGAGGTCAGCTGTCTGTGCGCCATTATTGCCTTGATTGAAGATTATCTTGTTGGGCAGAGCCGTCAAATCACCGCTGTACTTCCACTTCCAAATGTTGTTGCCTTCAGCATCCTGACCAACAATTGAGCACGATTGTCCAGGCCATGTACCACCGGTATAATTCTCGTTGTCGCTCCACGCCCAAGCATATACCGTTGACCAGGAAGCGGGAGCCGTGAAGTAGGCATAGATACCATCATCGCTGGTGAGTGTGGTTATAGACGCTGCTGGTGAAACGGAAGTTGCATTCGTTGATCCATCATAAGAGAAATAAGCATCTGTCGTAATGCCAGTGATGTTAGTCGTCTGAGACCCATTGCCATTGTTGAAAATGCAATTGATACTCTCTGTAGGAGCAGAAATTGTCGTGTAGTAATAGAGATCCGAACCGATATATTTCTGATTGCTCATCTGAGTTCCTGGCCAAGTTCCATTCAATTTCGTATCACTATCTGCCCAGACATAGAGATAGGGAGCGGCATCTGCCTTGACATATATGGTGATGTTCTTTCCAGTAGAGATATAATAAGCATAGTTGGGGTTCTCTGTTGTACCTGTAGATACGGCAGTGTAGCCATCCGTTGAAACACCCTGTGCGTATCCACTGATAACCATGATATTGTGAGTATCACCTTGAACGACGGTCACATATCCTCCACCTACAGCCTCTTGACGGATAATTTTGCTCGTGTTGCTGATGCCAGCCTCTTTTCGGGCGGCAATCATTTTCTTCAGTTCTTCCTTATAGGCAACCCAGTGCGGCCAGAAGATGCAAGGTGTACCTGGCAGAGCGAGGATGAAAGCGTTGGCAGCAAGAATATTATTTTTGAGCGGGATACTGGCGTCGCGATATGTGTCATGGTTATCCACGAATGTAATGGCATATTGACTGTTGCTCACGTCGGCAGCGATACCCTTATCTGAAAGGTCCCAATTTCCGCTTCCAAACGTGCTGTTGATAGCTGTCTTTAAACCGAAGTCGAATGCCGCAGAACTATAGCCAGTATTCTTTATCCAAGAGGCTACTGCATCTTTTCCGTCCCAATATTCACCAACAGAATAAGTGGGCTTTGCCGAGGTGTTATAGATTCGAGTGTATTGCGGGTCATAGCCCTTCACCATGTCATAACGGAATCCGGCATAGCCAATCTCATTGAGCAAATAGTCCAGATAGGTTTCTACATTTTCCTGCACGGTAGCATTGGTATGATCCAAGTCGCGATAGCCATCAAAATTATCACCAGTATCTGAATTGCCACCTGTACCGCCATACATGGGAGAAGAGGAATTCGTAAATCCCTCATCACCACTACAAACCTCAGGATAACTATTTGAAGTTGTATCGTAGTTCCAATTGATGGAATAAGTCTTGCCCGTAGTAGTACCTACTACCGATTCTTGAGGAAAGTCACTCCAACTGTTGAGACCATTTTTGTGGTTGATTACCACATCTGCAATGAAGCCAGTCCCTTTTTCCTTGAAGGTGGCTATCATGTTGCGAAGTTCCTCTTCGCTACCCCAGCAGGAATTTTGGTCAAGCCAGAAGCATGGGTCATAGCCCATGGAGGTAGCGGTACTGTTATAATAATAAGTGGATGTTTTGGCAGAATTGGGAATCCAAATCAGGTCAAAATACTGTGACAGCTCATCAGACTGTTCAGTAAGTTTAGCCCAATTTGTATCTGCATAAGAGTCCCAATAGAAACCTTGTAGCATCACGCCTTTGTAATTGGCAGGCCATCCCTGTGCATGCAGGCTCAACGAGCAAATGCATAGCAATACGATAAGAAAAAATTTGTGCATAAATTAGCTGTTTGTTATTTATTTAACTTATTATTCAGATAGGTTGAATAAATCGTTATGATTATATTTATTTAATGCCGCTGCAAAATTATCTATTCATCGACTGACAACCAACATTCAGTCATAAAAGAATCGCTCAATCATCGCGCAAACGTTTGCATTTTTCATGCAGTATTTAACAGCCGTGGAAACCAAAAACAAACGGGAACAAAAAAGAATTGCCGACAACAGCCAGTCTGAAAACCAACTGTTGTCGGCAAATATTGATTGATATTAAAGTAGCGACAATAATCTGTTATGCTGATAAAGCCTTTCAGAACTATTGTCTGTCTCCTTAGAGGACAGAAAGAAAACTCTCTCTGGTTCCCCTTTTCCTCCCTCAGGCTTCTGAAGATGTAACTTCAGTGCCTTGAGGGAGATGGAGATTATAATAGACTACTTCTTCATGAACTTCACAGTGTTGCCATTCATGCGTGCCACGTAGATGCCCTGAGCGATTCCGCGACCGTTGACTGTGTTGAAGCCAGCCTTCACATTCACGCGCATCACCTCCATGCCAGCTGCATTGTAGATTGAAACTGTACCAGCCTCGGGAGCAAAGATGGTCAGGTTCTCATTAGCTGTAACGCTGAAGCTAACCTTCTCATTCTTCACGCTACCGATACCTGTAGGAGTAAGGTCACCACCTTCGGTGTCAGCGCCAATGGTGATAGCATAGTTCTTAATCATATCCTCAGGAGCCACATCGAACTCATAAGAAGGACCATCGGTCGGTTCTGTGCTGTACTCGTGGTTCGGGTCATTGTCATAGAATCCTCTCACGTAGAATGCCACTGCATCGCTTGGATTATAATACCACTTGCCATCGACATCCTTATAAAGAATGTTCAGATAGTAGTAGTAGCGACGGAGCAATGACTCATCCCATGTTACTTTGACGTAACCTTTCAGACCAGCGCTCATGCTGATGTTGACCAACTTCTCCAAGCCGTTGTCACCAGTATAACCGTTTCTTGTGGAAGCGATGTAAACGTCGATAGCATCCTCATAGCCATTCTCAGAGCTGAGATAAACGTATGTGGTCAGAGGACCCCACTTCTTGCTAACTGTAGCATACTCCTGTCCCAGATAGTAGCCATACTGATAGAAGGCTGCAGTTGTGAGAGAAACATCCTGCTCCTCCACGGGATCGGGCTCTTCCTTCTCAGTAATGGTGAGGTTGCCGATGTAGCGGCTGCCAGAGAGGCGCAGATAATCTGTTGTTCCCTCGTTATTATAGGTTGCCATGAGATAATAGTCACCAGCTGCGAGAGCCTTAAATGCGTCGTTGCCGTGGAATGTGACTGTAACGGTTGAGTTGGCAGCGATAGTACCCTCACCAGAAGAAATCACGGTCTCGCTATAGTCGGAACGAGAATAAGCAATCAGTGAGAGGTTGCCTGTGTAGTCGGCATTGCCAGAGTTCTCCACATTGACAGTGAACTTATAGTCGCTGCCCTGCTCAACAGTTGCGTTGATGGAAGAACCGGTGACAGCAAGCTCATATTTCTCATCAGGCTGCGGTTCAGGATCATCACCAGAAACAGTCACGCTACCTGCGGAACCCACATACTTATATTCACTACCGTCGTAGTAGTAGATGGCGAGGAGGTAAGTTCCAGCAGTTGTCTTAGACAAGTCGCAAGTGAAGGAAACCTGAGCCTCACCATTGGCAGCGATATACTGATACGTCTTGCCAACGATTGTTGAATTGGAACTGCCCTCTGTGTAGATAGCCATGTAGAGATAATCTGACCAAGACTTAGACTCATGCTTGTTACCAACGTTAGCCTTCAGAGTCTCAGTAGAAGTCTGACCTGCGGTCTGACCAGTAATTTCAGAAGTGATATAGAGCTTCTCGCCTACATTCTCATCCTCGGGATCTGGGTCGGGCTCCTCGTCACGGTTGGGCTTCAAATAGCGAATCATTTCCTGACCTCTGCTGTAGCCACCAGAACCGCCACCGATACCTTCTGTACCAGGCTGGAGCACGTCGAGAAGATGCCATCCGTTGGAGCTTCCGTTCCAACCCCAGTCAACATGCACATAACCATTGGTTGCATAGCCGTCGAGCACGAAGCAGTGACCGCCACCAGAAGAATAACCAGCATAGATAACGGGACCGTAAGAATCCATCTCGCCGTGTACATGCTTCAACCAATTTTCAGTAGTATAGTCCTCGCGGCTGATATCGGTCACATTTGAATCATAGCTGAAATTCTCGCGAAGTGCTCTTGGCACGTCATAGACGTAAGCGCCGGAACCACCAGTAGAAGCGGGACCATAATTCATCTTTACGCAATAGCCAACATCGCGGAGCAGACGTCCATAGTTGTCAGACTGTGTGTCGTTGAGCTTCACGTTTGTAGCCCTGTCGCGTCCATAGGCATCCACAGCCTCGGGCATCTGGCTCCAGTCGTATTCCTTGTTCTCGGCAGCACCTTCCTCATCGAAGTTGAGGGAGAGTTTCTGTCCATTCCAATAATAAGAGAAGCTACCAACAGCTTTGTTGGGCCACTCGTGCCAACGCAACACGGTGCAGATGGCTGTTGCCACACAGCCGGATACTGTGGGATAAGACCTACCGTTATATACATAGTTGGGGCAATAGCGGTTGAAGGGCCAGTCCTGACCCAAACTCACAGCGTGAGCACGTTTGGTAGTACGGTCATTCTCGTAAGCCAACAGAGGCTCCTGCTCGATAGTGTAGTTGGCAGAAGCTTGGCGCACGTGGCGGAATTCGCTTGATTCCACATCGGGCAGGTTCTTGATAGCCCACTGAATCTGATTGCTGTATTCATCATACATCCACTTGATGGAAGGATGGTTTTCAATGTCCTCTTGGGTCAATTCGCCAGAATCGCTCCAAGCGAGAATAGGCATCACACGGTCGTCACCTGCTACGACAACGTAGCCTTGGTTATCACCGCGGTTAAACACATAATACAAGCTCTGCGCCGTTGTTCCCTGTGCGGGAGACTGACGAACATAGGCACACTTCATGGGGAGGTTGCCGCTGTTTCCGAACTGGCGAGCCATAGCAAGTGCCTGACTCTGCGTTACAGGATGGGAGAAAGCCATCATTGAAGAAAGCAATGCTCCGGCAATTAACGTAAATCGTCTCATGTTAAAGATTTAGGTGAAGCATCCATGTAATAAGTTAAAGGAGCTGATGCCACTTGGATGCGAAAAAGTGACACCGCCCACTCATCAATTTATATAGGGAATAAAAGCTCCAGTAAGTGAAGCCTTCAACATACATAACGGCATGAAAATACCCCTTCGCTGACCTTTGGTAGACTTTCCCGTTAAGGAAGGACATGGCGAAGAGGTTCCGATATATGAATAATCACTGCACCACAGAACAAATGAGTCAAGGGCATGACAATTGTTCCGTGACATAATATTTGCTGGTAGATTTTTCCCCCGCTGGTCCTTCACGAGTGGCCACAGATGGGGATAATAGTGATATTGTTCCATAAGCATCTTTTTCTGTTCAATCAAAATGAGGCAAATGGATAAACGGCTTAAATTTATTGATGGTAGATAGTATGTTCCAACCGCACCCAGTCAGACCGTTATCTGAGTTAATCTCAACGTTGCCTCTCTCTTATCTTTTTTGTTTATATTACCTTTCTTTTGTTTCTATTATTAAAAGGATGTACCTTTTCTGCCGCAAAAGTAAAAAAAATCCGAATAACTTCCAAGAAAAGATTGAATTTTTTTCAAAAATGACTCAATTAAGGCAATAGAAAAAGAAAAGTCATTATAATTTTTCCTATGCCCCACTCCCCTTCTATTCTCTTTATTGTCTTGGAATAGAAGGCTTTAGAGAGGGGCATAGGAGCGGTTACTCATTCCCCTTTGTTTGAATAGCCAGGATTTTGCTGTAAGTTACTATTCAAACTAATTGCCTTGGAGGGAATGGGGAATACGGTGGTGAAGCCGTTGTCTTCATCGGTCACCTGAGGACGGATGTCGTAAGCCTGATTGAAAAGACCATAGCGGATGAGGTCCGGACGGCGACAACCTTCCCACATCAACTCAAGCAAACGCTCTTCGAGAATATTGGCGAGTGTTGCCTGTCGTGCAGGCATCCCCACTCGTGCCCTTACCTGATTGAGTTCGGTGGAGCCATCCTCGCCATTGCGCACCTTTGCCTCGGCTTTCATCAAGAGGGCATCGGCATAACGGAAGAGAACTATGTCGTTGTTCTGCAACTGACCGTCGCTATAGGCTGTGCGGTCAATCTCATATTTCCACATGCGTGCACCGCCCGTCTTCTCATATTCATTTCCAGTGAGGTCCACTGCCACCGCCCACGGACGATAGATAAGCGGCTCACCATTATCAAGATACACGATGCTGCCATCCACGCGCAATGTATCAGCAAAGAAGTTGATTGCCCAACGACTGTCAACAGAGTCTGTGTCGTAGCCATAAGCCTTCACCGTGGAGAGTGTGGCACATGAGCCGTTCTCGGCATCCATTCCGATAGCGCTTCCATGGTTGTAGTGGCGTGAGCGGAATAGATTCTTGAAAATGTTGGTGTAGAGTTGTTTGTCCATGGGAATCGTGAAGATATTCTCCTCCGATGTCTCGTTTTGAACAGCAAAGTTGCTGGAATAATCTGAGGCAAGAGTAAAGCCAAACTGCGTGAGCTTGTCCACGTATGCCTCACACGTTTCCCATGCGTTAAGCTGCTGACCGTCAACGGTGAAATAGATGTCGCTGCCCGAAGGCCGTGAGCCGTCGGTCCAGTCGTCGTCGCTATATACTTCGGCATTCAGAGCCAGTCGTGCCAAGAGGAACCAAGCCACAGGACGCGTGATGCGACCGTAGTAGTTGCCCTGCTGATTGCTGCGCTCGTTGGGCAACAGCGGTGCGACCTCCTGCAACTCATTCACTACAAAACTGAACACCTCGGAGCGCTGGGCGGGCTTCACATCGGCGAGCGGAGTGGAATATAATGTGTCAATGGGAACTCGGGCAAACATGTCGAGCAGTTCATAATAGAACAGCGCTCGAACGGCTCTCACTTCTGCTTTATATTGGCTGAGTTGGGTTGACGTGAGCAAGTCCTGATGCTCGTCAATGATAGAGAGCGAGCGGTTGCAAAGCACCACGACTTTAAACAAATAGGACCATGTATCATAGAGCGCATCATCGTCAGCCGTCCACTTATGCAAATAGAGGTTCTGCCAGAAGCCACCATCATACCAGTCACCACCTCTCGTGGGGATAATGGCTTCATCGGTGGTGAAAGTATTGTAGTCATAGACACCGCGATAGGTTCCCTGCAGTCCCTGACTGTCGCTGTTGCCGCCGATATAATTGTAGAGCAAGGCAACACTGTTGATATACAGATTCGACGCGGTGCTGTATGCCTCATCCTCGTCAACCTGTCCCTTAGGGTTTTCGTCAAGACAGGAAGTGAGTGCCAAAGAGGCGATAAGAAGGAAGATTATCTTGCTTAGTTTCATTTTTATATGGGATTATGTTTTCTGATTATTCTGATTCATCCGCATTATCCGTTTCTTTCAGAACGAGATACTCAGAGCCAAGCTGTAGCTGCGATAGGCGGGATAAGAGCGTTTGTCGTCGATACCGAGCGTGTTGTTGACCACGTAGCTGTTAATCATAGGAGTGATGCCATCGTAGCCTGTGATAGTGGCGAGGTTGTTCACGGAACAGGAGATGCGGAGACCGCTGATATATTTCGAGCGGACCGGCACATTCCAACCCACCGTCAGATAGTCGAAGTTGAGATAATCGCCATCTTCCAACCAATAGTCGGTGGCGGTCTGGTCCTTGATGTTCTGTCCCGGAGCTTTTGCCATGACGTTGTAGTCGGGGAAGCTGGACATATTCATATAGCTGAGTGCCGTTCCGTTGTAGATTTTGTGTCCGAATGCGCCATTCATCTGCAGTGATATGTCGAAATCCTTGTAACGGAATGAGATATTGGAGCCGAGCGTCACCTTCGGTGTTGCCTGTCCTGCCAAATAGCGGTCGCCGCCGTCCTCGATGTTCACTTCTCCATTGCCGTCCAAATCTGCAATGGCATAGCTGTAGCTGCCATCGTCGTTCTGCGTCAGACCCGTGCAGTGGGGCAAATAGAATACACCCAAAGGCTGACCCACAATCTGATATACTATCTTGTTGTTGCCTCCATGAAATCCTGCACCGTACAAGCTGCCGATGGCGGTATATTTCGATGCGGTCATGTGGGTTCCGTTGTAGTCACCAGAAAGCGAGATGAGTTTGTTATGCTGCCAAGCGAGGTTCACATTGATATTCAGTTCCATGTCGCGCTTCTGAATAGGCGTGATGCCAATACCCAACTCAAAACCGGAGTTGCTCATCTTGCCGATGTTTGCCAATAGTTTGTTGTATGGATAGGGGGCGTCGGCACATCATATTCATAGAGCATGTCGCGGGTTTTGGAATAATAGTATTCGGCAGTCAACACAATACGATTGCGCAACAGTCCGAGGTCCATACCAATATTAAAGGTGGAACGCGTCTCCCATTTCAAGTCGGGGTTGACGTTGCGTGCCATGCCGAGGGTGACAGTGGGCGAGCCATTGTAGCTCACCACGCCAATGGGCTGCATCAAGTTCTTAGTGTAGTAGGAAGTGACAGCATCGAGATTACCGGTGAGACCATAGCCCGTGCGGAGTTTCAACAGCGTCAGCACTTCCTTGCCTTTCGGCGTGAGCCATTTGCTAATGTCCTTCATCACGTCCCATGAGAGAGATACCGAAGGGAACACGCCCCAACGGTTGTCTTTGCCCACCATGTTGCTACCGTCATCGCGCATAGTGAAGGCGAAATTATAGCGGTCGAGGAGCGTATAGTTGAAGCTTGCCATAAAAGAAGCCAATGCCGGGTCCTCGTATTCAGAATCGGTCCCGCCATAAGGACGAATGCTTCCGGCTCCAAGGTTATAGTAGCCCACCTCGTTGTCGGTGAATCCTTTCACGAGCGTCCAGAATCCATCGCGCTTGGTCTTTTGGTATTCGCCCATCAGCGTCACCTCGAAATGATGCACTCCCGCAGTACGCGTGAACGTGAGCATGGCGTTGCCGAGCCAATCATCCGTTTTCATGTTGCCTCTGTATGCCTGACCCTGTGCCCAAACCCACGTGGGGCAGAACTGGGCGTTCTCGGTGTTGCTGTAGCTATAACTACCGAAGAGAGCCAAATGAAGAGTATTATTTTTGCGTGCCTCTGGCTGGAAGAGTTTCATCAAGTCGAAGTCGAAACGAAGGTGGGTATTGAAGTTTTGCAGTTTCTCATCGTTGCGCTCATTGATGATGGCACCGGGCGGATTGATTTGGCTGGCTGTGGTATTCTTCTGCCAACTACCACTTGACGTAGGACCGTAACTGAATGTGGGATTCTGCGTGCAGGCTGAATAGAACAACTTTTGCTCGTCAAAGATACCACGGTTCTTCGAAGAGGAACCAAACGCACCGAGGTCCACCTTCAGGAAGTCGTCAAATGCCATCTGGGTGAGGTCAAACTTGGCAACAAAGTTCAAATATTCGTTGATTTTAATCACGGTATTATGGTCCATCACACCCACCGATGCACGATAGTTGCTCTTTTCGGTTCCACCGGAGAAGGCTATGTGGTGATTCTGCACGAATCCCGTGCGCCGTATTTCTTTCTGGAAATCTGTGTCATAGCCGCCATCGTTGTAGTCGACGCCCAATTCTTTAGCAAGTGCTACGTAGCTGCTGGCGTTGAGCATATCTATATCCTTATATGCCGTCTCAAAGCCGATGTTACCGTCGTAGGAGATGTGGAACTGACCGGCGTGCCCCTGTTTGGTTTTCACTTCAATTACGCCCGAAGCACCGCGAGAGCCATATTGCGCGGTCTCGGCGGCATTCTTCAAAATAGTGAAACTTTCAATATCAGCCGGATAGATACTGGAGAGTGTGGCAAGGTCGGAGTTGACACCGTCGATGATGACCAAAGGGTCGTTGCCACCTGTTAGGGAAGTCGTACCGCGCACGCGTACACTGCTGAGCATTGCCATGCGGTCGGCACCATTAGACGACACGTTGACACCCGCAGCCTGTCCGCTGAGAGCATTAAGTGCATTGTTGACAAGACCTTTGTTCATTCGGCTTTCAGTCACCACGTCTGTAGAACCAATGTGTAGAGAATCACTCTCGATATGCATACTTACCTGAGCCTGAGCAGGTAAGAAGGCACAAACTGCAAGGACTCCCATTGTCAGTAGTTTTCGTTGCATATGTCAAGGCTTTTAGTAGTTCTTGTGTTAATTGCCAACAAATATATAAAAATAATGTGTAGATAGCAAGTGAATTGCTGAAAAAAAATTTGTAAGGAGGAAGATTGAGTTAGGAGGCGACAATCAGTTAGGAGTTAGGAGATAGGAGTTCTATTAAGTTAGGAGTTAGAAGATAGGAGATAGGAGTTCTATTAAGTTAGGAGTTAGGAGATAGGAGATAGGAGTTGCTGCGCCGAACACGGAAGCGAATCTAATTATGAATTATGAATTATGAATTATGAATTAAAAGATGGGGTTGCTGCGCACCCACTGAACCTACTATACCTACTGAACCTACCAAACTCTCTGTAATAGTTAGCGAAGCTAATTATGAATTATGAATTATGAATTATGAATTTATTTCAGCCGAATGATGTCGCGCCAGCGGGTGGTGGGGTTGGGACTCTTGAAGTCGTGCTTGATAATGTCGGAGAATGTTTTGCTGCCGGGAAACTGCTGGGCTGCAATGATAACCGTCTCGGGACCATTGATTTTGTTGATGCGGTCAACGGCACGGCTGAGTTGCGAAATCTTCATACGATGTTCCAGACTATCGTCAAACATATTGAGTTGCAAGGGGCGGCGCGGGGTGATGCCCATCACGATGACTCCCGCACGCTTATAGCGATAGCCCACACGGAAAAGACGGTCCAAACACTTGTCGGCTGCCTTCACAATAACCATGGTTGAGTCGGTGGGCGTGGAAAGCGGAATATCGGTCATGTTCCAATATTGTGGCAGGTCGTCGCGGAAATGGTTGGTATCAATAAACACACCGACAATCGATGCCAGCGTACCCTGCTTGCGGAGTTTCTCCGCACAGTGGGCGGCAAAGTTGGCGATATGGGTGGCGAGCAAGCCACGGTCGGTAATCATTCCATCAAAGGAGCGGCTTACGCACATATTGCGCCGCCACGTCACCTGCTCATCTGGCACACAATCCTCGCCATTCAGCTCGCGCCATGTCCGTTCTATCACGATGTTGTGGAATGTCAGTCGCAGCCAAGCGCAACTATGCGCAGCAAAGTCCCACGCAGTATTCACCTGCATCGCCTCCAAGCGTTTGCCATAGCGACGTCCGATGCCCCATACCTCATCTATGGGAAAGAGCCGCAGAGCCTTGCGACGCTTCTCCTCACTGTCAATGAGGCATACGTGGTTGTATCCCTTATAGTGTTTGGCAAAGTGGCTTGCCATCTTCGCCAGCGTCTTGGTGGGCGCAATGCCGATACTCACAGGCATACCCACACTGCGCAGAATACGGTCGTGAAGGTCATGTGCCCAATCGGATAGTTGTTCACGGGTGAAGCCGTCAAGCACGCAGAACGCCTCGTCAATGCTATAGCGGAAGTACTTCGGTGCCATCTGACGGATGATGCTCATCACACGACCTGTAATCTCGCCATATAACTCATAGTTGCTGGAGAATACGGCTATCTTCACACCGGGAAAGAGAGTCGCCAACTGGAAATAGGGCGTACCTGCCTTAATGCCCAAGCGCTTTGCCTCGGCACTTCTTGCCACGACGCAGCCATCGTTGTTGCTCAACACAACAACGGGCTTGCCTTCGAGGTCGGGGCGGAACACGCGCTCACAACTCACGTAGCAGTTGTCACAATCACAGATGGCGTAGTATTTCATTTATCGTTTCCACTTTTTGATGGTCCACACCACAACGCCCCATACCTTGAAGTCATCGAGACTGTCAATGCGGATGGGCTTATAGTTCTTGTTGGCGGGACGCAATTCGATGTAGCCTTCCTCACGGTGGGTGAGGTCAAGGTATTTGATGGTGAACTCCTCGTTGACAAACGCCACGATGATGTCGCCGTTGGCTGGCTCCACCGAACGGTCTATCACCGCAATGTCGCCGTCGTTGATACCGGCATCAATCATCGAATCGCCCGACACCATGCCATAGAAGGTCGCTTCGGGATTCTTGATGATGTCGCGGTTGAAGTCTATCGTGTCGTGCATGTAGTCTTCCGCAGGACTCGGGAATCCAGCCTTGATGGAGGGCGAGAGTTGCAGCGCCAACTGTTTGCTGAACTCGCCTTTTATGATTTTCATCTTTGCCATAGTGCAAAGATACATATTTTTTAGAATTAATCTGTAATTTTCTTCGGCAAATCCCAATCAACGTTTGGAGTATATAGCTAACTTGATAATTCAAAAGAAATGTCTCTCAAAATAATAACGGCAGACTCTCATGTTTTGGGAGTCTGCCGTGAAAGAACTAAGTCTTTTATATAGTCACTCATCTGCGTGATGAGCGGGTGCTGCGCTTGTTGTTCTGAGCCAACATTGTCCTATTCTTCGCGCTACTTTGACTATTGCCAATGGAGAAGCCATTTGATTTGCTCCTGCTTTCTACGCGAACTTGATTAGATTTGCTCTGCAACTGCCGATTCTGACTGCGCCAACTATTATTAGACTGTACCTTCTGATTCCTATTGTTAGTCGGTGCTGTCCAACTTCTATTCTGATTGTTAGTACGGGTCCTGACAGTCTGGTTGTTCCAGTTTCGCTTAGCCTGTACCGAGCGTGAGCGCTGAGGAAGCGAGGGCTGCTGGCGGTTGATTTTACGAGAGGGCTGTTTCCAGCTACGACTCTTGTAGTAGTTCAAGTTGTGACCACCGCGGTAAGTAACATACACGACAGGACGACTTCGGTAGAACTTCCTCGGATTGGTGTAGCGGGTGTAAATGCGCAGGTTGAGCACATTGTCAATCCATGTCAACGGACGGAAGAAATAGGCGGCTGCCTCATAGAGGCTGTATTGCCAGTCGGCGAGGATAGCGGCAAGACTATTGTTGCGAATGCGCCAGTAAGCACCGTATGCATCAGCATAACTGTCAACATGGAGCAGGTAGTCGAGGTTGATTTCGTAGGCTGCCTCATATTGCTCATCGGTGAGGTTCAACTCGTATGCCATCTTGTCAGCGAGGAAGAGAGCCTCCTCGCGTGCCTCACTGTAACTCATTGCGGAAGCGGATGTGGCTATCGTCATCATCACTACCAATATTATAGCTTTATAAGTTTTCATAATTGTCATCTTTAAAGGGTTCAACTTCTTGTTGATTTCTACTGCAAAGATAGCCATTCCTTTGATGCAGCCCAAGGTGTTTTTCCTAATTGAATGAGAGGAAACTCCTATAAGTTGGTAGGGGATTACGAACATAAGAAAGAGAAAGAGGACACCAGCCGAAAAATGGCTGATACCCTCTTGAGATGTTAGGGTCAGTAGTTATTCTGGTATTCTTGCAATTGTCTTGCCCAATTCATAGGCTTGTTGGTAGAAAGGTGTATCAACAATATCACCAGAGCGGCTCACGCCATAGGCTCGCACCATACCTCGTTCAGTGGCGTTGTCCAAGCAACTGAGGAAACCACGCATGGCATTGATGGCTCCATCGGTGACATGGTTATTGCCATTGCCGCAAACCGTGAGGTAATAAAACTCCTTGCCCGACATCGACTCATCACGGAAGCAATAGAACGTGCGGTCGATGAGTGCCTTGAGCTTGGCATCAATGGTCCAGAAGTAAACGGGCGAAGCAAGAACAATGACATCTGCCCTACGCATCTTCTCTATAATTTCTCTTGCATCATCATTAGGAACGGCAGTAGAGTCGAAATCCTCGTTGAGTTGGTCCATGGTGAAGAAATTGATTTTCTTGTCATACAGAAAGACTTTCTCCACCTGCTGTCCCGTCTCTTGAGCTCCCTTGATAAAAGCATCTGCCATCAAGTCGGTATTGCCTCCACGATTGGGACTGGCAGAGATAACAAGAACTTTGTTGACTGCCTTGCCCGTGGTGGAATAGTCTGAATAGTTGATGCGGGTGAACTTGGCACGGTCGCGCATCTTCAATTCCGTATTCAGGTCTATCTTCATTCGCATAATCTTAAAATTACCGGGTTGGCGTTGTCCGTTGTGGAAACGCGGCTCATCATCAATTTTCGAGAAACTGATATAGAGATAGCCGTTGGTCCACTGATAACTGTCGGGCCACGTGAGCGATGGGTCTGGTGGAACAACCTCCGACATCCTGAGGTCGGGTGCCACCCGCATGATGCGGCGGTTCTCTTGGTCTCCCAAATAGAGGTTGCCACTGGAATCGAACTCCATTCCGTCGGTTGCAGTGAAATGACCGAGCATTTCCACATGTTTCTCTATTTCCGCATCGGTGAGCGTCATATTGTTGAGGATAGCCGTGGGAACACGGAACAGACGGTCATCGGTGAGCGCCTTGAAATAGAGCCAGCGCATGTCGGGTGTGATGGCTATACCGTCGGCATTACCGCGATAGGGTTTGCCATGATTAAGAAGAGGCTTGCCGTGACTGCGAAAGACGTAGTTGGTATCTGCCTTTGTGACGTCAGAACCGAGCAACACCTGACGTGCGTCGCCAGTCTTGAGGTTGACCACGACGATGCCTCCCTCTCCCGAATTGGTAATATAGCCCATGTCATTATGAGTATCGATTCGGATGTCATTGAGATAGCTGTCGGGACCCGCCACTGAACTCAGCGGATAGACACGGACGACACGGTTGGTTTTCAAGTCAATGCGGACGAGTTTTTGTCCCTTGTCCTGTCCCTTCAAGTCGGCTCGATAACCAGGGTCCACTACCCACATATTATCATTGGCATCAATAACAACGGCTTGGATGGCAACAAAATGTTTCTGCTTGTTGCCGCCCTTGCCGACTGTCCATTGGTTCCATTCCTCGTTGGGATAAGGCACCTTCTTGCCGTCGACAATCTCAACCAGTCCATATTTGTAGGGGCCGTCCCACCGGGGATAACTCACAAACAGACGACCTGTGCGCGATACGGCTACACCCGTCAACTGATAGATGCTGTCCTCAAAGACGGTCTCCATCTGCTGCGCAGAGGCAGTCAGATGGGCCGTCAGAGTGAGAAGCAACAAAAAAAACATCTTCTTCATACACATGAACGATAACTAAGAACAGAAAGCTAACAGATTCTTGCTCCTCTACCCTTCTGTTCTCATTCATTATTTATTTAATTAATCTAATGGCATTTTCTCTCGGGCAGCCTTCACCAGTCCGTAGAGCCAGCTCTGATGACCGTCAATCATCGTGTTGGTGCCAGCCATATCAGCGGCGGGCTTTCCAATCTGACTCTCTTGGGTGAGGATGCGCAGACGGTTTCCGGGCAGTTCCTCCAAGAGCCAAGCATGGACAACATCGAGTCGGTGGTCGGCGTCACCTTCTGCCCAACCATGCCAACTGATACGGGCGATGCCATTCTTGGGAGCCTGAAACTCGATAATCTCGGCATCAATGGGGAAACCGAAGGTCTTGAAAAAGAAGGAAGCGCCATAATAAAGCTCATTCTTTCCTTCTTCCTTGTAACGGGCATCCGATGAATTGCTATAGTATTTCTCCCAAACAGTGGCATGGGTGAGATAAGGCCATACATCGGCAGCCTTGAGGTTCTTTACGATGAGTTCGTTACTTGCGAAGTTGTCTGTGGTGCCGGGAAGATACTGCTCCGGCCAATTGATTTCGTTCAACATAATCGTTTTATTATTTCGTTAATCATTTGTTCTAAATCTGTTGCAAATATACGAACTAAACAAATTCATCCGGTTACGTTAAACGGCTTTTGGGACTTTCGTCAAAAGGCGATGTTGCTTATCTTTCTCTCCATTCCGCTTGATTATGACAACAACAATTTGTTAAGATGGGGAAAAGTCAGGCTGGAGAAAATATATCTATCAGATTGGCAAATTCAAAATAATTATTTATATTTGCGGTAACTAATTGAGAGTGTTCATTCAAAAGAATTAAACGATGAAGAATTCGTATGGACAATTCAAAATATTAAGCCGTATGGGATTGAGAATTTTAAGATTCATCATGGTATTAATGCTGCCTTTCATAGGATTCTCCACTGTCTGGGCGCAATCAGAACAGGGGAAGACTTTAGAGACTTCTGTCAATAAGGAACATTACGAGCTCAACGATGAATTGAAGGTGCCCGTCACGCCATTGAGCATGATGGGGACACCTGTCAATACTTTCCCGTCAGTCCAACCGATAAAGACAGCAATAGACTCGGTTGCCTTTTTTAATAACACAAGCGCTGTGACTAAAGACCTCAACCCCATGCTCCAAGGTTATGCCGCACAGGAAGCTTACTACAATGAGCTCAACGGCATCGGCTTCCATCGACAAGGAATGTATCAATTTTTTGAAGGCATGTCAGTATATGCCGGCAGCATGATGGACGAACATCCCAACCTGCTCACCACACGCTCAATGAACTTTGGACTATATGGAGAATTTGGCAACTGGGACTTCACAGCCGCTGTGGAAGTCAACCGTTATATGTCGGCATGGCCTGCAAGCTACTACAACCACGTGACCAACCAATATGGCATTGCCGGCAGTCTCACTTACCATTTCAACCCTGAATGGAGTGCCACAATTTTTGGAGCTTTCTACAACCGCAATCCTTATTTCAATATGGCATCGTTTCCTTACGTCAACACAAGCCGATTTGGCGGCTTTCTGCGCTACGACAATGGGAAAGTGGGAATGAAGATGGGCATGGAGCGATATTACGATGCGTTCAGTAAAAGTTGGCATAATGAACCTATCGTCACTCCCGTATGGCACGTCAGTAAAAAGTTTGATGTGGAACTGCCCTTGGGAGATTTGGTGCGCAGGGGTCTACAAAATATCTTTGATCATGACAACAGAGGACCGATGATTATACCTAATGGATGGTGACATTGACAGAGAAAAACAACCGCGTAATACATCTTTATAAATTACGATGCCCTTTGGCATGTAAATAAAGAAAGGGTGCGATAGACAAGCAATAAGTTGTCTGTCGCACCCGTCTTCTTTTCAAGGCACTTCCGTGCAACGCAAGTGACCCGAAAGCACGGTCTATAAACCCATTGCCGCGCTGTGGCAGTCGGTTCTCACTCCTTGATTCCGTAGGTCACGTCATCCTCGTCCCATTTGTCCTTTATCTGAGCCGGTTCTGCTGGATAGCCGATGCAGATAACATTGAGGGGAATGAAGCGTTCCGAGAGGTGGAGTGCCTTGCGGATGCCGTCCACCTTTTTCTGAATTGGATAGGAACTGGTCCATACGGCTCCCAATCCCATGGCGTGAGCTGCCAACAAAATGTTCTCGCTCGCGCAGGAACAATCCTGTATCCAGAAGTCACGTCCGTCACCTTCCAGCATCTTCGTAGTGTCTCCACAGACGATAATGAACAGAGGCGTTTTCCGAATGTTGTCGGCATGGCGCTCGTTCGAGGCGGCATAGCGCTCGATGTCCTCCTTCTCGGAGAGTACCACGAAATGCCACGGACGACGGTCCATGGACGTAGGAGCCGACATACCTGCCCGCAACAACTTCTCTATCTTTTCCTGTTCCACGGGGCGCTGCTGGAACTTACGGATACTACTGCGCGTCATGATACTTTTTATCACTACGTCGGCTGTATCAATGCTCTGCGCCTTCACGCCTCCCACTGCCATCATAACGAGCAGGAGAGTGAGAATGATTCTTGTCTTTTCCATTATTTTCTATTATTGATGAGATGAATAAATTCTATCAATTAGATTAACCCAATTCTATCGGAAAAATTGCACTATTCTGCTATTTTTGATTGGATGAAACGTAAAGGAGCGGGATGCCGCGAAAGCACTGTCCCGCTCCTAATGGGTGTCACTTGATGATGCAGATGGACTTGAGCAGGTCGCTCTTTTCGAAGGTCATGAACGGAGTGGCGACTCCCGTCTCAGCGTTGATTTTGTAGATAGTGGGCGTTACATTGCTTGTAGCGGTGTCGCTTCCATTGTTGAAACTGGTGGCGGCGGCAATAGGCAGATAGTAATAGCCGTCGTAGCCATCGCCCCATCCGAAAGAAATCGTGGATGGGTCGGGCAGACCCGTGACCCACGTCAAACTCTGGTCGCTCATATCCACCACGGCGAGCTTGCCGGAGGCATCCATGTTACCGTAGGCTGTTGTGGAGAGATAGAACTCCAACAGAAACTTGTCACCGCTGATGTGGAATGCCTTGCGGAAACGGTAACCGCCCGACTTAGACAGGATGTCGAACTTATAGTTGGAGTCGAAAGCGGTCTCTCCCTTGTTGATGCGAAGCGCTCCCACCTTCCTGTTGTCCGAGCTATTGCCACTGAACACATAGACATTGCCGTTGTCGTCTGCACCGCTCATAGCATAACGCACGGAGCGCTGAGCACCAACAGAAGTGCCGATGCGGTTGTCGTAGATGACCTTCGTGATGTTCAGATTGTAATCGCAAAAGGCAACGGCAGCGGAATCTCGGTTGGCGTAGGATAGCACCATTGCCACTTGGTTGTCGCCGCGGTCCACGATGTTTGCCACCGATGGATTGGTCTCGTCAATGGCATACTGGGGCAGCGCCAGCGAGAGGTTATTGCCCGAACCATCGGCACTGACCACCTCGCAGTAGGGATTACTGATTTGGGCGGCGTAGGAATAGGTGCCGAAGATGCCTGTATTGCCAAAATTAGAAACGAGTATCGGACTGGCAATTTCCTCTAACCGACCGTCAACGACGCGGTAGCTGCGCAGACCCGCCTTCATGCTGCCGATACCCTGTGCCGACGCACCACGGGCATAGATGTAGCCCGTAAAGACGCCGGATGCGGGATTATAGCTGGTCTGCGTGAAACTGTCGTAACTCTTGGTGCCATTGGCGCTGTCGGCATAGACGCTCTGTCCCGTTTTAGTAGCGTTCAGGTCTGAGAACACCTTCATAACCACACCACCGGTGAGGTCTGTTGTGGGGTCACCAGAAGTCACGATGAAGCTCACTTTTGAAGGATTCTCTATGTTACTGCCATTGTCGCCGTCGTCGCTGTCGGAGCAGGATAAGAGGGCTGTGGAGCATGATAGCGCGAGAAGCGCCATAAGGAAATGTTTGTTCATTGTTGTTCTATGATTTTGTATTATTGAATAATTGGATTTACTGTAGTTATTGAAGTTTCGCAAGTTTGCAACTTGCTCACTTCAAAGGAGTTAGGAGGAGTCAAAGGAGTTATAGGAGTTAAAGACAACAGTGCTGAAGGGTATCAGAATCCTTCAATAGTAATGTCTTAACTCCTTTGACTCCTTTTAACTCCTTTGACTCCTCCATAAATGCGAAAGTTGAGTGTAGTTATTAATGTGTCTGCTGTTTGAGACGCACTCATTCGTAGGATTAAGATAGCCTTCACATCCCTATTAATTCAGCTTTCCGATGGTTCTAATTTCATAGACACCCGTCAACGTGATGCCTTTCGTCGCCTCACCTGTATCGGGATTCACGAGATAGATGGTAGCATCGGAGCCATACTGCGTGATAGGCAGGTAGATGACACCGTCTGCATAGCAGGGAACGCCTCCTGTCTCCACGCCGGAAGTGATGAGGTTGCGGGCAGGCAGACCAGTGACCCAAGTGAAGGACTTCTCTCCCATGTCAACAATGGCATAGCGGTGTCCTGCTGTAATGGTGGTGAGAGCACTGCCTTTCTCATCGTAGATTTCGAGCAGGAACTTGCTACCGTAGAGATACCACACCCGACGGAACTTATATCCGTCAGCGGGAGTCTCCAAATCATAGTAGTAGTCGGGGTCAAAACCCTCGGCTCCCGATTTGATGCGAAGCGCCCCTGCCTTGCGGGTAGTCGCGGTATTGAAGGCATTGGAGAACACATAGACGGTGCCGTCATTGGTGCGGAACACTTCCTGAAGCACCTGCGAGCGGTATTGTCCTGCTGCGTAGCTCAATCGGTCGTCACGATAAATCTTCATCACGTTGAGGTCTTTGTCAAGCCGTGCCACCCAAACGCTGTCGGGATATCTCACCGTTCCGATGCTTGAGCCATCGCCTGTGCCGGTCTGATGGAAGTCCGACTCCACCATGGCAGAGAGGAAAGTACCGTCACCCATATCCACGATGCTGGAGAAGGTCACTTGCTCGCCATTGCCCGTCAGGTCTTCCGTCCAAATCGTCTTGGTATGGTCGAGAAGCACTCCTTTGTCGGTGATATTCCAGAAGGTGAACGTAGCACCGTCGTTACGGGTTCCGTCGGTGGAGACCTGTCCGGCGACGCTCGTCACAAGCTGATTATTGAAGAAGCCATAATTGGAATAACGTGCCTCAATGCGGAACTCTCCCAACTTGCTCAGTGGAGCATCATCGGATGTCCACCGCATTCCATAACCAATCCCCGCGTACTGCTGCTGATAAACCAGTCCGATGGCATCATGGTTCTGGAATACCCATGTGTATTCCTGCTGGGGCAGTTCCAAGATGTTGTCTTTGATGTTTAGGTTACCGTCGGTCAAACTGTTGGTCTGCATGATGTATTCGGTTCCCGAAGCAGCCTTGACGGCGATAAAATAGGGACCTTGCCCGTTTTTCACTGTTGTGGAAGTGCTGTCAATTTCGGTCATGTCGTTGTCGGCGGTATCACTGTCAGATGAGCAGGAAGCCAGTCCGAGGAACGACAGCAGCACCAAGAACACAGCCATAGTGGACTGTAAGTAAAATGTTGTTCGTTTCATATTGTATTTCGTCTTGATTAAATGGTTTCATAGACTTATCGCTTGTAGAACACGTATCGGAACTTCAAGCTGAAGCTGCGCCCCGGCTTTTGCAGACTGTAGTTGTCGTAGAGCAGGGCATTTCCGATGTTGTTTGCCTCAAAAGCGATGTTATAGCGTCCGCCGAAAGTGTAGGTGATGGCGGCATCATGACTGATTTGTTCTGGGATATAAAGTTTTGCTCCCTCGCCCGACCATGACCTATAGAAACGGTGGACATAATTGAGGTGATAACTAAGGGTCAGTCGGTCCGACTTGGATGCCAAATGCTTGAACAGGAGTTGCGCATAGGCTCCGCCGAAGGCATAGGGCTGATTGGGCACGCGGTTGCCGTAGGTGACGCTCTTCGCTCCGATGAGGTTCAGCCGTTCGTCGTCGCGAAAGTTCTGCAGGGCATAGTTGGCATTGATGGAAAAGATGTCCTTATATGCATATCTGATTGCCACGTCGGCACCTAAACCGCGTACCTTACCGTGGTTGTCGCTCATGGCGCTACCGTTCTGAGCGATGGTGCGGATGATGTAGTCGCGGATGTAGCGGAAGTAAGGGGTCACTTCCACGCCCACCGTGTGCCGCTCGTCCCAGTTGTGCTGCCAACCCAAGTTGAGGTTGATATTGTCGCTCCTTTCTGGCTTCAACGTCGTGTTACCCTGTTCGTAGTCGCCATCGCCGAATAGCTCCAAGTCGGTGGGCAGACGCGACGTGCGCTCATAGGAGAGTTTCAGTTGCAGGTCGTTGTTGAACAACAGCCACGTGGCAACGGCTCCCCATCCGAGTGCCTGTCTGCTGCGTTGCTGTTCCTCATAGACGGCGCGACCCGATGATGCCGTATTCACCGGTCCCCGCACATGAGAGGAAAAATATTTAATGAAAGCCGTGGCATTCCACGTGGAGACCGGAGCCCACTGATAGGACAGTCCCAACGTATTCTTTCCGTTGACGCGCCGCATGAAAGTGGCTTCAGAACTTTGAACGGAGTTGGCTGCATTGTTCGTGGTATGGCGCGAATAACGGCTGTAAGTGTCGTTGAGGGCGAAGGTGTGACCCGGCGCAAGATTGTAGGTAAGGTTCACGACGTTGGAGAAGGTGCGCCCCGTAAACTCGGCAAGGGTGGCGATACCCTCCCCTTGGTAGTCCTTGAGCTTGTATTCTCCCGTCCAAGTGTAGGTGCGGCTTGCGGTATCCACGTTGTTCGTCGTGACGAAGTCCATGCGTGCAGACCAACGGAAGTTCAGCCTTGGCAGGAGGTTGCGCTTCTCATACATCACGCTGGGCGAGAGGGTATGAGAGGTGCGGTACTTCTTTCCGAACACAATCTTCATGAGGTTGGCGTTCTGGATTTGCGCGTATTCGTGCGAATAGGTGAAGCCAAAAATCAGTTTGTCCGCCCATGGTTGGTTCACGATTCCCGCCTGCGCGATGACTGCTTCGTTGTGATAGCGGTCGTGGAACCGACGGAACCATCGTTCATCGTTGGAGAGGGCATTAGTGGCGAGGTTTGTCCACTGGGTTTTCACCTTGTAGTCGTTGTCCGAATAGTTTTGATAGGCAATGAGGCGCACCGTCCAACCTTTGTCTCCCGTCCATCCCAATGATAAATTAGACCGATGGGTATTAAACGAGCCATAGCTGTAGGAGGCATCAATATAGGTATGGGGAGAGTGGTCTGTCACGATATTCACGGCTCCTCCCAAGGCATCGGAACCGAGACTGACCGGCACTACTCCTTTGTAAACCGCTACGCTGTTGGCGAGGGTGACGGGAATATTGTTCAACGAGAAACTGGTGGACGATTCATCCATGGGAATACCATCGATGAAAATGCGGAGTTGCTTGCCGGAGAATCCATTGATATGGATGCTGTTGCCGGAGCCAAGTCCGCCGTCACTTCGCACCTTGACACCCGAAATACGGTTGAGGACATCTGCCAAATTGAGGGTAGTGTTGCGCAGTCGTCGCGTGTCGATAGCGACAGCATTGTAGGCGGAGCCATTGACACGCTGGATAATGTTTCCGCGCACCACCACTTCTTTCAGCCTATGTGTGCGGTCAAGGCTACTGTGATGTTGTGCAGAGTCGTTGGATACCTGCCCGTGCATGGTGGTGGCTGAGAGCAACAAGGCGACGAGTACCCCATTGAATTTCAAATAATTGCTTCTTATCATAAACTATTATTGCCTTTACGGGTAATAATCGTGGTACCATAAGGAGCTTGTACGTCGGGCACTTAAACTGTCAACCGTTGCCGTGCAATGACTGTTTCTCTCTTATCCGTTTCTTTTCCCCAATTCCTGCTTCCGGCGTAATTTGTCGGAATTTGAGATGGCATGTGTTTGGTTATTCCATACTTCAGGAATCGGGTGCAAAATTAATCCATTTCCACAACGCATGCAATACCTAAAAATAACGAGATTTCCATGCTATTTTGAGGAGCGTCACAGTATATTAGGATAAAGCAACAGAACAATATCCGTCGTGTAGTCGCATCTCACGGAGGTCCCGTCGCTCCGCGCGGGACGACATCCGACAATACAATTCAAAAGTAATAAAACGTTCAGATAATCATTATTACATATAATATATAGGGTCAACTTTGGCAGTCGTCCCGCGCGGAGCGACATCCGACAACACAATTCAAAAGTAATAAAACGTTCAGATAATCATTATTACATATAATATATAGGGTCAACTTTGGTCGTCGTCCCGCGCGGAGCGACGGGACCTCCATGCTTCGCGGGACGACATCCGTCAATAACCAACATCTTACTCCGCTCGTAGTTCTCGCGCTCCGCGCGGGAACAATATCCATCCCGTAGCCGCAACTCACGGAGGTCTCGCGCTCCGCGCGGGACGACATCCGACAACACAATTCAAAAGTAATAAAACGTTCAGATAATCATTATTACATATAATATATAGGGTCAACTTTGGCAGTCGTCCCGCGCGGAGCGACGGGACCTCCATGCTTCGCGGGACGACATCCGTCAATACAAATAAATACTATTCCAAATTAATAAAGACCACGGGCATCCCTTATTACCTATAATAATATTGGGTCAACTTTGGCAGTCGTCCCGCGCGGAGCGACGGGACCTCCATGCTTCGCGGGACAATTTTCGGCAAATAAAACTTCAACTCTGGATTGAGCGACAATTGTCGACATGCATGTCGGCAATTGTCAACGAGTTTGTCGGCAATTGTCAACGAGTTTGTCGACAATTGTCGCTCAATCCCAAACAAATAGTTTTTGAGTTGATAATAGCAGTTCCCGAGCCCTTCTTTCCTACTGTATTATCTTTAAGATAATACAGATAGGGTGATTCATATTTTAGAGCAAAGTCACAAACATTCATAGCCAAAGAATGATTCAAACAACGAACAAGACTATTAATCACAGCATCCAAAGCGAACGATAACCACCTACATAATTTGCCCAATCAGAAAAGTGGGTAAAGACGTTTGGCATAAGTGGCTCAATCGGGAAAGATGGTACCTTTGCACAGAATTAAATAGATTAATCAATGAGAAAGTTTTGTTTACGTATTCATCGTTGGCTCGCCATCCCCTTGGGCTTGTTTATCTCGCTCATCTGTTTTTCTGGTGCCATCATGGTGTTTCAGGATGAGATTGCCAACTACATTCTTGGAGTTGAATATTCCCACGACGTTCCATTCTTCATGGCGATAAGACAGTTACACCGCTTCCTGTTTGATGTCCCTGCTGATTTACGCAGTGGCTATACGGTGGGACGCGTCATCGTACTGCTGTCCGCTATCGGCATGTCGCTCATCCTTCTTTCGGGCATCGTCATTTGGTGGCCCCGAAACAAGAAGATGCTCCGCAACCGCCTGACCGTTCATTTCAACAAGGGCTGGCGGCGATTGGTCTATGACTCCCATGTATCACTCGGCATCTATGCTTTTGCTTTCCTGTTGCTCATGTCGCTCACGGGTCCTGTGTTCTCCGCATGGAAACCCTATCGGCAAGCAGCACTGGTCGTCACCCAAAGACAAGAGAACCCGTTACAAGGAAAAGCTCGGCAAGCTGAAGTTGCCACGCGTGAGAATCCGCATGTGGATTTCAACCATCACACAGGCGTCAACCCGACACAGTTTTTCTTCATGAGTTGGCATACCGGACGCTGGGGCGGGCTCCTTACCCGCATTATCTATTGTTTGGCAGCCATCATCGGTGGACTGATGCCTTGGAGCGGATATTATATCTGGTGGAAAAAGAGAAAGGCAAAGAAGTTAGGAATTAGGAGATAGGAGCAATTTGAGTTAGGAGTTAGTAGATAGGAGTTAGGAGTTCTGCGCCCCCACTATACTTACCGAACCTACTACACCTACCGTACTCCTTCTGATAGTGCGCAGCTAATTATGCATTGTGCATTATGCATTATGCATTATAAAAGGCGCGCAGCGAATTATGAATTATGAATTGTGAATTATGAATTAAGCGGAGCGTTTATCAGCATCAAGTTATAAAAAAATTGCTAAAAGTAAGCCTATGTGTTTGGCTTAAATTAAACATTTTGCGTATTTTTGAGTCACAATTTGAAATAACAAATCAGTAATGAGAAAGATACTATTATTAGCCGGTCTGACAATAGCCTTAAGCACGATGGCAAGACCGAAGCAACAGGCAACACTGCAATTCGATGCCAGTAAGGGACAGTCGGAAACGCTGGAAATGCCCAATGGCAAGAAAGTGAGCTACACAGCTTACACGGGTCTATATTATGTGACAAACGTGGAGGATTCCACCTATCAGTATCTGAACGTCTTTGTGCCAAATGGCGCCACGCAGCAGACTCCCATCTTCCTGCGCACCTATGTAGGAGGCTATATGGCATCGGCTGCCGGAATGCCACAAGCCGGTGATGCGTCGGGACGCGCCTTGGAGGAAGGCTATGTGCTGGTGATTCCCGGTACGCGCGGTCGCAACTCCACTATTAAGAAAGGTAAGAAAACCATCTATACGGGTCGCGCGCCCAAAGCTATCCTCGACCTCAAGGCTGCCATCCGCTATCTGCGCCATTTCGACGAGCAGATGCCGGGCGATGCCGAACGCATCATTACCGACGGAACCAGTGCGGGCGGCGCCATGTCGGCGTTGATGGGAGCCACGGGCAACAATCCTGCCTATGAGCCTTATCTGAAGGCGATGGGAGCAGCCGAAGAGCGCGACGATGTATTCGCGAGCGTATGCTTCTGTCCCATCACCGACTTGGAACATGCCGATATGGCATACGAATGGCTCTATGGCAATACCAATAGCAGACAGGCTAACGATGAGGAGCATCGACAAGTAACGAATGAACTATCTGCAATGTTTCCAGAATACATCAACAGCCTACAACTGAAAACTTCTGATGGAACCCTGCTCACAGGCGATAACTATCTCGACTTCATCAAACAGGAGATTATTCGTGCCGCGCAGATTGCCAAGAATGCCGGTGCCGACATTCCCGACTCGCTCGGCTTCAAGTTCTCCGAGGAAGCAAGTTTCGGAGCACCGCCCATCAATGGTGGAGTCAACAATTCTAAGTCCACCCAACCGACGACTGGCGGCATGATGATGCACCGCGCGAAGCGTCAAGGTGAATACATTGTCGACCTTGATATGCCCACTTATCTGAACTATGTGGCAAATAAGACCGCACTGAAAACCGCTCCCGCCTTCGATGCCAAGGGCGTGGCAGGTGACGAGGCAACTGGCGAGAACGAGGAGTTTGGAGATGAAAAAGGTTCAAGCGTCAACTTCACCGACTACAGTGCGGCAAAGAACGGTACTGCGGTAAGCGATGAGGTGAAGCGCTGGCTGCCCCTGATGAATCCCATGTCGCAGATTGGAAAGAGCAACGTCACCGTTGCTCCCCATTGGTATATCCGCCATGGTGCCATTGACAGGGACACCTCCTTCCCTATCCCGCTCAATCTGGCTCTGAAACTTCAGAACAGCGGTAAGGATGTCAATTATCTCTTGGCTTGGAACCGTCCCCACAGCGGAGACTATTCGCTTGACGAGCTTTTCAGTTGGATTGCCTCCATTGTGAAATAACAGATTTCCATTGCGGGAAACTTATTCGAGGGAAAGAACAAGAACGTTTGAGGAAACCTCGGATTGACGTTTGACGTAAACGGTCGACACACAATGTTCGCTATCTTTGCAACAGATTAAGATAATTGAACAGGATGATAGTCGAACAAGAATGGAATACGTATTACTGAACGATAATGCCATGATGCCGCAACATGGCTATGGCATTCATCTCATTTCTCCCGACGAGTGTGGGCGTTGTTCGAGCGACGCTCTGAAGGTGGCAACAATATCAACTGCCATCGCAACCCGAAACTTGTCAAACGGTTCATGTCACGATGAAGAAAGTGACATCAACCTCTATTCGCCCCGGGTGCACTTCCATCCGGGGCTGCTATATCTAAATTGAAGAAGATGATGAAAAGAATCCTAACTTTATTGATAATTTTTAGTTGGGTTTGTCTCGGCTCATGGGCAAGTCCCAACGGCACACTGATGGCTGGGGCGGCACAGGGAGACATCACGCCCCCTGGCTCGCTCTTTCCCTTCCAAGCCCAGCATGAGTCGCATCCCTACACAGGCATCCACGACAGTCTTTTCGTGCGGGCTTTGGTGATGGAAGCCGATGGTCAGCGTGCCGTACTAATGGAGTTGGACGAAGTAGCGATTCCCGAAGCCGACTCTCTGCGACAGTTGGTAGCACGTGCGGCAAATACTACAGCCAATCATGTGATGATGACCGTCAGCCACACGCATTCCACACTCCATCCCAGCCGAAGTGATGCCAGACTTCAATCTGACATCGACAAGATTATCTCCAACAGCGTAAAGGCAGTCCGTGAGGCTGCATCACATTTGGAACCCGTGTCGGTTGCCTTTGCCCGTACCAAGGCATACGTCAATGTGAATAATGGCGAGGTGGTGCAGAGCAAGGGGCAGTATTACGATGATGCATTCTCCGATAAGACACTCGACGTAGTACGATTCCTGCGCCGCGACAGTTCAGTGCTTGCCCTGATAGTCAACTACGCAACACACGCCGAAGTGATGTTCCGCAGTGTGACGCGCGACAATGGATATGAAATCACAGGCGACTTGCCGGGACGCGTGGCACAGTTGCTCGAGAGTCAGTATCCAGGCAGTGTGGTACTCACCACTCCAAGTGCGGAGGCTGACCAACAACCGCTTTTCACTTCCCGACAGCGCACCGAGACGCAAGGCACTGTGGACCAAGGTATTGGCGGTTGGAACGTGATTGACGTTCAAGCGCGCCGCATCACCGATGCTGTAAATGTGGCTGTCGGGAAGATGGGCGCGGGCGATGCGAAGGTTCAACTACAGATTGACAATACTGAAGCAGTGGTTCCCGGAGCTCACCGTCACCGTATGCGCCATTCGGGCAGAATGGTGGACGAGGATGCTCCCGATGTGCACATTCCCCTCATGCAAATTCGTTTGGGCGACATTACCTTCCGGGGCGTTGGTGCCGACATTGCCTCAGAGATGGGCGTGACATTCAGGGATGCTTCCCCTGCTAAACACACGATGCTCATCAGTTGCATCAATAATTCCGCAGGCTATGTGCTTTCTGACGAAACCTACCGTCACTACACCCACGGCGTAATGGCTTCACGGATAAAACCGGGATATGCCCAACAGGCAATCAGCAGTGCTTTTCAGGAGATAGACAAATCCAATCAATAAAGACAATGAAACAATTCCATATCTTGAAACTAATCTTAGGATGTTGTATGCTTTGCCATACTCAAGTGGGTATGGCTCAGAAATACAAGACACAATATCTGAGTATCGGCAGACAGTCGGCTGTTCTTTATCAACCGGAACAGCCTTCGGAGAAGTCTTCCATTGGCATAGTGGTGATGCACTCCAATGAGGACTATTTAGGTTTTCTTGCCAACTCCGAGCTTTCCCAACGTGGCTATACGGTTTTGGCAACCCTTCCTGCCGAAGGTGATATGATGGACGCGAAGTTGCTCAGCGTTAAGGCATGTGTGGACTATCTGCGGTCAATGCCTAACATCAAGAAAGTGTTGTTGCTCGGTCACTCTGGCGGTGCCACGGTAATGACGGCATACCAACTCATTGCCGAAAAAGGCACGGGCGTGTTAAAGGACAAACTATTCAACGCCTACTCCCGCGACCTCAGTCATTTGTCGAAGGTTGATGGTATTATCCTCCTCGATGCCAATTATGGCAACAGCGTAATGCGCCTGCTGAGTCTCGACCCCAACATCAAGGGACGCGGACAAGGCAACGGCAATCCGCACCGCCTCTCACTCACAGATACTTCCAAGGGCTATGCGGAGAATGGAGCTACCCACTACACGAACGAATTCCGTCGGCAGTACCTTTCGGCACAGCGCCAACGTCTCAATGACTTGATGTCAGAAGCCCAAACACGTCTCGACAGTATCCAGTCAGGACACGGACAGTTCAGCGACGACGAGCCTTTCGTGGTGGCTGGAGCCAACCAAATGCGGTTCTACAACCGAGTGTTCCCGCAGGACCTTCATCTTTTAGCCCACACGAAGGGCACATACACATTGCTTCATGGCGATGGGACAGTTACGAAAGAGGTGGTGCATTCTGTCAGGGCTCCCCAGCAAGGCGAAGTCAAGACAACGAGTCTCGACGCTGCCATGAACACTACCGTAAAGGGCTTCCTCAGTGCATGTGCCATCAAAGTGAATCCCGACTTCGACATCACTGCAACGGGGATTGAGGGCATTGACTGGACTTCCAACATCAACAATCCTATTGGCAATTCCACGGGCATCACTGTACCTATTCTAATGATGGGCATGACGGGCAGTTGGGAATATTTAGCTTCGGAGATGATTTACAACGCTTGTCCTTCCACGGACAAGAGCATTGCCTTTGTCGAGGGGGCTTCCCACATGTTTGAGCCGGACAAGGCGGCAGAGGAATATAATCACAAAGACTATGGCGACACGGTAAAGGCGCTCTTCGACTATGTTGACCAGTGGCTGAGCAAGGAAGGACGATTCATGTAGAAGATAATATTCAAAACATAAATATAATGATGATGAGACGAAGAAAATTAATCATTTTAGCAATGACAGCATTATTCCTGATGGGCGGCACCTCTTGTGGTCGCTCCTCCAATGGTCAGAGTACAGAACAGTTGGGAGACTCAACTGAGCAAGCAGTTTACAACACCATACTTACGAGAAGCAGCATCCGAAAGTATGAAAACAAAGCAGTGGAGAAAGAGAAAATAGAGAAACTTCTCCGCGCTGGCATGGCGGCTCCATCGGCTGTGGACAGACGTCCTTGGCATTTGGTCGTCGTCACAGACAAGTCAAAGTTGGAAGCCATTGCACAAGTTACTCCCAATGCACGTAGCGCAAAGGATGCTCCGCTTGCCATCGTGGTTTGCGGTGACATGACAAAAGCGTTAGAAGGCGAAGGTCGCGACTTCTGGATACAGGACTGCTCGGCAATGAGCGAAAACATCCTGCTCGAAGCCCATGCCTTAGGACTTGGCGCAGTATGGACTGGCACCTATCCCTCACAGGAGCGGTGTGAAGCCGTGCGCAAGGTGTTAGGTTTGTCACAAGACCTGATTCCCTTGAACACCATCGTCATCGGCTATCCTCAAGAAGAAGGACAACCCAAAGACAAATGGAATCCCGACGATGTGACCTATATGTGATATTCTCTCGATATGCGATATATTTTGGTTAGTATTCTCAGAACTTAATTCCACAGACTTACCGTCTGGTTTCTGAAGAGAGATTCTGCATCTCCCCTTAGGCGCCTCGCGCAGGAATATCGGCATCCTGCGCCGCGCCTTTGGGAGATGTTCTGTTATTGTTATCGTGCATAGCTACAACTTATAGATATGAAAGAAGTTGCAGCTATGATTTGATAGTTCAGTTTTCTATTTCACAAGAACCTTCCCCTACCGTTCTTAACTTCCATTACTTTATTTCCCTACGCTTCAATAGCCCTTATCCGCTCGTCAAACTGTTTGGCGCCGCCCTTCTCTCCAAAGATTTTTTGCAGTAGATGGGCACGCAGATTGCTAATCACTTGCGGCGTGGTCAAAAGCAGCACGGCAATCTCTGATGGGATAAAACGCAAACGGATAAGCTCGCATACAGCCTGCTCGCGCTGCGTGAGTCCATTGCGGGCATTGATTGTTGGGAGAAAATGAGGCAGTCGCTCATCAAAGAGAACATTGAGCTGTTGCCAATAGGAATCATCTACGCGCTGTCCTTTCGCTGCAAGGGAATGGAAACGGAACACGAGTTCAGAATTGAGTAGTTCTTGGTCGTCCTTCCAACCTTTGGGACTGACGGCGTCCTCTTGATATTCTGCAATGCGCCGTTGCAATTCTTCCACCTCTTGCTCTTTGGCAGCCAATAGTGTACGCTGGGCGTCACCACGGCTTCGCAACTGGTCAAGTTCTTCGTTGACATCGCGATAATGTTGCAAGTCGGCATTATAGCGGCTGTTGAGTTGTTCCAGTTCTTTCTTCAAACGTTTATTGCGATGCTTCTGCCAATAGATAAACACGAGGAACACCACCACAAGCACAGCCACACCCACGGCAATCCTGCCGATGAGACTCCGTGTCTGACTCTGCCGCCATTCTCGGTCAATATCGTTTTGTGCCATGGTGAGCTGGACGGGATTGAGCGACTGGCGCCACTCGTATTGTCTAACGAGTTCTTTAAAATAGAAATTGGCACGTTGGTTATTCTTTGCCCTATTGAAATACTCCACCAATTGCTTCAAGGCGTGCACGCGAGTCTCAAACTCGTCTGCCTCTATTGCCTGAAAATAATAGGAAACCGCACCTTCGAAGTTACCTCTGCTCCACTCCACGTCGCCAATTATCCGTGCCGCACGATAAACCAGTCCCGTCTCAGCCACCTTCTTGGCATAGCTCATTGACTTGGCGGTGTCGCCACGCTGATAATAGTATTCTGCCAATGCGCTGAGCGCCTGAGCCTTCATATCACGTGATGAGATAAGGGGAATGCTGCGCTGAATGTAGAGGTAGTAACGGGCAGTGTCGCCCATTCGCCCATAGGCGCGTCCCAACTGCATCATCGTTTCGGCATAGCGTTCCTGCCCACCGATTTTCTGAGCTACTTGGAGCGCCGATTTCCAATGTTCTATCGATAGTTCGTTGCATCCCCACTCGCCATTGGCTTGTCCCAATGCCACGTGTACCTTATATAATAGGTATAGGTCATCTTGTTCTGTGGCAAGTCTTTCCGCCTGTTTCAAGAGTTTCATTCCTTTCATAGCTCCCACATGTCCTTTGCCCTGCAGATACACGGCTTGGGCATAGTGCTTTCTGTCGCCGTGTCGCTCAAAGTAGTCAGCGCTTGCCACGATGGCGGAATCGCTGACGGTATTGAGATTCTCCTTGTCAAGTGCTTCCTGATAGAGCAGCGTATAAAGCGCACTATCAGCGGCAGTGAACAACAAACCGGTTGCGTCGAGCGAGTCGAGCACTACAAAGGCACGATAGGGTTGCGACTCAACGTAGCGCTCCACTTCCAACAAAGATGGAGAAGCCTGCGGAGTTCTTTGACATCCGCAGACAATAATAAGAGAGAGTATGAATAGGAATTTCTTCATATAAAGTTATCATTCACAAAGGTTTCTCCAAAGTGGCTACGTGCGTTACGCTACGAGCCGCTTTGGATTGCCAATTCAACGGCGAGATACCGCCATTATTTCACTCTGAATTCAATGGGGAGCACGAAGGAGGTGTCCACATTCTTACCATGACTCTTGCCGGGAATCCACTTAGGCATTTGCTTCACCACCCGCACGGCTTCTGCATCAAGAAGAGGATGAACCGACTTGAAAGGTGCCACATCGGTGACAGAGCCATCCTTTCGCACGATGAACTGTACATACACTTTCCCTTGGATACCTTTCTTCTTGGCTTCCTTGGGGTATTGGAGATGTTCATACAAAAACGACATCATGCCATCCTGTCCCCCTTTAAACTGCGGAAGCACTTCAGGGTTGTCATAGACAGAATCGTTTGTGGCGGTGGTTGTGAGGGTTGAGGCATTTGCCTGTCCAAAGACCAACATCGCCAGAGAAATAATGAGGAATAATACTTTTTTATTCATAGTTGTTTCGTTTTAAATAATTTGTAATGGTCGACCGACGATGCAAAAGTAAGCAAAAAGCCAACAGACAACAAACTTTTCATTACACAAAGTTTCACAAGGCAAAAAAAGTTGAGTTAGGAATTAGGAGATAGGAGTTATTTCGAGTTAGGAGTTAGGAAATAGGAGATAGGAGTTGCTGCGCCCCTAATTATGCATTATGCATTGTGCATTATGCATTATAAAAGCGCGCAGCCAATTATGCATTATGCATTGTGCATTATGCATTACAACGCCTTCAAGGTAAAATAAATTAAACAATTGAGTAACTTTTTGCGAATTTATTTGTTGAAAACAATATTTTTATTAATTTTGCAATCACAACCCCTAAAGAGCGACGTTTTTGCGAAACGTCGGAATTACAAACTGCCTTGTAAACCTCAAACTTAAACAGACACTAAAAAAAACAAATAAGCAATGGTAGAGACTATTCAAAGGAAATTGAGCGACTCCGCAGCATGGCGGTGGACAGCTCTCGTGCTATTGGCTACGGCCATGTTTTTTGGTTACATCTTCGTTGACATCCTTTCACCGCTGAAAGACCTTCTTCAAATTCAGCGCGGATGGGACTCCAACGCTTTCGGTCATTATGCCGGTTCTGAGCCCTTCCTCAACGTGTTCGTGTTCTTCCTCATCTTCGCAGGTATCATCCTCGACAAGATGGGCGTGCGCTTCACGGCTATCCTCTCAGGTACGGTGATGGTGATTGGTGCCAGCATCAACTGGTTTGCCGTGACTGACTCCTTCGAAACCAGTAGTTTAAAGACTTTCATGGACGGTATTCTCAACCTTCCCCCCGCGTGGTGGAATATCACACCGTGGTATGAGGGAATGCCCGCCTCAGCCAAGTTGGCAGCCATCGGTTTCATGATTTTCGGTTGCGGTACTGAAATGGCAGGTATTACCGTGAGCCGCGGTATCGTGAAATGGTTCACAGGTCACGAAATGGCATTGGCAATGGGTGTGGAGATGGCTATCGCCCGTGTGGGTGTGGCTGTGGTGATGATTGGCGCTCCTGTCGTTGCCCACATTACTCCCGTCAGCGTTTCCCGTCCTGTTGCATTCTCGTTGGCTCTGCTCTGCATCGGATTGATGTGCTTCATCACCTACGGTTTCATGGATAAGAAACTCGAAGCACAAGGTGCAACCGAACAGAAAGACGACCCCTTCAAGGTAAAGGATATCGGCAAGATTCTGTCGCTGAAGATGTTCTGGATTGTAGCTTTGCTTTGCGTGCTCTACTATTCCGCTATCTTCCCCTTCCAGAAGTACGCTATCAACATGCTGCAGTGCGACCTCGGCTTCACTGCTGAGCAAGCCGGACTGGTATTCTTCGTATTCCCATTGGGAGCTGCAGCCATCACCCCGTTCCTTGGCAACTATCTCGACCATAAGGGTAAGGGTGCATCCATGATGATTCTCGGTGCCATCCTGATGATTGTCTGCCACCTGACGTTCGCCTTCATTGTGCCCGCCACCCAGTCGGTCATCATCACCTATCTTGCCATCATCCTCTTGGGTATCTCCTTCTCACTGGTTCCCGCAGCCATGTGGCCTTCAGTTCCGAAACTCATCGACAACAAACTCCTCGGAAGTGCCTACGCTCTGATATTCTGGATTCAGAACATCGGTCTCTATGCCTTCCCAATGATTATCGGTAGTGTGCTGACGGCTTGCAACCCTGGTGTCACAGACCCGACCAAGCTCGACTACACCGTGCCCATGTGCCTCTTCGCAAGCCTCGGCGCTGTAGCTTTCATCCTCGGCATCTATCTGAAGATACTCGACAAGAAGGGTGGCTACGGACTGGAAGAACCGAACATCAAATCATAATGCATAATGCACAATGCATAATGCATAATTACTGCAGGATGCTTGAAGCATAATAAAGATGCAGACAATTCTTATTGCCTTCACAATTAATATTCAATAATTCAAGGAGGCCACGCGTTCCATGATGAATGGGTGCGGGGTCTCCTTTTGCTATTTATAAATTCTCTATCAATGACAGCAAAGACAAAACGGTGGACGGTGCTGCTTGCCGTCTCACTGGTCATGATGATGGGCTATGTGTTCTGGGATATCGTGTCGCCTGTCTCTACCCAACTCAAGGCACCGCTCTCAGAAGGAGGAATGGCATGGACTGCGGCTGAATACGGATTCTACGCGGGCAGCTACAGCATCTTCAACATCTTTTTCCTCATGCTGTTCTTCGGCGGCATCATCCTCGACCGCTGCGGCATCCGCATCACGGGACTTCTCGCCACAGGTTCCATGCTCTTAGGCGCTGCTGTCAACGCGTGGGCTATCACCCACATCAGTCCCACAACGATGGTCGACATGCCTTTCACTCTTTTCGGCATCATACCCGAGCAGTTGAAGACTCAAGTGTTGGTCGCCGCCTTGGGATTTGGTTTTTTCGGAATGGGCTGCGACATCACGGGTATCACCGTCTCGAAGATTGTCACCAAATGGTTCAAAGGTAAGGAACTTGCCTCCGCCATGGGCGTGCAGGTAGCATTGGCGCGGTTGGGCACAGCCTCAGCATTGAGCCTCAGTCCACTGCTTGCCCAGACATGGGGACTCCCCTCGCCCATCATCGCCGGCACGCTGTTGCTGTTAGTGGGATTCGTTATCTTCGTGGGCTATTGTTTTGCAGACAAACACTTTGACGAGCACGAGCCGGAAGTGTTTGAGGAGAAGGCAACCAACGACGAGCCTTTCCGTTGGCACGACTTCACGGCTTTGCTGCGCAATCCCAGTTTCTGGCTTATCGCTTTGCTCTGCGTGAGCTATTACAGCAGCATCCGACCGTTTATGAAATTCGCCACCGACCTCTTGGTAAACAAATACCACGCCGACGCGCTCACCGCGGGTTGGCTCGTGAGCATCATTCCCTACGGAAGCATTGTGCTCACTCCCCTATTCGGCATGCTCTACGACCGTATCGGACGTGGCGTCTCACTGATGCTCATTGGCTCAGCCATGCTCACAGCCGTACACGTTTGCTTCGCACTGCCGATTGCATGGAGCGGGACCGCCGCCATTGTACTGATGGTGATATTGGGAATCGCGTTCTCGTTAGTACCAAGCGCGTTGTGGCCTTCTGTGCCGAAGATAGTTCCTCTGAAACAACTCGGCACAGCCTACAGCATCATCTATTATATACAGAATATCGGACTGATGCTCGTGCCCATGATTGTGGGCGGTGTGCTGAAAGACGATACGACTGCCGGTGTGCCCGTCTTCACACGCACCATGTGGATATTCGCCGCCTTCGGATTGGCTGCAGTTGTGTTCGCCATCGTCATGCTCATCGCTGAACGCAAGAACCACTATGGTCTGGAGGAAGCAAACATAAATCCTAATGCATAATGCACAATGAATAATTCATAATGCACAATGCATAATTAAACTATCGTATGTTTGGTGAAGTCAGAATGAGTTAGGAGATAGGAGTTGTGTCGCCGAACACGAGGGCGAAGCCAACTATGCATTATGCATTATGCATTATGCATTGTGCATTATGCATTATTAGTGCTATAGCTTCAGTTTCTCCACCGTCATTCCATTCACACAACGGTTGAGGTCCACCCGTGTGGGAATACCGTTTATCATCCCGCGCTCGGTGAACTGCCAAATATTCACTTTTCCCTTTCCACGAATCCGTGGGCAACCTTTGCTATACTTAGCCAAGAAAAGATAATAGCGGTTGAAAGTCGGGGCTAAGCATTCATTATAATATTTGTATTGGGAATAGATAACCGGCGACTTACCGTAGTAGTCGGTCATGAGTTGGATGATTTTCTTCAGATTGCGACGCACTTCCTTCTGACTCCAATGGCGCATCGCCTCTCGCTCCACGTCAATGACGGGGCGCAAGTCCTGCTGACTTTTTTTCGCCACGCGCTTGAAAGCATCAAACTGAGCCTGAACCGATGAGGAAGAGGAGAAATAGAGATAGGCACCACAGAGAATGCCATGCCTGCGCGCATGGGTGTTGTTATATTTGTAGCGGTCGTCAACAATGGTAGCTCCCTGCGTGGCCTTGATATACACAAACCTCACATCGCCGCTCCGTGCCACGCGCTTCCAGTCGATTCGTCCTTGATAATGAGACACGTCGATGCCCTGAAACCAAGAAGAGGGTTTCTTTTGTTTCTTCTTGGTTTTTGCCATGCCCACGAGCGAGCCTCCCAAAAGAGCCACGACGAGGCAACAGACAACTATGAGGATAGGGTTACGCTTCATTCTTCAGCAATTACTTTCATTTCTAACTTATTAGCACGCTGCTGCATGGCGGGCGAGAGTTTTCCCTTGAGATACAGTTCAAAAAGTACCGAAGCCATCGGCGCAGCCAAATCGGCTCCGAAGCCACCGTGCTCTACATATACAGCGATGGCAATCTTGGGATTGTCCATCGGGGCAAAACCAATAAACACTGAATGGTCCTCGCCGGGGTTCTCCACCGTACCCGTCTTGCCGCAAACCGTGAAAAAATGCGAGTTAGCAGCCGTGCACGTTCCGCGCAACACTGCCTGTCGCATACCTTTTATCACGGGTCCATAGGCATCGGGAACGACCTTGGTCCAGTGCCGCTCATGATATGCCGAAGATACTTCGCGGTGGATATGGGGCGTATAGAACCACCCCCGATTGGCAATCGTTACAGCTAAATTGGCAAGTTGGACGGGCGTAGTGGTGATGTCGCCCTGTCCCATGCCCACCCACATGATGGTACGGGCATTCCAGCCGTTCGGATAGCGGCGGGACAGATAGCCCTCATTGGGCAACAAACCGCCCTTCTCGCCGAAAATGTCAATCCCCAAGGGACCGCCCAATCCCATGCTCTGCATGTAGTCGTGCCATTCGCTGATTGCCTCATTTTTGTCTTCAAAGAGAAAACGGTCGTTGAGCATTGCCATGAACTGAGAGAGAAACCATGTATTGCACGACACGGCGAGTGCCGATACCAGTCTCAACGGAGTGGGATGACGGTGACATCCCACGCGGATGTTACCGTCACGGAAACTGCCATAGCAAGCCACTTTGGTATTCTCGTCAATCAGCCCCATGGAGAGGAGCGTCAAGGCGTTGGCTGTCTTGATAGTAGAACCAGGGGCGTAGGCTGTGGCGATAGCCAAGTCGTTGTTCTCCCCTTCTGGCGAATTAGTAACCAAGCAGAGGATTTTTCCCGTTGAAGGTTCTATAGCGACAATACTGCCAGTCTTGTTTTCAAGCAGGCGATGACCCATCTTCTGCAAAAGCGAAATGACCGTTAGGTCATCGCCTTCAGGAAGTTGTGCCCTTGCTGTGTTGATGCCCGCCAACAACAAAACGAGCAGTGATATTATCTTTCTCATCATCTATTTTCCACTAACAAATTGAATCTGTCCGCGTGCAAAGATACAACATTCTTTCGAAGTGGACAAACGAAAGCGATTTCAAACGTATAAAGTTGCTTTGTTGAATGCAACCGACAAGAGAAGTATGAATGAATAAGTAGAGAAAGAAAGAACTTCCATCACGAGATTTCGATGGAGTCGTAGGTTATCCTCAGTATAAAATCCGCACGAATCCACATCAGAATCTGTCTACTCTCGATTGTGCGACAATTGCCGACAAACTCGTTGACAATTGCCGACAAACTCGTTGACAATTGCCGACAAACTCATTAACAATTGTCGCTCAATCAAGACAAGGCTGTCACTTTATTATATACTGAACTTTCGCAAGTTTGCAACTTGCTTATTTCTAAGGAGTTAAAAGGAGTCAAAGGAGTCAAAAGGAGTCAAAGACAATAGTGCTGAAGGGTATCAGAATCCTTCTATAGTAATGTCTTTAACTCCTTTGACTCCTTTTAACTCCTTTGACTCCTCCATAAATGCGAAAGTTGAGTAAAGTACAAACGATACTCAACAGAAAATCAGCACAATGTAGGTGATTCTTTGATGATTTTTTACTAAATTTGCAGCTATGAAAGGAGGACGATAATAATAAAGTAAGCATTTTGACTTATACTGCGCAAAGATGTAATAGCTCAAGAAAACAGCTAATTTTCTTTTTTTTCATCAAAGAAGTAGTAATGTTTCATTTGAATTTACTAACTTTGCACCAAACTTGTAGGCAAGCCTGACACAAAGGCGTGAAACAACCGCCAAGGGCTTCCTTTATATAATATTGAAGCGATTAATTTTAGCACCAACATATATATATGGCTGAAACGAAAAAAATGAAGACCGCGCTCATCTCGGTCTATCATAAAGATGGATTGGAGGATATACTTTCCAAACTCACTGAACAGGGTGTGAAGTTGCTAAGTACAGGAGGCACACAGAAATTTATTGAATCTCTGGGCTATGACTGCGAAAAAGTGGAAGACATCACAACCTACCCCTCTATATTAGGTGGGCGCGTAAAAACCCTGCATCCGAAGATATTCGGAGGAATTTTGGCTCGCCGCGACAACGAAGGCGACCTTGAACAGATGAAAAAATATGATATCCCGGCTATTGACTTGGTTATCGTAGACCTCTATCCTTTCGAGCAGACCGTGGCAAGCGGTGCCAGCGACGAAGAGATTATTGAAAAGATTGATATTGGCGGTATCTCGCTTATCCGCGCCGGAGCCAAAAACTTCAAGGACGTGGTGATTGTACCCAGCAAGAGAGAATATCCCGTGCTTTTGGAAATCCTCAACAAGAAAGGCGCACAAACCGATATTGAGGACCGTAAACTGTTGGCTGAACGCGCTTTCGGTGTGAGTAGCCACTACGATACTGCCATCCATAACTGGTTTGCCAAATAAACAGAATCCTTATTGGCTCCAATTCAAAGTAATAAATCAACAATTAGTGTTTTTCAGTCGGAAGAACATCCTTTCTTAGGTATCTTTCCGGATTATTTCAAAAAATCAAAATGGGATTATTTTCTTTCATTCAAGAAATAGCAATGGACCTTGGCACAGCCAACACCATCATTATCAGCGATGACAAGATAGTCGTTGACGAGCCTTCGGTTGTGGCTCTCGACCGCCGTACCGACAAGATGATTGCCGTGGGCGAGAAAGCCAAGATGATGTATGAGAAAACGCACGACAACATCAAGACCATCCGTCCGCTGCGCGACGGAGTCATCGCCGACTTCACTGCGTGCGAGCAGATGATGCGCGGACTTATCAAGATGGTGCACACGGGAAGCCGCTTCTTCTCCCCGTCACTGCGTATGGTCATCGGTGTGCCGTCGGGCTCTACCGAGGTGGAACTGCGTGCTGTGCGCGACTCTGCCGAGCATGCCGACGGACGCGATGTCTATCTCATCTTTGAGCCTATGGCTGCGGCAATCGGCATTGGTATTGACGTGGAGGCTCCCGAAGGCAATATGATTGTCGACATCGGCGGTGGCTCTACTGAGATAGCAGTCATCTCGCTGGGTGGTATCGTGAGCAACAACTCCATCCGAATTGCCGGTGACGACTTGACTGCCGATATACAAGAATACATGAGCCGCCAGCACAACGTGAAGGTTTCGGAGCGTATGGCTGAGCGCATCAAGATTCATGTTGGCTCCGCCCTCACCGACCTTGGCGACGAGGCTCCAGAGGACTACGTGGTACACGGTCCTAACCGTATCACCGCCCTGCCCATGGAAGTGCCCGTATGCTATCAGGAGATTGCCCATTGTCTCGACAAGACGGTGGCTAAAATTGAAAACGCAGTGCTCTCAGCGTTGGAGAACACGCCGCCTGAGCTATATGCCGACATCGTGAAGAACGGCATCTACCTCACCGGTGGTGGCGCTCTGCTCCGTGGACTGGACAAGCGCCTACATGATAAAATCAATATTCCGTTCCATATTGCCGAAGACCCGCTCCACAGTGTGGCAAAGGGTGCTGGCGTGGCACTGAAAAACGTAGACCGCTTCTCCTTCCTGATGAGATAGAGTGACCGTGTTATATGAGAAATCTCTTAGAATTTCTTGCCAAATATAACCACTGGTTTCTTTTCGTCTTTCTGGAGGTTGTCAGCTTTGTCCTGCTGTTCCAATACAACAGTTATCAGGGCAGCGTATGGTTCTCTTCAGCCAATGCAGTGGCGGGAAAAGTCTACGATTGGGATGCCAAAGTGGAAACTTTCTTCTCGCTCACCAAGGTGAACGAGCAACTCAATCAGCGCAACCTCTTTTTGGAGCAACAAGTGAGACTGCTACAGGACTCAATAGCCGCGCTCAGTGGTGACAGCACCGCCACTAAAGGCGGTCAGTTAGCACAACTGCAAGACTATAAGCTCATTCCCGCCAAGGTGGTTCACAACACGCTTGACCAAGCCGACAACTTCATCACCATCGACAAGGGTTACACCGACGGTGTGCGCAAGGACATGGGTGTGGCATGCGGCATGGGTGTTGTGGGCATCGTGTATATGGTAGCCAGCCACTATTCGGTGGTCATCCCCGTTCTTAACACTCAATCGAGTATCAGTTGTATGATTCAAGACCGGGGCTATTTCGGCTATCTGCGCTGGTATGGCAACGACCCGTCGTGGGCTTTGCTTGAAGATATTCCGCGCCATGCGCATTTCCGACTCTACGAGAACGTGGTGACAAGTGGTTATTCATCTGTCTTCCCACCCGGAATCTTGGTGGGAAAGATTCAGCATGTATATAACTCACCCGACGGTCTCGCCTATCGGCTGATGGTGAGGCTGTCAACCGACTTTGGCAAGTTGCGCGATGTATGCGTCATTGACAACTCAGCTATCAGTGAGCGCATCGAGATTTTACGCGCATCACAGGATTCACTCAAACTTCAACAGAACAATCAATAATAAAGGTATCGCATGAACATAGATTTGCTCAAAGGCTTCGCTCTTTTTGTAATTCTGCTGCTGGTGCAAGTGGTCTTTCTCAACCACATCCACCTATTCGGCTTCGCTACACCTTTATTATATATGTATATGGCGATTATCTTTCGCCGCAATTATCCGCGTTGGGGCATTCTCCTATGGTCTTTCGCCATGGGACTTGCCGTGGATATCTTCTCCAACACGCCTGGAATGGCGGCTGCGTCGATGACATTGCTCGGTTTTATACAGCCCTACATCCTGTTACCCTTCACCAACCGCGACACACCCGAGGACTTTGAGCCGTCGCTGCGCCAGATGGGACCAAGCAAGTTTCTGTTGTACGCTACCATCTGCGTATTCATCTATTGCCTCGTGTTCTTCACCATCGAAGATTTCAGCTTTTTCAATCCCCTGTATTGGATAAGCAGCATCATCGGCAGTTCCCTGCTGACGCTCATCTTCGTCTTGGTGATTGAGAATTTCAGGAGCAAATAGGCCTATGAAAGATTTCAACTTGGAAAACCGGAGCCTCATTATTGGCGGTATCGCGGTCACAATCGTGTTCGTGTATATCGTCAGGCTCTTTGCGCTCCAGCTTGCCAGTGATGACTATAAGAAGAACGCCGACTCCAACGCCTTCCTCAAGAAGATAGAATTCCCCTCGCGAGGCACCATCTCCGACCGCAACGGTGAGCTGATGGTCTATAATCAACCCAGCTATGACATTATGGTAGTGATGAACGAGGAGAAAGGGCGCCTTGATACGACGGAGTTCTGCAACGCCATCGGCATTACCAAGGAATATTTCATCCATCGGATGGAAGAAATCAAAGACCGCAACAAGAACCCCGGCTACTCACGTTTTACTCAGCAGCTTTTCATGAGTCAGATGTCGGACCGCGAGTACAGCGTGTTTCGCGAGAAGATGTTCCGCTTTCCGGGATTCTACGTCCAAAAGCGCAGCATCCGCCAGTACCAATATCCGTATGCGGCACACGTTTTGGGTGATGTGGGTGAGGTGTCGGAGGCGGACATCGAAAAAGACAACTATTATCAGCCTGGCGACTATATCGGAAAACTCGGTGTTGAAAAATCCTATGAGAAAGACCTGCGTGGCGAGAAAGGAGTGCAGATTCTCCTTCGAGACGCGCACGGAAGAATTCAGGGACGATATCAGAACGGCAAATACGACCGAAAGCCTGTGCCGGGGCGTGACCTTACGTTGGGCATCGACCTCAAATTGCAGGCACTCGGCGAGCGCATGATGGAGGGCAAGATTGGTGCCATCGTCGCCATTGAGCCATCCACGGGAGAAGTGCTCTGCATGGTTTCGTCGCCCAGCTACGACCCACGGATGATGGTGGGACGCCAACGCGGACGCAACCACCGCATCTTGTCCCACGATGGGTGGAAGCCTCTGCTCAACCGTGCCATCATGGGACAGTATCCGCCAGGCTCTACGTTCAAGACTACGCAGGCGCTGACCTATCTCTCCGAAGGAATCATCACGCCACACACCATGTTCCCCTGCCACCACGGATTCTACTACCGCGGACTCCATGTGGGCTGTCACGGACACGCGTCGCCCTTGGCGTTGACCGAGGCGATTTCAACTTCGTGCAACGGTTACTTCTGCTGGGGACTCTATTATATGATGTCCAACAGACGCAAATACAAGAATGTGCAGCAAGCCATGAACACATGGCGCGACTACATGGTGAGCATGGGCTTCGGCTATAAATTGGGAATCGACCTGCCGGGCGAGAAACGTGGACTCATCCCGAATGCAGAGTTCTACGACAATGCCTACAACGGCTCTTGGAACGGTCTGACCGTCATCTCCATTGCCATCGGACAGGGAGAGGTCAACCTCACGCCACTCCAGATAGCCAACCTCGGCGCTACCATCGCCAACCGTGGCTACTATTATGTGCCTCACGTGGTAAAGGCTGTTAGCGGCCGCAGTCTCGATTCCACCTACACAAGGCGCCACTACACACGTGCCGAGCCTTGGGCTTACCGCTGGGTAGTAGATGGTATGCGCTCATCAGCCCTCAAGGGAACCTGCAAGGCACTGCGCAACCTACCGTTCGAAGCATGTGGAAAGACGGGTACTGCCCAGAACCGTGGTCACGACCACTCTGTATTCATGGGTTTCGCCCCGATGAATGAGCCTAAAATCGCCATCGCCGTGTATGTGGAGAACGGTGGATTTGGAGCCGACTTCGCAGTGCCTATCGCCAAGGTGCTCTTTGAGCAATACATCACGGGGCACCTCTCCAAGTCAGCAGAATCAGATGCCGCCGCTTTGCAGCACCGCAGAATCGGCTACGGAGATAGCAGCAGGTAACAATAATGCACAATGCACAATTCATAATGCATAATTCACAATGCATAATGCATAATTGGCTGCGCTTTCCCATTTGGCAGCTCTCTGCATCAAGGGCAGAGAAGGAACATTTTCTCTTAGGCTGCTCCTGCACCACAGAGTTAGGTATGTTGCTGTATCACAGCAACCGCGACGAAGGAACATTTTCTATTAGTGCTGTAAAAGCGCCATAGCGTTCGGTATGTTGCTGTATCACAGCAACCACTAGTGAAGAAAAATATATTTGCATCAAAAGAGTAATATGGCTAACGACAGACAAAGCAACAGCGTTTTAGGTTCACTTGACTGGTGGACCATCGCTATCTATCTCATGCTGCTCATCTTTGGATGGATTAGCGTGTGCGGTGCCAGCTATACTTATGGCGACACCGACATCTTCAGTCTGTCCTCTCGCTCAGGAATGCAAATTGTTTGGATTGGCACTTCCATCGTGTTGGGCTTCGTTATTCTGATGACCGATGACCGCGTGTTCGACACCTTCGCCTACGTAATCTATGCGGTGCTGCTCCTCCTGCTGTTCATCACCATCTTCAATCCCCATGAAATCAAAGGCTCGCGCTCATGGCTTGTCTTGGGTCCTTTGCGACTACAGCCAGCCGAGTTTGCCAAGTTTGCCACTGCACTTGCTGTGGCGAAGTTCATGAGCACCTACGGCTTTGATATTCACAACAAGAAGCACTTCTTTATGGCTGCCGGAATCGTACTGCTGCCCATGGTCTTCATCATTGCCCAGCACGAGACAGGCTCCGCCTTGGTTTACTTGTCTTTCTTCCTCATGTTCTACCGCGAGGGAATGCCCGGCAGCATTCTCTTCACAGCTGTTGCGATGGTCATCTATTTCGTGGTGGGAATCAAGTATGAGCAGGTGATGCTATGGGACGGCTACACGTCAGTAGGCAAATTTGTTGTCCTGCTTTTGGTGCAGATTTTCACTTCGGCAATGGTTTATGTCTATTGCGGTGACAAGAAGCGCACGTGGGTGATGTTGCTCTCTACCGTTGGAATCACTGCCATCGTGTTGCTTTTCTCTGTATATGTCATTCCCTTCGATATCACTCTCATTCAGCTTATCGTGAGTATCATTCTCATCCTATATCTGCTCTATGAGACGCTCTACTCACGGTTTGTCGGATATTTCTATATTGCCCTTTTCGCGATTGGCTCCATCGCCTTCTTCTATAGCGCCGACTACGTGCTCAACAACGTGTTGGAGCCTCATCAACGGGTGCGTATCAACGTGCTGTTGGGACTAGACGAAGACCTTGCAGGTGCCGGCTACAATGTTCACCAGAGTGAGATAGCCATCGGCTCGGGTGGCTTACGGGGCAAAGGCTTCCTCAACGGCACACAGACCAAATTGAAGTTCGTACCGGAGCAGGACACTGATTTCATTTTCTGCACGGTCGGTGAGGAGGAAGGATTCTTGGGTTCTGCCGGAGTTCTATTGCTCTTTCTCGCGTTGATACTCCGACTTATCAAGTTGGCGGAGCGACAACCGTTCCGCTTTGGTAGGGTTTATGGCTATTGCGTGCTGAGCATTTTCCTATTCCACGTCTTCATCAATGTGGGAATGGTGCTTGGGCTGACGCCGGTCATCGGCATTCCCCTACCCTTCTTCAGTTATGGAGGCTCCTCCCTATGGGGCTTCACGATTTTGCTCTTCATCTTTCTCCGCATTGATGCCGGCAGGAATCTGGTGAGGGAATGAACTGCCTATTCGTAGTCGTTGTGAAATTCTTGGCTTAATAATAAAGTACAACTGGCATCTCTTTCTTGGGAGATGTCAGTTGAATTAGTATTCCTTTACTTTCAAATCCTTGCGGTATTTTGTGAGCAAGGATTTCAATTCCTTTGTCACTTTTTCGGTACCCGACTGACCATAGATATTGTTCACTTCGTCGGGGTCGGTTTGCAAATCATACAACTCCCAACTGTCTATATCGGGGTCACTGTCCTTCGTATAATCCAGACGGCGGAGCAGTTGCAGGATGCGATACTCAGCAGTCTTTGGGTCGGTCTGATATTGATTCGTCTCAGCCCGGTGCCCACCCTTTCCATAGAAATGGATGAGCTTATAACGCTCGGTGCGAACTCCGTCATGGCGCCGTACCTGATGGAAAGCAGGATAATCATAATAATGATAGTAAATGCTGGTGCGCCAGTCCTTGGGCGTAGTTCCGTTCCAAACCTCTGTCAGACTGCGGCCCGACATCTCTGAGGTCTTCTTACCGCCAGCAAGAGAGAGGAACGTAGGCGCATAGTCGATATTTTGCACCATTGCCTCACAGCGCTGTCCGGGCTTGATGTGCCCCTTCCATGCCATGAGAAGCGGTGTGCGCAGACTCTGCTCATACATGAAGCGCTTGTCAAACCAGTTGTGCTCACCCAAATAGAAGCCTTGGTCACTAGTGTAGATGACCACCGTGTTGCTGTCCAATCCATTTTCCTTCAGATAGTCCAACAATTCGCCTACGTTGTCGTCCACGCTGCGCACGCAAGCCAGATAGTCTCGGAGGTATGCCTGATACTTCCATTCCGACAGGGCACGACCCGACAGGTGGCGACTGAGGAACTCCTCACCGCGTGGAATGTAGTAGCGGTTCCACGCGGCATGCTGCTCAGGGGTCATCCGCTCCACACCGCTACGGTAGCACATCCATGAGAATTCTCGATTGTAGGCATCCTTGAACGAGTCTTTCAGTTGCTCTATCTTCAAGTCCTGAATAAGTTCCATGTCCTTGGAAATACTCATCCTCTGTGTGCGGGCTGCCGAACTGCGCGTAGCATAATCGTCCCAAAAGGTCTTGGGCAACGGGAAATTGACGTTGTCGTAGAGACCGAGGTATTTAAGATTGGGCATCTGGTTGCGATGGGGTGCCTTGAAATGAACCATGAGGAAGAAAGGCTTCGACTTATCGCGGTGGTCGAGGAAATCCTTGGCGTGACTAGCCACAAGGTCGGTACAGTAGCCCTGCTCCACTACATATTTTCCACCGGTGTCCGTGCCTTTGAACTCAGGATTGTAGTATTGACCTTGCCCATTGTAGATGTGATAATAATCAAAACCTTTCGGATTGCAGGGGATATGCCACTTGCCGATGACGGCTGTCTGATAGCCGCATTGCTGTAGAAGCTCTGACACGAAGGTCTTCATGGTGTCGATGCCCTCATTGAGCTGTTCCTGCCCATTCTGATGGCTATAGAGTCCCGTGATGGTGCAGGCGCGGCTGGGCGTGGAGAGAGAGTTCTCCACGAAGGCACGGTCAAACACGACTCCCGCATTGGCGATGCGGTCGATATTGGGCGTAGGAGCCAGTTTGGAAATCTCGCTGCCGTAGGCGCTGATTGCCTGATAGGCATGGTCATCGCTCATGATGTAGATGATGTTGGGGCGCGTTGCCTTCTGGTTCTGGGCAGAGGTCTGATAGATAGGCAGCAGGGAGAGGACTCCCGCCGCAAAGATTGTATTGTCCATGATGTGCTGTTATTTGTATTCCTTTTCGGGCAGCAGACAGGGTTGTACCGTCTCCGTCACGCCGCCCTTCTCGTTTACGCTGACAATGAGAGGCTTGGCATCGGCTGCGTTGCGGGCCACGAGCACACGGTAGGTTCCTGGCTCCACCTGCCAACAACTGCCTGCGTTGCTGAACGATGCCAGTTCGCTGTAGGGAATCGTGAGTGAGATATTCTCACTCTCACGAGGCTTCAACTCACGTGTTTTGGCATACGCCTTCAACTCACGGGCAGGCTTGTTCATGTCCTTTCCCGGTGCGCTCACATACACCTGAACCACTTCCTTGCCGCTGTACGTTCCGTTGTTGGTCACCTGCACGTTCACGATGATGTCGCCCTGGGCATTGACCGTTACGGAGGGCTTGCCGTATTTGAAAGTGGTATAGCTCAGTCCGTAACCAAAGGGGAAACTGACAGGTACATTACGGGTAGTATAGTAGCGATAGCCCACATACACACTGTCATTGTAAGTGATGTAGTCGAAGTTCTTTGTCTTTCCACTCTCCACGTTTTCGCCCTCAGTAAATCCGCTGAGGGTAGCCATCAGGTCGGCATCCGTATAGTCGTCGGGGCACACGAAGTCGTTACGAGAGGGCACGTCGTTGTAGCTCCGGGGCCACGTCATGGGCAGACGGCCCGATGGAGAGACCTTGCCTGTGAGGATGTCGGCGACGGCATTGCCGCCCTCCTGTCCGGGCAGCCATGCGGTGAGCACTGCATCGGGACCGTCAATCCAAGAGTCGGTCTCAATGGGACCACACACATTGAGGATTGCCACGACCTTCTTGCCCTTGGAATGAAAAGCCTTGCAAACGCGGGAAACCATGTTCTTCTCGGCTTCCGTGAGGTTGAATCCGTCAATGATACGGCGGTCGGCAAACTCACCGGAGCTCTTTCCCAACGTCAGCAGTGCCAAATCATTGTCGGCAGCCAGACTGTTGAGGTCAAGGCGGTCAACGTTCAGTTCGGGAATCAGCTTCAGGGGAAGGAACTGTGCCCACTTGGATGTGTCAACAGGAGCCGATTCCTTCTCCAGCTTGATATACTTCTCATAAGTTTGGCGAAGGTTGTCGTCAATCGTATAGCCCGCGTTCTGCAAGCCCTCGATGAGTGATACTACATAGGCATGGTGAACATCACCCGAACCGGTTCCACCGGCGAGGAAATCGCAGGATGTGCGGCCGAACACGGCAACTTTCTTGTTCCCGCTCAGCGGAAGCGTTTGCTTGTCGTTCTTCAGCAGCACCATACCCTCAGTGGCAGATTGACGTGCCATTTGGGCGTGGGCTTTCAGGTCGGGATTGTTGTCTGCCACATATCCGTTGAACCTCGGTGAGCGCATAATCAACTCAAGGGCGCGCCTCAGATTGCGGTCGATGTCATCGCGGTTGAGCCGTCCACTGCTGATGGCATCGGTAATCTCTTTCATCTGCTTGTATTTACCGGGCATGAGGAGGTCGTTACCTGCCTGTACCTGCAGAACGGCATTGCGGCCTCCATACCAGTCAGACATCACAACGCCCTTGAATCCCCACTCATTGCGCAGAATTTGCGTGAGCAGGTCGGCACGCTCGGATGCCATTGTACCGTTGATGAGGTTATAGGACGACATGACGGTCCACGGCTGAGCCTCCTTCACGGCTATCTCGAAGGGCTTGAGATAAATCTCGCGAGCCGTGCGTGGGTCAACGATGACATCGTAGCCCGTGCGGTTGGTCTCCTGGTCGTTGAGCGCGAAGTGCTTCACCGAAGTACCCACGCCATTGCTTTGGATGCCACGCACCATTGCCGCGGCTGTCTTTCCCGCCACGAGCGGGTCCTCGCTGTAATACTCGAAGTTTCTGCCGCAGAGGGGATTGCGCATGATATTGATGCCGGGAGCCAGCAGGACGTCAACGCCGTAGTGCTTCACCTCGTCGCCCATTGCCTTACCTACCTTTTCCACCAAACTCTGATTCCATGAGGAACTGAGCAGGGTACCCACAGGAAAGTGGGTGCAGTAGAAGGTCTTGTCGGTCCCCTTACGTGTGGGATAGATACGGAGTCCGGCAGGACCGTCTGCCATGACAAACACAGGAATACCCAAGCGGTCAATGCCGCCAATCTGTCCGGCAGCGCCCGGCACCAGTCGGCTGGCATTGCCGATAGTGGCAGCATCATTGATTTTCTGCTGTCCATTGGGACCAATGATGACTTTCAGCTTTTCCTTGAGAGTCATGGCGTTTATGACCTCGTCAAGGGGAGCCTTGCCCAACTGAGGAGCTTGAGCTTGTAAGTTTGAACTCATTAGCATCATCATTCCTAATAAGATAGATTGATAATTTCTCATTTGATTAATAAATAATAACAACGCACAGATGCTATCTGAAGTACACAGCAAGTGTACGTTGTTAAACCCAGATTGAACTAATGAAAAATTCTAATTAGAAGTTACTGAATCACATATTGGACGGGCTTACATTCCTTCCAACCATATCTGACAGCCTTAACGAGTACTTTTGTTCCTGCTGGCAACTTCAAAGCCTTCGTATAAAGGTCCCACGTTTTGCCACCATCAAGAGAATAGCCAATAGACGCATTCTCTGTGAGATTTGTAATATACAACTTATGGTTGATGGCATCTTGGGTCAATATAGGCTGCTCGGTTACCCGCTGGTTGCCATTAGCATCAAGCAACTCCTTACGCATCTTATCCTCTGGTAATAGTGTACCGTCATTACCTTGATCGCGCCAATTGTCAAGCGTATCGCGGAACTGCTGAATGATTGATGCATAAGCAGGATCATCTATTACATTCTTAAGCTCATAAGGATCCTTGGTTAAATCATAGAATTCCTCTACAGGCCGCTCCTCAAACCAGCTTTTCATCTCTGGACGCAGGGTGCCATCCTTATATGCCTTATTCAAGTCACGGGCTGTTCTCACTGCATTTCGATAATCCAGTTCCATACCATTGGGATCCTTAGTCAAGTTTCTTACATATTGATATTTCGTGTCTTGAACAAAATAGCTATGCCATTGTGCTGTAGCCTGACGCGCCCTATTAGCAAAAACATATTTTCGCTCTTGGGGATTATCTTTAGACAAATCGAAACCTGTCATATATGATGGAATCTCAACTCCGGCAAAGCCCAAAAGGGTAGGCGCCAAATCCTCGAAAGACACTAACCTATCACACACCTGACCATCTGCCGGCAACCATGCAGGACGGTATTTATTTGGTACATGAATGATGAAAGGCACATGGGTGGAAGTGTCATAACCATCTCGTTTTGAGCGAGGCAGACAGTCGCCATGGTCAGTGGTAACAATAAAGATGGTGTTGTCCCACAGACCGTCTGCCTTCAAGCTGTCCACTAACCGACCTACCTGCATATCCATCACTTGGATATTATCGTAGAATCGCGCAATTTCCTTACGAGTATTCTTGGTATCCATAAAGAACGGATCCACATTCACCTTCTTGGGGTCCGTATGTTTGATGGGATACATGGCTCTAAGCGTATCCCACTGCAGAGCCGATGGACGGTAATAGGGCTGCAAGTCGGGATCCGATGAATCAAAGAGACCTGACTCATGGGTGATTTGCGGGTTATAATTGAACATGAAAGGACGTCCCTTCAACGGAAGAGTGCGCCACACTGGCTGAAGTGTATGCGACTTGATATTTCTATATCCTCCACCACGTGTAATCTCAGTGGCATTCCATAAGGAGAAAACGCCCGGAGACGTGGGCAGAGAAAACTCATAGTCGAATTTAACATCACAATAAGTATAGTATCCACTTCTTCTCAGCAATTCTGGATAACCTTTAATATTGGCAGGTGGAACGGCAAAATAACCCATCTTCTGTTTTGGATTATACTGGCAAGAACGCATCTGCATCAAATTGGTAAAATTTTGGAACACACCTGTTAGTAATCCCGACCTTGATGGTGAGGAGACACCCGCCATCGTGTGAACATTGGTGAAACGGACTCCTTCCTGAGCTAATGCATCCAAATGAGGAGTACGGGCAATTGGGTCACCATAGCAGCCCCAGCGAGGACTCAGGTCTTCAGAAATGACGAGAACGATATTTGGACGGTCGCCGTTTTTCTCAGGATTCAAATTGTAGGCTTGTGCCTTGGCTCCCGTAGCGCAGCTTGCTCCTGCCAAGACTGCAAAGGATTTTATTAATTCTTGTTGGTATTTCATATTGATTTCCTCCTAATGGCTAACTACCGTTGGTGGTCAGCCTGGTTAATTATTAAAATTTGAAAGTAGTCTTGAACTCAATTTGGAAAGGACGGATGTAAGTACAAGCCAAAGGCTGGTCATAGTATTCCGAGGCGCGTTCTTTCGTAATGGTGTTGGCTCCTGCGATATTACCCTGAGCTCCAGTTTGGTTCAAGATGTTGACTACATTCATCGAGAATTTAACATTTTTGCTTGGAGTGTAATCCAAACCTCCGAAGGTCTCCCATCGAGAAGCAAAATAGAGGGCATTGGAGAAGCAAGCATACATCTTGGAATAGTAACGGGCACTGAGCCAAACACGCCATTTTCCGAACTTGTAGGCTGGGTCAAACTCCATCAGTACTTTGGATACATTGCGTACGGTGCAATCAGAGTAGCTGAATTGCTGGTCGAAAGCCGTGAAATCAAAGTCCTTGTATTTGGGATCCTGCAGGGTCAACAGATAATGGAAACTAAATCCTTTGAAAGGACGCCAGTTCAAATCTGTAGTCCATCCCAGTGTTTCTACACCATATTTTACAGTAAGCCTTGTAATCTCAGTCACATCGGAAGGATTTTCAAAGTTGCCTGCAAAAGAATAGTTATCGCGGGTAATATAGTTTATTTTGGAAGTAATGTCAAATTTTGGACTATTATAGTAGAAGCCTACAGAAAAGAGCATGGTATTGCTCGTCTTCAAGTCAGGATCTACGGCTTGACAATATCCCGAGAGGTTACCGCCCGTCTGTGCAAACATAGCATCGGCAGTAAGACCACCACCCTTAAAGAAGTTCCACACAAAATTAGCAGAACCCGTCCAGTGGAACCAATCCTTCTGGAGTTTCTCACGTCCAGTCAATACGTTCCATCCATCCTCATTCTTGCCACGGCAAGATTGGGGTGCCCAATAGCCGTCAATATGCTGCCATTCAAATCGTGTACCCAAATCTACGGTAAAATGCTTGACAATGTTCCATTTGTCTGTTCCATAGAGAGCGAATTTGGAATCCAAACCATCATAATACTGAATAGCACTATTGGGATTCTCATCACCCCACTCATCGCTTGAATTCACCCATACGCCATCGACAAGTTTCTGGTGCACTAGCATGGATGGATTCTCTTCAACTGTCATATAAGTTCCATAAACGGCACGATAAGCATTATCTGCATCCAAACCATCAGCGCTCAAGCCAACAAGCCAGTCATGCTGTCCACTTTTCTTGCTGAGTTCAGCACGCAACATCATGCCAAACTTACTCCATTTGTCGGCAATGGCAGTTTGACCTTTCTGCACCATACCAGTATATACAAGTTCAGGATTTTCCTGATAGACATAGCGGTTCGCGTCTCCTTGAGTCTCAGTATTAAAAATAGTTCCGTAGTTAGGATTATAGAAACCTGAATTAGCAAAGTGCAAACGCAGGGCATAGTGGAACTTCATCTTATTATTGAAGAAGTGATTACCCAAGATGTCAAAGATGTGGCTGTCCGAACCTGTCTCCTTCAGGATATCCCAATCATACTGTTCGCCTGTCCAGATGTCATGAGGATGGGCTCTACCAGTCTTTTCAGCATACATAGTGGTACCAATATTCATACCATTATACTCATCCACAGTTCCATCACTATGATAGATATAGGGATTGACATTCCACTGAGTCACACCCTGACTGTGGGCAAACTTATATTGTAAGCCAATCTCGCCGTTTCTGTATTTTTTGTTGATGAATCCGCGGAATATTTGGGTCTGATCGTTGAAACGGGAGAATTGCTGGCGCTGACTTGTAGGGTCATAGTTGAGGAAACCACTCAACTGATAATACCATCCATTCTTAATGGGACCACTGATTTTGCCATTCACCCTCACCAAGCCAAAGGTATTGGTCTGGAAAGATGCCTGAGCTTGGAAATTCTTCGTTCCCTTGCCTGACTCTGTCGACATAGCTATGCCGATAGATCCATTCTTTACTGCAGTTTTAAATATATTAAGCGACTGCACTTTGGAGAAACTTCCATCCTGACGCCAAACGCGGGTGGCAGCTTGAGACTGATAGTCATAGGTAACAGGAATTCCATTTTCCAAAATGGTTGTGCCACCTAAATCACTGGGTAGTCCAATGTTGATTTCGCGAGGACTGTCGGCAGAAGAGGCGTTTAGCAACATACTTTGGGCCTCACGGTTACTGTTGGCAGACTGAACTGTGTCTTTTGAGACTTTGTTCTGAGCCATTGCAGGTATTGACAGTGCTATTGCTAAGACTGCCAATGTCGTTTTATAAATTCTTTCCATATAGATATAATTTGTTGGTTATTATTTTCTCTTATTCTTTTTCACAGAGCTCATCAGAGTCTTGCCATGTGCTTGCTGGAAGAAAGGCAAGTCCGCAAAAGTCTTGCCTTCCTTGGCAAGTTTTTCCTTAAGTTCCACTAACCAACCAGAATTCCATGCTGTTCGACCTTCAAGGCGTGTGCCCTTGGTGCAGTCGGCCCACCAGTTGAGCATATCCTGCTTGTAGCCAGCCACCTTCTCAGGGAACATTGCAGAGAGGTCATGCTCCTCATTGCGGTCGTTATAGAGGTTGAAGAGCTCCAATTTGTCATTACCTTCCTTATCCTTGGTCCAGACGCATTTCCAGTTGCCGTCCACAACATTCATCCAACCCGTGAGGGCATCAAATATCTTACGTTTGGGCATAGCCTTTCCGTTGCGGAGCGTGGGATAAATCGAAATGCCGTCTACCTTGCGGGGATTATAAACACCGCACATATCGAGGAAGGTAGGCATCATATCAATGACAGCCATAGGCTCCTCCGTGTGACGATGGCCCCACTCCTTTGGATAGTAGAAAATAAGAGGCACGCGGCATCCACCCTCGTAGGCACTACCCTTGGCTCCACGGAAGTATCCATTGTTGCCGGGATATTTCTCGGCTGCGATAGCCTCACCGCCATTGTCGGATGTATAAATAATGATGGTGTTGTCGAGCACGCCCTGCTCTTTGAGGGTTGCAATGATTTCACCAACACCCTTATCCATCTCGCGAACCATATCCTGATATACGCGGCGATACTCTGTGTCGGTCATATTTTCATCATTGCGATAAGGGCAAGTGCTGTCCGTACGAACTGGTGGGTCATTGGGACCTTGCATAGGCACGTGAACGGCATTCTCTGAAACCATCAGGAAGAAGGGTTTCTTCTCGGCAACAGACTCCATTATAAACTGGCAGGAATACTTATTGATAAGGGTTGTCACATATCCGGGCTCATCCTTTTTCTTCTTACCGTCCCACCAGTCAATCTCATGGTTGGTGTTATAGTGCGTCTGAAAGTCAATGTTGCCCATTGTGTATCCATGCCATACATCCCAACCGTGATTGAGCGGGTTGAACTTCACGTCTTTGCCCATGTGCCATTTGCCGATGAGTCCCGTGTGGTAGCCAGCCTGCTGCAACAGTTTGGCAAACGAAGGATACTTGGCTGGGTCAAGACCATCCATCGGGTCAACCTCTGAGTAGATATGGTTGAGTCCGGAACGCTGTTGGTATTTACCTGTCATGAGACATACCCGTGTGGCAGAACTGATGGGCGTTGTGCGGAAATTGTCACACACGATACCATTGTCGGCAAGGAAGTCGATATTCGGACTCGGAATCTGATTGCCGCCATAAGCGTGGATGCCTGAAAAGCCCATGTCATCAGCCAAGACGAAAACGATATTGGGATGATTGGGGTCATTCTGTGCTTGTGCCATTCCAGAGCTCAAGGCAACCACAGGAAGAAGTATAAAATTCTTGTTCATCATAGACTGCTGAATCTTATCTATTTTATTGTTTGTATTATCTTTTGTCAATGCCAGTCACTTCACCGCAACGCAGTGCCTCCATTATGTTGGCAGGCGGCTGCTTCAAGTCAAGCTGACTTTTCATGTAGTTCATGTAAGGCTCTACATGCTCAAAGAAGTACCGGTAACCTTCGCAGAGATAGTTGAGACCGGGATTGCCGTAACTGTCACGGAGGAAACGGTTTTTAGGGCACTCGCCGTGACAGGCAAACTCAAACTTGCATTCACGGCACTGCTGGGGCAAGGACTTATGTTTCAGTTCGCTGAATTTCTTCTGCTTCTCTCCATAGAGCATCTCCACAATTGTCTGTTGGCGAATATTGCCCAGACGGTATTCGGGAAAGACAAAGTGGTCGCAGCTATAGACATCACCGTTGAACTCCATCACTCCAGCATGACCGCACTCTTTGCCATAGATGCAGATGCCGGGATTCTCTCCTGCCCAATTGGCAAGGATGCAATCGAAGGTCTCCACATAGAAGCGACCCACATCGTGGCGAACCCATTCATCGAAGATAACACAGAGAAAATTGCCCCACTGCTCAGGTGTCACGGAGAAGTCTGCCAGCGGCGAATCCTCGTTATCGTTGATGTCTGCCAAATGGCGTCCGTCTGCGTGATTGACAATTCGCTCCACGATGGGAGAAATCTGCAAATATTCACAGCCGTTGTCACGGAAAAAGTGATAGAAGTCTAATGGATAGTCGGCATTGAAATCATTGACCACAGCCATGGCGTTCCATTTCACGCCATGCTTCTTGAGAAGTTCGATTCCGTGCATCACTTTCGTCCAAGAAGGACGGTTGGTTGACGTGCGGCGATATTCGTCGTGAAACTCCTGTGGACCATCAATAGAGATACCCACAAGCCAGTCATTTTCTTTCAAGAACTCACACCATTCATCGGTGAGCATCGTTCCATTGGTCTGCAGCGAGTTGGAGATGAAACGTCCGCCGGCATATTTCTTTTGCAATTCCACTGCCTTTTTATAAAAGGAGAGAGGTCGCATCATCGGCTCGCCGCCATGCCAAGTGAAGAGCACCTGTTGCATGGTCTGCGCCTGAATATATTCGCGTGTGAACTTCTCCAATAGGTCGTCGGTCATGATTCGCTTTCCCGTGGAGTTATAGAGATTCTTCTTCTCCAAATAGTAGCAATATTTGCAATGGAGATTACAGGAAGCTCCCACAGGTTTCAGCATCACATAGAGCGGACGCGCGAAAGGCATTATGGTGTCGGTCATCATGTTTTTATTTGTTTTTGGTTTCTTCTGCAAAATTAACGAATGTTCATTTTCATGGCATTTTTTATTCTCCATTCGGGTTAAGAGATTGAGTAAAATGACTTTTGTTTTTCTCTAATTATTTTTGTTTTTCATGAAAAAGTATTAAAAGAGACGATATAAAGGTGAAAAAATACTATTTACACCTATGCGTTATTAGTGCTAAAATATTTGTTTTTCAACAAAACAATCATAAAATGTTGTCAACTTATGTACAGCCTCAACCTCTTACGAATGAACAATAAACATGAATTCTATGAAAAATAGCTGTCAATACTCGATTCGAAATCTGAATAAAGGCACCTCAATAACTATTTGTTTATAATTGTTCGACAATTACCGAACAAACTTGGTGACAATTGCCGAACAATCGAGAATAGACAGTTTATGTAGGCTGACAAAGTTACTTACAATCTCCAGGACTGGTTGAAAGCCACGGGAGATAAGCGCAGAATAACATAATAACTCTTGCAGCGCAGCAAAGCGCTTTATTTGTATTCGCTGGGACTGACACCAAACTGTTTCTTGAAAGCGACGGAGAAATAAGACACTGTGCCGAATCCGGTCATATACGCCACTTCGGACACGTTGTACTTGCCTTCGCGCAATAGTCGTGCAGCTCGGTTGAGCTTAAACTTGCGGAAGAATGAGCCCGGCGACTCTCCCGTCAATTCCTTCAGCTTATAATTGAACTTTGAAGCACTGATAAGCAAATCGGAACTGATGGTTGTCACGTTGAGGTCGTTGTCCTGCAAATGGCGCTCCATCAACTCATAAACTTGGTTCATAAACTTTCTGTCTTGCTCTGACAGTCCATCCGGTGCCTTCTGCATGGGCTCGCCCTCGCTAAGAAGCTTGCGCACACGTTCAGCTCTCGTGAGTTGGTTCTCAACCAATGCTTTCAGATAGCGCGGGTCGAAAGGCTTCACCACATAGGCACTGGCTCCAATCTGCAAACCTTCCACCTGTTCCGTGATGTTCGATTTGGCAGTGAGGAGTATCACGGGAATGTGGCTATACATCAAGTCGCCCTTAATGCGCCGGCAGAAATCGTAGCCACTCATCTCGCCCATCACTACGTCACAGAGAATGATGTCGGGCTTCACTTCCTCCAAGCTCTCCAAAGCCGACTCTGCCGAATAGCGGTTGACCACCACATATTGTTCAGCAAAGATGCTCCTCACATATTGACCCACATCGGTGTCATCATCGACCACCATCACCACGGGCTTCTTGGCTGCGCGGTTCACCTCCTGTCGGTTCTCCTCTACGCGCTGCTCCGTATCACGGTCCTCCTCTGCGATGGGAATACGCATGGCACCCTCATCCTTCGAAATGTGTTCTGCATCGCGATAGGCACTCTCATCGATGGGAAGCACGAAGCGGAACGTCACTCCCCCACCCTCGGCGTTGAACACCTCAATGAAACCATGATGCAACGCGACGAGTCGCTTCACGTAGTAAAGCCCAAGACCCGTTCCCCAGCCATACTGGTGATTGGCTGTGGTGTGTCCCGCTTGATAATAGCGTTTGAATACGAAGGGCAACTTGTCGGGGTCGATAGGATTTCCATTATTGAAAACCTCAACTACGACCATCCGCCCATAGTTGTTCTGCAACCGCTCTACCAATTCGGGATGCTCCTCGGACAAAGCCTCACGCATGGAAACCCGGATAAGACCACCGTTGGGCACGTGCTTGAGGGCATTGGTGAGCAAGTTGTTCATGATTTTCTCCATTTTGTCCTTGTCCATCCAACCATAGACATTGCCGTCAAGTCCTTTTTCTTCCACGTGGATACCGCGCAGTATGCCTGTCTCACGGAATACGCCTACGATTTGAGCCAATTCTGAAGCCACATCATATTTAGCCACCTTCAGCCGCAGCACATCGGTTTCAAGTTGGTTGAAGTCGAGCATCTGGTCGATGAGCCTCAACATGCGGTTGACGCTCTTGCATACCATATTAATAAGGTGGCGGGCATGCTGGGGCAGTGACTTATCCTCACGCAACACCATGAGTGGACCTGCTATAATGGTGAGCGGATTTCGGAACTCATGCGAGATATTGGCAAAGAAGTTCATGTTCATCTCATTGGTGAGCTTGTCACGCTCATGGTCGTGGCTCACACGGGCAAGCTCCATCCGCTCGGTGCGCATACGTAAGTAAAGGCTGTTGACATACATAACGAGTCCCAAGAACAGCATGAGATAGAACCACACAGCGGGTCCCGAAAGCCAAAATGCAGACTTCACCTTGATGCGGATGGACTCCTCGGCTATGGGGGGTTCTCCAGGCGAAGCTACAAGCCGAATCCGCAGTTGGTAGCTGCCCGGAGCCAAATCGCCGAAATGCGCCTGAAGGGTTGATGACGCCGACTGCCAGCTACGGTCGTGACCTTCCAGCAGATACTGATAAAGATAATGACCACGGTTATTGAAGCCAGAACTGCTGAAACTCACAGTGATATCATTGTCGGCATGGGAGAATGTATATTTTGAGCCATTCTTGATGTCTCCTGTCACGAGTAGCGGACGACCATCAGACTTATTCACAAGCAGACCGGTAATAGAGAGCGCAGGACGGTATGCCTCAATATCCTTCACGATAGGCAGCGCCGTACACCCAGACGATGTACCAGCAACTATCGCTTTACGCTCCGGCAGATAACATGCATCACGGAAATAAGGCGGCTGTCCCGACTGCCAATTGGTAACAGCCGTGAGAGGATAGAAATAAAAGCGTGACTTATCGGGATTATATACGAGGATATCATCATGGGAGAATATCCACAATTCGCCGTTCGGACCTTCAACCAGCGACTGAACATCCTTGTCGGCAACAACGGAATCCTTCTTCATCTTGCCTGTAGAAAGATTCAACTGATAGAGCCCATTGCGCTGGGAACCTATCCAAACACGCCCTTGACGATCACAGAGTACGGCTGTCGGCACAAAATTGGCAGGCTGATTGGGACACTCAACATTCAGACCACGGGTCTTCCTCTCGCCGGGGCGCACAATTGCAATTTGCATATTCTTCATCACCACGAGCACATACCCATTAGGAAGAGTTGTCAACTTGGCTCCACTATCATAATATTTATTGTCTACAAGGATAGAATCGGCACTGTCTGAGCCAAAGCGACACTTGATAATATAGCGGCTGGCGCTTGCCACGAAGATTTCGTCTCCCACTCGGGTCGCCGTTCCCAATGGGGGACCTATGTGATGACGGCTAAAGACACGGTTGGTAACATGAATTTGCCCATTCTGGAGTTGACAGGATAGGACCCTGACGTTGCTCACAAGCCAAGCCGAATGGTCGTCGTGAGGAATCACGTCGCAAAGTGTCTGACGGAAGAACGGACTGTCAGGGAAGATGTCGTAGAAAGGATAAACAACCGAGGTGCCAGTTGAAGTTCGATAATAGAATACATGGTCTTCCGTGCCACCAATGATACCCTCGGGAGCCGGGCGCAGACAGATAACAGCCTCGCCGTTGGACACTTGACTCAAAGCACTGTTGACTGAAGATACAGTCGGATTACATGCGGGTGAGACTACCTGAAATCCTCCTTCCTGATAGCCTATCCACACATTGTTCTCACTGTCATGAAACATAGTGGATATGGTCACGTCCTTATGGAGGAGGTGAAATTGGTCGTCCGTCACCTTGCTCAATTCATTATTCTTCAAGTTGAGAGAGTAAAGTCCATGATAGCCACTCTTAAGCAACAGCGTGTTGTTATCAGCGGCAAAAAGCGTGGTTGGCAGGATGGGCAATTCTTTTTGGGTACGATAAACCATACGGTTACTATTCAAGTCAATACCCGTGACAAACCTGCTCTGGCTCACCCATAGTGTATTCCCGCTGATATAATAGTAGTCGACGTTGGCATGGGGTGCGATAAAGTTCTGGTCCTTCTTCTTTTCCTTGTTATAATGAGTGAGCAAAGCCTGCTCCGCTACCCAAAAGCCACCATGAAAATCGGGGAAGAGGAAATTGCGAGGATAGGAATTGTGAAAATGGAAAAAAGGAACAATGGCATCGCCCTTGATACAATATACATCGGCACCATTGTTGACAAGAATCTCGCCTGTCGCAGTCTCCATCACTTGTAACACTCCGTTGATGGTAGTCGGTATATTATAGTTGTGAAACTTGTAGGCCCCAACATATTCAGCCAATCCATTTGCCGTACCCACAAACATGCGGTTGTCGGAAGAACGATAAATGCAGCGAACATCATCGTTGGGCAGCGTAGTGGAATCTTTGCTGTCGTGAAGAAGATGAATAAAATTGTGACCGTCGAAGATATTCAATCCTGCAGACGTGCCAATCCAGATGTGATGTTTAGCGTCTTCACCAAACGAAGTCACATCTCGGCTACTCAGATGCTTGGCTGTATAACTCTGTCCAGCCGTTTCCATCAACCTATCCGTTTGCCACCAATTGGGGTCAATCAGCCACACTGCTAATAGAACAATTTGAACGAAAACAACTGCTATCAGGATTCTCTTCTTCATCGCAAAAGTATAATTTATTTGCAAATTTAGTTAAACTTCGTCACAATCTTCATATTGAAAATGAAAAATTCAACAAACTTTGCCTTACAAACATCCCATTATAATGGGCTATTGGAGAAAAACGAAACAATTTATTGAAAATCGAAAATCACAACATTTGTTTCCAAGCCTGTTAGACGTGTCAAACCCTATATGAGAAAGAAGCCAGCTGTGGAATGCTATTTTTTCGCACACTGAATCCAAACTATATTATTATCCACGAATATAAACGAATGTGATTCGCTATAAGAAACTATTGCTGCTGCCAAGCGAAACCTATCTCCTGTCCGCCTATGCTTTATTTTACCACTAAAATTAGAATATTTTGTTTTTTTTGTCTACCTTTGCATTCATGAAGGTGATTGAATTGCTGAAACGCCACGAGGATGAGAAGAGAGTGTCTTTCGACGTGCTGACTCCCTTGAAAGGAAACGGCACGCAGAGGATGTTCTCCTCGCTCGATAAGCTCATGAAACTTGCACCCCTCTACATCAGTATCTCCTCGCGCCACAGCGAATATGTCTATGAGCCCCTGCCCAGCGGCAACTATGCGCATAGGAGAATCCGCCGTAGACCCAGTGGCATCGTCATAGCCGCCGCTATTCAGCAACGATACAACTGCCCCGTGATTCCCCACATTGTATGCTCCGGCACTACTGCTGAGGCAATCGAGTACGAACTGCTCGACCTGCAGTTCTTGGGCATAGAGAACTTGCTGCTCCTGCGCGGTGACAAGGCTCGCGACGAGCGCTCGTTTTCTCCTACTCCGGGGGGACACCTCCACACGACAGACCTCATCAAACAGGTAAACCGTTTCAACGAGGGATTCTTCTTCGACGGCAAACCTAACCACCATCCGGGAACTCCCTTCCACTACGGCGTGGCTACTTACCCGGAGAAACACGACGAAGCGCCCGACCTACATCAAGACATGGTGAGATTGTTTGAGAAACAGAAATTGGGTGCCGACTACGCGGTGACGCAGATGTTCTTCGACAACAGCAAGTTCTTCTCCTTCGTCAACCACGCCCGCAATATGGGCATCACACTGCCCATCATACCCGGTATCAAGCCGATTGCCAAATTGTCCCAAATTACACTCGTGCCAAAGATTTTCCACTGCAATATGCCGGAGGACCTTGCGCGCGAAGCCTTGAAAGTGAGAAGCGACGACGAGGCAAGGCAGTTGGGCATCGAATGGAGCGTGAACCAATGCCGGGAACTGTTCGCCAACGGCTACCACAATATCCACTTCTATGCAATGGGCGGCGTGGAATCCGTCTGCGAGATATGTAAGCAAATCCTGTAAACAGAAGTAAGATGTATTTCAATGATGTCATAGGTCAGAAGGAGTCGCGCCAACGACTGTTGCAGTTGGTGGCAGAAAACCGTGTGCCCCACGCGCTGATGCTCTGCGGTCCAGAGGGCTGCGGCAAGATGGCGCTGGCGCTAGCTTTCGCATCCCTGCTCCTTGGCGATATCGGTCCCGAAGAGGAAGCCAACCCCGCATTGAAGGATTTCGTGGGGCGTTTCTCCCCTCTGCAACGCGCCAACGCCCATGCGATGCTCGCCAAATGGGAACATCCCGACCTTCACTTCTCCTTTCCCGTGGTGAAACTGCCCGGACAGAGCGCCGAATATCCCACGACGAGCCTTGACTATATGCAGAAGTGGACGGAGTTTCTTAGAGAAGACCCCTACATTGAGCACGACCGTTGGTCAGAACGGTTAAAGGAGAACAAGATGGCTGTCATCTATGAAGCGGAGAGCGACCGGCTGCAACACGAATTGATGCTAAAATCCAATCAAGGAGGCTACAAAATCTCACTTATCTGGCAGCCGGAATGCATGAATGCCACCTGCGCCAACAAACTGCTGAAACTTCTTGAGGAACCGCCTTCGAAGACGGTGTTCCTGCTCGTGAGCGAGGACCCGGGTATGCTCTTGGAAACTATCCGCAGCCGTGTGCAGCGCATTGACATACCGCGTCTTGAGGCGGAGGACATTGAGAATGCGCTTGTGGAACGCCGCTCTTTGGACCGCGACGCAGCTCACCGTGTGGCGCGTCTTGCCAATGGCTCATGGACACAGGCTGTGGAAAGCCTCGACGCTTCCAATGAGGACCGCACGTTCCTTGACCTTTTCATCGTGCTGATGCGACAGGCTTACATGCGCAATGCCAAAGAACTGAAGAAATGGAGTCTCGCCGTCTCGGCTTTCGACCGTGAGAAGCAGGTGAGGATGCTCAGCTACTTCCTGAGAATGGTACGCGAGAACTTCATCTACAACTTCCACAATCCCCAACTCGTCTATATGACGCAGGAAGAGGAGAACTTTTCCAAGAACTTTGCCCGCTTCATCAATGAGACAAATGTGATTGAAGTGAGCGAGACTATTGAGAAGGCTATCAACGACATCAAGCGCAACGGCAACGCCAAGATGATATTCTTCGGCATGTCGCTGCAACTCATTGTGCTGATAATGAGAAAATAAACGCCCAGTCCGCCCGACGGTTGCTCGCTGGAATGGAGCAACGCGGCGGCTTCAAGGCAGTACTAAATATCAACGAATACTAAATATTGAACTATGAATTATAAGGATATGAACTTCAAGATTCTGCACACGTGCGACCGTGGATTCGGCTGTCACGCTTGCGGACGACAAGACCGTCAGCTCAACACCTACGACTGGCTGTCGGACGTGCCGGGCAATGCAGAATCGACCGACCTTGTGGAAGTACAGTTCAAGAACACCCGCAAAGGATATTATCATAATGTAAACGGACTCGACCTGAAGAAAGGCGACATCGTCGCCGTGGAGGCGAATCCGGGTCACGACATTGGCGTTGTGACGCTCACGGGACGCTTGGTGAAACTGCAAATCAAGAAAGCCAACTTGAAATCGCCTGATGAGATTCGCCGCATCTACCGCATCGCCAAGGAAACCGACATGGACAAATACCGCGAAGCCAAGAGCCGAGAGCACGGCACGATGATACAGAGCCGTCAGATTGCCAAGTCGCTCGGACTGAAGATGAAGATTGGCGATGTGGAGTATCAAGGCGACGGCAACAAGGCTATCTTCTACTACATCGCCGACGAGCGAGTGGACTTCCGACAGCTCATCAAGGTATTGGCGGAGACTTTCCACGTGCGCATCGAGATGAAGCAGATTGGCGCGCGACAGGAAGCCGGCAGAATCGGTGGAACGGGTCCCTGTGGGCGTGAGTTGTGCTGCGCCACATGGATGAAGAACTTCGTCAGCGTGAGCACCAATGCGGCTCGAATTCAAGACATCTCACTCAACCCGCAGAAATTGGCGGGCATGTGCGCCAAGCTGAAGTGCTGCCTCAACTATGAGGTGGACGACTACATGGAAGCCAGCAAGAAACTGCCGTCGAAGGAGATTATCCTGCAAACCAAGGACGCTGATTATCATTATTTCAAGGCAGACATTCTGACGGGAATGGTCACTTACTCCACCGACAAGAACCTCGCAGCCAACTTGACAGAGATTACGGCTGAACGCGCCTTAGAGGTAATAGAGATGAACCGAAAGGGTGAAAAGCCTCTGTCCTTGAAGGAGAACGGTGAGGACATTGAGGAGAAGAAGTCCTCAGATTTGCTCGCCGATGCCGACGTGAGTCGTTTCGACAAGAGCAAACGCAAGAAGAAGAAAAACAACAAGCAACAGAAGAAGACTGAGGCTTCGGAGCCTGTCAACGGCAATCAGAAGGCTGAGCCGGCAAATAGTGGAACCAAGCAGGAGCAACCCCATGCCAACGGGCGCGACCAGCGCAACAATAACCAAAAGCGCCGCAACAACAAGAAGCCTCAGCGACAGCCAGGCAACGGACAGCCACGACAGAATGGCAACCAACGGCAACAAGGCAACGGGCAACCGCAACAGAACGGTCAACAGCAATGAGAAAACTGATGGCTGTGGGGTTGCTGTTGACAATCCTGACATTTTTCGGATGTGAGAAGGGAATGGTTTTCGACCGCTACGGTCACGTTTCGGAACGTGGATGGAGCAAGCAGGATGCAGTTGAGTTCAACGTGCCCCGCTTGCGCCAAGGAGGTAACTATGAACTGACGTTGGGTTTGCGCTCCACCGACGATTATCCATTCAAGAATATCTCGCTTATCATCCAGCGTCAAGTATTTCCCTCCAAGCGAATCCTCTGCGACACGCTACAATGCAGTCTTACCGACAACAACGGCGCACGACGGGGTTCTGGCTTCATCAATTACCAGACTTCGTTCCCTGTGACAACCGATACTTACAAAGCCGGCGACAGTCTCCACATAGTTGTGAGACACAATATGCGACAAGAGCAGATTGAGGGCATCACCGACGTGGGCGTGTCACTGCGGCTCAGCGAATAGTCGTCAGTCTTTGAGCGAATAGGTAACAGATGTCACCACGCGTACCTTTTTAATATAGGGAGTATTATTATCGCGGTCCTCAATGGAGAACTGTCCTTGATTGGCATTCACAATCTTATTGATTTTGGAATGACTGTTCTCAGCAAATTGTTGTGCTGTCTTTTCCGCATTCTCAATTGCCTCTTTCATCATCACGGGTTTGAGATTCTGAAACGCCGTGTACTCATATACAACAGGATTGTTGTAGCCTCCATCCACAATTGCCACGCCTTCCTTGAGCAGTTCACCTTGGCGGGCAATGATGGAGCGCACGCGGTCCACTTGGCGTGAAGTAACGGTGATAACGCTCGTCACATTGTAGCGGTAGAGGTTGCTCTGACTCGTCGTGTAGTCCTGCGCATTCAAGTCGGTCACCTGCGGCGCGTTGACAAGGATTTCCTTATCGCTGATGCCGTTGCGTTTCAAGAATGCCTTGATTTTATCCTGTTTCTTTCCGATGATGGAATAAAGTTCGGGCAGGTCGTTGCCCAATTCTTTCGACACGATGGGCCATGTCACCTTATCTGCCTTCACCATTTTCTCAGCCAATCCTTTCACGTTCACCTGATGGTCTTTGTTGGCGATACTGTCCAATCCACTCTGGATGCAGAATCCCAACACGATAATGCCCAAAGCAATAATAGCCGCTTGGACGATGCCTTTCTGATAGTCTTTCATAAGTGTTCTTTTTATGGTTTTCGCCTGATGCGACAAACTTACACAAAAATATTGAGACCACTGCATTTCTTTCATTAAAATCACTTTTTTTCATAATATCTAACGCAGATGGTTGCCCAACTTACAGAGATTCATTCGCTTTTCTGTAAAAAACGCTCTATCTTTTGGCAATGTTACGATTTTTGGTTATCTTTGCCCCACTATGGAACTTATTTCCGATTGAGACCGAATAACATGTTTAACTAAAACATACTAACAATGAAACTCAAACAATTCAGAAAAGCGGGATTAACGGCAGTATTGCTGTCGTTCGCCACCTTGGCTTTTGCCGGTCCCGCTCAGAAAAGTAATTCTACGATGAATGATAATCCCTTATTAGCGCCGAGCACCTTACCTTTTGGTGCTCCTGATTTCAGCAAGATACGCGCTGAGCATTATCTGCCCGCCTTCAAAGAGGCTGTCAAGCAACAGCGCGAGGAAATTCAGAAGATTGTGAGCAACAAGCAGACGCCCACATTCCAGAATACGATTGTTGCATACGAGCACTCCGGTCGATTGCTCGACCGAATCTCCGGCGTTTTCTTCTGCGTCACCGAAGCCGATGGAACACCAGAGATTGAGGCTGCCGAGAAGGAAGTAATCCCCATGCTCACCGACTTGAGCAATGAGATTATGCTCAACGATAAGTTCTTCCAGCGCATAAAATACGTCTACGACCACGAGCGTTCCTCCCTCAAGGGCGAGGACTTGAAGTTGCTTGACGAAACTTATAAGGACTTCGTGCGCTCTGGAGCACTCCTCAACGCAGAGCAGAAGGCTCGCATGGAGCAAATCAACAAGCGCATCGCCGATTTGCAACAGCAGTTCGGTAGCATTCTTCCCAAAGCAGCCAACGAAGCTGCCGTATGGGTCAACAGCAAGGACGAGCTTGCCGGACTGAGCGAAGCCGACCTTGCACAATGCGAGAAGGACGCCAAGAGCCGAGGCAGTAAGGCTCCCTACTGCATTGTCATCACCAACACTACGCAGCAGCCTATCTTGGCTTCGCTCGACAACCGCGATTTGCGTCGTCGCGTTTGGGAAGCCTCTCGCCACAGAGCCGATGGCACACGTGGTGTATCCACTTTCGAGATTGCCAGCGAGATTGCCAAACTGCGTGCCGAGAAAGCAAATTTGCTCGGCTATAAGACCTATGCCGACTATTCGCTCGATAACGCAATGGCGAAGAACACGACCAATGTGTACAACTTCCTCAACAACCTGATTAAGGTTTACTTGCCGAAGGCAAACGCCGAGACGCAGTCCATAGCCGACTACGCCAAGAAACTCATGGGAGCGGATTTCCAACTTCAGCCTTACGACCGCTTCTACTTCTCCGCAAAGATGAAGAAGGAGAAGTACAACTTCTCTGAGGATGAGGTGAAGGCTTACTTCAATATCGACAGCGTGTTGGAAAAGGGTGTTTTCTATGCAGCCAACCGCGCATACGGTCTCACCTTCCGCCAGCGCACCGACCTGCCCACCTATCATCCCGACATGAAGGTGTTTGACGTGATAGACAAGGACGGCAAACAGCTTGCCCTGTTCTATACCGACTACTTCCGTCGTCCCACTAAGCGTGGCGGTGCATGGATGAGCGAGTTCCAGCGTCAGAGCCGTGACCTTGGCACGATGCCGATTATCTATAATGTCTGCAACTTTGCCAAGGCTCCTGAGGGCCAACCTACGCTTCTCACTTGGGACGAGGCAACCACCATGTTCCATGAATTTGGACACGCGCTTCACGGTATGCTTTCCAACTGCTACTACAAATCACTCAGCGGCACTGAGGTGACGCGCGACTTCGTGGAAATGCCGTCGCAGTTCAATGAGTCCTTCGCTTCCATTCCTGAGGTGTTTGACCATTATGCTCATCATTATCAGACCCACAAGCAGATGCCAGAGGAACTGAAGAACAAGATGCTGGAGAGCATCAACTTCCAGTCAGCCTATGCATTGGGCGAGAACCTTGCCGCCACCTGCCTCGATATGGCTTGGCACAACCTGCCCGTGAACGAGATTCCTTCTGCTGCCGAGGCTAACGACTTCGAGACAAAGGCTTTGAAGGCTGTCAACCTGCTCGATACACAGATTCCTCCTCGCTATTCCACTTCTTATTTCAACCATGTCTGGGGTGGTGGCTATGCTGCCGGCTACTACAGCTACTTGTGGAGCGAAGTGTTGTCATCCAACATCGCCGACTATTTTGCCAAGCATGGTGCTTTGACGCGTGAGGTAGGACAGTCATTCCGTGACAAAGTGCTCAGCAAGGGCAACACGCAAGACCTGATGCAGCTCTTCCGCAACTTCACAGGTCTGCAGGAGCCTGATGCCGCAGTGCTTCTCCGCTATCGTGGATTATAAATCGTTTAAAATCTGAGAGAATAATGGGGAGCTAAGTGGATTTTTCCGCTTGGCTCCCAATTTTTTTATTATAACGAAAAGGCTAATCCTGGGCTTCTTCTTTTTTATCAGAACCCTCCGATTAATCAGATTAGTCAGACTAGTCCGATAACTCCGAGTTCTCCGATAACTCCGAGTACTCCGAGCCCTCTATCAATCAGATTGGTCCGAGAATTCCTAGTTCTCCGAGCCCATTATCCCCCGCCAACCAATTTGTCTTGAATAATTCAGAGTCGGTAACATATTTGCACGTCTTTGTAACATTCTTGCGCAGAAAGCAACATTTGAGCAATAAGAAATTATCGTCTCTTCTTCCGTCTATGGTTGATTTTTAGTAATTTTGCACTGTCTTTGAAACCAACCGAGCGAATAAAAACAATTTGTAATATATGAGATGGAATAATATTATTTTCTTGTCGCTGCTCATTCTCGGATTCGGAGTGCAGCATGCAGATGCCTATCAGAAGGAAGGCAACACGATTACCATTCCCGTTGAGAAGAAAGGAACCTACACACCACAGTGGGTGAGACTGCAAGTAGTCAATGACCGAATCATCCGCGTTGAGGCGACTTCCGAAAATGCTTTCCCGCAAAAACAAAGTTTGATTATCGTAAAGCAACCCGATAGTCAAACGCCATTTCAAGTGGACGAGGATGCCACTGCAGTTACGATAACTACTAAGAGGGTTGTGACAAAAGTGGATAAGGCGACAGGACGAGTCGTATTCTACGACACTAAGGGCAAGCAAATCCTTGCCGAGGATGCCCTGCACAGCAAGACCATCAAGCCCTACACGGTTCCCGACCGCGAGATTGGCGTGGACTCCCACGTCACGGAGGCACAGCGCCACGGTTATACTTGGCGGTTACTTTTCGACAACGCCAGCGACGACGCTTTCTACGGGCTCGGTCAGCATCAGGCAAACGAACTCAACATGAAAGGCAAGAACGAGGAACTTTATCAATATAATACCAAGGTGAGCGTGCCATTCGTAGTGAGCAACAAGAACTACGGTATTCTTTGGGACAGCTACAGCTACTGCCGTTTCGGTAATCCCAACGAGTATCTGCAACTCAACAGAGCTTTCACCCTCTACGATAAGAATGGAGAGAAAGGTCATCTCACTGGAACCTATACCGACGCAGACGGAAATCAGCTCGTACGCAACGAGGACAGTATCTACTACGAATTTGCCCTTCCCGCTTTGGCTGCCAAGGGACTGACCGACGTAGGTATAGACAATCTCCCCAAGAATTTTAAATATAAAGGCTCACACGTCACCTACGAAGGTTATCTTGAAGCACCCGTTGACAATATCTATCGCTTCAATCTTTATTATGCAGGTTATACCAAGGTTTACATTGACGGCAAACTCGTTGTTCCCGAGCATTGGCGTCAGGCTTGGAACCCCAACAGTTGCAAGTTTGAGGTGCCATTGAAGAAGGGTGTGCGCACGAAGATTCTCATCGACTGGCTTCCCGACGGCGATGTGAGCTATTGCAGTCTGCGTGCAGCAGTGCCACAGCCCGAGAGCGAGCAGAACAAGCTCAGCATCTGGAGTGAGATGGCGAAAGATTTGGATTATTATTTCATCGCTGGTGATAATCTCGACGATGTCATCTCTGGCTACCGTCAACTGACGGGTAAGGCTCAGGTACTGCCTAAGTGGACATTAGGATTCTGGCAGAGCCGCGAGCGCTACCAGTCATCTGCCGACATTGAGCAGACACTCAAGGAGTTTCGAACGCGCCACATCCCCGTTGACAATATCGTGCAGGACTGGTTCTATTGGAAAGAGAATCAGTGGGGAAGCCACCAGTTTGACCCAGAGCGCTATCCCAACCCACAGGCAATGCTTGACAGTGTTCATCAGATGCACGGTCGTTTCATGATTTCCGTCTGGCCCAAGTTCTACTGCAACACAGCCAACTATAAGGAACTCGACAGCAGGGGTTGGATGTATCATCAGTCACCCACCGATTCCATTCGCGACTGGGTGGGAAAGGGATATCTCAATTCTTTCTACGATGCCTACTCGGCTGGAGCACGCAAGATGTTCTGGCGACAGATGAACGAGAACCTCTATACGAAATACAACTTCGGCATTGACGCTTGGTGGATGGATGCCTCCGAGCCTAATGTTAGAGACTGTACGCCAATGTGGTATCGCAAGGCACTATGCGGCGCAACCGCTCTCGGCACTTCTACCGAATATTTCAATGCCTACGCCTTGGAGAACGCCGATGCCATCTACACCGGTCAGCGAGAGGTGAATCCTAACCAGCGCGTATTCCTCCTCACCCGCAGTGGATTCGCCGGTGAACAACGCTACAGCACTGCCACATGGAGCGGCGACATCGGAACACGCTGGGAGGATATGCGTGCTCAACTCACTGCCGGCATGAACTATAGTTTGGCAGGACTGCCTTTCTGGGGCATGGATTTAGGCGGATTCTCCGTAGAGGACCGCTACGTTCGTGCTCAGCAAATCTTCAACGAGACGGGAGAGGAGAATGAGGACTTGAAGGAATGGCGCGAGTTGCAGACCCGTTGGAACCAGCTTGGCGTGTTCGTCCCGCTCTACCGCACTCACGGTCAGTGGCCGCTGCGCGAAGTATGGAATATCGCGCCGGAGAATCATCCCGCCTACAAGACGATAGTATGGTATGACCGTCTGCGCTATCGCCTCATGCCCTATCTCTACAGCATAGCTGCCGCCGTCCACTTCAACGACTATACGATGATGCGCGCCTTGGTGATGGACTTCAACGGCGACAACAACGTCTACGACATCAAGGACCAGTGGATGTTCGGTCCCGCACTGATGGCTTGTCCTGTAACGGAATACAAGGCTCGCTCGCGCAACGTCTACTTGCCCAAACAATGTGGTTGGTACGACCTCTATACGGGTCAGCACTATGCAGGTGGTCAGACTCTGAACGCCAATGCTCCTCTTGAGCGTATCCCAGTGTATATCCCAGAAGGCAGCATCATTCCTTTCGGACCAGAGATTGAATATACGGACGAAAGGCCCGCTGAGCTTATCAACCTCTATGTCTATGCTGGAAAGGATGGAAAATTCACGCTCTATGAGGATGAAGGAACCAACTACAACTACGAGAAAGGCAAGTATGCCACCATCGACTTCATATGGGACAATGCCCACTCGACACTCACCATCGGTCAGCGTAAAGGCAGCTTCGACGGTATGCTCCAGAACCGCCGCTTCAATGTAGTATTGGTGAGCAGCAACCATCAACAGCCCCTCAATTTGGAAAATCCAAATGGGAAGATGGTGAAATACAACGGCAACGAAATAAAAGTTGAGTTAGGAGCAAATTAGAGTTAGGAGATAGGAGTTAGGAGTTGTTGCGCCACAGAAGCACGAAATTTTCCCGCACATGGGAGCGAAGCTAATTATGCATTATGCATTAAATACACCTACTAAACCCCTTCAAAGCGTTAGGCGAAGCTAATTATGCATTATGAATTTTGCATTATGCATTAAATACGCCTCCTTAAATGAAATAAGATATGACTGTTAGAAAAACTTTCTTGACGTTGATGCTGCTCCTTGTCGCTCTTTGCGGCAAGGGGCGCAATCGCGTTCTGTTCAATAGTGGCTGGCGTTTCGTTTTGGGCGATTCGACGGCAATGTCTGAAACACAATATGACGATACGCAATGGCGCGAACTTAACCTTCCCCACGATTGGGCAATTGAAGGCGACTTCTATGCCTCCAATCCATCGGGAGCAAGCGGCGGTGCACTGCCGGGAGGTGTGGGCTGGTACCGCAAACATTTTTCGGTCAAAGACATGCTGAAAGGCAACGAAAAGCTGTGGATTGATTTCGATGGGGTTTACATGAACTCCACGGTCTATCTCAATGGACATAAATTGGGCACCCGTCCCTACGGCTACAGCAGTTTCCGCTATGAGCTAACGCCTTATCTCAATCGCAGCGGCGACAATGTGATAGCCGTGCGCGTGGACAATAGCGACCAACCCAACAGCCGTTGGTACAGTGGATGTGGCATCTACCGCAACGTGTGGATAGTCACGACCAACTCCACCTACATCTCACAATGGGGCGTCTACGTGATGCCTCAACTCCAAAGCGGCTCTACATGGAACGTTCCGGTAGCGGTCACTTTGGACAGTCACGCTCCTTCGAATCTTAAAATCCGCAACACATTGTGCGACGCTTCGGGGCGTGTTGTAGCTAAATCAGAATCTGGCGACTCCCAACAGCAACTCGTGGTTTCCCAGCCGCAACTGTGGTCGCCCACCCACCCCTACGTCTATACGCTTACTACTGAACTGTTAGTCAAGAACCGGGTGGTGGATGAAGTGACCACCGTCACCGGCTTCCGCTCTTTCCGTTTCGATCCGCAGAGCGGTTTCTGGCTCAACGGGGAGAACATGAAGCTCAACGGTGTCTGTATGCATCACGACCTTGGTTGTCTGGGTGCCGCACTCAACACCGACGCACTTCATCGTCAACTCGTGAAGTTAAAGGAGATGGGAACCAACGCTATCCGTTGCAGCCACAATCCGCCAGCCCCGGAGTTGCTCAACATGTGCGACACGATGGGCTTCATCGTGATGGACGAGAGTTTCGACATGTGGCGACAGAAAAAGACGAAAAATGACTATGCCCGTTTCTTTGACGAGTGGGCAGAGCGCGACCTCACAGACCTCGTCACACGCGACCGCAACCATCCGAGCATTCTTATCTGGTCGATTGGCAACGAGGTGTTGGAGCAGTGGAACCAAGTAAACACCGACAACCTATCGTTGGAAGATGCCAATCTCATCCTCAATGCAGGTCACGACAAGAGTTCGCTCTCGTCCGACACGGTGAAGAACGTCAACCAACTCATCGCCTTGCGGTTGTCACAAATCGTGAAGCGCCTCGACCCCACCCGTCCCGTCACGGCTGGCTGCAACGAGCCTTCGCCCGACAACAACCTTTTCAAGAGTGGCGCACTCGACATCATCGGTTTCAACTACCATCGTCAGTGGATAAAGGACGTGCCGAAGAACTTCCCCGGCAAGCCGTTCATCATGACAGAGAGCGTGTCGGCACTGCAAACCCGCGGCTATTACCGTATGCCATCCGACAGCATCTTCGTGCTGCCCAAGCGATGGGACCTGCCCTATACAAACCCGACGATGATGTGCTCAGCCTACGACAACAGCCATGCGTCATGGAGTTCCACGCACGAGGCAACTTGGGACATCGTGAAGCACACACCCTACGTGGGCGGACAGTTCATTTGGACGGGCTTTGACTATATTGGAGAGCCTACCCCCTACGGTTTCCCAGCCCGCAGCAGCTATTTCGGCATTATCGACCTTGCCGGTTTCCCCAAGGATATATATTATATGTATCAGAGCGAGTGGACGCAGAAGCCCGTGCTGCATCTCTTCCCCCATTGGAATTGGGTGGAAGGTCAGACAGTTGACATGTGGTGCTACTACAACAATGCTGATGAGGTGGAACTCTTCATCAACGGCAAGAGTCAAGGCGTTCGCAGCAAGACCGACCATCAGTATCACGTTTGTTGGCGCGTGACCTATCACCCCGGAGAAGTGAAAGTCGTAGCGCGGAAGAACGGTCAAGAGGTAGCCACACAGACCATCAAGACCGCCGGCACCGCAGACCATGCCGAACTGTCGATGGATTATCGCGGCGAGAACACGTATTTTATCCAAGCACAAGTGGTAGATGCCCAAGGCAATCCTTGTCCGTGGGCAGAGGACCACTTGCAGTTTGAGGTGGAGAATGCCGAGATATTGGGAGTTGACAACGGCAGCCAATTCAGCATGGAGCGTTTCAAACCAACTCTCAACTCAGATGATACTCTCAACTCAACTCCTAACTCCTATCTCCTAACTCCTAACTCAAATGAAGCTCCAAACTCAAAGGCAACTCCTAACTCCTATCTCCTAACTCCTAACTCCATGAATAGGCGTGCTTTCTTCGGCAAGGCTCTTCTCGTGGTTCGTCCCCTTGACAAGTCAAAGCCCGTCGGCGTGAAGGTAGTGAGTCCTACGCTGAAAACCTCCAACAGCCAATTTTAAACAACAATATAATGAAATTCAAACTGATTGCTATGACAATGTTAGCATCTCTTTCGGCATCCGCACAGAAACCTGTATATCTCGACAACAGTCAACCCCTTGAGCAACGGGTGGAGGATGCCCTCAGCCGCATGACCACGCATGAGAAAATCTGCATGATTCACGCGCAGAGTAAGTTTACATCGGCTGGCGTGCCGCGTCTCGGAATCCGTCAGCTCTCGATGGACGACGGTCCTCACGGGGTGCGCGAGGAATTGGAGTGGAACTCGTGGCAACCCGCCGCTTGGACCAATGACTCCATCGTCGCCTTCCCCTCACTCACCTGTTTGGCTGCGACATGGAATCCCGCTGTTGCCCGTCTCTACGGAACGTCTGTCAGCGAGGAGTTCGCCTTCCGCGGCAAGGACGTGATGCTAGGACCAGGTGTCAACATCGCACGCACACCCCTCAATGGTCGCAACTTTGAATACTTCGGTGAGGATCCCTACTTATCCTCCACAATGGTAGTGCCCTACATCCAAGGTGCACAGGCGAATGGCGTAGGCTGCTGTCTGAAACACTTCGCGCTCAACGAGCAGGAAGTGGACCGCTTCACCGTCAACGTGAATGTAGACGAGCGTGCCCTCAACGAAATTTACTTGGCTCCGTTCAAAGCTGCGGTGCAGAAGGCTCACGTATGGACTATCATGGCATCCTACCCCTTCTGGCAGGGTGTTCACTGCTGTCAGAACGACAAACTGCTCAATGGCATCTTGAAGCGTGATTGGGGCTTCGACGGTGCGGTCATCAGCGACTGGGGCGGAACCACCGACACATGGGAGGCTGCCACAGGTGGTTTGGATATCGAAATGGGAACTTTCACCGACGGAAAACTGAAGGAAGCAGAGTTTGGCTACAATGATTATTATCTTGGCGACAAGTTTGAGCAACTCATCAATGAGGGAAAAGTTCCCATGAGTGTGCTGGATGACAAGGTGAGACGCGTGCTGCGCACTATCTTCCGCACAGCAATGAATCCTAACAAGGTCATTGGCTCACAGTGCTCCGAGGCTCATTATGAGGCATGCAAGACGATTGGCGAGGAAGGAATTGTATTGCTGAAGAACGACCACAACATTCTACCTATTGACCCGGACCGCTACAAGCATATTCTCGTCGTGGGTGAGAATGCCACCCGCTCACTCACTAAAGGTGGTGGTTCGTCGGAGCTCAAGACGCTGCGCGACATCTCGCCGTTGGAGAGCTTGCAGAAGCGCTATGGCAGCAAAATCGACTATGCTCAAGGCTACATTTCCGGTCGTGCCATCTATGACGTGGTTGACAAGGTGGACCCCGCCGAAAGCATTCGCCTGCGCAAGGAAGCATTGGAGAAAGCTCGCAAGGCTGACTTGATTATCTACATTGGCGGACTCAACAAGAACTGCAAGCAGGACTGTGAGAACGCCGACCGCGAGAGCTACGACCTTTCGTTTGGTCAGAACGAGCTTATCAGTGAGTTGGCGAAAATTCAGAAAAACATCATCGTCTGCACCTTCGGCGGCAACGCCTTCGCCACTCCTTGGATTGACCAAGTGAAGGGCATGGTTCATTGCTGGTATCTCGGCTCCATGGCTGGAGAGGCTCTTGCAGACGTGCTGAGCGGAGAGGTAAATCCCAGTGGCAAGTTGCCAGTCACCTTCGCAAAAAAACTCGACGACTACGGCTACGCAAAGTTCGGCACAGAGGCCTATCCCGGAGTTAACAAGCAAGTATATTATAAAGAAGGTATCTTCGTGGGCTACCGCCACTTCGACACACGTAAGGTTCAGCCTCAGTTCCCGTTCGGATTCGGTCTGAGCTACACGACTTTCAGCTATGGCAAGCCCCGTATCAGTGCAAATACTCTGAAAGGCGATGGCTCTCTTACGGTCAGCGTTGACATCAAGAATACAGGTAAGCGCGCCGGTAAGGAAATCGTTCAACTCTACATCGGTGAGCAACAGCCTGCCGAGGAGCGACCGCTGAAGGAACTCAAAGGTTTCGAGAAGGTGGAGCTTCAGCCCGGCGAGACAAAGACCGTCAACTTTGAAATCAACAAAGAACAATTACAGTATTTCTCTGCCAAGACTCACGCTTGGACGGTTGACAACGCCAAGTTCGATGCCTATGTCTGCGCCTCTTCCGAGGATGTACGCGGCAAGGCTACTTTTGAATATCAAAAATAAGACCACGTGGACTCAGGCTCCGCGAGTTTTCCGAAGGCTCAAAGAGTTCTGAGTCCCCATAATGCATCAACATCATGAACAATAACCAAGGCTCAAAGACCTATCTTTTCTCTATCGTATTGGTAGCCGTGCTGGGCGGTCTGCTCTTCGGCTACGACACAGCCGTCATCTCTGGCGCAGAGAAAGGTCTGCAGGCATTCTTCAAGGGTGCCCACGACTTCACCTACACCGACAGTCTTCACGGCTTCACTTGCGCCAGTGCACTCATTGGCTGCATCATCGGTTCTTCCTTGTCGGGTGTCTTCGCCAGCAAGTTCGGTCGCAAGCGCTCCCTAATCTTCGCAGGTATCTGCTTCTTCCTTTCTGCTTGGGGAAGCATGAATCCCGAATCCTATGTGCTTCCCTACGGACAGCCCACATGGAACCTGCTCATCGTGTTTAACCTCTACCGCGTTCTCGGCGGAATCGGCGTGGGTATGGCTTCCGCCATCTGCCCAATGTATATCGGCGAGGTGGCTCCCAGCAACATCCGCGGTATGCTCGTTTCATGGAACCAGTTCGCCATTATCTTCGGTCAGTTGGTGGTCTATTTTGTCAACCTCGTCATTCTTGGTTCCCACGCCAATCCTATTTATGATGCAATGGGAGCCATCGCCAACATGGCAGATGCTCAGTGGACCATCACAACAGGTTGGCGCTATATGTTCGGTTCTGAGTGTGTACCCGCAGGACTGTTCACCATCCTTATCTGCTTCGTACCTGAGACACCGCGCTATCTGGTGATGACTGGACAGGACGACAAGGCTCTCAGCGTGCTCACGCGCATCAACGGTTTGGATAAGGCGCGCGAAATTCTCTCCGAAATCAAGAACACCGTCACGGTCAAGACCGAGAAGTTGCTGTCCTACGGTTTTGTTTGTATCTTCGTGGGCATTATGCTCAGCGTATTCCAGCAGGCAGTGGGTATCAACGCAGTGCTCTACTATGCTCCTCGAATCTTCAAGGATATGGGTATGGACAACGAAATGATGTTTACCGTCTTTATGGGTGTCATCAACATTCTCTTCACGCTCGTGGCTGTGTTCACCGTCGAGAAATTGGGCAGAAAGCCGCTTCTCATCTGGGGCAGCATCGGCATGGCAATAGGCGCTTTCGGAGTGGCATTGACCTTCGGTCGTGAGGGCATGGCATTCATCACCGCCGCCAGCATCATGGTCTATAGTGCCAGCTTCATGTTCAGTTGGGGTCCCATCTGCTGGGTTCTGATAGCCGAAATCTTCCCCAACACCATCCGTGGCAAGGCAGTAGCCATCGCAGTGGCATTCCAGTGGATATTCAACTGGATTGTAAGTTCATCGTTTGTGCCGATGTTCAACATGCACCTCACTGCCGGCGACAACTTCGGTCACTGGTTCACCTATGGTTTGTATGGAGTCATCTGCGTTCTCGCCGCCCTCTTCGTTTGGCGCATGGTGCCTGAGACCAAGGGCAAGACGTTGGAAGACATGAGTCGGCTGTGGCGCAAAGACAAATAAAATACTAATGCAACATATACTCTAAACAACAGTTATCAATTCTTAATAGAGGCTTTGCCAAAGGTTGAGTTTTGGCAAAGCCTCTATTTCATTTTCTATATATTCTATAGATGGCTGTATCCTACCCCATATTTATCTACTCTTCATATTGCATATTTTTGCGTCACTACGAACGGCGCAACACTCCTATCTCCTATTTCCTAACTCCTAACTGATAAGGGCTCCTAACTCAAAAGGTCTTCTACCAATAATATATATGTTAATTCATACTAATTCAAACAAAAAAAACACAGAAACGAGAAAACTAATAGATTAATGGCAATAAATTAAGTTACAAATAAATATTAACAGCAAAATAATTTGTTTACATTACAAGATGTTATAAATTAGCTGAAATAATAAACAAATAAACAATCCAATAATGAAACGCACTTATTAACAAAGAATAAAAACAAGAATCAAAATGATAATCTTTATTAAATTCACATCGTTTAAAAAAATAAATTCGAATTTTAACTTCGCTGTATTGAAATAAAGCCTATATTTGCTTTTAGCTATAGCTAACCACCTACTAATTAATTACTTACCAATTTATTATTCACAGGTTATGGGAACAGAAATAAAATTTTTGCTTACCGGAATGCTGCTATGCGCTACCCTGACCTCACAAGCTCAGAAAACTTTGCCGGGAATACCGCAGGTAAAGTTAGAGAAGTCATTGAAACAGGGCAAGCCATCGGCAACAAGCCAACTTGAATTAGTGAAAAAGAAGTATCCGTTGCTTTTTAAGCATAAAACGGAAATGTTAGGACCATCTTCTAAACTCTTTAAGAAGGCTCGAACGAAGGTGAGTACCAAATCTCTCAACGTGAAGAAAGCTCCCGCTTTTTCTGGGGGTGCTACTCTACCGATTTGGGTCAATCTTATTAGCGATGATGCTCCAGGATACTACTCAATGACACCAGGTGCCACGATTACACCCGAGCAGTTAGTGGCTTACAGCCAAGGTTACTTCAATGCTGGTTGTGGTATCGTGGACAACAAACTCACAGGTATCTATCTCGATGCAACTTGGATTGACTTTGGAATCATCTCCGTTTACAACTACTCCTTCGACCTTGATACATGGACGCTCACAGGAGACCGTGTTTCTGTCAAGGATTACAGTCTCATCGCTCTTGAGACGGCACAAGACCCACAGACAGATGAAATCTTCGGTGAGTTCTACAACTCCGACCTCAGTGGATACGAGTGGGGTGTGATAGACTATGAGACTTTGACCCGCACCACCATTGGTACCGCCACCCACATGATGCTTGCCTTGGGTATCACAACCGATGGAAAGGCATACGGAATCGCCACTGACGGGAACCTCTACAGCATTGACCGCCAGACGGGAACCGAGACACTGGTTGGCTCAACAGGACTGACCTTGACCGATGACGACGGTGCAGTCTACTATCAGACAGGTGAGGTCAACCCGAAGACTAATGTTTTCTACTGGGCTTCCACAGACTCCGAGGGAAACAACAAACTCTACACTGTTGACTTAACGAGCGGACAACTGACCGCGGTAGGCGACTACTCATCAGACATAGGTGAGTTCAACACTGTGGGAATGGTGATTCCAAAGCCGGCTGCCGAGGACGGAGCTCCAGACTCTATTCAAAACATGACTTTGAATTTCACTGATGCCAACACGACGGGCGAGGTGACCTTCACTGCACCCACCAAGACTTTTGACGAAACCACAGACCTGACAGGCACACTCAACTATGAGGTGGCAGTCAACAAGGGTGAGCCTGTAACAGGCACAGTGGCTCCCGGTGGCACAGTCACAGTTCAAATAACCGCAACCGAAGGCTCTTGCCGCTTCACCGCAAGAGTGGGAAATGACGTGGGCTGGGGACCAACGTCATACGTCACTCAATATGTGGGTTACGACCAGCCTCTCGCTCCGACCGTGACTTTAGACGTAAACGACGACAAAGTTGCCACCGTCACGTGGACAGCTCCTACAAAAACAGCTCATGGCGGCTACTTAGGCGACTTGACGTATAACGTCTGCCGTATGAAACCAGGCGACACAACATGGGTAGCAGAAAACATCAGCGGGACAACTTACACCGAGACGATGCCAGAGGCAGAACTGGCATACTATACATACGGCGTTGTGGCAAAAAATGCCACACAGCAAAGTCCGATGGGTACAAGCAACGGTAAAGTTGTCGGCAACGCTTTAGAGGTGCCTTACTGGGAGGACTTCCCAACTGAAACAGACATGAACCTCTACACAGTGATTGACGCGAACAACGACGGGGCAACATGGAAATGGGACAGCTGGGATTATGCTGCAAGATACACTCTCAGTGTCGAGAATACAGGCGACGACTGGCTCTTCACACCGCCTATCCACATGTTAGCAGGAAAGCGCTATGACGTGAGCTTCAAGGCTCGTGCTTTCGCTTATACATATCCCGAGCGCATTGAGGCAAAATGGGGCAATGACAATACGGTTGAGGCTATGACCAATGAGCTGGCACCCTCTACCGACCTCACAACAGGTACATTCGTGGAATTCAAGAAGACCATCTCACCTACAGAGGAAGGAAGCTACTACCTTGGTTTCCACGCTATCTCCGACCCAAATATGTGCTATCTCTATGTAGACTCCATCTCAATCAACCTTGCTCCAGATCTTACCGCTCCCGACTCAGTGACGAACCTAAAGGCTACAGCCGACCAGACTGGGGCATTGAAAGCCACACTGACCTTCACGGCACCAGAAAAGACTGTTGAGGGCAATGCATTAGATGCCATTGATAGCGTCCTCATCAGCAAGGACAACATTGTCATTGGGAAACTGACATCAGTGAGTCCCGGACAGGAATGCACTTTCACTGACGAGAACGCCACAGCGGGTGCCAACAACTACACGGTGACGCCTTACAATGAGCACGGATTCGGTCTCAAGAACGACGTATCAGTATTCGTCGGCGTAGACGTGCCGGCAACCCCAAAGGTGACCCTGAAAGACAACCTGACATCCGTCACCCTAACATGGCCTGACGTTGAGGGTGCAAACGGTGGTGTCATTCTCCCCGATGATGTGACCTACACTATCTACGATGTTGACGATGACGGCAACCTCGGTTCCTCACTCGGAACTGTGACAGGTGATAATGAGTTTGAGGTCGACTACAACACTTTGGAAGGCGACGAGCAGAACCTAAAGTCTTGGGCAGTGATGGCAACCAACTCGGTTGGCTCGAGTGCATCTGCCGGAATCGCATACGCGATTACCGGACGTCCCTACACGTTGCCGTTCCACAACAGCTTCAAGAATTGTACTCTTGAGGACCAGTTCGTCGGTATCTATAGCACCTCAAGATACTTCTCATGGGGATTAGCCGAATTTGCTTACGACGATGACCGCGGCGCATTAGGATTCAACGGCTCGGCTGCAGGCAGCGGTTATATCTTCACTGGAAAGATTTCACTCGAAGGAGCCGTGCAGCCTAAGATATTGCTCTACTACAAGTCTCTCGCCAACGTACCGGCTATATTCTCTATTGCCGTGGAGCATCCAGACGGTACAGTCGATACTCCTCTCTTCACAACAGACTTCTCAACGAACACCAACACGGAATGGCAGCGCGTGATGGTAGACGTACCCGCTTCTTGTACCAGCGAGCCTTACATAGTTTTGCAACTGCAGGGTGAGGCTACGGCAAGCATGGAGGACAACCTTGTTCTCGTGGACAACGTCAACCTCTTCGACCCACAGGCATTTGATGCAGGTGTCGAAGTTACCGCTACCGAGAGTGTCAAGAAGGGACAGCGCGCTGACATCAACGTAAAGGTAACCAACGAGGGTCTTGAAGATGTCGAGAATCCTCACCTCACGCTTACTGTGGGTGACGAGACAGTTGTAGATTCCACTCTCAACTGCACGCTTACTACATTGGATAATGTGAAGTTGAATGTGGCTTACCGCACTTCAACGCTCAACACCGCCGAGTCGCTCAACGTCCGTGCTACACTGACCGAGGATGACGACGATGCCACCAACAACGAGGCTACAGCCGTTATCCAGACTGTTGACGCCGGCGTGGCACCGCCTGCCAACCTCAACGCAAAAGGCGCTTCTCCCGTTGACCTTACCTGGGAGGCTCCCGAGAGCACTGTCAGAACTATGACCGATGACTTTGAGAGCTACGATGCATGGAGTCTGACCTTCGGTGACTGGACGACTATTGATGTCGACCAGGGCAACGCAGGCTCGCTGACTCAAGGTTCTACTTATACACATCAGGGTGAGAAGTTCGCCTTCATGAACTGGCAGCCTTCCGACCTCTTCGCTACAGGACAAGGACTCGACCCGCACTCCGGTACGAAGGCACTAGTGGCAATTTACCAAATTGATGACGCTGGCGAGCATCTCGTCAACAGTGACAACTGGCTCATCTCACCGCACCTCTCCGGCAATGCCCAGACCATCCACTTCTGGGTGAACAACCAGAATGGAGAAGGCTACGGAACCGAGACGTTCCAAGTGCTCACTTCCACCACTGACAACCAGCAGGCAAGCTTCACGCAGCTCGGCAACGACTACACGCAGAGTTCTGGTGAGTGGACGGAAATCACAGTTGATGTTCCTGAGGGAACTAACTACTTCGCCATCCATCAAATCTCCCCTGCCGAGAACACATTCCTGTTCATGATAGACGACGTCACCATGGAGACCTCTACGGGTCCTGTTGCCTACAACATCTATCGTGACGGAAAGCTGATTGCAACCGTGACAAGTATCAATTATACCGACAACACCACGACTACAGGTGGCACCTACACCTATCAGGTGACCGCTGTCTACGCTGACGGTACCGAGTCGGCTCCTATCTCCACAACGATTGCTACGACCATCAGCGAGCTTGAGAAGTCTGGCGCATCCAGCTTCGATGTCTACACGCTCGACGGCAAGCAGGTGCTGAAGGATGCAAAGAGCCTCAAGGGCCTGAAGGAAGGTGTCTACATCATCAACGGTGTTAAGACCATCCTTAGGAAATAATCATTACAGTATGCACACAAAAGGAGAATTTCCTTTATCAGCATAGCTGAACTTATCATGAAAGTCGCAGTCAAAAGTGGGCTGCGGCTTTCATTTTTTATTACGGACGCAAACTTGATAATATGGAAACACATTCTATAAGTCACGCCAAGCCGTACCATATTGAATGGAAAGAATGCACATAAGCCAAAACTGAGATAGAAAATTATAAAGCTCATGCGCCGATGAGTTTGTGGGCAATTTAACCAATATAGAAAAGACGTTTTCAAATCATCCTGAGTCGCTTATTGAGTTTTAATGGTATCAGTTGACAGCCCCATAAGCTAAGCCCCCCCAAAAAAAGATGTCATCAGTTGCCCGGCAAAGAAAAAGTAGAAACAGCCTCAACATCTTCCTCCGAAGCAGTCGGTATTCATCCCCTTGCCACATATTTTCCCTCTCATTCCCAAACACAAACTAACGAACAAAAACTTAATTTCTAATTCATAATGCATAATTAACTTCGCTCCCGTATGCGGCGTAGCAACTCCTAACTCCTATTTCCTAACTCCTAACTAATAACTAATAACTGCTTCTAACTAATTCTAACTCCTAACTCCTATCTCCTAACTAATAACTGCTTCTAACTAATATAATATATGTTAATTCAAGCAAATAAATGCATGAATTCAACAATAATAACAAAGATGAAAAGAATTAAGTTAATGATAAATAATGATAGAAAATAATTATTTTTCCTTTCAATATGTTACAAACATGCTTATATTAGAAAATAATCGAAAACTTAAGTAGTTAAGTAAATCTATTAAAATATGCAAATATTTAGATAATAATTGATAATATTTATTAATTTTTAGCGAATTTATAAAATAACTTCAATTATTACTTCCGTCGTATCGAAATAAAGCCTATATTTGCTAATAGCTATAGCTAACGACACATTTATTACTTACCAATTATTATTCAAAGGTTATGGGAACAAAAGGAAAATTTTTACTTACAGGAATGTTGCTATGCTTTACCCTGACCTCGCAAGCTCAAAAACCTTTGCCGGGAATACCGCAGGTAAAGTTTGAGAAGTCGTTGAAACAGGACAAGCATCCGACAACAAGTCAACTTGCATTAGTGAAGAAGAAGTATCCGCTGCTTTTTAAGCATAAAACGGAAATGTTAGGACCATCCTCTAAGCTCTTTAAGGAGGCACGCAGCAAGGTGGGTGCAAAACGACCCAACGTGAGGAAGGCTCCCGCAAAATCCGGGGGTGCTAATTTACCGATTTGGGTCAACATCCTTAGCTCAGGAGCCACAGGATACTACTCGATGACACCAGGTGCCACGATTACACCCGAGCAGTTAGTAGCCTACGAGAATGGCTACTTCAACGCCGGTTGCGGTATCGTGGACAACAAACTTGTGGGTATCTATTTCGATACTTCCTGGATTTCATGGGGATTCGTCTTCGCTGATTACTACGAATTCGACCTCGACACCTGGGAACTCACGGGCGACCCGGTGTCCGTAGAAGATTACAGTCTTGCTGCTCTCGAGACCGCACAGGACCCGCAGACAGGTGAAATCTTCGGTGAGTTCTACAACTCCGACCTCAGCGGAATTGAATGGGGTGTGATAGACTATGAGACTATGACCCGCACCACCATTGGTACCGCCACCAACATGATGCTGGCTTTGGGTATCACGAACGACGGCAAGGCTTACGGTATCGCCACTGACGGCAATCTCTACAGCATTGACCGCCAGACGGGAACCGAGACACTGATTGGCTCAACAGGACTGGCCTTGACCGATGCCGACGGCGCAGCCTACTATCAGACAGGTGAGGTCAATCCGAAAACCGATGTGTTCTACTGGGCTTCAACAGACTCAGCAGGAACCAACAAGCTCTACACCGTTGACTTAACAAGCGGACAGCTGACCGCAGTAGGTGACTACTCGACAGACTTGACCGAGTTCAACACTGTGGGTATGGTGATTCCGAAACCGGCTGCTGAGGATAAAGCTCCGGACTCTATCCAGAACATGACTTTGAATTTCACAGAAGCCAACACGACGGGCGAGGTGACCTTCACTGCACCCACCAAGACTTTTGATGAAACCACAGACCTGACCGGCACACTCAACTATGAGGTTGCAGTCAACAAGGGCACGCCTGTAACAGGCACAGTGGCTCCCGGTGGAACTGTCACAGTTCAAATAACCGCAACCGAAGGCTCTTGCCGCTTCACCGCAAGAGTGGGCAACGATGTAGGCTGGGGTCCGACGGGACACATTACTCAATATATAGGCTACGACCAGCCTCTTGCTCCTACAGTGACTCTGGACGTAAGCGACGCTAATGTTGCCACCGTCACGTGGACAGCTCCTACAGAAACAGCTCATGGCGGCTACATGGGCGACTTGACGTATGACGTCTATCGTATGAAACCGGGCGACACCGTTACAGTAGCAACAGGCATCAGCGAAACGACCTTCAGCGAGACATTGCCGGATGCTGAGCTATCCTATTATACATACGGCGTTGTGGCAAAGAACGCCACAAAGGAAAGCCCGATGGGATTGAGCAACGGTAAGGTTGTCGGCAATGCCTTTGAGGTGCCTTTCTGGGATGACTTCCCATCAGACATCTACCTCTACACAGTGATTGACGCCAACAGCGATGGTTCTACGTG